>NZ_WVUD01000024.1 GCF_009856865.1 Solidesulfovibrio aerotolerans | reverse complement strand
CGGCTGGTGCAACGAAATCTGTTTCAGCAATGTGAAATTCTCGACCTCATTGACCCGCGACGGCAACGCTTAAAACCAAACAATTCTAGCAGGCTATCTCTTCTAAATTAGCCGGACAGAAATGATTTAAGGTTTATAATTTTCTGTTAGACTCCGATGGGGGCTCGGTTCATTGTTCTCATAGTTACTGAAAGAATGCAATGATGCATGTTGTTTTTTGTGTTTAATATCAATAAAACGGGTTATGTTGCATGAATAGCGCTAGGTATGTATGTTGTGTCAGGAAATGCGGTACTTTGGTGTATATTTTATAATTAACAATAGAACTAGTTTGAGAGCTTAAAGAGTTTGTACTGGTGCGTATATTACGAGATGTTTGTCGTAAAACCAATTTTAAATATGGTCTAGAGTTACGGACTGGCGAGAATAAACATCCGATAGAGACGATCGGCCAAAGGCTGCTGCCGGGGCAACACCCGGCACGACACCTCAATTGGCCGGTCGGGAGCAATGACGGCGTTCATACCTGACAGCCAAGCCTACGCAGCCGGTGCGGTCTGAAGTTGGGACCATTACGCCGGGTGTCTGTGTTCCGTGGCCAAGCAGAAAGGGACCGATCCTGTTGTTTTTGATTTGCCGGCTGCTGTTTGCGCCCTGGCCTCGGGCGGGTTGTTTGGGTCCGGACAAGCGGAGCAGTGGCTCTACGGCACTGGCGCGCAATGGCCGTAGCGTGCAACAAAAAGCATTTTGCGCGTTCCGGGCGGGTTCTGTATGCGAAAGCGGCGGCCCTTGCCTTTCGCGGGCTTCGGCATTATCTGACACCCTCCCTTCTTTAACCCTCGCCGGAAGAGCCTAGCATGTCGGAGCGAACACCCCATATTTCCCTGCCCCTTGAGCGGCTCGTGCCCCGGGTTCTCGATATCACCCCGGAAGAACTCGACACCTGGCCCGAGGATGCCAAAAACCTCGCCGTGGCCGTGGCGGCCGAACTTTTTTTGGTGCGCTCCAACCCGTTTATCAATGCTGCCGACGTCAAGGCGGCCGTGGAAAAGCGTCTGGCCGAGGCCAATCCCAAGGCCTGGGGCACCTATCCCCGCACCATCAAAAAAGCCTATAAGGCCTTTTGGGACGTCTACGAGGCCGACAGCCGTTTTCGCGACAACCTGGTTGAGCGCCTGCGCCAGTTTCTGCCCGAAGGCTCGGTGGTCACCGCCCCCAACTCGCTGATCGAATGCTCCACCGACGCAACCGATCTGCGCATGGAGCTGCCGCTGTGCATGCTCCTGCCCGAAACCGAAGCCCATATCCGCCATATCCTGCGGCTGGCCAACGAACTGGAATTCGCCATCATTCCGCGCGGCGGCGGCTCGGGCCTAACCGGCGGGGCCATCCCGGCCCATCGCCGTTCGGCCATCCTCAGCCTGGCGAAATTTAAAAAGATTCTCGACGTTGACGTCCAGGCCAAGACCCTGTGCGCCCAGACCGGCGTCATAACGCTCACGGCCATCAAGGCTGCGGCGGCCAAGGGCCTGCTGTTCACCGTGGACCCGGCTTCCAAAGCCGCCTCGTCCCTGGGTGGCAACATCGCCGAGAATGCCGGCGGCCCCTTTGCCTTTGAATACGGCACCACGCTGGATAACATCATCAGCTACCGCATGGTCGAGGCCACGGGCGAAATCATCGAAGTGCGCCGGGTGGAGCACCCGCGCCACAAAATCGACCCCGAGGAAACGGCCGTCTTTGAGATTCTTGACGAGGACGGGGCCGTGCGCGACGTGGTGACGCTGCCCGGCAACCAGATTCGCGGCGTCAACCTCGGCAAGGACGTCTCCAACAAGTTCCTTGGTGGCCTGCCTGGCGTGCAAAAGGAAGGCGTGGACGGCATCATCACCGAAGCCTGCTTTGCGCTCTATGCCATCCCCAAGTATTCCCGCACGTTGTGCCTGGAGTTTTTCGGGCGCTCCATGAAAAACGCCATGTGCGTCATCCGGGATGTGGTGGGCCTTCGCAACCGCATCCGCGAGGAAGGCGACGCGGTCAAGATTTCGGCCCTGGAGGAATTCAACTCCAAATACGTCAAGGCCATCAACTACGCCAAAAAGTCCGCGCTCTACGAGGGCGATCCCATTTCCGTGCTGCTCCTGCAGCTCGATTCCGACGACGAGGATGCCATGCTGCGGGCCGCTGCCGACATCGTGGACATCGTCGATCCCTACGACAACGTGGATGTGTTTGAGGCCAAGGACGCCAAGACCGCAGAGCTGTATTGGGAAGACCGCCACAAGCTCTCGGCTATCTCCCGGCGCACCTCGGGCTTTAAGATCAACGAAGACGTGGTCATACCGCTCTCGGTTGTGCCGGAATTCGCCGAATTTCTGGAAGGGCTTAATCTGAAGTGCATTGCCCGGGCCTACCGCACGGCCCTGCAAAACGCCGGGCGGCTGCCGGGCCTGCCGGCCTCGGACGAGTTTGTGGCCATGGAACTGGAATTTTGCGACCGGGTGCTGCGCGACAAGATTTCCGCCCGCGACCTGTCCGACTCGGAAGTCGAGGTCCAGACGCATTATTTCTTCACCGATTTGGCCTCGCGCTATCCGCGCCTCAAAGACCGCCTGACCGCCATCCACGCCGAAATGACCGCCACCCGCATCGAAGTGGCCAGCCACATGCACGCCGGAGACGGCAACTGCCATGTGAATATTCCAGTCAATTCCAATGATCCCGAAATGATGCGTCAGGCCTGGGAAGCCGCCGAAGAGGTTTTCGGCACGGTCACGCGCCTGGGCGGCGCGGTTTCGGGCGAGCACGGCATCGGCATCACCAAGATCGCCTTTCTGGCCCAGGACAAGATCGATGCCCTGCGCGCCTATAAAAAGCGCGTGGACCCCAAAAACATCATCAACCCCGGCAAGCTCACCACCCGCACCCTTGATGTCGAACCCTACACGTTTTCCTTTAACCGGCTCATCCGCGACATCAAAAAGACGGCGCTGCCGGACAAGGATCTCCTGATTTCGATTCTCAGCGGCATCCAGTATTGCAACCGCTGCGGCAAGTGCAAGCAGGTCTGCCCCATGTTCGCCCCCGAGCGCGGCATGCTCTATCATCCGCGCAATAAAAATATCAGCTTCGGTGCCTTGATCGAAGCCATCTACTATTCCCAGATCACCCATGGCGAACCGGATACGGCGCTTTTGGACAAACTGCGCGGCATCACCGACCACTGCACGGCCTGCGGCAAGTGCACGGGGGTGTGTTCGGTTAAAATCGAGTCCGGCCAGGTGGCCCTGGGGCTGCGCAGCTTTTTGGATCAGCAGGATTGCGGCGGCCATCCCATCAAGCACAAGATTCTCAATTATCTGGCCGAAGACCCGGCCAAGCGGGTGCCCCAGGCGGCCAAGCTCATGGCCTATGGCCAGCAGTTTCACAACAAGGTCATGCCGCTGTTGCCGAAATTCTGGCGCAACCGCATCGAAAATCCCGGGCTTCGCGGCCCAAACCCCTCCCTTGGCCTGCGCAATCTGGCTGAGCGGCTTGATCTCGACAAAGGCTCGATCTTTATCCCGCAGGAAGGCCGCGAGGCCCCGGAAACGGTGCTGTATTTCCCGGGCTGCGGGGCATCGGTGTTTTCCAGCGTCATCGGCATGGCGGCGGTCCATCTGCTGCTGCGGGCCGAGGTGGCGGTGCTTATGCCGCACACGCATCTGTGCTGCGGCTATCCGCTCTTGGCCGCCGGCATGGGCGAGGCCTATCGCACCAACCGCGAGCGCAACCGGGCCGCTCTGGCCGCCCTTCTCGACGAGGCCGAAGCCCTGGGCCTGACCCCGGCCTACAGCCTGACCAGCTGCGGCACCTGCCGGGAATCGTTGGAGGAGCACGAATTAAAGACCTTGCGGCCAAACCTGGTCCACATGGACGTGACCCAGTTTTTGATCGGCCGGCTGGATTTCCCCAAGACCGAGGATGCAACGCCCATTCTCTACCACGCCGCCTGCCACAGCGAATGGTCGGATGTGCCCAAGACCAAGGCCGCCGACATGTACCGCACCGCCCTGGCCGAGGTCACCGGCCGGCCGGTGGTCATTTCGCCCAATTGCTGCGGCGAATCCGGCACCGGGGCCATGACCACCCCGGCCATCTACAACCGGCTGCGCGACCGCAAGCGGGAAACATTGGCCGAGAATCTGGCCGATGCCGCCGAAACCATGCCCATCCTGGTGGGCTGTCCGTCGTGCAAGATGGGCATATCGCGCATCCTCTCGGAAATGCGCGACAAGCACACGGTCATGCACACCTTGGAGTATCTGGCCGAGGCCCTGGACGGTCCCAAGTGGAAGAAGCTCCTTTCGAAAAACGCCAAGGCCGCCCGGGTGCGCGGTTAGGCGCGCATGGGCAAAATCCTCGCCATAGACTACGGCCAGGCCCGGGTGGGTCTGGCCGTTTCCGATCCTGACGGCCGCCTCGCCTTTCCCCTGACCACCATCGCCTGGGAGACCCGGGACGCCTTGTTTGCGCGCCTGCTTGCGGTTATCGAGGAGCACGCGCCCGAACGTATCGTGGTGGGCTACCCGGCCCGCGTCGGCGGCGACGAGGGCTTAACCGGCCGGCAGGTCCGCAAATTTGCGGCGCGCCTTAGCCGACGCACCACGTTGCCCCTTTGTTTTGCCGACGAGGCCCACTCCACCGAGGAGGCGGCCGAACGCCTGCGCGAGGCCGGCCATACGGGCAGGGAACTGCTGGCCCGGGTGGACGCCATGGCGGCGGCAGTCATTTTGGAACGCTATCTGCGCGGCGGGGAATTATGCTTCGATCCATCATTGCCGGCTTCCTGATTGTCCTGTGCGTCCTTGGCGGCATCGTCGGCTACCGCGCCTACGAATTTTTGTCCGTGCCGCCCCAGACCCCGGGCGAGGCCAAAATAATCCTCATCGAACCGGGCCAGTCCTTTGACGCCACCGCCGCCATGCTGGTGGCCGAAGGGGTGTTGCGCGACGCCGAGGGCTTTAAACTCCTGGCCAAAGTGACGGAGAAAAGCAGCCGGGTCAAAGCCGGGGAATTCGAAGTTTCAACCGGCTGGACGCCCATGCATCTGCTCGACTACCTGACCACGGCCAAGGGCGTGCAGCACAAACTCTCCGCCCCCGAAGGCCGGACCATGCGCCAGATCGCCAAGGCGGCCGAGGACGCCGGCCTGTGCTCGGCCAAAGCCTTTCTCAAGGCCGCCAGCGACCCGGAATTGCTCAAAAAATACAACATCCCGGCCGACACCGCCGAGGGCTTTCTCTTCCCCAACACCTATCTTTTTACTCGCAAACGCGGCGACGACGGCACCTACGTGGTCGAAGCCATGCTCAAGGAATTCTGGAAACAGGCCGACGCCGTCTGGCCCACGGACAAACCCTCGGGCAAGGCGCTCCTGGCCTTTGTCACCATGGCCTCCATCGTGGAAAAGGAAACCGGCGTTGATGCCGAACGCCCGCGCGTGGCCGGCGTGTTCGCCAATCGGCTGGCCAAGGGTATGCTGCTTCAGACCGATCCCACCATCATCTACGGCCTGGGCGAAAAATACGCCGGCAACATCACGCGCGCCCATCTCGAAGACAACTCCAATCCCTACAATACCTACACCCGCCCGGGTCTGCCCCCAGGCCCCATCGGCTCGCCGGGACTCAAATCCATGCAGGCCGTGGCCAACCCCGAAACACACGAGTTCTACTACTTCGTGGCCACCGGTGCCGGCGAACATATCTTTAGCAAATCACTCGACGACCATAATAACGCCGTCAACAAGTACCAGCGCAGAAAGAATAAAGAGAAGAAAGAGAAAGAATAAGAGAAAGAGGAAGAGGCCTCCGGCGGCCGGGGGGATGATCCCCCCGGCCCCCCCAGCTAGGAGAGGTTTATCAAGGGGGGGGGCGGCGCTGGCTGTCAATGTGGTGCCGGCACCCCGGCACCCGGAAGGAGCGCGTCATGGACACTGCCATTGCCCGCGACATCATGGCCTGGATGGCCGATCCGGCCAACAACGCCCTGGCCCCGGGGCTGGACGAACCCGCCTTTGACACCCCGCTGGTGGGCTGCGCCTCCGGGACCGATCCGCTGTTCGCCTGGCTTCGCGACGACATCGGGTCGGACTTCTACTGGACCCCGACCGAGCCGCTGCAGCTGGCCTTTCCCGAGCGCACCATCCGCCCCGAAGACGTGACGGTCATTGCCTGGGTGCTGCCCCAGACCGCGCGTACCCGGGAGGCCCATCGCCGCTGCCGCGAACTGCCGAGCCTGCCCTGGTCCCAGGTGCGCCATTATGGCGAAATGATAAACGAAAAGCTGCGCCGCTTTGTGGTTGCGCGCCTAAGCAGCCAGGGCATAGCGGCCGTGGCTCCCATCCTGCTGCCCCAGTGGACCCAGGCCACCTCGCCGCGCTACGGCTTTGCCTCGCGCTGGTCCGAGCGCCACGCCGCCCATGCCTGCGGCCTGGGCACGTTCGGCCTGTCTGACGGGCTGATCACCCCGGCCGGCAAGGCCGTGCGGGTGGGGTCGGTGGTGGCCGAAATGGTCCTGCCGCCAACCTCCCGGCCGTATGCGCGCCATGACGCCTGGTGCCTGCGCGCTGCCGGCGTCCCCTGCCGGGCCTGCATCAAACGCTGCCCGGCCGGGGCCATAAGCGCGGCCGGCCACGACAAGCAGCTGTGTTTTAACTACATCCGAAACGTCACCGCCCCGTATGTGGCCCGGGAGCAGATGCCCGGCATTCCGGTGAACAGCTGCGGCCTGTGCCAGACCGGCACGCCCTGCGAACACGGCATTCCCAAGCAGCCCCGCGTCCGGGCGCAGTCCCCCCGGTAACCGTTGCAGCAGTGCCATGCGGCTGCGGCAGCCAAAAGGACCGTCATGCCTCACCAAAATGTCGCCCTGGTCGTTGACGGCTATTCCACCGGCCTATTCTACCCGGCGGCCCTGAAACAAAAGGGGCTGCGGCCCGTGCACGTCGCCTCCGGGGCGCAAAAGCAGTCCCCGGGCCTTATGGAGTACACCAGCCATTTAAGCGAACGGCTGCGCGCTGATTACGAAATCCTGGTCCATGATTGGGAAGACACTGGAGAGTTGACGCACCGTTTGGTTGCCCTGGAGCCGGTGTGCGTCATGGCCGGCTGCGAGATCGGTGTGGAAATGACGGACATCCTGGCCCAGGCGCTGGGTTTGCCGGGAAACGGCACGGCCCAAAGTGCTGCCCGCCGGGACAAGCTGGTCATGCACCAGACCCTGGAGGCCCGGGGCTTGCCCTACTTGTCCTGCCTGGCCACGGAGAACCTGGACGCGGCCATGACCTTCGCCGCCGGCCTGGGCTCCTGGCCGGTGGTGGTCAAGCCGCTGCGCAGCGCAGCCACAGAGGGCGTGCGTCTGTGCAATTCGCCGGACGAACTGCGCGCAGCCTTTGGGGCGTTGGTCGGGAGCTCGACCCTGTTTGGCGAGCGCAATGATCGGGCGCTCATCCAGGAATGCGCCCTGGGACGCGAATTTGCCGTCAACACCGTTTCGCGCGACGGGCGGCACGTCCTGTCGGATATGTGGGAATACCACAAAATCGCTTCACCCGGCGGTGCGCCGCTCTATGACCGAACCATGCTCGTGCGCACCCTTGGCGACGAACACCGGGCCATCATCGACTACGCTTATAAGGCGCTTGACGCCCTGGGTATCCGCTTCGGCCCGGCCCATGTCGAAGTCATGCTGACAGCCCAGGGGCCGGTCCTCATCGAATGCGCCGCCCGGCCCATGGGCGGGGCGTTTCCCCAGGATCTGCTGGTCGAGTCTCTGGGGCATACCCAAATCCAGTGGGCTGTTGACGGGTATGTCGATCCTGTCGCCTTTGCCGCCCATGCGGCCGAGCCGTACCGCCCAACCCGTTCGATGTGCGTGAAATCGCTTATTTCCACCCGGGAGGGAGCCATCCGGTCCATACCGGGCATCGCCCTGGCGGCGCGGCTGCCCTCAGCCCGCCGGGGCAACTTCCTGGAGACGCTCACGACCGGCCATCTGCCGCGTACCGTGGATCTGGTCACCAACAGCGCCCACATTTTCCTGTGCCATGCCGACGCGGCTGTGGTTGCGGCCGACTGGGCCACGTTACGGGAATTGGAGGTTGAGGCCCAAAACGAACTGTTCGAGCTGTGCCCGGCCGATGCCTCCCTGGAGACCGACGACGACTGGTTTTGCCGCGTACCCGACGAACTGTGGCTCAAGCCCGAGGCGCAAGCCCCTGAAGACGCGGACGTCATCTGGCGTGCGCTGGCGCTGGTCCCCGGGGAGCGGGTGCTGGATTGCCCCTGCGGCGACGCCCGGGTCGGCATCCATCTGGCCGCGCGTGGCGCGCGGGTTACGGGTGTGGATTTTAATCCCCGGTTTATCGCCCGGGCCGGCGAGCGCTACGCCGCAGCGGGCCTGGCGGCGACGCTGCGGGTCGGGGACATGCGCCAGCTCGCCGACCGGGGGGCGTTCGACGCCATTGTCAATTGGTTTAACAGCTTTGGTTATTTCGGCATTGAGGACGATTTCGAGGTGCTCCGGCGTTTCGCCGTGGCCCTGCGTCCTGGTGGGCGGCTCCTGCTGGAAGCGCCCAACCGGGTCGGCATCCTGGGCAACCTCACGTGCAAATACGATGCGGACGGCAAGCCGGCCGGCGCGGTCGCCTGGGACGACGTTGCCGAGCGGTTGGTGACGCGTTTTTCGGTTCCCGAGCCAAACGGGTCAAGCGAGAGCGTGGTCAGGTCCGGGGTGCGGATGTATTCCTTGGCCCAGTACAAGCTGCTGCTGCGGCTGGCAGGGCTGGAATTGGTCCATGTCCATGGCGAGGGATTGACGGTGTTTGCCGAAACGTCCCGACGCATGATCCTGGTCGCGGTCAAGCCCAAGGATGCGTAGTGTCGCGTTCACAAAAGCCCCCGGCGCACAGCGAGTGCCGCCGGGGGCTTTCACGTCTGGGATGGCGGTGTCGGCGCAATCAGGCCGAGCCGGGCAGAGGCGAGCACTTGTGCTTGTAGTCCACGGCGCGGCGGATAAAAATGGTCGATTCGGCGATGTTGGCGCACTGGTCGCACACGCGTTTGAGGCTGTGGGCCACAAACGAGTGCTGTACGGCCCGCTCCACCGGCCGGGATTCCCGGATCATTTCAGTGGTGACATCGCGAAAGATCCGCACGTTGAGATCCAGGGCAGCGGCGTTTTGCTCGATGATGCGCAGTGCCGCCGCATCGTCGAGGTCCATGTAGCAGGCGATGGAGGCGGCAACGAGTTCCAGGGCCAGATCGGCCATCTGGCGCAGATTGTCGTGCAGCGGAAACCGCGTCTCGGCTGTCAGGGTCAGAACGCGCTCAGCGATATTGACGGCCTCATCGCCCAGGCGCTCGATGTTGACCAGCATGCGCATGGAGCCGACGATAAAGCGCAGATCTTTGGCCACGGGATGGTGCAGGGCCAGGATTTTGAGGCTTTCGGTATCGACGCGGCATTCATAGTCGTTGATTTCGCGGTCGGCATCAATGACGGCCCGAGCCAGGTCCGGGTCGTGTTCCAACAAACTGGCCACGGCTTTTTTGACGGCGTCCTGGGCCAGATGCATCATGTGCAGCACATCCACCTTGAGCTTGTGGATAGCTTGGTCGAGTGGGGTTTCCAAGGCGTGGCTCCTGATTTGGCGGCGGTGGGGGGGCTGCCCCGTGCGGCGTCGTTGGCGTTAACCCTTGTCACGACCGTTTTTCGGTTACGACCTTATGCCGTAATTGTGACGATTCGCACAAACCCTGTCAACTGGAGCCCGGGGCCCAGCCGTGCGCGACGAACCGGTTACGAAAGCGTGTCGCGGTCGCGCACACCCACCAGATAGAGGATGCTGTCCAGACCCAGGGTGGAGATGGAGTGGCCGGCCCCTTTTTTGACCACCGGCTTGGCGTGGTAGGCGATGCCCAGACCCGCGATACCCAGCATGGGCAGATCATTGGCCCCGTCGCCAACGGCGATGACTTGCTCCAGGGACAAGCCTTCCTTTTCAGCGATCATGCGCAGCAGTTCGGCCTTTTTGGCCGCGTCCACGATCTCGCCCACCACGGCGCCGGTCAGGGTGCCGTCGATGATTTCCAGCTCGTTGGCAAACACATAGTCGATGCCCAGGAGTTCTTTGAGGCGGTTGCCGAAATAGGTGAACCCACCGGAAATAATGGCTATTTTGTAGCCAAAGCGCTTGAGGTTGGTGATCAGGCGCTCGGCGCCGTCGTTTAAGGGGATGCGCGCCGCCACTTCGGCCAAGGTGGCGGCGGGCAGGCCCTTTAACAGGCACAGCCGGCGGCGCAGGCTCTCCTTGAAGTCGATCTCGCCGCGCATGGCCGATTCGGTGATGGCCGAGACTTGCTCGCCAACGCCTGCGGCCTTGGCCAGTTCGTCGATGACCTCGGCGGCAATGAGCGTCGAGTCCATGTCAAAGGCCACCAGCCGTCGGTTGCGGCGAAAGGCGTTGTCTTTTTGGATGGCGATATCCACGCCCATGTCGGCGGAGATGGCCAGGAATTCGCTTTTAAGGGCCGTTAAGTCGGCGGGTGTGCCGCGTACGGAAAATTCCACGCAGGCCATGCGCGGGGCTGTGGCGGCGTCCAAGGACGTGCGCCCGGACAGGCGGGTGATGATGTCGATATTGAGCCCGTTTCGGGCGATGACGCCAGTGACGGCGGCGATGTGTTCGGCGTTTAAGCTGCGGGCGAGCAGGGTGACGATGCGGCGCTGCTTGCCCTGGGCATCAACCCAGTTCTCGTAGTTGTCGGCGTCGACAGGCGTGAAGGTGAGGTTGACGCCGAGCTTGTGGGCGCAAAAGAGCAGATCTTTGAGAAAGGGCGTGGCTTCGGCCGAGGTGGGCACCCGCACGAGGATGCCAAGCGTCAGGCTGTCGTGGATGACGGACTGGCCGATGTCGAGGATATCAGCCTTGAATTTGGCCAGTTCGGCGGTGATGGCGGCGGTGAGGCCGGGCTTGTCGTCGCCGGACACGCGGATGAGGATGATTTCGGGCTGCTGCATGGGGAGGCTATAGCGCCGCCCCGGCCCGGGGGCAAGATGGGGGAGATCGTTGGCGGGTGCTTTTCAATCCGGCCAAGGCGCGGTATCAGGGCAGCCATGAACCGGCATATTTTTCGCATCGCCGTGGCGCTGTGGCTCCTGCAACTGCTCGCGGCCGTGTCCCTTGGGGCGCTGCGCCAGTTTCTTTTCACCCCGATCCTGGGCGATATGGCGGCCCGGGCCGCGGGTTCCCTGGCCCTTTGCGCCGTCATCTGGGCCATCGCCGACCGCTTTGTGCGCCGCCATCCCGGGCCGCTTCCCCAACGGCTGGGCGTGGGGCTTTTGTGGTGCGCGCTTACCCTGGCTTTTGAATTTCTGGCCGGGCACTATCTCTTTGGCGCACCCTGGCGAACACTCCTTGCCGACTGGGACATGGCGGCCGGGCATCTGTGGCCCCTGGTTCCGGCCATGTGCCTGCTGGCCCCGGTTTTGGCCGGGGGCCGCGGTGCCGCCCCCGGCCCGGCTGCTCCCTCCAGGAGTTCCGGCAGCTGACACAAACCGGCACAAACCGGCGCAAACCGACGCCTTCTTCACGTCTTCCGGCACGTTGCGCCACCCCGTTGGCCCAAGCGGCGCGCGGCAAACGATTTCCCTTTCCCCGGCCGGCGATTTCGGCTATGTTTGATGCCGAGACGCTATCAATCGCCGCTTGGCGCAAGCATCCGCATGCCCTTGCCGGCCGGCAATCCCGGCCCCTTTTTGACCAAAACGCTACACTGGAGGACAAGTGGCCAAAAACGCTTATACTTTTGCAAAACGGTCCAAGGAACTGGCGAAGAAGAAGAAAAAAGAAGAAAAACTCGTGCGCAAAAATCAGCGCGGCGATGTCGAAGAAGGCCCGGTCTACGACGAGGCCACGGGACAGATCGTCTACCCTGAGGCCGCCGCCGATCCCGACGCCCCCGAGGCTCCTGCCGCCGACGCCGAAACCGAAGCCCCGGCCCCGTCCCCGGACGCCGCCGAACGGCCGTAATCCACGAATCGCGCCCTCGGAGCGCAGGCCGCTGCGGGCATACGCAGGGCCGAACTACCGGTGCTCCCCCCACATTTGCGTCCCAAAGTCCGCTCGGACGCGGCCATCGCCTTTTTCGCCGCATCCCACAGGCAAACGCCCCCCCGGCAGCAGGCAGGGGGAGCGTCCCTGCCCTGTCACGGCAGCAGAAACGACGGCGTTTTCTGCCGAAACGTGCGGAAATCCTGCCGTCCCTGAATCTGGGTCAGACAGTCGTCGTTGTCCCGGTTATACAGCCGCGCCAGTTCCCCGTTGGCAACCGGGGCACAGGCCGCAGCCAACAGCGCCAACAGCGCCACGGCAAGTCGAAGCATACACATCTCCCTGGCCGATTTTGCCGGCCAGGAACCTCTTTGCAGCATCCATGCCCAACGTACTCTCCAGCGCTGCGAGGGCCGGGGGAGCACCTGCCCGGTCGCCGAACGGCGGTGGTATCCTTCTCGCGCAATCTGCGCCTGTCCCAGTCCGTAGCCGAGAGCATGCTTAATCAGCGCCCAGAACCCCTTTAAAAACTTTCCCATTTGGGGGGTCCGGGGGCCTCAGGCCCCCGGCCGCCGGAGGCTTCTTCTGCCTTCTCTTCTCTTTTTCTCTGCCTTCCACCGCCGCATTCCAGGAATTGCAGCCCCCGCGCTTTTTCCGTAGGGTACGCCGCTTACCGCAACAGGGAGCAGTCACATGGCCAACTCGCCGTTTCCGGAATTGACCCTTTTCATCACCGGCCCGACCTACATCCGCCCCGAAGTGCGCGCTGCCGGGGCCTGGCCGGAATACGGCCACCGCGACGCGGAAAACGCCAAGCGGTTCGAGCCGATTTTTCGCAATCTGGGCCTTATCGCCGGCCTGCCCGCCGATTACCGCACCATCCTGTTTTTAGGCTCGGGTTCAACGGGCATGGAAGCGTCCATCCGCTCGCTCGTGGCCGAGGGCGAAACCGTGCTCCATGCCACGGTCGGCGCGTTTGGCGACCTGTGGCACAAGATGTCGGTGGCCAACGGCAAAAAGACCGTGCATCTGGCCTTCGAGCCGGGAACGACCGTCGATCCGGCCGTGCTGGACGCGGCCCTGGCCGAGCTCAAACCGGCCGTGGTGGCCATCACCCACAACGAAACCTCCACGGGCGTTGCCTGCGACGTGCCGGCCCTGTGCCGCGTCATCAAAGCCCACGGGGCGCTGGCCCTGGTCGATGGGGTGAGCATCTTCGGCGGCGCGCCGTGCCCCATAGCCGAGTCAGGCTGCGATTTTTACGCCACCGCCACCCAGAAGGCCCTGGGGCTGCATGCCGGCTTCGGCATCGGCTTCGTCAGTCCGGCCGCCGTGGAAAAGGCCCGCCATGTGACCGGCCGGGGCCACGCCACAGATATTTTGAGCCACCTGGGCCGGGCCGAGAAATTCCAGACCCAGTCCACGCCAAACGGCGCGCTGGGCAACCAGATGTATCTGCAACTGAACTATATCGTGGAAGAAGAAGGGCTGGCCGCGCGATACGCCCGACACGTTGCCATGCGGGATATGGCCGTTTCTTTCGTCAAGGCGCTGCCGGGCTTTGATCTTTTTGCCGACGAGGGCAGCCGGTCGCCGACGGTCACGGCCGTGGCCGCAGCCCAGGGCATGACGGCGGCCGATCTGCGGGCCGTCAAGGAAGCCCTGCGGGCGCGCGGCTATCTCTTCGATCCCGGCTACGCCAAGCTCAACGAAGATCTCGAAGCCGCTGGCAAGCGCCCGATCTTTCGCATCGGCCATATGGGCGACATCACGCCGACCATGCTCGAAGCCTATCTGAAGGATCTGGGCGAGGCCCTCGCCCGCTAGCGGAGTGGGGAGTAGGGGTTGGGATGGGGGGAGAAGAGCCTCCGGCGGCCAAAGGGCTGAGCCCTTTGGAATCCCACCTGGAAGGCAAGGGGGGTATGGGGGGCGACGCCCGCCGCCGGGGGATCGGTGGATTCCGCCAAGCATCCACTTCGGCTGTCCCGGTCCAGATCCGACCAGTTTACCCGTCTACGCCCATAACCCCTTAAAAAACTTCTCCTATCAAGGGGGTCCGGGGGGGATTATCCCCCCCGGCCGCCGGAGGCATCTTCTCTTTAATCTAATCTAATCTAATCTAATCTGCTTCACCCTTTCGCTTCGCCACCAGCTCCCGCACCCGGCACACGCCGCACACTTCGCCGGAGGACGGAAAGCCGCACTGGGCGCAGGCATAGAGCGTATCCTGCCCCTCGCCTCGGGATGCGCCCTTGAAATGCGGTCGGCCCTGGGCCAGAAAGGCTTCGTAAAAGGCGGTCTTTTGGCCCGGACTGCGGTCTTCGAGATCGGCAAACAGCTTTTTGTGGCCGGTGAAGCTGGCCCCGCCGCTGTAGGGGCAGGCCGCCTTCCAGTGGTTGATGCCCTTTAAAAAGCAGTAGGCCGCTGTTTCGAATTCCGTCAGGCGATAGAGCGGCTTGATCTTGCGCACAAAGCGCCCCTCGCCGGGCAGCGTCGGGCCTTGGCTGCTCAGATAGGCGGCGTCCCAGCGCAGGGTGTTGGCGAAAAGCCGGGCCACCTCGTCATCGAGATTGTGCCCGGTGGCCAGGGCGGTATAGCCGTTTTCGTAGGCGAAGCGGTTGAAATAATGGCGCTTGATCTTGCCGCACACAGCGCAGATCGGCCGGTGGACCGCGTCTTTGACCTCGGGAATGGCCAGCCCGACCTCGGCGGTGCGCAACACATGCAGCCGAAAGCCGTTTTCCTGGCAATAGGCCTCGGTACGCTCACAGACCGGATCGGACGAGTCCGGGATGCCCAGATGCACATGCAGCCCGTCCACGTCGTGGCCAAGGTCAGTCAGCACCCGCATAAGCGCCAGCGAATCCTTGCCGCCGGAGACAGCAACCAGCACCTTCTCGCCGGGCTTGATCATGCCATGCCGCCGGATGGCCGTTTCCGCCTGCCGTTTGAAAAACACCTCGAAACAGTCCGGGCAAAAGCCGGCATGGTGGCTCGGCAGCTTGACCGCTGCCAGTTCGCCGCAGCGCTTGCATTTCATAACATTTGTCCTCGCAAAAAAGAGCCGCAGATCGCAGCGCCAGTTCCTGGGTAACGCTGCACCGGGCCGCGGAGCAGGTCTGGATGTGGCACGCTGCACCAATGCTTTTGGCCGACGCCGTATCGGACCGGCCGCGCGTTTTCGCGCCCCGGCGGCGCAAGGCGGCCGGCGATCAGCCCCGGGACATGACCATACGCACGGTGACATGGTCGCCGGGGCGCAGATGGCGGTCCGGGGTGAGCAGTTCGCCCTCCCGGATGATCAGGGCATCGTTGACACGAAGGTTAAGATTGGCCAGCAATTGGAGGACGGTCTTGAGTTTGGGGTAGGTGAGCGGCGGTTTTTTGCCGTCGATGGTCACTGTTATCATAGGCAGGCTGTGTATCCCGGTCGGGTTTGGGAATCAAGCCAGGGAGAGGCTGAAAACGGTTGACCGGGGAAAGGGATTTGCGCATAAGATGCAATTGTCTGGCAGGCACCTGTAATGATTTGTGCCGTATTCCAAGGAGTTTATCCATGAGCGGGAAGATTTTGGTCGTCGATGACGAAAAGCATATCCGAATGTTGTACCAGGAAGAACTGGAAGGCGAAGGCTATCAGGTAGTTGTCTCCGACGGCGAGGAAGATATCCTGCCGCTGCTGGAGAAGGTCGCCCCTGATGTTGTGGTGCTCGACATCAAGCTCGGCGGCAATCGCTCGGGACTCGATCTGCTGCAGGAAATCCGCGGCAAGGATCAGGCCATTCCGGTAATCCTCAGCACCGCCTACGACAGCTTCCAGCACGATCTCAAGTCCATCGCCGCCGACTACTACGTGGTCAAGTCCGTGGATTTGGGCGAGCTCAAGTCCAAGGTGGCCCAGGCCATGGCCAAGGCCGCGACAGGATCGTAGATGCCCTTGGCCGCGCCGGGAGTACTCTCCTCCTGACGCGGCCACGGCCGAGTCCTGCGACGAGAACCCGCCGACTTCCCGGATGATGCTCCGGTCCGGGGATAGCCCTGTCCGGGGATAGGCCTTGCCCCGGCTTGGCGTTCGTGCTAGCCGCCTAGGCCATGTTTCCAGATATCGCACGCGCCATTCAGGAGATTGCACTGCTCCTCGTTCCAGTGCTCATGGGCGTCACCTTTCACGAGGTGGCCCACGGCTACGTCGCCAACTGGCTGGGCGATCCCACGGCCAGACTGGCCGGCCGGCTGACCTTTAATCCCCTTAAACACCTCGACCCCATCGGTGCCCTGGCCTTTTTGCTCACCCGCATGATCGGTTGGGCCAAGCCCGTGCCGGTCAATCCGCGCTACTTCCGCGACCCGGCCCGGGGCATGATGCTCGTGGCCCTGGCCGGACCGGCCATGAACGTCGCCCTGGCCATCGGCTTCGCCCTGCTCATCCGGCTCATCGAATACGCCGCCATGGGCGTTGTGCCCGACTCCGCCGCCTACCGGATACTCGCGCCCCTGGCCTACATCTGCGCCGCCGGCGTCCAGGTCAATCTGGCCCTGGCCGTCTTTAATCTGCTCCCCATCCCGCCTCTGGACGGCAGCAACGTGCTGGCCGCCTTCCTGCCGCCGCCCCTGGCCGACAGGTACATGTCCTTTGGCCGCTGGGGTTTTATTGCGCTGCTGCTCCTGGCCGTAACCGGCATCCTGGGCCGGCTTATCATGCCGCTGGTCAGCTTTTTCACCCACGTGTTGCTCTAGGTCGCGGCCCCGGCCGCCATCCCATCCCCCCTGACGACAGACAGTATGGAATCTTCGGTCATGAGCGAAAATACTCCCAAAGAAAACAAACGCATCGTCTCCGGCATGCGCCCCACCGGCGCGCTCCATCTCGGCCACTACTTCGGTGTGCTCAAAAACTGGATCAATCTGCAAGACAGCCACGAATGCTACTTCTTCGTGGCCGACTGGCACGCCTTGACCACCGAATACGCCGATCCCAAACGCATCAAAGGTTTCGTGCCGGATCTGGTCAAGGACTGGGTCGCGGCCGGCCTTGATCCGCACAAATGCGTGCTGTTCCAGCAGTCCCAGATCAAGGAACACGCCGAACTGCATCTGCTCCTGTCCATGGTCACCCCGGTGCCCTGGCTGGAGCGCTGCCCCACCTACAAGGATCAGCTTCAGGAATTGGCCGCCAAGGAACTCAATACCTACGGCTTCCTCGGCTATCCCGTACTCATGGCTTCGGATATCCTCATCTATAAGCCCGCCTTCGTGCCCGTGGGCCTCGATCAACTGCCGCACCTGGAACTGACCCGGGAAATCGCCCGCCGGGCCAACCACCTCTACGGCAATTTCTTCCCCGAACCCCAGGCCATGCTCACCCCGGATTCGAAACTGCCCGGTCTCGACGGCCGCAAAATGAGCAAAAGCTACGGCAACGCCATCGGCCTGTCCGAAGAACCGGGTGCCATGAAGAAAAAAGTCATGAGCATGCTGACTTGCGAAAAACGCGCCCGCTTAACCGATCCGGGCGATCCCAAAGAATGCAACCTGTTCCCCTACCACGAATTGCTCACCGATCCGGCGAAATTGCCCGAGATCATCGACGGCTGCACCCACGCCACCTGGGGCTGCGGCGACTGCAAAAAGCTGCTCGTCGAATCCATGAACGCCTTCCTCGAACCCATCCGCGACCGCCGCAAAGCCTTCGATAAAGATCCCAACCTCGTCTGGGATATTTTGAAATCCGGCGACACCAAAGCCCGCGAGCGCGCGAGCCGCAACCTGGAAGGGTTGAAGAAAAAGCTGAATTTTATATTTTAGTGGGTGGAAGAAAAGAGAAGACAGAAACGAAGATGCCTCCGGCGGCCGGGGGGATGATCCCCCCGGACCCCCCGATTGGGGGGCGGGAGATGGGTAAGCGGGTTGGAGGTGCGGCGTTGGCGGCAGCGTCGGCGTGGGGGAATGGGGGTCGGAATTTGGCCGCTGTTCCCGACGCGGAAGCCGCGCCAGGAACAGCGGCCAAATTCCGACCCCCAACTCGCCAGCGGCCCTGGGGCTTTTGCGCAATCAAAGCCTTGCGCAAAAGCCCCAGGGCCGCATTTTGTTGGAGTCTGAGCGACAAGATTTGGAGCCTAATCGAAAAGACATTGGGGCTTTGGCAGAACTAGCTCGTTTTTTTGCCTTTACGGGCGAACCGGGTGGCTGCAATTGGGGCCGCCGTGCTCCCCGCGCTTCGCGGGGAGTGTCGGCGGCCCGAATTGCAGCCACCCACGCGGCGCAGCCGCCAAGCGCTCCCGCGCTCCCGCGCCAACAGTCTTCCCACACTCCCGCGTCCGCCTCAGCCCCTTATTCCGTCCACCCCATGCGCCCCTAACCGGGGGTCCGGGGGGCCGTCGCCCCCCGGCGGAGAGGTCCAGGAGAGGCAGAGCCTCTCTTGGCGGGGTCTGGGGCAGCGCCCCAGTTCTTCGCCGCATTATTCGCTTCGCTGCGTCTCCACGCCGACCATCGTCCCTGCATCGTCAAAGCGGACCGTGACGGCGCCGTTGTGGTTGGTGGCGTAGGTTGGGCAGGCCAGCCGGGCCAGGGAATCCAACACTTTGCCGGACGGGTAGTGTCCCGAGTCGCCGGCGCTGGCGATGGCGACCTGGGGGGCGACGGCGGCGTAGAAGCGTTGGCCAGGCTGGAGGATGAGCCGTGGTGTGGCAGGACGAGCACGTCGGCGCGCAGATCGTGGCCTTTTTGGGCGAGTTTGCGCAGCACGGCGGTTTGGGCGTCGCCGGGAAAAAGGGCCAGCCCGTGGCCGTTTTGGGTCAGGCGCAGGATGAGCGAGCCGTTGTTGGTCGAAAGGTCGTCGTCGGGGCCGGGGTGGAGCACTTCGAGGGCAAGGCCTTGGCCGAGGTCCAGGTTGTCGCCGGCGGCCAGGGCTTTACGGGGAATGTTGCGCCGGGCCAGGGCGGCCTCGATGGGGGCGGCGAGGGAGGCTTCGGGTCTGCCGCCGTTATCGTAAAAGGCCCCGATTTCGAAGCGGGAGAGCAGGGAGACGAAGCCTTTGATGTGGTCACTGTGGGGGTGGCTGGCCAGGGCCATTTCGATGCGCGGCCGGCGGCCGTCGGTGAGGAAGGCTCCGACCACGGCCCGGCCCACGTCGAAATTGCCAAAGAGTCCTCCGGCGTCGATGAGCAGGCGCTTGCCGCCGGGGATGGTGACCACGACGGACTGGCCCTGGCCCACGTCCAGGACGGTGAGGCTGACGTTTTGCCGGCTGTCCTGGACGGCTTGCCACGTGGCCGGGATCAGGAGCAGGGCCAGACTGGCCAGGATGGCGGCGCGGGGTTTGGCCCGGCCGGCCGCAGGAAACGCCAGGGCGGCCAGCAGCCCGTAGCACCCCAAAAGGGCCGGCCATTGCGGGCGAAGAACGGCCTGGGAAACAAGCAGGCCCTGGGCGTCGAAAAAGGCCAGGGCGCGCATGAGCCAGGCGCAGCACTCGGCGGCCAGGGTGAGAAGCAGCCCGCCGGCCTGAGCGAGGCCGGGAATGGCCACGATAGCTGCGCCGCAAAGGACCAGCGGCATGACCACGCCGCCAAGGACCGGCAGCCACAGCAGATTGATCCAGGGATTAAACGCCAACTCGCCAAAGATCCGGGCCAAAAGCGGCAGCACGGCGACTTCGGCGCTCACGCTGGTCCACAGGATGCCAAGGGTCCACAGGAGTGCGGTGCGGGGCAGGCCCGAGCCGGGGATGCGGCCCGCGAGCCTGCGAAACAGCTGCCAGAACAGGGCCATGCCGGCCACGGCCAGGGCCGAGAGTTGCAGGCTGGCGCTGTAGACAGCCAGGGGCGAGACGACAAGGAAGGCGGCCAGGGCCAGGAACAGGCCGTCGAACAGGGCCTTGTCGCGGCCAAGGAGCAGCATGAGGCCAAAGGCGGCGAACATGAGGGCCGCTCGCAGCAGCGACGGCGAGGCCCCGCCGATCCAGCAGTAGGCAACGACCAGGGGCGCGGCGGCAAGGACGATGAGCCGGGGGCGGGGCAGGCGCAGGTAGAGGCCCGGCCTGATTTTGCCGGCCACAAGGATGAGTGCGGTGGCCAGGGTGACGACGTAGGCCACGTTCATGCCGGACAGGGCCAGGGTATGGGCCAGGGAGGCCCGGCGCACCAGATCGAGGTCGTCTTCGGTGAAGCCGGATTTGTCGTCAAACAGCAGCGCCGGCACCATGGCCCGACCGGCCCTGGCGGCGGCGTCCATGGCTGGCCCGTCCGGCGGCGTGGCCAGGGCCTGGGCCACGTGCTGGCGTAGCGCTTGTCGCCACAAGGCCGGCCCATTGTCGCTTTGGGACAGCCGTTTGACCTGATCGCGGTCGCCTCGGGCATAGGTGCGGAAAAAGACGCCGTCCAGGCGGCGCAAAAAAGCAAAATCGGTGGTCCCGGGGTTGGAAAAGCCGGCGGTTGTGCGCACCCGGCCGGTGATGGCCAGGACGTCGCCGGGAGTTGGCTCAAAGCCCGGGTGGTCGATGGTGGCGGCCAGCCGGCCGGGCAAGGCGGCCTGGGTTGCGTCGCGCTCCGTCAGGCGCACGTCTTTGAGGATAACTGCCAGCCGGTTTTCGGGCCTGGGATCGACCTCGGTCACGACGCCGACGGCTGTGACCGGTTCGGCTTTGGTGACACAGGCCGGCGAAGCCTGGGGCAGGGCGGGCATGGCCCAGTATCCCGCGCCAAGGCCCAGGCCGAAGGCAAGGAGAAAAGTGGTCAGGCGCGGGCTGCCGGGCAGGGGACGCGGGAAACAGAGCAGCAAGGCCAAGGCGAAAAGCGCCGGCACAAACGCGGTCCCAGCCAGTATGCCGGCGGCATAGGCCAAAAAACACGGCTGCCAGGGCAACAACGGCGGCACGCTGCGGGGCACGGTCTGGTCGGGCGCTGGGTGCACAGAACTGTCCGTTTTTTGACACAAAGCCACGGCCGGAGTGTAGGAAGCTTGTGGGGTTGGCGCAAGGCCCATCGCCTGCCGCCAGGGCGATGCGGCCGGCGCGATGGCTTGAATTTACGGGGGAAGTGTGGGAAGACGACCAGGACGGCCGCCGCATTGGTCTGGCCGCAAAGGAAGGTATCCATGCTGAGCCTGACATATGCAATCGCACTCTTTCTCGCCTATTTTCTGGTCGTCGCCTTGTTTTTTCGACTGTATTGCCGCAACCGGATCTATCTGCTTTTGCTTTCCGAGCCAGCCTATATGGACCACTACATCGACCGGCTGCCCCATATTCGCGAACGTCCTGACGAACGAATCGGTATGGTGGAGTTCATGCTTGCCAAGCGCCGCGCCTTTGTCAGCCGGGCACTCCAGTTTGTCGGCGTGGCGACGGCCGTCTATCTCATTGCCCTGGCCGGCGGCGCAACCCTGTAATCCCCTCCCTGCCACCCTCCGGCCGTGTTGCTGCGGGGACAGGCCAAGGGCGCTTTTTCCCAAGACAAGGAGTTTGTGTCTTGAAAAATCTCCCTATTGCCTCCCGTCTCCTGTTGCTTTTTTTCGTTTCCGCCCTGTCCGCTGCCGTCATTTTCGGCGTGGGCACCTATTCCTCCTACACCCTGGCCGATGCCGGCGCAGGCGAAGCCCAAAAGGCTTTGCTGGCTGGCGAGCGGGCCAAAATAAAAGTGGCCACCGATGTCCTGGCGGCCGCCCTGGCCACGGCCCTGGCCCAGGTGCCTGATGAGCCGGCCCGGGTGGCGTTTTTGCGCGAGGCCATCAAAGGAGCCATTTTTGAAACCGACCGTTCAGGCTATTTCTTTATCTATTCCGGCACCACCAGCGTAGCCCACGCCGTCAATCCGGCCCTGCACGGCAAGGATCTCGACGGCCTCAAAGGGCCTGACGGCGTCCATTCGGTGCGCGAACTGGCCAAAGCGGCCGCCTCGGGCGGCGGCTTCGTCAATTTCACCTGGGCCAAGCCCGGCAAGGGCGACATGCCCAAGATCGGCTACGCCGTTGCCATCCCCGGGACAGCCTATTGGATCGGCACCGGGGTGTACGTCGACAATGTTGACGAGACCGCTGCGAGCATTGCCGGGCGGATGCGCGCCACGGCCAACCGCGCCACGCTGATCGATTCGGTCGTCTTCGCCGTCATGTTTCTGCTCGTCCTTTTGCCCATGAGCCTTGTCACCTCGCGGGGCATCGTGCGCCCCATCCGTGAAACCACCGACGCGGCCCGGCGCATTGCCGCCGGCGACCTCGACGTCCATCTCGACGCCACCGGCCGTGACGAGGCCAGCCAGTTGCAGCAGGCCCTGGAAGCCATGGCCGTGTCCCTGGCGGCCAATCTCGCCGCGCTGACCGAAAAGGAAAACGAGGCCAATCGCCAGGCCCGGCGTTCCGAAGAGGCCGCCGAAGCGGCCCGGCAGGCCATGTTGCAAGCCGAATCCGCCAATGCCGCCATGCTGGCCACGGTGCAGGGGCTCACCGGCGTGGTCGGGCATCTTGGCACGGCCACCCGCGATCTCACCGCCATCGGCCAGGACATCCGACACGGGGCGACCAGCCAGCAGCAGCGTCTGGAAAGCACGGGCCAAGCCATGGCCCACATGCGCGACGCCGTGGGCGAAGTGGCTCAAAATGCCGCCGAAGCCTCGAAATCAACCGGGCTGACCCGGGAAACCGCCACCGAAGGCGCAACCATCGTCAAGCGCACCATGGCGGCCACCGACGACCTCAAAGCCATGGCCGATGCGCTTAAAAGCAACATGGGACGTTTGGGAACCCAGTCCGAGGGCATTGGCGCGGTCATCCAGGTCATTTCCGATATCGCCGACCAGACCAACCTGCTGGCGCTCAATGCCGCCATCGAAGCGGCCCGGGCCGGCGACGCCGGACGCGGGTTTGCCGTGGTGGCCGACGAGGTGCGCAAGCTGGCGGAAAAGACCATGGCCGCAACCGGCGAGGTGGGACAAAGCATCCAGGCCATCCAGGCCATGACCCGGGACAACCTCGACAGCGTGGACAAGACCCTGTCTGCCGTGGACGCCGTGGCCGGATTGGCTGAAACCTCCGGCGACAAACTGCGCCAGATCCTTGGCGTGGCCGAACAGGCCGCTGCCCAGGTCGGGGCTATTGCCGCTGCGGCCGATCAGCAGGCCGTCTCGGCCCAGGCCATTATGGACAGCGTGGAGCAGGTCAGCACCATTGCCCGGGACAACGCTGATCGAGCCTCCGATGCCTCGCGGCATTTCGAGAATCTCTCCGACCAGACCGGGGCGTTGACCGGATTGATCCGCCAGCTCGGCAGTCTGGACGGGTAAGGGCAGGGGGGCTGCAACCTGGGGGGGGAGCGCGGCCAGCGGCCAAAGCGCTGCCCCCTCGGCGTGCGGCCGGGGTGCCGCCCGCCGGGCCGTGGCTGTCCCGGTGGGCGGGCGGTCGCTATTCCAGCTTGTTCTGGATAAAGGCGATGGTCTTTTCCGGTAGAGCTTTGGGGCCGCCGTCACGACCGAGTTCCGAGAGGTCTTCGGTGATGGTGAGCATGAGGCTGGTAAAGCGCGTCTGCTTTTGCAGGCGTTCCCGGGCGTCGGGATTGTGCCAGGCTTCCCTGAGCAGTTCGGCGGCCTGGTGGTGGATCATAAGCGCTATGGGCTTTGGCATGGAGCCGTAGTATTCGAGCATGCTGGCCTTCATTTCGTCAATACTGGCCAGAAATTCGCTGAAATGCTCTGTCTGCCGTTCTTCTTCCAGACGGGCCCGCTTGCATTCCTGGGCAAACCGGATCTCCATAAGTTCCAGACGCTGTTTGAGTTCCGCCTCGGCCAGCACCTTTTCTTCCTTGAGCCGGCCCAGGTCGGACTGGTGCGCCTTTTGCCAGTCGGCAGATTCGCTTTTGACGGTATTGATCAGTCTGGATACGAATTTTCCAATATTTTCAGGCAGGGACATGCTTACCTCGTGTGCTCGAAAAAGGCTTCCACAGCCGGGGAAACCTGCTTTTCGGCGTTAGCGGCAAAAAGGGCGTGTAGCGTGTAAAGGCGCTCGAAGTCTACGGTGGTGACGGCCCGTTCGATAAAGGACGAGGCGCGTTGGTGCTGGTAGGGGGTGAGGTTGCGTTCGTGTTCTTTGAGCTGGCAGCGCACCAGCTTGGCCAGTTCCCGGATATTGCGGCGCTGCACGGCCAAGAGCATCCGTTTGCGTTTGCCAAGGCCCTTGTCCGCGATGGCGTGGCGGATGCGTTGATGCTGTTGCTGGCGACGCTCAAGCCGGGAGTGGCGGCGGTACAGGAAATAGGCCAGTCCCAGGGCGCACAGCACAGCCGGGGCGTAGAGGACGAGCACGGAGAAGGAGACATAGATAAGCGAGATTTCAGAAAAGCTGTGCGGCATATAAGGCTTGCTGCGTGGCGCGGTTGGCCGTGGGCCTGCTGTCGTTTTCACAAAAAACAAGGCTGCTTTTCTGTGAATAAAAATAATACGTTCAAAGCGCTGCTGCCTGGCAAACCAAGCTGGAGGGGACGAGCGCAACACGAACCAGGAGCGCGGTTTGCCCGACGGGTGCGGCCGGCCCGAAGCGGCAGGATCGCGTAGGGCACGGTTGTGACCGGTACAGGCTCCAGAGTGGGACAGCTAGTCCAAAGCCGGGGCGGCGTCAAGCCTTTGGGTTGTTGTCCAATTATTTGAAATAATGTGCTTTTATTAATGTCAGACTGTTTCCGTCGGTTTTCCAAAGCGTTGCGGCGAAGCCTTTTCCAAACGCAGGGGCATCTGGCAGGTGATTGGGCAACGCGGCGCTAGCCGGTCTTTTGCACCCAGAACTGGTACATCGCGATAAACGTATCCGGGTTGTCTTCCTCGAAGGCGTGCCAGTTGGACAGGTTCGTGGCCGCAGCATCGTTCGGAAAACGCGTCCGGTAAGCAGCCAGCACCGGCGGGTCCACTTCCACGCCAAGAACGGCCAAGCCGTTTTCCAGGCAAAAGGCCTTGATCTCAAGCAGGCTCAGGCAGTGCTCCTGGACATGAAACAGCAGATCGCGGCAGCCGCTGACGCTGAAAAAGTCTCCCAGCAGATACCGGCCCCAACTCGGCTCCCAGGGCATATCAAGCAGCTCCTGGCGAAAGGACCGGATCGCTGCGGCCGACCCGTCAAGTCCCCGGGCGGCGATCATGTCCCGCACCTTGGTGATGCCGCGCCGGGCCAGACGGCTGTAGAGGCCAATGCGCATGACTCCGCCCGGGCGCACCAGCGGCACAAGGGAACGCCAGCCTGCCGCCGGATCGGCCAGATGATGGAGCACCCCTGACGATTCGACCAGATCAAAGCTTCGCCCGAGCTCGCCCAGACGCAGCAGATCGGCCTGGGCGTATTCAATGTTGGCCACGCCCAGCTCCCGGGTCTTTCGCCGGGCATAGCACAGGCTGGTCAGGCTCAGGTCCACGGCCAGGACGTTGGCCCCGTGGAAAACCCGGGCCGTTTCCAGGGAATGTTGCCCGGTGCCGCAGCCGGCGATCAGCACATCCAGCCTTGGACTGTCCGGCAGGCCGGCCAGGTGCGCCCGGGGAAAGCGTTCCCGCAGCTGGGCGGCGAGCGGGGCGGGTTCGCCCACCGGGGCCGGGCGCACCCAGCGCGGATAGGGATTTTCCTCGTATTGCCGCCGCACCAGCCGCGACACGACATCGTCGATGGGGGTCAGTTGGACAATGCGGCCGCGAAGCCGCTGCTCCTCGGCATGGCGCAACAGTTGCTGGGTCAGCACCAGAGCCACCGGCTCCGGCCAGGCCCGTTTTAAAAGCCGCTGGGCCTGGGGCACGGCATGCAACGGCCCAAAAGCGGCCACGGCCAGCACCCACACGGCCGGCACAGGCTGGTCCTGGGCCAGGGCCTGGGACAGTCGGGCTGTGAGGCGGGCCGCTTTGTCGGCCTCATCGGCCGTGAGGTCGAACACGTATTCGTTGATGCGGCATTGCCGGGCCAGGGCGGCGTAATAAGCCGTTTCCCGCTCCGTGCCGTCAGCGTCAGGCGCAGCGGTTGTAACGCCCAGGGCGGCCTCCAGCAGGCAACTGCGGGCCAGTGTGAAAAACCGCTCCAGACCCGGGGCGGCGATGGGCGAGGCGTCGAGCAGGGCCAGGAGCAGGGCATCCCCGGTCACGGCGGCAAAGCCTGTGGGACCGTAGAGCGTTGCGGCATCCAGGCGCTTGGGCCAGGCCGCCAGGGTGCGCTGGACGCAGCCGCCGATAACGGTATCGGCCTCAAGCATGGGCGCAACGGCCGCCGCCACCTCGGCGCTGCGGCCCCAGGGTTCGGCCAGGGCGGTCAGGATGCGCCCGCGCCGCACCGAGCCGCCCGGCGGCAGGGGCAATCCCCGCAGACAGGCCACGAACAGCCGGCGCATTTCCGGGCGTTCCCCGAGGTCCAGGGAGGCCTCCACCACGGCCAGGGCGGCCCCGGTATAGCCGCGCAGGAGCAGGGTATTGGTCAGCAAAATCTGCGCTTCGCCCAGCGCCGGGTCCAGGCGCAGCGCCCGCCGGGCGCAGTCCTCGGCCTCGGCCGGGCGCTCCAGGGCGGCCAGAGCCACACCGTAGTTGACCAGGGCAAAAGGATAGTCCGGCGTCAGGGCCAGGGCGGCCCGGTAACGGACAACCGCCTCCTCGGGCCGGCCCAGGGCAAGCAGGGTGTTGCCGAGGTTGTACAGTGTTCGCGACTGGTCCGGTGACACCGCAAGCGATGCCTGATACGCGTCGGCGGCTTCTTCCAAACGGCCGGCGGCGGCCAGAGCGTTGGCCAGGGTGTTGCGGGAAGACGTGGCGGCGGGATTGATGGCCAGGGCGCGTTGCAGGCTCACCATGGCCTCGTCCAGGCGTCCCAGATGCAAAAAAGCCAGGCCGAGATTGCCATGCAGACCGGCATCGCCAGGGGAGAGATCCAGGGCGCGCCGCAGGGGGACAAGGGCCTGATCGTTGCGTCCCTGGTGGAGCAGCGCCGCACTGAGCACGCTCCAGCCGTAGGCGTCGGTGGGGTAGCGCGCTGTCAGGCTGTTGGCCCGTTCCACGATTTCCGCCAGCCGACCGCTTTGAAACAGGGCCGCCACGTCCTGTTTCTCGCGCTGGCTCAACGCCGCCCTTGCCACCTGGGTCCGCCCGGCCTGCATGCTTGCCCCCGTCTGGTTGTCGCTGTTGTTTTCGTCGAAATCCTCATCCGTTGTTACGCGTGTCTCCATCGGGTCGGGTTGCCACTCGACCACCTATCCAATCCCAAACCTATTTTTCTTCCCTGGTAACACAGTATTGCACCGGCACCAAGTGGTAGGCCGGTACAACTTTACAAAGGCCGGCTCGATGGTGGGGCGCGATCCCTTCGCGCCCAGGGGGGCTCGTGACGGTTGCCGACCGGGGCAAGACGGGCTAAGGATTCCCGGAACTTGCCTGACAAGGAGGCCGGAAATGGCCGCGTTGCGCCTGGCCCTGTGCCAGATCAATCCGACGGTAGGCGACGTGTGCGGCAACGCCGCCACAATCCTCGCCCGCCTGGAAACAGCCCGTGTTGCCGGAGCCGATATCGTCGTCTTTCCGGAAATGGTCGTTTCCGGCTATCCGCCGGAAGATCTGCTCGTAAAGCCCGATTTTGTGGCCGCCTGCATGGACGCCGCCCAGGACATCGCCCGGGCCAGCCAGGGCCTGACCGCCATCTTCGGCTGTCCGTGGCTGGACGGCGACCTGTTCAATGCCGCCATCATCGCCCACGACGGCCGCATCGCCGGCGTGTCGGCCAAGCGGTTTTTGCCCAATTACGGCGTGTTTGACGAAAACCGCTATTTCGCCGCCGCCAGCGCCACGACCGTGTTCGACCGGGCCGGCTTCGCCTTCGGAGTGAGCGTGTGCGAGGACATCTGGTATCCCGACGGCCCGCCCACCGAACAGGCCAAGTATGGTGGTGCCCGGCTGCTGGTCAATATTTCCGCCTCGCCCTACCACATGGACAAAGGGAGCGCGCGCCAGCGCATGCTGGCCACCCGGGCGGCGGATAATGGAGCCTTTGTGGCCTACGTCAACCTCGTGGGCGGCCAGGACGAACTGGTCTTTGACGGCCAGAGTCTGCTGTTCGGCCCGGACGGCGGGCTGCTCGCCCGAGGCCGGCAGTTTGAGGATGACATGGTTGTCTGCGATCTCGACACGGAGCAGCCCACCCGGCAACGCCTCCTTGACCCGCGCTGCCGCAAATGGGAGCCGGCCCCGGCCAGTTGCCCGACCCGCATCATCCTGCCGGCCCTGCCTGCCGCAGCCCGTCCGGCACTAACTGGTCCGGCCCTGGCTTCGTGTCTGGACCCGTTGGCGGAAGTCTATAGCGCCCTGGTCACGGCCACCCGGGATTATGTGCGCAAATCCGGCTTTACGGGCGTGGCTCTGGGCCTGTCCGGCGGCATTGATTCCTCGATCACCGCGGTCATCGCCGCCGATGCCCTGGGACCGGAAAACGTGCTCGGCGTGGCCATGCCCACCCGGTTTTCCTCCGACGACAGCCTGGAGGACGCCGAAGCCCTGGCGGCGCGTCTGGGCATCGAATGCAGGACCGTGGTCATCGAACCCATTTTCCAGGCCTTCCTTGAAGCGCTTTCGCCCCTGTTCGGCGACCGTCCCTTTGATGTCACCGAGGAAAATCTGCAACCGCGCATCCGTGGAACGCTGCTTATGGCGCTTTCCAACAAATTCGGCCGACTGGTCCTGACCACAGGCAACAAGTCCGAGGTGGGCGTTGGCTATTCCACGCTCTACGGCGACACGGCCGGCGGGTATGCGGTCATAAAAGACGTGCCCAAAACCCTGGTGTACGCTCTGTCGCGCTGGCGCAACGAGCAGGCCGGCCTGGATCTGATCCCCGAGCGGGTGCTGGTCAAACCGCCCACGGCGGAACTGCGGCCCAACCAGAAGGATTCGGATTCGCTGCCGGAGTACGACGCCCTGGACCCGGTTCTGCGGGCCTATGTGGAACTTGGCTTGTCGCCGACAGCCATGGTGGCGCAGGGGATGGCTCCGGCGGTGGTGGACCGGGTCACGCGGTTGGTTGATCGCAACGAATACAAACGTCGTCAAAGCCCGCCTGGGCCAAAAATCACTTCCCGGGCCTTTGGCAAAGACTGGCGTCTGCCCATCGTTAACCGGTACGCCCCCGAGCGTGGCACCTGCGGGTCGGACAAAGAGTCTGGCATAGAGTCTTGACGCAGGCCAGCCATGGGCGTATAGGGAGCGACTCCAATGCGCCAGCATAGCTCAGTTGGTAGAGCAGCTGATTCGTAATCAGCAGGTCTGGAGTTCGAGTCTCCATGCTGGCTCCAATGATTTCAAGGGGTTAGGACGTCAAAGTCCTGGCCCCTTTTTCGTTATTCAGATGCCCCTGCCTGTTGGCTCCGTTGGCTGATGGGAATAGTCAGCTAGTCCCCCCTTCCCCCATTTTCTTGAGTTGCTCGCTGTACGAACAGATTCATACGCTATTTCAGCATGTTGAAATATTTTGAACGATTTTGAAGGCATTTTCAAAAAAAATAATACTATATTTCAGTATTTTGAGATCGAAAACGCTGAATTTTGAAATTTTGAAGATCTGGGAGGCTGGGTAGTCGGGCGAGGTGTCCGCCGGGACGAAATGAACCGAGATAATGCGGCGATGAGCCGAATTACATAATGCGCAGACGTCTGCGGGTGTGGTAGAGGGATGATTAAGGGGAACGTCGAAGAACTTTTCTGAAACCATCGCAAGTAGGACTTTACTGGTCTTATAAAGAATTTCGAATGGGTAAAATGTAAACAGTGAAATTTTTATTGCATTAATCTATCCAGATCGGTATATGGAATTAAGATTTAAAATCGAAGACCGGATGTAATTTAGAAATCATCTTGCCAAAATTCTGGAGAAGACATGAACTTCAACAACTTGAGAATCGGCGTAAGGCTCCTAATCGTGTTTTCCGTCATTATTGGTGTTTTCGCTTTAACTACCTCGCTGTAAATTCAAACGATGAAAGAACTCGATTGCGACAGCATCCGAACAGCAGTCTGCTACTTCTGAAGAAATCAATCGCTCAGTAGAGAATGTCGCCAAAATATCTTCTGAGACAGCAGATGCTATGAGTTCAGTCTCCCCTGGCGGTTTCTGAACTTGCGCATCAAGTCGCTATTCGTCGCAATATCGTAATTAAAATGCAAAATTCTGGAGATCAGGCGACCAAATCTACTGCAAAAGCACAGTCTAAGCTATTGGTCGTTAAGTAATGGATGCCATGTCGGCGACTTTTGGGGAATGTATCTTTGCTGGCTAGGCTAATAAATATTTCTTAGATAGCATCTCTAATTGTTCTAGACTAGCTATAGGTTTAACAAACTTTTCAAAAGCTCAACCTAGATAAAGGCTATCCATGAATTTAACACTTCTTGAAGTCAATTCAACAGTAGTAGATTTTATTGGCAGGAGCATACTAGGCACTGAAGAACCTGTGCCTTGTGTGAATAAAGCGGTACTCGCATTGTATCTTATTAATATTGTCATCACTAACAGCAGCTAAGTCCATGATTACTATCTAACAATAGGTGATGAGTATATCCTTCAAGAATTATTGTTAGATTGTAATTTTCTTGACAATGTTTATGTTTTTTTGCATCACATGAATATAAAAAGCTTGGTGCAGTGCTTTCAAGCTTCATGGCAAAGGCAGCTCGTAAATTCAATATAAATGTTGCGCAAGCAATTAGTGTAATTAATTAGCAAGTTAATTTATGGCAAACATTTTAGTCACTGATGACAGTAAAGTTCAACTGGCAATTATTGGAAGAACTCTTCTTGGGAATGGTCATTGTGTGTTCAAGGCAGACAATGGGCATGATGCAATCGAAGTTTTAAAAAACAATGACATCGATGTATTAATAACAGATATATTTATGCCTGAGATAGACGGGATAGAACTGATAATGATAGCCAGGAGGCTCAACCAAGAGACAGGTATAATAGCAATATCTGGCGGTGGGAACTTGATCAAAGACGTTCCGTATCTTGACTATGTAAAGCAGCTTGGTGCAGACTTTAGCTTTAAAAAGCCAGTAGCCGAACAAGATCTGCTAGATGCCATTGAGTATCTTACTGAATGATAATATCTATTTGGCAAGTAGATGCTGAATTTTGAAATTTTGAAGATGTCGGTGGTTAGGGGTGGCGGGCAAGGTGGGCCGGGACGAAATGAACCGAGATAATACTGCGGTGAGTCGAATTACATAATGCGCAGACGACTGCGGGTGTGGTAGAGGGATGATTAAGGGGATCGCCGAGGAGCGCGGCAGACACTATGTCACAGTAGAGGTTGACCAACTCAGGATTTATCTACTATTATATTCATCAAAGCCTTAAGATTCTGCAGGTGAAAGCGTATGGCTAAGATCGAATGGACACCAGCGTTAAGCATTGGGGTCGAAATCATTGATGAGGAGCACAAGAAATTAATAGCTATATGTAACAAGCTGGCCTACAGTGTTAAAGGCGAAAGAAACAATAAAGCAATAACTGAAGGATTCAAAGAGCTTCGCGCCTATACAGTATATCATTTTAGCAATGAAGAAAAGCACCAACAAGCAATATCGTACCCAGCTGCGAATGCGCATGCGCAGGAACATGCAAGACTAAGAAAACGTGTCAAAGATTATCAGCAGTTACTCTACAGAGAGGGATACATTTCAGAAGACAGTGTCATTGAATTCTTGAAAGACTGGCTAATAAACCACGTTTTACATGAAGACATGAAGATAGGACAATTTTTCAGGTCGAAAACACTTGAAACGACTCAAAATGCTGTGATGGAAGAAAATGAAAACGCTGATCCTAACAATTCATCATAATATTTAGGGGAATTAATGAGGAACTAAATATTGAATTAAAAGTAACAGCTAATTTAGTCAGCAATCTTCAATGTAACGAGATATTCAAGCTCCAGGCAGTAATAAATAAACACAAGCATCACAAAAAGCAATCGCAAAGCGAAGAGATGAGCTCAAACCTATATTGCATTAATTCTGCAGTGGTAGATTTCGTCGGTAGAAGCATAATAGGCACAGAACAACCAGTACCCACTGTAAATAAAGCAGTTCTTGCACTATACCTTATAAATATAATAACAACAAACAGGGCTATAGTGGGTGACTACTATCAAACGATTGGAGATGAAAACGTTTTCCAAGAACTACTGTTAAAACACGATTTACTTGATGAAGCACTGGATTGTTTTTTATTCAGAAACTACAAAAAACTTGGGATAATACTTTCAAACTTCTTAATAACAACTTCCCGTAAATTCGTTACACATGTCGACACAGATAACGGCGCAGCCAATTGATAGGCACACTTATGGTTATAAATTTATTTGACAATGACAGTCTAGGAAAACAAGCATCGACTGAAAGAACCATTCTAAACACAGGGCATCGGTCTTCTAAAGAACACAGTTCATATGAAGTAATCGAAATCCTAAAAGACTATGACATTAAAGAATTAATTCTCCATATACAGAGCCCTGAGATCGACGGAATAGAACTAACAATAAAAACAACGGAAATCTTCAGAAGGTTAGACGCAATAGCTCTATCTGCAGATAGTCATCTAATTAAAGACGCTTTAAGCCAGAACTTCGCCAAACAACTGGTAACAAAATTTAGCTTTACAAAACTACTAGAGGAACAAGATTTACTTGACGAACTGAGTGCATTACTTGATGATTAATATCTATTCAGACGTTGCTGCAAAATTTTGAAAATTTAAAGGCTACATACATCTAAATTAGCCAGAACCTTTCTGGCCTTGCTCACCCTTGCATCATTCCTTATCTGACTACGATGATTTGGAGACAGGCACTGGTAAGTAAACAAAAAAACTCTGGCAACTGGTAATATGGAGGCAATGCAAAGTAGATATTCAAAAAAATTTTAAAATACAAAGGATGATGTCCTATCTAGCACATTATATGCCTCCCTAGTAGGTGGTCGGCATAACTACACAAATCAATCGATCTCAACCAACTAGCAACAATACGCCAGGAATTCTTAATGAGCTCAACATTTGAAAGCACATTCATCGGGCGACAACCAATATTCGACACTCACGAAAACATCTGGGGATACGAACTTCTTTATCGCTCATCTGGGGGTGCTGTCTGTGCAGATATTAAAGATGGGAACTTAGCTACAGCCAAAGTAATCTCAGATGGGTTTCTATTAGTTTGTGAAGAATTAAAAAAATCTCAAAAACTTCTAATTAATTTCCCAGAAGAATTACTAGCTTCTGAGGCTGGATTTGCTCTTCCGCCAGAAACCTGCATCATTGAAATACTAGAAAATGTAAGCGCCACAGAAAATGTATTGAAATCGATTCAATTACTTGCAAAGCATAAATTCACTTTTGCACTCGATGACTTTACAGGACAGGTTGAACTCGAACCGTTTTTGCCTTATGTAAAAATAGTGAAGATTGACATTCTCCTCTTGAGCGACATGTCTAAAGTAGCTAAAATCGTTCAAAATTTAAAAAAATATAGCGTTGATATTCTTGCCGAAAAAGTTGAAGACCGTGAAACCTACTTAGCTTTACAAAAAATGGGGTTCAATTTATTCCAAGGCTATTTTTTTTCTCGACCCGAAACAATAACTGGTCGAAAAATCTCTTCAAACAGCATTACTAAGATAAACCTTCTTAAAGAACTTGGCTCTGACAGTTTTGATATAGCAAGAATAGTTTCTAATATAAAAACGGACACATCAATTAGCTACCGACTAATGAAATATGCCAATATGGCTGGCATAAACCCTGGCAACCGGATTAATTCCATAGAAAGAGCAGTGACAATATTGGGAAAAAGGCAACTTGTGCAGTGGCTCAGAGCCATTATCTTGTCCGACTTGAACCCTTCCATGAAAGCTGAAGAACTTTCGTTCATGGCAGTTAATCGAGGCTGTTTTTTAGAAATGCTTGCGGAAGAAAATAATTTTCTTAAGTTCAAACCAGAATCTTTATTTGTTTATGGGATGTTTTCACTTGTCACTGTAATACTCAACCTTTCCATGGAAACAATACTTAAATACTTAGCCCTTGAAGAGCAAATCGAGAGCGCCCTTTTAGAGAATAACCACACAGCAAACTTATTGCTAGACCTAGTCAAGTCTTATGAAAGATGGGATTCAGACAAAATAAAAGAACTAACTCTACAACTTTCTCTTGATATCGAGCGGACGAATCTACTTTACAAAAAATCATTTAAAAAAACACACAGAACAATGCTTTCAAGCCAAAAACATTAATAGAAAAATTACCAAAAATGTGAGGACTATATGATCGTCAAGGTCAGTCTAAAAAGCTTAAAGACTGGAATGTACATTACAAATCCAGGCTTGTCTATAAAATCTAATCCCGAGATACTTTTAACCGATTTAGAAATAAAAAATGATAATCAATTAAAAAAAATTACATGCGCTAAGTTTAGTGATATTTTCATCGATACTGAAAAAGGGTCATTCTTTAAAGCAAATCCTCAAAAAAAATTTGAGGTAGAAAGACTGTTTCAAACTTTTGGTGATTATAAATATTACGACGGCACCAAATCATCACACTTTGATAACATAATTAGTTCCGTCACAAAATCAAACTCTGACTACTCAGCCTTTATCGAATACTGTAAAAAATTTCTTACAGAGATTAAAGAAAATGAAAAAATAGATATTTCAGCAAGCAAAGAATTTATTAATACTATCATTGACAATGACGACGAAACAAACGGTGCGACATTGTTTTTAATGAACCTCAGAAACCACGATGAGTACACGTACACTCATTGTATAAATGTATCTTTGTACGCTACAATATTTGGAAAACATTTGTCTTTAGGACGTGAAAACTTAATGCTCCTTGGATTGGCAGGCTTATATCACGACATCGGAAAAATAAAAATATCTGAAAAAATACTTAAAAAACCTGGCAAGCTCACTGAAAGTGAATTTAAAGAAATTAAAAATCACCCTATATACAGTTGCGAGCTACTTGCAGCCAGTGGTATTACTTCAAATGAAATCAACCGTACAGTTCTAGAGCATCACGAGCGATACGGAGGACTCGGATATCCCAATGGTTTAAGTTCAACAGAGATTTCGCACTCTGCAGCTTTATTAAGCATTGTTGATTCTTATGATGCTTTACGCTCAGACAGATACTATAAAAGTGCCGTACACTCACACAAAGCGGTTTCTGTTATATTTAATTCTAAAAAAAGCTCTTACTCTCCATCATTGGTTGACAAATTTGTTAAATTCATAGGCATTTATCCTATAGGTTCTATAGTAGTTCTTAGCAATGATAAAAAAGGCATCGTTATTTCTCAAGGAAACAAAAGCCTATTGCAGCCAATAGTAAGAATAATTCTTGATGAAAACAATAGGCACTGCCAGCCCTACGACATATCTCTTGACGACTACATCGAAAGCACCGGCCCGCTTAGAATTGTAGATTGTTTGAACAATAAGCAGTGCCGAATTCACCTGACTTCATATATAAAAAACTTAGGAGTTGAAATTAACGCAAACTAAATTACAAAAAATATTTAGATAAACCTTTAAATGCTAATACTGTAAAACATGTTTAATATTAGCTTTGGGCCAAAAAAAGCTAACTATGAGCGAGGCGCACAAAATTGGACATACAACCATTATTGAGTCTGTTGCAAGGCAGATACTTGGGTCTGACGATGCAATACCAAATTTTAAAAAGGCCGCATTATCATTATACTTTTTAAATTTAATTAGACACTCATCTCAAAATATCAATGACTACTGCTTGCTAATTGGCGACGAAAATATACTGCAAGAACTGTTATTGGATTTAGATTTGCTAGATTATGTTTGTGCAAACTTTTCATGCAACAACTATACTGAAATAGGAAGATCTTTGTCGTATTTCTTGATGACTCGCTCGCAAAAGTTTGAAACAAGTAGGTTTGTTTCTGACAGACTTAAGAACTAATACATTTCCACATTGTAGATGCGACAAATTTTTCCTAGAGTCTCTCGTGACCTCCCCTCCGGCCCCAGGTTATCCCCTATGGAATTATTCAAGATTCCAACAGGGAGGATACCCAAATGGACCAGGACTGGAACATCATCTTCAGCTACACGCGCAAGCAAGCCATCGAGGACGGGGTGTTGATCGACGTCACTGAGCAGGGGAGGGGGATCAATTCGGATTGTAAATTGTTTTTAGGTTTTCCATGACACTGATAAACGCGTCAACAACCATTGAATCAAAAGCAGTATCACGGCCATTTTTTATAAGGGCTGATGCTTCGGCGTGCGACATGGCATTTCGATATACACGTTGTGTTACAATGGCATCATATACGTCAGCAACAGATACAATGCGAGCGCTCAGAGGAATTTTTTCGCCAAGGATACCGTGTGGATAGCCTGTTCCATCTGGTCGCTCATGATGATACAAAGCGATTTCTCTTGCCATGATTAAGAGTGGTGTGGAAGAATTTCTGAGCATTTCTCCGCCAATACGCGAGTGCTCTTTCATGATGGCATATTCTTCGTCCGACAGTTGTTCAGGTTTGAGCAACACGGCGTCTGGGATGCCGATCTTACCGATGTCGTGAAGCGGGGCAGCCATTCGCAAAAGGGTCGAGCCATCCTCGTTCCAGCCCAAAGTCTGAGCCAGCAGGGCGCTGACCCGCCCGACGCGCTCAACATGCATACTTGTTTCGAGATTGCGAAAGTTGAGCGCCGCCAATAGGTTTCGGCTAAAGTCAGCATCCGTACCTCGGGAGTGGGCAGCATAATTGACAGCCTCCAGAATTGCCGCTGCCAACCGGTCCGCCCGACAGGGCTTCATGAGGAATTTGTAGACATGGCCTCGATTGACTACGTCAGCCAGTTTGTCCATATCTGTATGGCCGGTCAGCGCGATGCGAGTCGATAATGGTGCGAGTATTTTGGCGTTGCTGAGAAATTCCACACCGTCCATCCCCGGCATCATGATGTCCGAAACGATGACATCGTATCGTAGGCCCATCCTCAATAGACCCAAGGCTTCCATGGCACTCTGGGCGATCGTCACCTCAAATTGGTTTCGAAAAATTGACTTAAACGTCTCCAACACCGATAGCTCGTCATCAACAAACAAGACCTTCGGAAAGCAAATTAGTGTCTTCTTGTTCACAATAAACCTGAACCTTGGCTATCGTCCAAGGGAATAAGCACGCAGATCGGCTCATGAATGCTGAAGCTCTTGGAGACTTCCTGTAAGCGCAGGATGCTAGCATCGTTTAGTTCAGTGCCACTGGCCAATAAAATGATGTTACCAACCGCCATTACATGCTGACCGAGGACCATGCCTTTTTTGAAATGCCGCATTGAAATACATCTTGTTATATACCCATCGCTTGAGCATGCAGCCTTCTCCATGGCGTCAAGAATATCTGGGTCGTAGGCTCCTTTCCGGCCGCGAAGGACAAAGAGTATCTCGTTTGGAGAGCTGCCCCTATTTTTCAATGCATCATAATCAAGGGCTAGCCGAAGCACACGCGCCCCCTGGGGTATCTTAGGCGAATAATCATTTTGCTGTGCAGCGATAATCTCAGCAACACCGCCAAGTCTTGGAATGTGTTGGATAAGCATGGCTCCCAGTCGAGGGTGTTCACTATAAAGGTAAAATTCCTGTGAAGTGAGTTTATCCCCGGTTTCAACTTTTTCCAGTATATTTTGCGGTAAACCCATACACCCTATATGGGATAGCATCGCGGCTAATTCTAGTTCCAACGTGGATTTAATTGTCATGACCTTGGACAAGCTGCCCACGAGTGCCTTTATTCTTTGCGATTTGCCGAAAGCCACAGGATTGGCCAGACCCAACGCCTCAGTGAGAACCTTGATCGTTCCACGAAGGGTGCCGTGCAGAAGTTCTCGTTCCGCCGTGATAAGCCGGTACTGCCGAACCCCTGCTTCCAGGGCGGCGAGAAGGTCTGGCATCGGACAAGGTTTGGTGAGGAAACGAAACACCTGCCCCTGGTTGACAGCATTAATGGAGGCCTCCACGCCTGCATGGCCGGTAAGCATAATGCGCGTCGTATCCGGCGATATCTCACGGGCACGGGAAAGGAAAGCCACACCGTCCATGCCTGGCATCTTGAGATCGGATACCACTGTTGCAAATGGGCCCTCAGTTTCGAGGGCCTGCAGGCCTGCTTCCGGCCCTTGTGCCGTGGACACGGCAAAACGCTTGCGCAGGTTGTTCCGAAACGCGTCCAGAATATGGCGCTCATCGTCTACAAAAAGCACTTTATCCATAACTGCAGCCTCCTGCCTCCAAAACCTTGGAACAACAGCAGCGCCACAGAGCCAATCGCTCCTGGCACAGAATCGTTTCCACACCCGGAAAACAAAGGGGCCAAGTTGTATGATTGTTGCTAAAAAGAACCAGCTCGTGGTCCAGCCCGTCAGCAGCATAAACGGTCAACGCCGAGCAACACGGCTCGAACATCTGCTTTTCCGGCGTGTGATGCCAGCAGACAGCCCCCATGGCTCGCTGGCTAAAGCCCCAAAGACCCAACAGATAAGCTCCCACTTTGGCATGGCTTGCGCCAAACACTTCCTCCTCCGCAGCATGGATAGAGACGGCGTCGGCCTGGACTTTGGCGATGACCACTCGGTATTGATCCGGCATGTTCGTCGCTAGGATGAGTTTGCCCACGTCGTGCAGCATACCGGCGATAAATGCGTTGTCTTGCTCGTCACGGCATAGGCCTTCCGTCTCGGCGATCACCTTAGCAAAACACCCGACCCGCTGGCTGTGCTCCCAGAGTTTTTTTACGGAAAATGATGGCATGGAAGCTGCCTCAAGCACCGTAAACAGATGACTTGAGAGCACAAGCACTCGTAATGTTTGTCCGCCAATGAGGTTGACCGCATGCTGAATGCTGGATATCCGCGTTGGCAATCCAAAAAAGGCCGAATTAACCACGCGCAGAATAGAAGCCGACATGGCTACGTCCTCGGCGACAATATCGCCCAACTGCTTTAGTGTCGAATGCTCCTCCTGCAACGCAGCTACCAGTCGCTTATACACCTCAGGCAGGCTGGGCAAGGCGTCCAAACTGGAGACAAGTGCCTTAATCTGTTGGTTTTCGAGTACATCGCGTAGGGTTAAAGCTTTTTCAACCGCCTCAATCAAATCAACAGGCCGGCAAGGCTTGCTGAGGTACTGGTGAGCCAACTTGATGGTCTTCAGCACACTTTCCTCTTCGCTATATCCGGAAAGAATAATGCGCACGCTCTTCGGGTAGCGCAGCTGCACCTCCCGCAGTAGCTGCGCCCCGTCCATCCCAGGCATGCGCATGTCGCTAATAACCACTTCATGGGGTTGTCGTTCCAGCAGTTCAAGAGCCGCCCTTGCTCCCAGGGCGAAGGACACGTCCCATTTGACGCGCATGCACCGCATGCTCAGGCGCAGACTGTCCAGAATATTTTGCTCATCATCTACAAATAGGATCTTCGGTTTCATAGTAGTTGCCCGTGGGGTTATCCGGCGAGAGGCAGGCGGATAATGAATGTGGTCCCCTGGCCCGCCTCAGATTCGAAAGTGATGGAACCGTTATGCTTGTTTACAACGATGTCGTAAGCGATAGCCAACCCCTGCCCTGTGCCTTTGCCAACTTCTTTGGTGGTGAAGAAAAGATTAAAAACTTTGCTCCCTACTTCCTTTGGAATGCCAGTCCCAGTGTCCTTGATAATGATTACGGCGAAATCACCGTCCTTTCTGGTGCTGATGGCGATGCACCCAAGACTGTTGCTCTCGCGAACGACGTCGCCGATTGCGTGAGCTGCATTAACAATAATGTTGAGGAAAACCTGATTAATGTCGCCGGCCAAGCACATGACGGGCGGCAATTCGGGATCGAAGTCGGTAGTGGCTTCGGCTACGTACTTCCATTCGTTGCGCGAAATGACTAGGGTGTTCTCGATGGCTTCTCGAATGTCAACGGCCTTTTTTTCGTCCCCCGAGGTGTAGGAAAAACGCTTCATAGCAAGTACGATAGCAGCGATGCGCCCAATTCCCTCGTCGATGCGTGATATGGTCTTGGGAATTTCCTCTCTGAGAAAATCAACCTCGATTTCTTCCAGCATTAAGGAGAGTGATGCCGCGACTTCCTCCCCGCAGGGCGAGGGTAGGCGGCTCAACTCTTCAACCTGAGTCAGCAATTGGCCAAGATCCGCATAGGCGTCCTTAAGGAACATCACCGAATCGCCTACGTATTGGGTGGGGGTGTTGATTTCGTGTGCAATACCAGCGGCAAGTTGGCCTATCGCCTCAAGCTTTGCGGCCTGAGCAAGTTGAATCTCTAAGGATTTCAACTCAGAAATGTCGTCACCTAGGATAAGAATACCGTCTGCCCCCCCGTTCTCATTCCACAACGGTCCGATGGTGATGACAAAATAGCCGTCATACCCTTCACCGTGTTCGTACCAAAGGTTGTAGAGACGCTGTGGCTTCAACTCGCTTCGGGTTAGTGCTACGCCCTTCATAAGAGCCTCCCAGTCCCATGGAATGGGCAGCGAGTGAAAGGGCTTTCCAATTGACTCCTGGAGCGTTAGGCCAAATATGTTTTCGGCAGCGGCGTTCCAGCGAACCACCATACCGCGCTGGTCTACGCCGATAATAATCGCAGAGATTGAGGACAGAATCTGGTTGATCTCACAGTGGGCTTGCTTCCGCTCAATGATTTCTGTTTGAAGCAATTCGTTGGCGCGCGCAAGCTCTTGAGTCCTGCTAGCAACTTGTTTTTCTGTTTCAGCGTAAGCTTCCTGAAGAGCTAGTTCAGCGGTCTTCCTTGCAGTTATGTCGAGATTAATACCAATAATGCGATGCGCTAGGCCTGATTCTTTTCGATTAACCAGAGCATTTGCCCTTAAATAATGAATTGAATTATCGCTTTTCCAAATAATACGAAAATCAATGGAGAGCTCTTCTTCACCGCGGATGGCCCGTTCAACGGATGACATGCAAAACTGAAGATCGTCCGGATGAACATTTGACTGCCACTCCTCAATGGTCAAAGATGCTGAAGTATTGTTTATTCCGTAAATTTTGTACATCATATCGTCCCAAATTAAAACATTATTTTCTATATTGTAGTCCCATATTCCTATGCCAGAAGACTGAGTTGCAAGCTGTAATCGCTCGGTTGTAACTCGTAAGTTTTCTTGAGCATGTATCCTTTCGGAAATATCTTCACTTGTAACGATGACATCATTAGGTGAATTTGTCAAACTGACAGGATTAAAAATCATTCTGAAGTAGCTTTCCTTGTGTCCTACAGTAGAAGTGTATGGGCCTTCATATATTTCTATATTCCCATAAAGTGCATTATTAATGCAACTGCGGAGGTTAACGCCGCTTTTATTGGCAGCATTGAATCCAAGAATTGTAGAAATTGGAGCACCCATTTGGTGAGAAAACTTTTCATTGCAATCAATCACTGTCCCATCTGATCCTAAGTGCATAATTCCAACAGGAGAGTTGTCAAATACAATTCTAAGACGGTCAGAATTGTCGCGTAATGCCCTAAAAACACGAGACATCCATGCTGCTAAGATAAAAACGAGAATTGAAAGACAGGTGACAAACGCAATATAGCCAGCTCGCCGTGTATAAAATCCTGAAAGAGCGTCATTTTCCGGGATGCTGATGAGAACTGAAAGAGGAAATCCCTCAACAGCCTTATATGTACAAAGCATTTTTATGCCACTGTTCGTGTCATTTGCTTCAAAATTGACATGGTCCCAATTATTATCCCTGAGGTATCTGACCATTTCGTCGTCTATTATGGCGCCAAATGTTGATTCATTCATATTTTTCTGTGCTCGGATAACATCATCCTGGCCAATCAAAGTAATCCTTCCATTCGGCCCAATGTCTATGTCTTTGTAAAAAGAGGAAAGATAGAATGGGTCGAGAGAAACCACTACGACCCCAGCGAATGATTTGTCCGCTCTGGTCAGGCGCGTCGTCAGTTGGATAGACCACTTGCCGGACACCTTGCCCAGTACGGGTTTGCTCACAAAGAGACCCGCGCCTGGATTAAGGAGGTGGACCTTGAAGTGCTCACGCTCTGATAAGTCAACAGGGGCAAATCCGGGAATGCTGCTTCCCGAGACGATCCCGTGTTCATTGATGATGGCAAGCTGTTGAAAGATGCTCATAGCCTGCGGGTCGACTTTTGCCAGAGAGTTAAGGTCTAGGGTGTCTTCTTGCTCGTAGCGGAATCGAATAGACATCGCCAAGAGGCTGGCTTGCTCGAACGTTCGAATTGCATGCTCCTCGACAGCTCTTGCTATGTTTGATGTGTCTCTATATGCTGCGGAGACATCAAGTTGTTTTTCAATAATACATTTTAAAAAAATACCAACAAAAAGTAATGCAACAATCAATGAAGATATGCCATAGCATATAGCGACGGCGTTGTTTTGCATAAAATATAAATCAAATACATGTTTTTTTGGGGTGTTTGATTTGTTCATAGCAGTTCCTTCGCTCCTAAATTGGCCATATATAATATTGCAATAAAGTGAACAATGATCTGTTCGGCATTCTGTGCCGAAAATTTTGTCTTTATATAATTAAAAAAGATTAATATCATGAACGTTGTATTTTATGGAGGCGATTAAAATTGCTTGCATCTCATAGTTGCTTCCGCACGTCTTCCAGGAGGGGGGCGTTTGCTACCTTAGAAAAGTAATATTTTAATCGTCCGCCGGTTCGGATCTCTTGAATAATACGCAAAGTGGTAGTGCATAGGAATATGAAACTTGCAAAAAAAATACGGAAAAACTACGGGTAGACTTGGTCTGGGTGCGAGGGGGTAGTTTTTCATAGAGTTCAACGTTTTGGGCTAAAGTCGGGAAGTTGGCAGCTATAATAGATCGATTTGTCTTGAGCTGCCATTGATCTATGAACTCTGGAACGTAAAGGATCGTGGCATGACTGGAAAGATTCTCCTCGTCGACGATGAACAGTATGTCTTGGACGCGTTAAAGATTACGCTTCGGCGGGAATTTGACCCCTACACTGCACTAGGGGGTGCGGAGGGGCTAGAACTTATTGAACGGGATGGACCATTTGCCGTGGTGGTTTCAGACTACAAAATGCCCGGGATGAACGGTGTAGAATTCTTGGAGCGTCTGCGGAAACTTGCTCCTGATTGTGTGCGCGTCATACTGACGGGGCATGGCGATCTAAATGCCGCCATCGCAGCCGTAAATCAAGGTGAAATTTTCCGCTTCCTAACCAAGCCCTGCCCAACCTCCGTGCTCTGCGAGGTCTTGAGGGATGGCTTAGCAAAGTATCGTCGCGACTCATTCATTGCTAAATCAGATGGTTCGATGTTGGGGGTGCTTGGTGTCAGTGTGTCGAAAGCGCAGGCTGCTGCGCCAGATTTTTGCAATGCTCGACTGACGCCTCGCGAACGATCAATAGCGGGCATGATCCGCAGGGGGGATTCAACTAAACAGATAGCTCTGGTCATGAGTCTCTCCCCTCGCACCGTGGAAACCTACCGCGACAATATTCGCAAAAAGTTGGGTATTGCCAACAAGAAGATCAATTTACAAAGCTATCTGTCATCGGGATTTGACTCGGAAACGATGTAGCAATTTGTGACACCGGCGACAATTCTACGTGCCTATTGTCCGAAAGTGCGGGGGATAAACTCAAAATTCGGGCGAATCTGAGGGCTACATTTTTACAGAATAGAGATGATAAATCCGTATTCCGCATAGCAATGAGCGATATCACCAAGCAAAAACTAACTGAGCAAATGCTTGAAGAGTACAGAGATAAGCTTGAACAACTTAGTCTCACTGATGCGCGGACTAAAATTCAATATTGGCGAAAATTTAATGAAATTTTTGATCAAGAATATGCTCGTCACGCTCGTACGAAGGCTGAACTTTCTCCTTTTATGTTAGGTATGGATTTTTTTAAGGCATAGAACGATAGATATGGCCACCTTGCTTAGATAATATCTCGCAAATTATTGCAAAAATTGCTTAAAAGTATGCAGTACGCCATGCAACTTTAGTGGCATGTTATGGAGGTAAAGAATTTTTTTGTATTATTTTAGAAACAGATATCCGCGGTGCTGTTTGAGTTGCATAAAAGTCGTAAATATATTTTCGCGCGATCTTTCTACTGCAATAGTTCATGAGTATCTTGTTTCGTCACTGCAAACTTTGGTGTTGTAACATCTAAATGCATACTAGGCTGTCATCTCAAAGCGTTTTGGCGCAGGCGGATTCATTGCTTTGTCAGGCAAAGTCAAAAGGGCGAAATCGAATTGAATTTTCCTTGTTACAATGAAAGTGCTCACAAGCCTTAGATTAACTTGTCTCGTCTTTGACAAAAAATATTTCATGTGATCCCATTTATTTTTTAAAGTATAATTGATAATATAGCTAAATATTTCATGTTGCGATCAGCGAACTTGGCGTGACCTCCCCTCCGGCCCCAGGTTATCCCCCTAGGAATTATTCAAGATTCCAACAGGGAGGATACCCAAATGACCGAAGAATGGAACATGATCTTCAGCTACACGCGCAAGCAAGCCATCGAGGACGGGGTGTTGATCGACGTCACCGACCAAGCGAAGCAGATGGGCTTCAAGGTGAATACGGTCGTCACGGACCATCTCTTTGGTGATTACCTGACACCGCCGGCTGGCCTGGAAGGTGAGGGTCAGTCGCTTGAGGGACGGCTTCACGACCTTCTCTTCAAAACACTTATCGCCGCTAAGACCTTTGGTGGTGGTAGTCGTATCGAATTCGACGTGCTGTTCCTCATGTCGCCGGGCAAGTGGGCCACTGTGAAGATTCTGGCAGTGATGGGTCCAGGTGATCGCGGCGAGCCAGTCTTGACCATTATGTTGCCAGAAGACGACTGAAATGTGTCAGAAATAGGCACGGCATAACTGTATAACCATCCTGGTCTTCAGTAGGTTAGATTGGGGCTGGTTGAGAAAATTAAAACATTAGGAAGATTTACTGTTTTCTTGAGTGTAAACCAGCCCTTCGGCCTCATCAGCTTCTCTATTTAAGTCTTCAAGAGTTCTCCTTTTTACAGGGTGGCCATCCCAATGCATAATAATATCGTTTTTTAAGGCCGTAAGAATTTGGCCATATGTAGGCCAAGCTTGACCATCAACACGTTCTTGATAGACAATCTCCAAAGCTCCAAGACCAACTGGATTGGCGGCAAATTTATCCGTGCCACTTAATCTTGAAATATGATACTCCAATGCGTCGAGCAAAAGTTTAGCATCGTAGCTTTTGTACCAAGTTTCAGGGTAAAAAGTTTTCATTGTTAACAAGCTTAACAAGAAATCTTTAAACACCATGGAATCGAGGAGAGATTCAATTGTTTTTTGCTTTGATTTGCACATAGCAACTCCAACAAAGTATGTGGTTTTAAGGGACCAATTTTTGGATAATACTCGAATATTTATTGATAGTAAAGCGAATATTCTCCAAACGACACGCACGTATTCTATACTAAAATCAGATGGAATAGCTGCGTTGCAATTCAAGACCATTATCCGCAAGTGGTAAAATTCATGTCTCTACCGCGTAAAGATTCAAGCAAAGTGGTAATTTGAAAAGTCTCATCCCAGGATTTTTAGCACCATTGCTCCGAATTTAGCATGTAAGTGGTAAATGGCAACAGAATGAGAATAAAACGGTACGGGCCGAAGGTAAACGTTGACACTGTTAGGTCGGTTACATATCAAGGTATTGCTGGTCTTTGAAAAGCAACAGGGCGTTCGCGCCACATCTCGAGAGGGTATCCGGTCGATTTGCCACACCTTTTTAAGTGATCAGCATTGGCTCCATTGGTGATCACCTATAACGCGGAGGGAGGCATAGCAAAACACTTATCACTAATTTGTGTTCCGGCGGCTTATCAGCTCGATTATCAGTCAAACTTATTCAGAATCACCTATGTCCCCACGGTAATTTGTCTCTTCAGCTTCAATTTATTCGGTAAAAATCCAATAAACACGGAGTCTAAAGATGATTAATGATACTCTTCTTTTGGGCGTTATGGCTTCTCATCCCGGCATGTCCGCTGAAGACACTCTTGCTATGGTGAAAACGCTTGCTGAGGGTTCCTACCGCATTCAGAGTGGCATTATCAACTCCAAAGGTTCTGCTGGGGTTGATAGTTCTAAAAAGGACGATGTCGTTCTGAAAGTGAACCCGAAAAAGGCAATCGGTAAGGACAAGATCAAGTGCTGCGTTTGTGGTAAAGAGTTCAGTATGCTCACGAAAGCTCATCTTGCTGAGCATAACTATACCCGCGAAGCGTACTTGAACTTGTGTGGGTATGACAAAAAAACCAAGCTTGTGTCGAAGAACCTTGCTGCGGAACGGAAAGCAACGACTGAGAAGAGTAAGCCGTGGGAGCAGACTCCTCAGTGGAAGAAGAAGCAGGCGAAAGAAGCCTTGGCTAAGTCGACTGCTGAAACTACTGCTGAAGTTGTGCAGGAGTCTCCGTCTCTGCCTTAACGACCGGTTGTACATGGCCCAGATCGGCGAAAGCTGGTCTGGGCCATTTGATTTGGCAAGGGGGGGCAACCGGAGTCGCTGACGTCGCTTGCTAGGGCTGAGAATGCTCCAGAATGCCCTAGGGCTCTACGTTTCTGGAGGAAACGGCCGATGGTGCATGGAACACCCTCAGGGTGCCTAGTGACGCCACGCCACGCCAAGAAAATATTTTATTGATTAAAATCAGTTGGTTGAAAATTTTTGAACCTCAATTCAAAATATTTTTTGTAATAAGTGTTTGTAATCATTGAATTAAATATTTATAATTGCTGATTTTGAAAATTTGAAGTTGCGGACACGTCGGAGGTGGAGCAAAATGAACCCGAAAACGACGGGAAAATGCGGCTTCTCCATCCCACAGAAGTCTGCGGGCTACGTATTTGGGCTAATTGGGGTGAATGTAGGGTAGATTAAGTTGCCTCGGACGAGGGTAGATTTGCCCGAACCAGCCTCTTCTTGACTTGGCGCGCCGGTTTTTCCAGAAATTAATACTCGTTTGGAGAATCATTTATGACCACCAATCAAACCGTAGCGCAACAACAGACCGCGGCTGAAATAGCAGCTGATTTCATGAAAACGTTGCTTCCGGCTGATATTGACATAGATATCCAATATTTCGCGCCTGTAATTAAAGACTATATTGAAGCACTCATGCTGGAGACAGGTTGTGAAAAACTGTCTGCAGTGATCAACACATTAAGTCTTATGTCGGCCGTATTGCAGAAGTCACTTTATATACCAAAATATGCCACAAAAGGTATTAATCATGGTTATTTTCAGAAGTTATATCCAAACCTGTGGGTGCTTGAAGTTAACAAGTCAGGACAATTCAAAACGACAAGCCAAAACAATGCATTCGAGATAGCTTATCAAATCGAAGACATGGCACTACGTGCACGAGGTGCACTACACACTTTTGCTGATGTTCTTGAAAAAAAGTATCATCCCCAAGCGCCGTTCACTCTTAATGACCTCGCAGGAGTGACTTTAAAAGACTTACCTGACCAATTAGTCGATTACACAGAATATCTTGCTGAAGCTGCTGGCATCCAGGGAGATGTCACCTTTGAAAGCACAATCATTGATATTGACAAACAATACCACTCCCACTTGGTAATAAATGAGCACTATCAGCATCAGGACTTTAACTGCATACCATTGCATTTGTACAAGAGAAACATATTTTTGCCAACAAGAGCAACACTGGAAGCACTTTTAGAAATTCTTTCTGTTGATGGCGGTGGTGTCATCATCAGTTCTGAGTTTAGTACCTGGCTTACAGCTTTATCTGGAGGAACAAGAGGATTGCAAATTAGGGCGACGCTGACTGCATTGTATGATGTCCCACATCAATACACCCATTCGACTAAGACGGATGGCACCAAACACATCATAGAACCTTATATATCAATCAACGGTTCCTTGACATATAGTTCGTTCAAGTCGTTGATAACTGAAGAAGATATTACATCTGGTTTTTTAGCAAGATTTCTTCTCTTTACTCCAAAACCGAATGAAAAGCGGGCTCCAGCACTTCCCCAAGGGCAGAATGGACAACACATACATGATGCCAAAAAAGCCATGCTAAAATATTTGCTCGATTCACCTGATGAGATCAGCTATCGCCTTACAGATGAATCGAAGCAATGGTTTGAAGATTGGCACAATCAACTTGAAGGATTAATTGAAGCCTATTCTAAAGAGAAAAGCGATCTCATAGAGCCATTTTTTAAAAGATGGTCGCCGTATATATTGAAAATTGCGATGTTAATGCAATTTTCATTAAATCCATCCTCAGACGAAATAGAACTTAAATCATTATACAATGCACTTAGAGTTGTAGAATGTGCTTTTAAATCAACGAAGTGGTTAATCCATGAGGTGGTTACTAAATCGAAGACAGAAAGAGAATTAGAAAGTATAATGAAATACTTGGCTGACAATGGCGGGACACGCACTCACAACGAAATATGCAGCAGTCGCAGAATAAAAGAAGCTAATACAAAAAAATATGACGCTCTATTAGCCATCCTAAAAGATGCAGGTCGAATAACGATTGCATCAAAAAAGCCAAAAAAAGATAGTATTATTACAATGGTTGGTTAGGAGTGGCTATGACAACAAACCCGATACATTTCGACTTGAGCTATATAGAAAGCAGAAATATCAAGGCAGACAAGAACTTGAATGCTTTGAACATGATAATAACAAACCTAAATAATGCGTCAGATTACGATGAAGAGGCTCGTTGCGTAAGAAAAGTACAGATACAGTTCGATATTATTGGTCGAAGAGATAAGGAAACTAGGACCTATGGTTGGGCAAGGGTTGGGGAACTGTTAACTCATGTTCGCGAAAGATTCGAGGCGGAGCGCCCATTAGATGGTCAAGTCCAATCATGGGATAAGTTTGCTGCAGAACAATTCCCCAAGATTAAAGAGACTCGTCGTCGTCAAGCACAGAATCTGTATGCATTCGAAAAGTACAGCCCAGTCATAGTAAAGCTATATTATCTTGGCATTGACACACTCTTGCCTCTATACATGGCGTTAAACACGTACCATAAAAAAGGAGAATTGGTTTCATTGCTTGACCAATTTGGGATTGACTTAAAAACAAAAGCAAAATCAAAAGAAGAATTGACAGAACTTTCCAAAAAAATTTCTGATTTAACTAAGTACTTGAATACTAGATTTTCTGTGGGTAGTATTGTTTACGACAAAGAGCTAATGTACAGAGCAAATAAAGTTGGATGTGTGTTTGACGACAATGACATCGACTACATGCGGTCTTTGGGTGGGGAACAAGAGATCAATGCGTACTTGAGAAGATGCATAGCAAACAAGGGATTAAATCGAACAGGCAAAATTCAACCACTATACTGCGAGTCAATTCACTGCACTCTCTCTAAGTTAGTAGAAACTGTATACGCATATTACAGCGACCCATCAAAAATACCTTCCAAGCTTGCTGCGGATAGAGTCGACGAAGCGATTGAATGTTTGCAATACTTGAGCAGTGAGATTAAAAAGGCTGGCTCGCGATGAGCATCAAGATTTATTTGTCTTCTTTCGATCTGAATGTATTACTTAAATACAAGGAGATGAGGCCGGAAGCTGAGCTAAATGTTCTTTTGTCTTATGGTACAGTAAAAGGCGATTATTATGACATGATCGTAACACATCGTGACAAAATTAATAGCCTAATTCTTGACAGTGGCGCGTTTACTTATAACTACGCGAAAGAATCTCTGCGTGAAAAAATAGACCTCGACGGCTTTGCTTGCTATTGCCAGACTTTTAACAATCAATTTGATTTTATCTTCAACTTTGACAAGAACTTTAAAGCAACAGGATATGACGACAATTGCAAGTGTCAAAAACAACTTGAAGAAAAAGGCATTAAAAATCTTGTACCTGTAGTGCATGATTACAGAGGATTGAACACAGACGAAGTCGGTGAGTACCTTAAAAACTATGAAATAATATCACTGGGCATGTCAGAAGATAAAAAAGATGATTTTGTAGTTGGTGGAATTGTGAAACGTATTAAGGATGCAGGAAAGAAAGTTCATCTTCTGGGAGTTAGTTCCTACAATCGACTGAAAGACTTGCCAATTGATTACAACGACAGCAGTAATTGGGCACAAGCTCAAAAATTTGGGTATGTATACTTTTGGAATTATCCATACAATCCAGATAAGGCAGAGATTATGCTTCGTTTCAGAGATAGCGAGCCAGACAGAGAAGACAATAAACTAATATATTTCGAAGACTATGACTACAGGCCAGAGGTTGAGCAATACATTAAAAATGAACTCAGCATTACCTACAGAGACCTTTACGGACACAACGCTACATTTTGTAGGCAACTTGTGAATACTCATTATTTCGTTACACTTCAGGATCATGTCAGAGCTGCACACAAAGCGAATGGTTTTGACACAATCTATCCCTAGGTGAATGAACCCATATTTCTTAAAACAATCTTATGGCGAAACCCCAGAGGCTAACTACATTCCAGATGTGAATGGATTGAGGAATGCCTTGATTTAAGCATAAATCTTCCCGGCAGAAGACCGAGTAGTTATCCACCAAACTTTGACAATCCACTTTTCATTTCCCGGCAAGAATTAAACTAAAGTCAAATTTAGAACAAAAGGATGTACGGTTGAGTTATGTCAGAGAACAGTACTAATGAGAGCCAGACACCACTTCCGATTGAACTCGTAGAAGCAATCAATAATCTCAAAGATTTTGATGACTTTGCTCGTCTTGATATTTACAGTGCACTTTCTGAAATATTTTCCTTAATCCCAGTTCGTACATATTCAACAAAAACTAAAGTTGCTAAAGCCCCGATAAAAAGAGGTTGGACTGAAGCTTGTTACACAAAAAAAGAGTTCGAGGCTTTTGACTACATCAGCAACAATGCAGGCATAGCCTGCGGTCTTGCCAGTGGTATAATAGTACTCGATGTGGACAATATCAAACTATTCGATCAATATATTCGAAACCATCATATCGATTCTGCATACACGAATACTTTTACAGTAAAAACTGGAAGTGGCAAACCTCATTATTATTTCAAATATCCAAAAGATCAGTTTACATACGGAAGATACCAAGAATGGGGCGAGATTAGTGTTTGTAGTGGTATTAAGAAGCAAGTTGTAGCTTTTGATATTCTTGGTTGTAGAAGTCAAGTGGTCGCGCCAGGTTCAATCCATCCTGTCACTATGCAGTTTTATACTATCCAGGATAACTTGCCTATCGCGGATGCACCGGAATGGGTTCTAGACTTGTGTAGAAAAGAATCGTTCGCGGATAGTAATGCAAGACCAAGTAATTCAAAAGGCATTGAACCTGATGAAGTGAATTATAATATTAAACCGATTTACAATGACTATGAGACTCCCGATTTTGAAGAAGACGATGGTTATGAAGACTCTTCACCCCAAAGAAGGTTTAAGGATCATTTCGATGACATTGTCTGGTGGGGATTCGGAAAAGAGATTGAACGTGCAACCTACCCTAATGAAGCTTTTAAAAACAGTAACTACTTGATGTTTCCTAAGTCAAGACGTTCCTATATGTGCTTTGATTTAGATTATACTGACTCGGCTTCTGCATGGAAGGCCTGTAAACTTCCCGAACCAACGATAACTATTGTCAATACTCATAATGGTCGATCTCATATAGTTTATGAACTTACGACACCAGTCTATTGGCCATGTGAATATAATAAGACTGCAATTCTAAAGAAACCAGTTGCTTATTTCAAAGCTATCAGGTTTGCTTACGATCAACAGCTTAACGCTGACCGATCTTACAATCATTCATCAATAAAAAATCCATTCTCCAACTCTTGGGCGACAACATGGGTAGATAAAGCTTACAGTTTGAAAGAACTTGCTAGCTTCGTAAATTTGCCATCAATTAAAGAGTACTTTGAAGCAACAAGAAGTTCTATCTATGCTGGGCGTGATCCTGAATTGTTTAACATAGCTAGAAAATGGGGATTTCTTAATGTCAAGAAACATTTTGATATAAATTCTTTTAAACAAGACATGTATGCTTATTTAAATAAATATAATTCCGATACAATACCTCTGCATTGGCCAGACAAAGGTCCGATGCAAAATTATGTAATTCATGAGAAGACTAAATTTGTTTCAGAGTGGATATGGCCGAAGCGTGATGACAAGCGATATGGTAGAGTTATAAAGAACTTTGGAGTCATGGGTCTTCAGCCTATACAAAAAAATATAAGCGATGATGAGCGTTCTAAACTTCAGAAAGAAAACAAAGCCCTTGGTACTAAGCATACCCATAAGACTAAAATGTTTAACAATGACTCATTAATATTGAATGCCGTCGATGAATTGATGGGAAAAGGGATGATTATAAGCAACCGAAACCTAGTTAAAGTAACCGGTCTATCTAAGAATACGATTCGGCTGAGGAATGATATGATTGATAGTTACTTTAAAAGTAAGCAATTGCAGCTTAGTATAACAAAATAAAATATGTGTATTATATGTAAAATATTTTTTTAACTTACATAATTAGTTCAATAGGTATAAAATTAGTACATATCTTTTTTGGTTTGTATCTTATTATAAATTATAAATGTATTTGTCATAATCGTATATATATTTATAATATTTAAAATTTAAGAAGTAAAACTGATATACCAAACTGACCCCGGTGTCCTCAAAATAATAACAAAGTTATAATTAAATTGTGTCTCCAGAAGAAATTAATATACAATATAAACTTTGAATTTTTGCTATGCATTGTAACTTTAATACTTATTGTATTTGTTTTAGATATTATATATGTAATACTGGTAGTATGTTTAAATATATTAATTAAAACTATTATAACTGCCTTAACATTTTATATATTTATAATATTTAAAATTTAAGAAGTAAAACTGATATACCAAACTGACCCCGGTGTCCTCAAAATCCTGATATAACTTAAGACTAAGAGATGGTGCAAATCCATGATTGAGCATCCTCTCTTTTTCAAAGATTGACATTAGATAAGTTCCTTAATTGGATACTTACCTTTAAGTTAGACATCTGTCGCTAGCTACAATACAAGGAGGGATGGTACTGCATAGTTTATTCGGCAATATTCTCATGCAGTAAAGAGAAATTAATACTTAATATTATTGTATATTTATGCGATCATGAAGATTTTTTACGAATTTCAGCAGATCACATCTAAAAACGAACAGTCTACTAAGGTCGACAATTGTTTCAAGACGTATCAATAATCACACAAACAAAATAGCGTAGTTAAAGTGCCATGGGTGCCTTGCATTAGGTCGCTGGTCAAGTGTTGATGCAAGTCAATGCAACAGATTTTCTAAATAATCTGTAAAGTCAAAAAAATAAAATTGGCTCAAAGTTCAAAGCTACTTGTCGGCTCCATCGAACAAGAGTATTTGAGCAATATCTAGACAATATGAAGTGATTCAGTTGTTGAAAGGGATTGAGACTAGAAGGCTGGCCCGTATTCATGATTATCATGAAGAAACCAAGGTGGCGCGTATGATGAACGAAGTTCATGGCAAACTGAAGTTTACCGAATTAAACGGTTCAGAAGAATCAAAATCTTCTATTCATACGTAAGCGATTAGGTTCGGGACGGTCTTTACATAGACTTGACCTAAACCAAGGGAAGTTCTCACTGGATGCTATTTATAGCAAAAGCATTGGAGATGTTAATCTTCAGTGAGAATGGCTGCGTATCCGTAAGGGATACAGCGAGAGAAAAAATGTTTGTAGATTATTTATATGTCTTGAAAACATACTCGACTAATGTAGACTGTTTAAGATGTGACTGTTTGTTGTGACTTTAAACGAATCAAGACTAGCTTAATATACTTATAATATATAACAAAATATCTCTCGCTTCAGCTCAATACGGGAAAACCGTCCGTTGAGTTGTTAAGGACGCTTGGATCGGCAACGATTCATTCGATCCTCTAATTGTCGCCGGCTGTGGTGGGTCATGATCACCATTGTCGGCGGCAAGCTACGTTTCTAAATTAAAGGACCTTGCCTTCGGGCTTGGTCCTTTTCTTGTTTCAGAATTTGATCTGAATAGCTCTCCCCTTTGACCCCGGCACCGATCCACTCCCCCAGGCACCAGAAATTCAGGGCTATATACGCCCCGTCCTGGGCCGTTTGGGGCTTGCCCTATGGTTTACTGTCCCCCGTGACCGAAAACCCAGGAGAATTGATCCTGGCACCAATTCACGTTTTTGGCCCCGGGATGATCATCTTAATCTTGCGCAAAACCAGTCTGAATAGCTTATTACCATAATATCTTGAACATTCTACTGACCAATAGAGAAATTAATAACCAACCTAAACCAAGGAGCTTGTATGAGCAAGAAGACGGATAACACATCTGGCGACGTTCAAGAGGTTTCTGAAAAGAAGAAGGTAGAGTCGAAGTACAATCCTTCGATCCTCCGCGAGTGCATCACTACCAATATGGATGCATCGGATATCATGGTTAAGATGGGTATCACTCATCGCCAGACTTTGAAGCAATACGTTTTAAAGCTGATGAGCGATGACAGGACATTCTACGAGGTCAAGGGTTTATACCTGAAGAACTCGAGAAGGCCGAAGGTGAACAACAAGTTTGAACTCAAGCTTTACCTGAAGAGCCTTGATTTACAAGGTCTTGTCATTACCGAAGGAGATGAATTCTCTGTCTCGGTTGAGAATGAAATGATCATTCTGACCAAGGTGTGAGTGTTTAGAACCTGAACCATAGTCATATCGAAAGATGTGACTATTTTTTAACTAATCGGCGCAAGGTTATGTTTTATTGTCTAAAGTTATACAGAAATAATACTTTAAAGGAATGTACGTTTTATTATAATAACGTACATTGGGGAATTAGGAATGGATTTATTGAAGAAATTTAAATGGTTATTGCCGAGTCCCTCGAGGGGTATCCTTGAAGGGGCAATTTGTATGTCCGTTTTCAATGTCCCTGAACTAAAACTGGGAATTGGAGGGAAAGATGAAGGTTGAACCTATCATAGACCTCAAAACTATCAAGAGTATCAAAAAGATCCTGAGTGACAATCCTCGTGACAAACTACTCTTTGTCCTGGGTTGCAACTCTGGCCTCCGTGTCCAAGATTTACTTGCATTAAAAATCAGTGATGTAAAGGACATCAAAGTTGGAGAACGGATAACCTTGCGCGAGAAGAAGACAGGTAAAGAAAATGTCTTCATCTTGAATAAGGAGATTAAATCTGCTCTTGATTCGTATTTACGAACCGTAAGGGATGATTCTGATCATTTTCTGTTCAAAAGCAGAAAAGGCAGCAATTACCCTTTAACAACCTTCGCAGTGACAAAATATGTCAAGCGGTGGACTGAATCAGTTAATCTTAAAGGTAATTTTGGAGCACATTCGCTGCGAAAAACCTGGACTTATCATCAGAGAAAGACCTTTGGTGTTTCATGGGAAGTCCTCGCAAAAAGATTAAACCATTCCAGTCCTTCGATTACTCGAAGATATCTGGGGGTTCAAGAGGAGGAAGTAGAAGAAATTTTACTGAACATTATCTAATTCAACCATCAAGGGGCTTGATTGCCCTTTGATTTGATCACATTTTGAATGCTTCATTGAGAATTGCTGATATTATTCGACCGACTACTTAAAATCTACAAAAATTAAGTCACATACTACACTTTGGAGGTGTTTATGGGCGTCTATCAAAGAGATGGACGATGGATGGTCTTTTATCATGATGAGAATGGTAAAAGACGGGATAAGTCTTTTGGTAGAGGTGATGAAGCAGCTGCCCTGGCAGAACAATTTAATACTGCTGTTAAGGAACCGAGTGGAGTAGGGCGGCTTACTCCTCCGATATCGCCACAGGTGATCACCTATACTTCAACTGAACCGGCATTGGTGATTCAGGAAAATACCTATCCGACCATAGGTGTTCAACAATCGGTGGGTATGACATTTCGGGAACTCACTTCAAAATACCTTGAACATCTCAAGGTTTCTGGTCGCACCGAAAAAAACACCTCAAAACTTGCAAAAATGATCAAGAACCAGTTCAATCCCCTCATCGGCGACAGAGTTGTGAATGAAATGACCTACATAGGGGACATGGTGCCGTTCATTCGGTTTTTCCAGGAGACAAATGGGAAACAAAAACGGCCCCGAACCCAGATGACCGTGAACCGGTATGGGGACTACGTCAATGCAATCTTCAATTTCGGTGTCACCATGGATCTTACCAAGGTAAACCCCATGACTGGCAGAAGAAAATCAAAAGAGAAGCAGCGAGAGGTCCAACTTACCGTCGATGACGTCAAGAGAATTATGGAATGTGCTGAACCTCATGCTCGATGGGCTATGGAGGTATGCTTCAGCTTGGGGACTCGACCTGGTGAATCTGAACTCCTTGCTCTGCGATGGGAACACATTGATTTCGAGAAAGGCATCGCCCGAATATATGCGAGTAAAACCAAGACTTATCGGTCTGTGCCCATTGCATCAACTCTTCTGGAGAAGATGAAGGAGAAAAGAGCTCAATCTCAGGCTGGATTCGTGATTGAGTACAGAGGCAAACAGGTTGGAATGATTCGCAAAGGATTTAGAAGAGCATGTGAACGGGCAGGGATTACTTACCCTGTCAGGATGTATGACCTTAGACACCTCTTTGCGACAACCATGTTGAGTAAAGGTGCAGACTTGGCAGCAGTATCAAAACTTCTTGGGCATTCAATGATTTCAACGACAACAAGTCACTACTATCATTGTCTTGCCGGAGAAAAAGAACGTGCTGTCGGTTTGTTACCTGAACTTGCATAAACTTAAAAAGATTGGACCTCTTTGTGGGAAGAGGTCCAATCAACATAAAACAGGAGACGGTTATGAGAAAAGGTTCCAAAAAGAAGACTTGTGAATGCTGTGGTGATCCGTTTATGGCTCAGGCAGACAAACTTTGGTCAACTATCGACAAAAAATGCTACATTAGATTTTATTTGCCTTTCAAAGATACTCATAGCGTAAAAGATTTGTCAGGCCATTGGAATGAAGTAAGAGCATATGTAGTCAACCTTGAAAAAGAAAAAGCAAAACCTACTATTAACTATGGAAACATCTACGGCAGTAGTTCAAGAGATGACGACTGCTGGGACTAATGTAAAAACAATAACAAGAAACTTTTGGAGTTTATTATGGCATTTAGAGACAAGAAATGCGTTTTGTGTGGCAAGAACTACAAACCAAGAGCTAAGTATTCCTGGTTTTGTTTGGATTGTTATTTAAATGACTTCGTTCCTAACAGACACAAGTATTCAATTGAAGATTTCTCTTCGGGAATTTATAGCTTTACTACAGGAATACACATTGAGAATTTTTACAAACCAAGCAAATATTCTGATTTGTCTGTTAATGATGCTTACAAGCAGATCGCACTTGACCTGTATACAGAAAATACAGATTGTGCTTCAGGTGTTGAGGAGAGATCATCTGACAACAAATGCGTAAGTCCAGAGCATGGGCATAAAAAAATAGTAGATGCACTGTTAAGCAAGACAACATACGTTTAATCTGTTAGGTAGTTACTAAAGGCAGGATGGTTTAGCCACCTGCCTTTTTAACACTAATAATATTTATTGATTTACACTGCGCGGCTATACTAGTTTAATGCTGGACAGCAAGTCATGTGTCGAATAAATTATTCGAAAAGTGAGGACCTATGCCCCTGTTAGCTTGGTCAGACAAACTCATGTTGAATATATCTACAATCGACGGGGAACACAAGCAACTAGTTTCCTGGATGAATCAGTTGGCGATAGCAGCGACTGACAACGATAACGATATTATAAAAAACTTATTTGAGAATCTTAAGCAATATACTATGACTCATTTTAAAAATGAAGAATTATACATGGAAAGTCTTGACTACCCAGATCTTCCGCGACACAAGGCTAAGCATTTTGAACTCAAATCAATGGTTGCAGAATTTCAAAGGTCACTAAACGACAACCAAGCGATCAATATCAATGAAATACTTAAATTTATTAGGCATTGGCTAATTGATCATATCGTAGCTGAAGACATGAAAATCAAAACGCATAGGTCTCAGATTACCAACTAGAATATTTAGTTTTTACACCAAAGATGAGCCAAACAATTGCCAAAAGATCGCCAAAAGCTCAATCCTACTCGTATTTGTCTTGTTGGCAGGGCGCCACAAATGATCATGTGAATAGCCAAAATACGTCAATGAAATCAATATGATTAGCCAAAGTTTGCGTCTTCGTAATCAGCAGGTCTGGAGTTCGAGTCTCCATGCTGGCTCCAAGGATTTCAAGGGGTTAGGACGTCAAAGTCCTGGCCCCTTTTTCGTTATTCAGATGCCCCTGCCTGTTGGCTCCGTTGGTTGATGGGAATAGTCAGCTAGTCCCCCTCTCCCCCATTTTTTTGAGTTGCTCGCTGTATGAGCAGATTCTTATGCTATTTCAGCATGTTGGGATGTTTTGAACGATTTTGAAAGCATTTTCAAATAAATTTGCATGAAATTTCAGCATGTTAAGACGTAAAATGCGGAATTTTGAAATTTTGAAGGTGTGGGAGGCTGAGTGGTGCTGGCGGTGCGGGCCGGGACGAAATGAGTCGAGATAATGCGGCGATGAGCCGATTTACATAATGCGCAGACGACTGCGGGTGTGGTAAGGGGATGATTAAGGGGATCGCCGGAGGTGGTTGGTATTATTAATCATATGAAAACTAAAGTGAATATTAGTACAATTCTGTGATCTTCAATCTGTTCGAAATTTTAATTATTGCTGCATGTGTTTTATCTTCTCTACTTTAATGTCTAATTTTTTTATGCGGTGCCACAAGCTTCTTTCCTTAATGCCTAAAATCTTTGCTGCGATCGATTGGAGCCCAAATGCTTGATGTAGAGCTTTTTTTATAATATCACGTTCTGCTTCTTCCATATAGTGGTCTAAATTAAAATTAAAAGGAATAGGGTCGTGAGGGGGCAATTCTCGTAGTGGGTTGGCATGACCTTTTATACTTGAAATATATAGCTGCAAGTCTAAGTGATTAATTTCCGTTTTTTCTTCATTTCTCAAATTTTTAAAACAGTCTAAGAGCTCCCTGAAGTTTCCTGGCCAGTCATATGCTCTAACTTGATTAAGTGCTTTCTGAGTTATGGAAATGTCAAGGTAGTCAACACAACATCGCTTCGCGATAAATTCAAGATCAAACTTTAATTCACGTAATGCAGGCACAGATATCCGAGAGTTAACTAACCGAAAAAAAAGTTTCTTATCCAGAGTTCCACTCGTGACGAGTTCTGGCAATGGTCTTTGGGCTGATAGAATAAGTCTGACATCAACGGGTCGAGGGTAGCTGTCTCCTAATCTTTGAACAGTTTTGTCATCAATAATTTTTACGGCAACCGCTTGAGCTTCAGGACTCATCGAATCAATGTTTTCAAAAAAGAGAAAACCACCATTAGCCTCCTCAACTTTTCCAATTCTGTCGGCATATGCACCAGTGAAAGAACCGCGAACATGTCCAATCAGATCACTGAGTGCTATTTCGTCATGCATGGTGGCACAATCAATAATAATGAATGGAGCGTCCTTTCGTTCGCTCAGTCTCCAGATGTACTCTGCGTACATTGTTTTGCCAGTACCTGTCTCTCCTTCTAGAACCGTTATTGAATTTTTTCTGGCAGCTGAAAGTATTTGGTTTAAAAATAACAAAAAATGAGGACTATTTCCTAAAACAGTTGGAAACAATAATCTTGCTGAAGTTTCATCAAGTCCGCTTTCTAAAACTAACTCAAAAAAATCCGAATCTGCCATTTTATTTCTTCCAAGTTTTGAAACTTTTTAATAAACACAACCCAGCAAAAAGTCAGTGTGTTTAAACCAACGACAAAAAATTTGTTTAGCTCATATCATTTGATAGTCCACTGTGAGGAGAGACGCTAGAAATGCGTTCAAGGTCTGTTCTGAGCAAGGTAATTTCCTGAAATAGCAGGTTGCTTTATCTGCCGCAAACTCAAGAGCCGCTTTCACAACCTCTGTGCCCTCAGCTCCCCCTCTCTGGATTCACGTGTATTTGTGAAGAGCATGGATCAATCCATTTAGATTGGCGCTACCGGCATAGCAGAGGGAGTAAAATCTGAAAAGTAAAAGTGAAATATTTCAGCCGGTAAGCGGATTATTAAATGTTTGTCATCATTTTTAAACTTGACATGGCAACGCATATTTGTCAACAAAAAATGTAGTGATGTGTGTTTTTTGTGGAATTAAAACTTACGCTAACTTTTCTACTAGCCAGGAGGTTTTTATGTTGATGAAAAAGCGGCTTGGTCAAAAAGGCTTTACCCTAATTGAAATGATTGCAGTCCTGGTGATTCTTGGGATTTTAGCAGCAGTCGCTATACCCAAATACATGGATATGCAGCAGGCAGCGCAGCAAGCAGCGATAGACGGAGCTCTTGCCGCGGCCGCTACGAACGTTCATATTCAGTATGCCAACCTTGGAGCGGGAGGAGGGCCCATTACTGCAGCCCTGCTCAGTACTGCACTTTCGTCACTTACAACGATTGGTGATTTCACTGTTACATATGGCCTCGCAGACGTCGCTGCGACAGGCTCCACGCCAGCATCGATTGCTGTTACTCTCACAGTAACGGCAACAACAAATGCGGCAATCACAAAAAACTGGGCTGCTTTAACAAAAGCTAAAGCAGTGTTCAACATCTAGTTTTTCGTGGGTTACTTTTATTAATTCGCTACTATTAACTATGAACTGCCTCAACCAAAAAATTCTCATTGAGGCAGTTCTTTTTTTGAAAAAATCCCCCTGTAACGCTGCCGAAAGTACAATTGGACAGATGGCCGCAGTTGGGCCCACCGAGCTAACTCACCGTAAAACCTGCCTCAATGCAATCAAAACCATCGGTCGAACAAACCCGTTCAATGGATAATTCCATTACAAACGTCGAAGACACGCATTTTCCTCCTTGCACAAACTCGCAAAGAGAAGTATTTATGAAGAAAAGTTAAGGGAGATTTTATGTGGTGGAAAAAACAGATAGAAGACCACAGCGCGCTGATTTTGATGCGTGTTGCTGTTGCTGTTATGTACGTTTTTATCGCATTATATCTATTTCTTTCTTCTGAAGGCAATATATTTATTATTCATGGTTCTAAAGTAATTTCAAATTTTTGTTTATTTTTGTCAGTCACAATTCTACTTCCTGTCGTAGAATCTATTTACAAAGAAGACGACAAGCGATTTGTAAACATGCTTAGCAATGTTTTTGCTTTTTTTATAATTTTGATAATGCACGTATACCTCTTTAATTCATTTGGGATTAGTCAAACATATGGATTTATTGCTGGTAGTTTTTTTCTTAACATTGCAGCCCAATTACCACTTTGCTTTCTCTCCAATAAAGTCTATGCTAAAAACTCTTAAATCCAATAAGGCTTTCACTCTTGTAGAAGTCATCGCGGTGCTGGTTGTTCTTGGCATCCTTGCTGTTTACGCTTCAAGTAAATTTAACACTGGAAATGTTGACAATGTTGTCGACGAGTCAGTCATAAAAGATGTTGTTAGACAAACGCAAATGCGCGCCATGGCAGATATTCCTGGCGCAGGCTGGAAGATTTCAATCAACGGCAGCACTGGAACATGTTTAATTCAAAAAAATAACATTACCAAGCAAACATATACTATAAAAACTAACCCAGGATCATTCGTTATAAGCTTTGATAATATGGGACAGCCGGCAGTCTCTATAGCTTCTGGATCCCTTCCATTCACAATTGATCCTGTCACAGGTTACGTGGAATGAACACGAGAGCGTTTACATTATTGGAAATAGTCCTTACATTTATTTTATTTTCTCTGGTTTCAGTTATGATTATTCCTTACTATCAAAGCGGTGTTCTAACTCAACATCAACCAATAGAACGTCTTCAATATAGCTCGATTTTGAACGATGCTATGGAATTAATTGTCAGAGATTACGATGCCAGCACAAAAGATTCTTTTGCCCTAACCACATTAAGTAACAATGTCACAAGTTTTGCAACTTATTATGTAGGAAAGTGTGCCCTTTGTTCTGCATGCACACCGACAACCAATGATAACGCATACTCCTTAACCCCCCTGACTAATCAACTTTTGGTTACGATAGAATGCACAAACCCATCCACTGGATTGTCGGAAAGCTTAAGCCATGTCTTTACAGAGCAAAATTAATAAAAATTGTCGCGCATTCACCTTGATCGAGGTGATTTGTGTACTTGTTTTGCTTGGAATCGTTGCATCAATACCTTTAACTATGTATACGAATTCTGTTACAAGCCATGTCAAGGCAGATGCAAATTACTCTCAAGCTCAAAATGTTCAACTTGCAATTATCCGAATTACTTTGGAACTGCAAAATGCGACAAACGTAACTGCAGTCACAAACGGAGTTACATACTTATATAACAACACAGAAACTAGAAATATTCAATTCAAGAATGCTGACAGTTCAATTGTTCTCACCACAAGTTCTCCAAATGCAAATCCTGGCGACCATATCTTGGTCAAGAATTTAAACCTTGCTTCAACGTCATTGTCGTATGATACTGTTCAAAAAATTTTTTCAGTTACGATTACTAGCTACTTTTCCGATGGGGCACAAAAAACATTTACAACTCAAATACACAACCCACTTTGACTGGGATAAACATGAGCAGAGACAAAAATAAAAAAGTCATATTGAACTCGAGTGGTTCAACATTAATAGGTGCAATAGTTGCTATCGTTGTATTGGGTGCGCTTGGTGTTGGGATGCAACAAATGTCATCGAGCGCTGTGTATAATCAATTGATGTTCAATCAGGCAAATCAAGCCAGGAATCTTGCTTACACAGGTAAAAATTACCTTTTGGGATTAAGCAAAAAGGCAACGATAGACAATTCAACCTTGGATACATCAAAAACAACGATTAATAACAACCTCACAAAAACAATTCCAGGAGTAGGAACCTTTGAGATTTACAATTTAGTTTGGAGTGGAACTACGTTGGCTTGCAATATTAAAGGAACTACCGCTAATGGCCAAGCAAGCTACTTACTCCCAAGCTCTGTATCTGTGGTATTTCCAGACGCAGTAACAGAATGGAATGGAGGTGATTATGTAATAAGTTCTGGTGGAGCGCTGAATGGCCCACAAAATGCGTACATAAATGGAAGCGTTGCAGGAACTTCAATCACATTGAATAATAATGCTGTTGTTGAGGGTAATGTTATTTCAGAAACTTCTGTAAATTTAGCTCAGAATTCTATAACGCACGGTTTTGTGTGTGCTGCCAGTGGAAATGTTCAATTGAACAACAATGCTGTTGTTGATGAAGATGTTAGCGCGAATGGTTATATCCAAGTCTCTCAAAATGCTATTATAAAACAGAATGCTTATGCTACGAGCTATATTCAAATGAGTAATAACGCTACAATTCAACAAAAAGGGCAAGCAGGTGGAGCAATTAATCGTGCCCAAAATGATTATATTGGCACACCTCTTCAATATACAATGCCAACAGTTACATGTCCATCAACAAATGCACCAATAGCTCCAACTATTACAAATACAGGTACGTTGCCTGCTCCAGCATCGACATCATCTTCTCCACTAGCAAGTGGTCAGTATACAAATTTTACGATAAACCAAAATGGTTCAGCTTACTTGAAAAGTGGCACTTATATTTTCTCATCAATTCAAACAAACAACAATGCAAAATTGTATCTTGATATATCTACCGGCGGTGACTTAACAATTTTAGTAACTGGAAATATAAATATAGGCCAAAACACCAATGTTTTTGTTAAAACAACCAGTAATGGGGCTTTTAGATCTGTTGTAGAAGATACTGATCGAGTTGTCCCGCATTCAGATGCAGCGAAAATTTATATTGGATCAAATACAGATATTGTTTTTAACAATAACACTGGATGGTTTGGAACTATTTACGCTAAAAATTCACTTTCTGTTTCACAAAATTTTATTCTGATTGGTACGCTTGCTTCGCCTGGTACTGTCTCTTTGAACAATAACCTTAATGTCGTTGAGTATGTTTTGTCTAATTATGCAAGGTCTAACTGGAGATAGTGTTTGCGCATTTTAACTAATATTTTTTTTGTTTGTTTATGACTGATAAATTTATGCAAAATAGAGTGATAGTGTTTGTAAGTTATTTTCTGAGAAGGAGTGTTGCAAAAAGATACTAGCAAGCGACTATAATTACTAATAATCACATGTGATATGGATAGATAAAAGCCCACGTCTGCCACGCTAAAGTGGTCAACATGGGCTTCTTGTTTTGATCCTAAGCTATACTTGGTTGCTCTTGGTTTCATGAGCTTCGTCAACAGCCTTCAGCAACTCAATGATGCCAACATTCTTTTCTCTAGCGGTCGCAGCAAGCGATTTCATGTATTCAAAACCATTACGTATTCCTGGAAGAAAGTAGAGATTGACTTCAAATCACGGGAGTCAACCAAACTTACCTGGAGTCTCTCGTGACCTCCCCTCCGGCCCCAGGATATCCCCTATGGAATTATTCAAGATTCCACCGAGGAGGATATCCAAATGAACCAGGACTGGAATGTCATCTTCAGCTACACGCGGAAACAGGCCATTGAAGACGGGGTGTTGATCGACGTCACCGACCAAGCGAAACAGATGGGCTTCAAGGTGAATACGGTCGTCACTGACCACCTCTATGGTGATTACCTGACACCGCCGGCTGGCCTGGAAGGTGAAGGTCAATCCTTCGAGGGACGTCTGACTGATCTTCTCTTCAAAACACTTATCGCCGCTAAGACCTTTGGTGGTGGTAGTCGTATCGAATTCGACGTGTTGTTCCTCATGTCGCCGGGCAAGTGGGCCACTGTGAAGATCCTGGCAGTGATGGGTCCAGGTGATCACGGCGAGCCGGTCTTGACCATCATGCTCCCAAAGGGTGGTCCCTACCGCGACCAGGCTGAATCAAAGCAAAATGAAGATTCGTCCGGCTCAAAGACCAACTATCTCTTGAGGATAACGGACAAAATCCAGAGCCTTCCCCAAGGTAAAGAACCGAGAGATCAAATCAACAGAAAGGGCCCCTCAGGGCCATTCCTGGTTGGTACACTCAAGGGCGTAGGCCGCGTGTATTTACAGTCGGTTATCGACTGTCACAGCCGCTATGCTTGGGGCCGGCTGTACAACGGCATGGCCGAGGCGGTTCGTGAAGACCTTCAAGCGCGATCAGTATGTCCATGACCGCCCGGACGCGCAAACCGTTCTCAGTCAGCTGGCGGCCTGGTTCGAAGACTATAACGAGGTGCACCCCCGGATCAGCTTTGAGTCTGGCGCATATCTCGTAGCCATTGAGGCCGGACATGACGATGTCGACCAGGATCAGATCAGGCAATTCTGAAGAGACCATTGCCAGAGCTCTCGCGTCGTCCATGGCAAAGAGGATCCGTCCGAACGGCATAAGGAGACTGCCCAGGGTCTGGATAAGGATGGGATCATCGTCAACAGTCAACAAGGAGGATGGTCTGGGGAGTCGGCTTCAAAATGCATCCTTTGTTTTCTTGGAGATGGAGGCTGTGACCATCTCCAAGAGATTGAACCTCGCCGCCTCGAAATCGAGCTTGTTGAGTTGGCAGGAAATTTCCTGGATTTTTGTCTGATATTCGGTAGGCAACGATTGCTTGATTTCCTCAAATTTTTTCAGAGCCGCCAGATCATTGCTCCGCAAGAGCTTTTCGAGATCATGACAGTCTTCAATCGGGATGTCGGTGTCAAACAGCACCGAAAAGTGACCCCCAATCAGCGTCCAAAATTGACCCCCTCGATGTTGATGTCCGCCCTCCATCTAATCGGGGGGGGGGGGCGCCTCATTGGCTTCTGTGCTTGAGCCTCCAGCTATCGTTGCCAGTCTCGATGATCTCGCAGTGATGCGTCACACGGTCCAAGAGCGCCGTGGTCATCTTGGCGTCTCCGAAGACT
>NZ_WVUD01000023.1 GCF_009856865.1 Solidesulfovibrio aerotolerans | reverse complement strand
CGGAGGTCTGTCGCAAGCAAAGCCTTGCGACAGACCTCCGGGCCGCATTTCATTGGAGGCAGATCAACCAGAACCGTTGGGAAACAAACTTCTGGATCGTCTATCCATTCGCTACCAGATCGTGCGTACCTTGATGCCGCGTGCGGTCATGTGGTCTTTGCACTGTTTGATGCTGTATTCGCCGTAGTGGACGATGGAGGCGATGAGTGCTGCCGAGGCTTTGCCGAGGCTGACGGCGTCGGCCATGTGGTCGGGGTTGCCGGCACCGCCCGAGGCGATGACCGGGATGGTGACGGCCTCGGCGATCATGCGGGTCAGCTTTAATTCGTAGCCGGTCTTGGCTCCGTCGGCGTCGATGGAGTTGCAGCAGATTTCGCCGGCACCCAGCGCTTCGACGGTTTTGGCCCATTCCAGGGCGTCCAGGCCCATGGCTTTGCGGCCGCCGTGGATGACGATTTCGTAGCCCGAGGGGATGAGTTCCGAGACGGGAACCTGTTTGACATCCATGCCGACGACGACGCATTGGGAGCCAAAGGCAGCGGCGCCTTGGCTGATGATGTCGGGGTTTTTCACAGCTGCGGAGTTGACCGAGATTTTTTCCGCGCCAGCCAGCAGCACGGCCCGCATGTCTTCGACGGTGGAGATGCCGCCGCCGACGGAAAACGGGATGAATATTTCCCGGGCCACCCGGTCAACGACGTCGAGCATGATGCCGCGGCCTTCGCTGGAGGCGGTGATGTCGTAAAAGACCAGTTCGTCGGCTCCGGCTTCGTAGTAGAGCCGGGCGGTTTCCACGGGATCGCCGATATCGACGTTGCCTTTGAATTTGATGCCCTTGGTGAGCTTGCCGTCGCGGACGTCGAGGCAGGGGATGACGCGTTTGGAGAGCATGGCGTTAGACCTCCCGGCAGTAGGCAGCGAAATTGCGCAGCAGGGCGAGTCCCGGACGGCCACTTTTTTCCGGGTGGAACTGCACGGCCCAAAGGCCCTGGCGACCGTGGACCGAACAGAAGTCGAGCCCGTAATGGGTGACGCCGATGACGTATTCGGGGCTGGGCACGGGGTAGTAGCTGTGGACGAAATAGAATTCCGAGGCCGGGTCGATGCCCTCGAAGAGTTCGCACTTTTTATCCAGGCGCACCTGGTTCCAGCCCATGTGGGGGATGCGGATGGGGCTGTCATCTTCGTCGGTCAGCGCGGCGTTAAACAGGGCGCATTGGCCGGGCACGATGCCGAGGGCCGGAGTGTCGTTTTCGGCGCTGTAGTCGAGCAGTATCTGGCAACCGACACAGATGCCGAGCAGGGGCTTTGCGGCAGCGACCTGCTCTGTTAAAAGCGCATCGAGTCCGGTGGTGGTCAATTCGCGCATGGCCTGTCCGGCGGCCCCGACGCCGGGAAAAATGATGCCCGAGGCGTCGGCGATGACGGCCGGATCAGCGGTGATGCGGCAAGGGATGCCGAGGTGGTCCAGGGCGCGGCGCACGCTGGTCTGGTTCCCGGCCTTGTAATCCAAAATGGCAAGCATGGCGTTCTCCTTCACCCATGTGGACGGCGTCCCGGGAGCGGCCGGAGCCGGGGACACGATCAAGCGGCCGATGGCCGCTCGTCTTTCGCAGAAGGCGGTTGTGAACATTTTAGGCATTTTTGGCAAGGGAGGCGGCTATGATCATCGTCACCGGCGGGGCCGGATTTCTGGGCAGCGCCTTGGTGTGGGGGCTTAATGTCGCCGGGCGTGACGACATTTTGGTGGTGGACAACCTGGGGCACGGCGAGAAATGGAAAAATCTGGTCAACCGCCGGTTCGCCGACTATCTGCACAAGGACGCCTTTCTGGCCGCCATCGACGGGGACAAAGACCCCTTCGGGGTCGAGGCCGTGGTGCATCTCGGGGCCTGTTCCGCCACCACCGAGACGGACGCCGAGTATCTCATGCGCAACAATGTGGCTTATTCCAAAGCCGTGGCCCGCTACGCCCTCACTGCCGGGGCGCGGCTGATCGTGGCCTCGTCGGCGGCCACCTACGGCGACGGGGCCATGGGCTTTGACGACGATGTGGACGCTTTGGATACCCTTCGCCCGCTTAATATGTACGGCTATTCAAAACATTTGTTTGACTTGTGGGCGCAGCGCGAGGGCGTCTTGGGGCAGTTGGCCAGTCTAAAATTCTTTAATGTCTACGGTCCCAACGAGTACCACAAGGGCGAGATGCGCTCGGTGGTGTGCAAGTCCTACGCCCAGATTCGCAAGACCGGCCGGCTGTCGCTTTTCAAGTCACATCGGGCCGAGTATCCCGACGGCGGTCAGAAGCGCGATTTTCTGTCGGTCAAGGACGCGGTGGCGGTGATGCTGTGGCTCTTGGAGCATCATGAGGCGGGTGGGCTTTTCAACGTCGGTTGCGGCGCGGCCCGGACCTGGAACGATCTGGCGGCGGCGGTCTTTTCGGCCATGGAACGGGCCATTGCCGTGGATTACATCCCCATGCCCGAGGCCATACGCGAGAAGTACCAGTATTTCACCGAAGCCAAGATGGACCGGTTGCACCGGGCGGGCTATGACCAGCCGTTTCTGACCTTGGAAGAAGGCGTGGCCGATTATGTGCGGGGCTATCTGGCCAAGCCGGACCGCTATCTGTAACGCGTTGCGGCACGGTTGCTGCCGACGACGGTCTAACCAACACAAGACCCCCCCTGAAATACTTCTCCAATCAAGGGGGTCCGGGGGGGATTATCACCCCCGGCCGCCGGAGCAACGGTGGTTCACGCCAAACAGGCACTGTGCCCTTGTCCGACCGACGAGAGTCTTCCCCCCTTCAACCGTCGCGGCAACGCCGTTCTCCCCTAAACCCCTTGCCTTCAGGTGGGATTCCAAAGGGCTCAGCCCTTTGGCCGCCGGAGGCCTCTTCTGCCTTTCTCTCTTCATTTCCCAACGCGCTTACGTAAATAACACCCGCGTCATGACCTTGGCGTCGCCGATGGTTTTGGCGATACTGGAGCGTTCATTGGGCTGGTGGGCGTTGTGTTCCAGGGTGGCCCAGACCACGGCTGGGTAGCCGTGGCGGCGCAGATAGGCGGCGACGGTGCCGCCGCCGATGCCCATGGGTTTGGGCGAGGCGTTATAGACCGCCCGGATGCCGTCCATGACCCGTTTGACGATGGGGGCATCGACGTCGGTGGCTGGTGCGGCCTGTTCTTTCTGGATGATTTCGTAGCTGATGGTCACGCCGCAGGCGGCTTCCACTTCCTGGCCGTATTCGCGGATAACGGCCAGCACATCGTCGAGGTTGTAGTGCGGCAACACCCGGCAATCGACGTAAAACACGTCGCGGCCGGGGATGGTGTTGACGTTTTCGACGTTGGCTTCTTTTTTGGTCGGCTCGAAGGTGGAGTTGGCCGGATGAAACAACGGGTTTTTGTCGCCGAACCGATCATAGAGCTTGGGAATTTTGATGATGAACAGGGCGGCGGCGGACAGGGTGTTGATGCCTTGCTCGGGTGTGGAGGCATGGCACTGGCGGCCTTCGATGATGATTTTGAGCCACAGCATGCTTTTTTCGGCCACTTCCACCATTTCGCTGGTGGGCAGGCCGAAATCCGGCACCAGGAACAGATCGTCCTTGGTGAAAAGGCCGTCGGCGTGGGCGGCCACGTAGTCCAGGCCGTATTTGCTGCCGGTTTCTTCGTCGGCCACGAACAGCATGCCGTAATTGATGGGCGGCAGGAGTTTTTGGGTGGCTATGGCCCGGGCCACCAGGATGGAGCTGACCACGGCCTGCTGGTTGTCTTCCACGCCGCGTCCGTAGACGAGGTCATCCTCGACGGCCAGGGTATAGGGATCGGTGCGCCACAGCGTCCGGTCGCCGGGCGGCACGACGTCGAGGTGGGAGATGACCCAGAAGGTGCGCGAGGTATCGGCCCCGGGCATGACTACGGCCAGATTGGGGCGATGGCCGCAGGGCACGCGGGGGTCGGGGGCGTTTATTTCCCGGACTTCGGGGAGTCCCATGGCGGCGAGCAGTGTTTTGAGGCGGTCGGCTTTTTCGCGTTCGCCGGGCCCGCCGTTGTCTGGTCCCAGGGCTGGTATGGCGGTCAGTTCGCGTTGCAGATCGATGACGGCATCGCGCTGGGTGTCGAGGAAGGCAAGCAGATCGTCAAGCATAGAGGCTCCCACGGTTGTGATGATGGGTCTTGCGCCTTGGGAGCATAGTCGTTCGGTCAAGGCTTGGCAAACCCGGCGGCGCAACGCAAAAAGCCGGGAGGCACAAACCTCCCGGCACAATTGCGGCAAAAAACGTCGGACGACCTAGCGACCGCGGGCGGCGCGCTTGGAGGCCTTCAAGGGGTTGATGTTGACCTTGCCGCCCTTGTCTACTTCGAGCTTCATGTGGGTGGCGAAGTTGCAGACCTTCTGCGACCACTTGCGCTCGGGCAGGGGATAACTGCGGCAGTACTTGACCCCATCCTGTTCCATGGTGCGGTCGCAGCCCTCGCATTTTTCCACAATGGGATGGCATTCGACGCCATTGACGGTGATGACCTGGGACATGAGATAACCTCCGGGCCGCGCGGATGGGGCGCGGGAATGTTTTCAGCGGAAAGCCAGCCTTTATTATGGAGTCTGGCCATCTTGTCAAGGGGGGTGGTGGGGCGAACCAGCCGGAAACCTATCCGGCTACCGGACTTGCGAAACCGTTATATTGCCGGCTCCGGAATGTTCTGGGCGCGGCCGGATCATGATTTCCACGTCCTGGTCGAGCGCCGTGAGAAACTCCATGAGCCGTTCGACGGAAAAACCGTCGAGACGGTAGTTTTTCAATGCCGACACCTTGGGTTGGGGAATGCCGAGCAGGACGGCGGCATCGGCCTGCTTGAGCTTACGGATTCTGATGCATTCGTTGAGCACAAAGGCCAGACGGGTTTTGGCCCGACACTGGTCGGCATCGGGAAAGCCGAGATCGGCAAAAACATTGGTCGTGCCTTCGGTGATGGTCGTGTCATTCATGGACTGTTCCTGACAGGTCGTTCTGGTGGATGCTTGCGTAGTGTTGTCCCGCGCTTCGCAGACGTCGAGCTGCCAATTCGATGTCTTCCCGGGGCGTTTTGATGCCGGATTTGGACTTTTTTTGAAAGGCATGGAGCACATACACTGCTTGGGCAAACCGAACCGTATAAAGCGTTCGAAAGGTGTCGCCATCATCGTCTTCGACAATCTCGAATACGCCCGTTCCCAAGCCTTTCTATGGCTTCGCCCGGGGGTGCTTGCCACCAATCTGCGACAAACCCAAGGCATATCCCATAGCGCGCTGCACTGTTACCGGGAAGTCGAGAAAATCTTTTTTGGCCGACCCCACCCAATGAAGCGGTTTTTCCCGTGGAGAAAGTGGCTTCCCTGGCATGTCTTAATTATACTCGTTTTGGTATAAATTGCAAGGAGTCGGTGTATCCCAAAGGCCTCTTGCCTACCGTGCAGTAAGGTGGCTGGCTGCTTGCGCAAAATTACGTCGCAACGCCGCGTAATCCATTGTTAAAAAAGCGCCGTCGCGGAAAAGGACGTGCCCGGCGACCATGGTCAGCACGACTTCGCCGCCGTTGGCTGCGTAGACCGCGTCGGAAATCGGGTCGAAGCAGGGGTGCAGTTGCGGCCGGGTCAGGTCCAGGGCGCACAGATCGGCCGGAGCGCCGACTTCCAGCCGCCCCAGTTCGGGCCAACCCAGGGCTTGCGCGCCGTCGCGGGTGGCCATGTCCAGCGCCGCGCCGGCCTTTAAGGCCGTGGGATCGTTGCTGGCAACTTTTTGGAGCAGGGCGGCCGTTTCCATTTCCGAAAAAAGGTTCAGGGCATTGTTGCTGGCAGCACCATCCGTGCCAAGCCCGACCGTCACCCCGGCTGTTCGCAGGGCGTGGACCGGCGCTATGCCGCTGGCTAGCTTCATGTTGCTCTTGGGACAGTGCGACACGGCCGTGCCGGTTGCGGCCAAAAGCGTCAGGTCGGCTGCGTCAAGGGCCACGCCGTGGGCTAAAAGCGTTTGCGGGCCAAGCATGCCAAGGGAGTGCAGATAGGGGATGACACGCTGGCCGTTGGCGGCCAGGCAGTCGTCGTTTTCCCGGGCTGTCTCGGCGGCGTGGGTGGAAAGGAGCGTGCCGCGCTCCTTGGCAAAGGCGGCGCAGCGTTCCAACGTGGCCCGGCGGCAGGTGTAGACGGCGTGGGGGAAAATGGCCGGGCGCAGGAGCGCCTCCCCGGCCAGCCGGTCAGCCAGGGCACCGGCCGAGGCCAGGGCGGCGTCGGCGGTCTTGAACCCGGCGTTTTCGATATCAAAGACACCCTGGCAGAGGACAGCCCGCAGGCCGGCGGCCTGGGCAGCGTCAGCCACGGCATCGACAAAAAGATAGGCGTCGAGAAAGCACGTGGTTCCCGAGGCCAGCATCTCGGCGCAGGCAAGCTGTGTGCCCAGGCGCACAGCCTCGGGCGTCAGTTTGGCCTCAGCCGGCCAGATATGCTCGGAAAGCCAGACAGAGAGCGGTGCGTCGTCGCACAGGCCGCGAAAAAGCGTCATGGCTGCGTGGGTGTGGGTGTTGACCAACCCGGGGAGCAGCATGGCTTCGGGCAGGGCGATAGTCTCGACCGGGGTGTAGCGGGCGGCCAGTTCGGCCCGCGGCCCGATGGCGGTGATGACGCCGCCTGTTATGGCCAGGGCGGCGTCGCGCAGCACCGCGCGGGCATCGTTTTGGGTGACCACCACAGCGGCAGTGATCAGGACGTCACAGGGCAGGGTGTGTGTGGGAGCGATTGGGGCATTCATGGCGCGATCTGTAGCGCACACCCGCAAAACCGCCAAGCCCGGCTTGACCGGTTGGCCTAAAATCCCTATCCGAAAGCGGTTACCAGTCTGATTTTCCAAGGAGACGGTCATGGACCTGCGCACACTCATCCGCGACATCCCGGATTATCCCAAAGAAGGCATCCTTTTTTTCGACATTACGCCGCTTCTGGGCGATCCTGCCGGTTTTCGCCAGGCCATTGATCTGCTGGCCGAGCGGTTCGCCGACTCCGGGGCCACCAAAATCGTGGCGGCTGAGGCCCGGGGATTCATTTTCGGCGCAGCCCTGGCCTACAAGATGGGCCTGGGGTTTGTGCCGGTGCGCAAGCCCGGCAAGCTGCCGTACAAGACCGTGTCCATTTCCTACGAACTGGAATACGGTTCGGATACCTTGTGCATGCACGAGGATGCGCTGCTGCGCGACGAAAAGGTGCTGGTCATCGACGACTTGCTGGCCACCGGCGGCACGCTGTCCGGCGTGATCGATCTGGTGGAGCATTTCGGGGCCGATATCGTCGGCATCGGCGTGGTCATCGAGTTGGAGTTCCTCAACGGCAAGGAACAGCTGCGCTCCTACGGCTGCGAAAGCATCCTGCAGATCGCCTAGACATTTTTCTAAAGCACAGGCCGCAGCCCGGTGCGCGGCGGCCAGGGTTGGAGACGGATACGCATGAAAATCGGCATCATCGGCGGCAGCGGCCTGGACGATCCCAATATCCTGGAAAACCCCAGCGACCTTGAGGTGGACACACCCTACGGCGCGCCCAATTCCACCCTGCGCCAAGGCAAGATCGGCGGCAAGGATGTGGTGCTCTTGGCCCGTCACGGCCGCTCGCACACGGCCACGCCCACCAATGTCAACTACCGGGCCAACATCCATGCCCTGCGCATGGTCGGCTGCGCCGCCGTCCTGTCCACCACGGCCGTCGGGTCGCTGCGGGCCGAGATCGGACGCGGCGATCTGGTCATTCTTGATCAGTTTATCGACTTCACCCGGCGTCGGGCGCTGACCTTCCATGATCGGTTCGAGCCGCATAATCCGGCCCACACGCCCATGGCTGATCCGTTTTCCGAGCCGCTGCGCGAGCTACTCGTGGCCGCCTGCCGCAAGTTCGGCTACCGCCACCACGACAAGGGCACGGTGGTGACCATCGAGGGACCGCGTTTTTCCACCCGGGCCGAATCGAACATGTTTCGGGCATGGGGAGCGGATGTCATCAACATGAGCGTGGCCACCGAATGCGCCCTGGCCGTCGAAGCCGGCCTTCCCTATGCCGCCGTGGCCATGAGCACGGACTACGACTGCTGGAAGACCGACGAGCCGCCGGTTTCCTGGGACGAGATTGTTACGATTTTCAAGGAAAACGCCGAGAAGGTGACCAGCGTGCTGATTGAGGTTGTCGGGAAGATGTAGTCAGGCGGCCGGTTGGTCGGCTGTTGCGAGAGATTTTGGAAGGGCGTTCGCTGGCGGACGCCCTTTTTTATGATGCGCCCGCCGTTCCCAATCCTGCCCAAGCATGGCATAATACTCCGACCATCCCCTTCCCGCGACGCGCCGCGCCGCGCCAGGAGCCAGCCATGCCACACACCGACCACGCCGCAACGCTGCCCGCTGCCCATAAAGCCTTTTACGACCGTATACGCATTTTCCTCCCAGCCGAGCGCGTCATCCTCGGCCCGTTTCGCAATCTGGCCCTTGGCGACGACGCCAGCTTCTATCGCCTGGTCCCCAAAATTGTGGTCAAGGCCGTAACCCAGGACGAAGTGGCGAAGCTCCTTCGCGCCGCAGCGGCCGAGGACGTGGCCGTCACCTTTCGCACCGCCGGCACCAGCCTGTCCGGGCAGGCGCTCACCGACTCCGTGCTTATTTATCTGGCCGGCCACTGGCGGGGGCTTCGTATCCATCCCGGCGCGTCCCACATAAGCCTCGAACCCGGGGTCATCGGGGCTGAGGCCAATTTCCAGCTGGCACCGTATGGCCGCAAGATCGGCCCGGACCCGGCTTCGATCAGCGCCTGCATGATCGGCGGCATCGCCGCCAACAACTCGTCCGGCATGTGCTGCGGCACGGCGGAAAACAGCTACAAGACCGTCGAATCCATGCGCCTCGTGTTTGCCGACGGCGAGACGCTGGATACGGCCGACCCGGTCTCCAAGGCCCGGTTCGCCGCTGCCCGGCCGCAGCTCTTGGCCGAACTGGCCGCCATGCGGGCCGAAATCCTGGCCGATGTTGATCTGGCCGAGCGCATCCGGCACAAATTCAAGATTAAAAACACCACCGGCTACGGCCTCAACGCCTTTATTGACTTTGACGACCCCTTCGACATCCTGCTCCACCTCATCATCGGTTCCGAAGGCACGCTGGCCTTTATCAGCGAGGTCACCTATCGCACCGTGGTTGAGCATCCGTTTAAGGCCTCGTCGCTGATGCTCTATCCCGATATAGACGCCGCCTGCCGGGCGACCATGGCCCTTAAGGCCGGTCCTGTGGCGGCGGTCGAACTCATGGACCGGGCATCCTTGCGTTCCGTCGAAGACAAGCCGGGCATGCCGGCCTATTTAAAAACGCTGTCCGAGGACGCGGCCGCCATCCTGGTCGAGGTGCGCGCTGCCGACAAACCGGGTTTGCTGGCCGCCATCGATGGGGCGCTGACCCGGGTGGCCGGCATCGAGCCGGTTTTCCCGCTCCTTTTTATGGACGCCAAGGACGATTACGAACAGCTCTGGAACATCCGGCGCGGGCTTTTCACCTCCGTCGGCGGGGCGCGTAAGCCCGGCAGCGCGGTCATTATCGAAGACGTGGTCTTCCCCATCGAGCATCTGGCCCAAGGGACCGTAGAACTGCAGCGCCTCATGCGCGACCACGGCTTTCCCGAAGGCATCATTTTCGGCCACGCCCTGGAAGGCAATCTGCACTTTGTTTTTTGCCCGGATTTCGCTGATCCGGTGGCTGTGGGCAACTATCAAAAGCTCATGGACGAGGTGGCGGCCATGGTGGTCGGCCGCTTTGACGGGTCGCTTAAGGGCGAGCACGGCACCGGCCGCAACATGGCTCCCTTTGTGGAGATGGAGTGGGGCAAGACCGCCTACAGCTTCATGCAGCGCTTAAAGCGCGCCTTTGATCCGGCCGGCATCCTCAATCCCGGGGTCATTTTAAACGACGACCCGGACGTGTATCTGAAGAATTTAAAGCCCCTGCCCGAGGTCAATCCGCTGATTGACCGCTGCATCGAGTGCGGCTACTGCGAATCGGTCTGCCCCTCGCGAAATGTCACCACCACCCCGCGCCAGCGCATAACCCTCCAGCGCCATATGGCCTTGGCCAAAAAAGCCGGCGATCTGGGCGCATTCACTGAATTCCACGACGCCTACGACTATTTCGGTGCTGCCACCTGCGCGGCCGACGGCCTGTGCGCCACGGTCTGCCCGGTGTCGGTGGATACGGGCGTCTTCACCAAGGATTACCGCCGCCAGGAAGCCAGCGCGCGAGGCAAAAAGATCGGGCGCTTTGTGGCCGACCATTACGGGCTGGTCACTTGGCTGTCTGGCCGGGGACTGTGGCTCTCGGACGTCGTCCACAGCCTGATAGGCACGCCGGCCATGACGGCCATGACCCACGGGCTGCGAAAGCTCACCGGCGGGCTGGTGCCGTACTGGACACCCTTTGCCCCCAAGGGCGCGCCAAAGCCAGCCTTGCGCAACACCTGCCACGGCAAGGGCCGGCAAGTGGTCTATTTCCCGAGCTGCACCACCCGGGCCATGGGACCGTCGGCCCTGGACCCGGATCAGCGCGGCCTGTTTGAGGCCACCATGTCCGTTCTGGCCAAGGCCGGCTATGACGTGATTTTCCCCGAAGCCATGAAGAATCTGTGCTGCGGCCTGACACTGGAATCCAAGGGCCTGCACGACGATGCGGCCCGCAAATCTCAGGAGCTTGAGGCTGTGCTTCGGGCCGTTAGCAACAACGGGGCCATCCCCATCTTGTGCGACGCCAGCCCATGCCTGTATACCATGCGCTGCAAGATGGAGCCGGGCCTTAAATTGCATGAGCCGGTGGAGTTTATTTACGACTATTGCTTGCCGCATCTCGACATAACGCCGGCACCGGACACGGTGGCTCTCCATGTGTCGTGTTCATCGGTCAAAATGGGGCTTTCGGCCAAGTTTACGGCCCTGGCCGAGCGCTGCACCGCTCGGGTGGTCGTGCCGCGCGGCATCCATTGCTGTGGCTTTGCTGGTGATCGCGGCTTTTTCTATCCCGAACTCAATGCCTCGGCCCTGGCCGATCTGCCCGGCCAGTTGCCGGCCGCGACGACCGCCGGCTATTCCAACAGCCGCACCTGCGAAATCGGGCTGTCCTTTCACGGCGGCGTGCCGTACCAGTCCATCGTCTATCTGGTGGACCGCGCCGCCCGGCCCAAGGACTGATTGTTGGTGCATTCTCCCGGGCCGGTCGCCGAAAAGCGTCCGACCGGCCCGGGGGTACGTGCGCCTGCTCTATTATTCATCAAATGTTTAGAAAACCGGAGAAACCTGTCTCTGCGCCATTCCGTGGCCGGGGAGTCCGTGCGGCCCCCTTGACGCGCAGGCGCGCCGGATCAAGAATGCGCGCCGCCCTTACGTGGGCGAGGAGTCTGCCCATGCGCGCACGCGTGTTCATTTTGACAATTCTTGTGCTGCTGTTTGCCCTGCAGCACGCGGCGGCCGGAACACCGCCGACCGAACCGATTCTTCGCATCGAAACCGGCATGCATACAGCGCTTATCAAGCGCATCGCCGTGGATGGGCTGGGCCGGTATCTGGCCACCGCCTCCGACGACAAAACCTGCCGCGTCTGGGACATAAAGACCGGCGAAGAACTGCGCGTCCTGCGCCCGCCCATTGGCAACGACTACGAAGGGCGGCTCTACAGCGTGGCCATGAGCCCGGACGGGCGCTATGTATTTTGCGGCGGCTGGTCCGGCTACGGCTGGGACAAGGCGCACAGCATCTATGTGTTCGAGCGCGAATCCGGCCGGCTGGTGCGACGCCTGACCGGTTTGCCAAGCGTGGTCAACCACCTGACCGTCTCCCACGACGGCGACTATCTGGCCGCAGCCCTTGGCGAAGACGGCGTGCGGGTGTGGCGGCTGTCCGATCTGGCCCTTATCGGCCAGGACAAAGACTATAAGGGCGAGAGCTACGGCGCGGCCTTTGACGGCAAGAACCATCTGGCCACGGCCTGCTACGACGGCCAGATAAGGCTCTACCGCGTGGCCGACACCGGTCTGACCCTTGTGGCCAAGGCCCAGGCCCAGGGTGGTGCGCGCCCGTTTTCCCTGGCCTTTTCCCCGGATGGCAGCCAGCTTGCCGTGGGCTTTACCGACACCGCCGCTGTGGCCGTCCTGGATGGCGAGACACTGGGGCTTTTGGGCGCGCCCAATCTGGCCGGCGTGGATAACGGCAATCTGGCCAGCGTGGCTTTTGCCGCCGATGGGTCGCTTTTGGCCGGCGGGCGCTGGGTCACGGACCGGGGCTGCCCCATCCGCAGCTTCAAGCCGTCTGATTTCGTGCAATACCGCGATCTCGACACCGGCAAATCGGCTGTCGTCACCCTGTGCCCGCTGCCCGACGGCGGCCTGGCCTATGGCACGGTGGCACCACGCTGGGGCGTGCTGCGCCCGGACGGCAGCTTCGGCATGACGCGCTCGCCAGCCATCCAGGATTTCCGTTCCTCGGTGCGCACGTTTTATCTCGACCGCACCGGCGAAACCGTGGCCTATGCCGTGGGCGGGCGCAAGGGCGTGTCCCGCTTTGCCCTGCCAGGGCGCGATCTGCGCCATCTCAATGCCCCGACGCCGGATCTGGCCGCCCCGCGCACCCAGGCCCAGGGCGTGGCCGTCACCGGCTGGGAGGGCGGGCGCACACCCTTGCTCAACGGCCAGCCGCTCAAGCTCAAAGATTTTGAGACATCGTATTCCCTGGCCCTGTCCCCGGATAACCGCCGGCTGGCCCTGGGTACCTCCTGGAACGTGCGGGCGTATGGTATCGACGGTGCCCCCTTGTGGCAGACACCGGCCCCGGACGCGGTCTGGGCCGTCAATGTGAGTGGGGATGGCCGGGTGGTTGCGGCCGCCATCGGCGATGGCTCCATCCGCTGGTACCGCATGGAGGATGGCCGCGAAATTCTGTCATTTTTTCCCCATGCCGATGGCAAACGCTGGGTGTTGTGGACCCAGACCGGCTACTACGACGCCTCGTCCGGCGGCGAGGACATGATCGGCTGGAACGTCAATAACGGCCCGGATCATGCCGCTGACTTCTTTCCGGCTTCGCGCTTTCGCGAGGCCTTCCACCGCCCGGACGTCCTGGATCTGGCCTTGCGGACGCTGGATGAAACCAAGGCACTGGGGGCGGCCAACGTGGCCCGGGGCGGCGATGTGCGGGCGCCCTCGGTGCTGACCGCCCGCCCGCCGGTGGTGGAAATCCTGACGCCCGCCGCCGGGGCCGGGTTTGCCGCTGCGGATATGACCGTCAAATACGCCGTGCGCAGCCCGGGCGGCGAGGACATTACCGCCGTGCGCGTCCTTGTCGACGGCGCGCGCGTGGGTGAGGAGCGCCCCAATCTGGCCGGCAAGGGCCTTGAGCCCAGCGTCCTTTCGGCCAAGGTCGTCCTGCCCGAGCACGACGTGGTGCTGTCGGTGGTGGCGGAGAATAAAAACGGCCCCTCGGCCCCGGCCACGGTGCGGCTCAAATGGAGCGGCAAGGCGGCGGTGGCACCTGTGGCCGCGCCGGCCGCCAAGCTTTACGTGCTGGCCGTGGGAGCCGGGGCCTATGCCGACAAATCCCTGGCCCTGACCTATCCGGCCAAGGACGCCAAGGATTTCGCCGCTGCCATGGAACTGCAAAAAGGCCGGCTCTACGGTGATGTTGTCACCCGGGTGCTGACCGACGAGGCCGCCACCAAAGAGGCAGTCCTCAATGGCCTGGACTGGATCGAACGCCAGACCACCCAGCATGATGTGGCCATGATCTTTTTGGCCGGACATGGGGTCAACGATAAAAACGGCGACTATTACTTTTTGCCGACGTCGGTTGATCTGGAAAAGCTGCGGGCTTCCGGGCTGCCGTTTATGGAAGTGCAAAAGACCATCCGCAACATCGCGGGCAAGACGCTCTTTTTCGTCGATACCTGCCATTCCGGCTCCATCATGGGGGCCGGACGCCGCGGCATGACCGACGTCAACGGCGTGATCAACGAACTCTCCAGCGCCGGCAACGGAGCCATTGTCTTTGCCGCCTCCACCGGCCGGCAGTATTCGTTGGAAAAACCGGACTGGCAAAACGGGGCCTTTACCAAGGCCCTGGTGGAAGGGGTGCTCGGCAAGGCAGACAACCGCCGCACCGGCCGGGTGACGTTTAAGATGCTCGACCTCTACATCTCCGAGCGGGTCAAGGAGCTGACCGGCGGCGAGCAGACCCCGACCACGGGTGTGCCGGGCACGGTGGAGGATTTCCCCATCGCCGCCTATTAGCGGCGCGCTGCCGGTAGGCTGCAAACGCCCCGTCGTCGCCAAGGTCTGGCGGCGGCGGGGCGTTTTGGCATGCAGCGCGGTTTCTCGGATCGGGCGCACTGGCTGCTCCGGCAGCAGTCGGGCACTCCATGTCGTACCCGTTTCTCACCCTGCCTGCGCCATGCGCCAAGCGCATAAAAAAAGGCCCTCGGACGAACCAGGGCCTTTTGACTGCGTGGCAGCGTGGCAGGGGTCAGCGAAGCACTTTTTTGACCACGGCCAGGAGCTGATCCGGGGTAAACGGCTTGACGATCCAACCCGTGGCTCCGGCAGACTTGCCTTCGGCCTTTTTGCCGGCCTGGGATTCGGTGGTCAGCATGACCACCGGAATGAACTTGTAGGCGGCCTGGGCCCGGATGCCCTTGATCAGTCCGATGCCGTCCAGGTTTGGCATGTTGAGGTCAGTGATGACCATATCAATGGTGCCCGTCAGCTTGGACAGCGCATCCTTGCCGTCTGAAGCTTCAATGACCTCGTAGCCTTCCTTTTTCAGCGTAAAGGCCACCATCTGTCTGACGCTGGCCGAATCGTCCACGGTCATGATGCGTTTAGCCATCTCGTCCCTCATCGGAAAAAAAAGTTGTGAGTTGGGGCGTTTGGGTAAACCCTGAAACCCGGGCCGCAGAAATGGCTGCTTGGGATACAGGGCCGTGTCGGGTCAGGGTGCCGCCGCTGCGCGCAACGGTGTGCGCTGTGGACAGGACAAGCTGCAAAAACGTGATGTCGGCTTCCTCGACCCCGGAAATGTCAAGCACCAGCCGGGGATCGGTAGCGACAGCCGCAAGCAGGCCTTCGCGAAGGGCGGCGGCATGCTCCACGGTGCATTTTCCGGCAATGGCGAGAACGAGTTTCCCGGCGTCCTCGAATCGGGTCAGTTCCATAGCATCTCCCGGTGAGCCGCATTACTGGACAAGTGTACGAGAGGGATCGGTTGCTTGCAAGCGGGTCTCTTCACGGCTGCGGACAAACCGCACCAGTTGGGGCACGTCGAGGATTAAGGAAATGCTGCCATCCCCGTTGATGGTTGTGCCGGAAATCCATTTCAGGTGGCGGTAGCAATCGTCAAGGCTCTTGATGACGGCCTGCTGCCGGCCGATGACCCGGTCCACGCAAAAGCCCACGGTCTCTCCTTCGGTTTCCGTAATCACCACCCGCTCATAGACGGGCTGCTGGCCGGGCACGGCGAACAGGCGGCGCAGGCTCACCACCGGCACCAATTCCCCCATGCGTTCCAGGGTTTCCACCGTGCGCACCACCTCGTTGACAAAGCGCTCCTGGAATCCCCGCAGATTGGCCAGGGGCACGATGTAGGAATCGCCGCCGACCATGACGTTAAAGCCGTCGATGATGGCGAGTGTCAGCGGCAGCCGGATGGTCACCCGGGCACCCTGGCCCAGCACACTCTCCAGTTCCACCGTGCCGCGCAGGGCTTCGATGTTGCGTTTGACCACGTCCATGCCCACGCCCCGGCCGGAGACGTCGGAAACCGTGGCGGCGGTGGAAAAGCCGGGCTTGAAGATGCAGTCGAAAAGTTCTTTTTCCGTGGGTTCGGCGTCAGGGGCGATAAGGCCCCGCTCCATGGCCTTGCGGCGCACGACGGACAGATCAATGCCGCGTCCGTCGTCAGCGATGACAATGACGACGTTGCCGGCCGAGTGCATGGCCGACAAGGTGATGCGTCCGCAGGCCGGTTTGCCGTTGGCCAGGCGCTCCTGCGGTGGCTCCAGGCCGTGGTCGAGGCTGTTGCGCAGCAGATGGACGAGGGGGTCTTTCATGCGGTCGATGACGGTCTTGTCGAGTTCGGTCTCGCCGCCCACGGCCACAAATTCCACTTCTTTGCCAAGGCTGGCCGACAAGTCGCGGGTCAGGCGGGTGAACTGGCTGAACACCGAGCCGATGGGCAGCATGCGCAGCCCCAGGGCCACGTCGCGCAGGGTGTCGGTGAGCCTTTCCAGGTCTTCGTCCACCTCGGCCACGGCGTCGATGTCTTTGGCCTTGGCGGCCTGGCGCAGGCGCGATTGCAGAATGACCAACTCGCCGACCATGCTCACCAGACTGTCCAGACGCCCGGCGTCCACGCGCAGGGTGGCGGCAGCGGTGGGTTGCGGTCGGGCGGCGGGTTCTCCTTCGGTGGGACCGGTCCTGGCCTGGACCTTTTTCTTGGCGACGTCGATGGCAGCAACCTTGGCGGCCACATGCGCTTCCAGGCGTTGCTGCGCGGCATCAATTGTCGCCTCGTCCTGTCCGACCAGGGTAGCCAACAGTTCGTCCAGGTCGCTGCCGCGAAGCAAGCCGGTATGGATGCGCGTGAGGCTGACTTCGGAGTCGCCTTCAACGAAAATGAAGACATCGCGCAGGCTTTCGGCGGAGCAAGGGGTGCACACGAGCAGATCAAACACGCCGTAGACGGCCTCGGGGTCATAGTCCGAATCATCCAGCGCGGGCAGCGGGCCATGGCGCAGGACGCGCACCATGCCCAGGGTATCCAATTCGGCCAGTAGCCGGACGGGGTCGTTGCCGGTGTGGAGCATGGTCGCCGATGGGCGCAGCCGCACCCAGTAGATGCCGGGCGGGCCGGACTGGGCCGGGCAGGCATAGGGATTGTCGTCTGTCGCGGCCCCGGCCGCCGGCTGGTCCAGGGCGGGCTGGGCGTGCCCGGCCGTGCCATTGGGCAGATAGGCGGCGAATGCGGCGAGCAGGACGTCGGAGGCCTGGCGCAGTTCGTCCACAGCCGTGTCCCGGGGGGCTTCCAACAGGACAAGGATATGGTCCTTGGCTGCCAGTGTCAGGGAGAGCAGTTCCCGGGTGATAGGCAATTCGCCTGAGCGTACCCGGTCAAGGACGGTTTCCACGTCATGGGTGAAACGGGAAATCTCGTCGAAGCCGAACATGGCTCCGCCGCCTTTGATGGTGTGCATGGCCCGGAAACAGGCATCCACGCGTTCCGTGTCGCCTGGATTGCTTTCCAGTTCGAGCAGGCCGCGTTCCAGTTCGCCGAGCAACTCCCGGGTTTCCTCGACGTAGAGCCCGATGGAGGGGTCAATATCTGACATGGCCCAGCCCCCATGCGCTGGCAGCGCACACGCTTTCGGCCTTGCGGACCGGGTTAGAATCGCTCGAACTGCTCATCGTCGCTTTCCATTGCAATGGCCACGGCTTTGGGTTTGGCCGGGGCGGCCTTGCCCTTGGTTCGGGGCAAGGCCTTAGCCGGGGCGCGCGGGGCGGTTTTGCCCGGGGCGCGCGTCAAGGCCGGGCGCAGGCTGGCGTCGAGGCGGAAGTAGGCGATGCCGGCCTGGAGCTGTTCGGCCTGGGCTGAGAGTTCTTCGGAGGTGGAGGCCAGCTCTTCGGAAGCCGAGGCGTTTTGCTGGATGACCTGATCGAGCTGTTGCAGGGCCTTGTTGACCTGGGAAGATCCGGTGGACTGTTCCTGGCTGGCGGCGTTGATCTCCTGCACCAGATCGGCCGTGCGCTGGATATCGGGCACCAGCCGGCCGAGCAGTTCACCGGCCCGTTCGGCCACGGCGGTGGAGGAGCGCGACAGTTGGGTGATCTCCGAGGCCGCAGCCTGGCTGCGCTCGGCCAGCTTTCTGACCTCGGATGCCACCACCGCGAATCCCCGGCCGTGTTCCCCGGCCCGGGCCGCTTCGACTGCGGCGTTTAAGGCCAGCAGATCGGTCTGCCGGGCGATCTCTTCGATAATGGATATCTTGGCGGCGATGTCTTTCATGGCGGTCACGGCCTGGGCCACTGCCTGGCCGGATTCCCGGGCATCCCCGGCGGCTTTGACGGCAATGGATTCGGTCTGCCTGGCGTTGTCGGCGTTTTGGCTGATGCTGGAGCTCATCTCTTCCATGGCCGAGGAGGATTCCTCGACGGCAGCAGCCTGTTCCGTGGCTCCCTGGGACAGCGATTCCGCCGAGGCGCTCATTTCTTCGCTGCCGGACGCAACGTTTTCCGCGCCCGACTGCACCTCGCCGACAACGTCGCGCAACCGTTCGATCATTTCGGCCATGCTGAGCAACAACACGTCCTTGTCCGAGCGGGGGGTGACCGAGACGCTCAGATCGCCCTCGGCCAGACTGCCGGCCACGGCGGCGACCATGCGTTCCGCCGTAATCATGCGTTCCATGGCCCCGAGCAGCGCACCGATTTCGTCGCGGCTGTCGATGACGATGGCCACTTCGAGATCGCCGTGGGCCATGGCGTCGGCCACGCCGATGGCCCCCCGGATGCCGCGCAGGATGGCTTTGGTGATAAGGACGGCAAAGAGCAGGCCAAGGAGCACCGCAGCAGCTGAAACGCCAAGGCTTAACTGGTTGGCCAGCAGGGCGTCGGCAGCCATGCTGGTCCTTTGGGCCTCCACGGCGTCGTTGGCGACCTGGCCGGCCCGGTCAGCGGCGGCGGCCATGTCCTTGACCACCACGGCCTGGGCGTCGGCCGCCTGGACAAAGCCGTCAATCCGGTTCTTGTAGGTCTCGGCCTTGGAAATGATTTCAGCCGCCAGGTTCCGGTCTTCCGCAGTGGCGAACTGGGGAACGGCTTCACGGGTGGCGGCGACGAGCTTGTCAATGATGGCGCGGGCACTGTCCATGCGGGTCTTGTCACCCCGCCACAGGTAATAAAGAACTTCGATGCGGGCGCGCAGAAACTGCTGCACGACACTTTCGATCGTCAGGCGCAGTGCCATGCTGCGACTGACGGCCTCGCCGCCGGCCTCGGCACCTTTTTTTTGCAACTCTTGCAGGCGGCCGGTCAGTTCCTCAGTCGCTTTTTGCAAGGCGTTGGCAGCGTCAACGACAGTCTTGAAAGTGTCTTCCCGGGTTTTTTCGCTTTCCAGATAATGCGTCAACCCGGCTTCGTAGGCATTGGCTGCGGACACGAAGGCGTCCATGCGTTCGAGGTTGCGCGGATCGACCAGGGTGTGCTTGAGCGCCTGGGCTTTGTCCTTGGCCACACCAAGATGCTTGCGAAAAGCGTCGAGTTTCCCCGCGTCCTTGGTGTTGATAAAATAAAGCATGTCCATGCGGGCAATTTGCACGCCGTCGCTGATGGCGGTGACGGTTTCCATCTTGTCAGACCGGGAAATCAATTTCGCAAGACTTGAATAGCCAATCCCGGCTACAGCGATACTAAAGAGAATCAGCAGGCCAAAGCCTGTGCCCAGTTTGAAGGCGAGACCGCGATTATGAAACATGACGCACTCCCGAAGTCGAGTTGTGGTCCCAAGATGCCCCCGTACGAGCGAGCAGGCTCAAGGGAAACCTGGCGGTTGCCGCACTGCGGTAGCTGCGGCTAATTCTTGCAAAGAAAGGCTGATGTTAGCGAAAGAACTCTTCGTCGGATACCGTCTCGGCCGGCTGGGGCACCGGTTTCGCCTCTGCGTCGGTATCAGCAAGACGGGACAGGTCCTGGATTTCATCGCTGGAAAAGACTTTGTCCACATCAAGAACGAGCAGAAAGCGGTCGCCGTGCTTGCCGATGCCCCGGATGAAGTCGGCGCGCACGGCAGCGCCCATACGCGGCGGGGGATCGATGCGGTCGGTTTCCAGTTCCAGGACTTCCTTGACCGAGTCGGCCAGGGCACCCATGACCGAGAGGGTGTCATCTTTTTTTATTTCAACGATGACGATACGGGTGTTCAGCGTGCGCTCCACCCGACCCAGGCCGAATTTCATCCGCAAATCGACGACAGGAACGGCGTTCCCGCGCACATTGACCACGCCCCGCATGTATTCCGGGGTCTGCGGAATGCGCGTGATATCGGTGTAATCGAGTATTTCCCGAACCGAAAAGATGTCGATGGCGAAGAGTTCTTCTCCAAGGGTCAACGTCAGAAAGCGCTGGCTGCCGAATTGGGCGTCCTGGGCCATGTGGTGCTCCCTTTCTGTCATGCCCCGTTGGCGGGGTTCTTTACGAACTGTATGCATTACGAAGACTACGCGTAATGCCTGGGAATGACAACGTCTTTATTCTAAATTTTACGGCACTCGGCCCAGACGGGCAGATGCCGCGGACGTGCTGCGCCTTGGTCTGGTGCGTTTCTTTGTACTCCACTTTCAAACTTTTTCCCGCTAAGGTGCGCCAAACGAGTGAGAACCGAGCGAGGAATCCATGCCCCCCAAAAACGCCACTGCGGCCGCTGTCGGCAAAACCCTGGAAGACCGGCGTGAGCAGGCCCGCGATGCAGCGCTCAAAGAGCTTAAGGCACTGCGCAATGATTTAAACACCCTGGAAGCCGTCTTGTCCGGGCGGCGCAAAAAAGCTGATTTTTCCCCTTTTGATGTGGTCCATGGCGCTTTCGAGATCTTTCGCCATGCAGCGTCGGTCTTTGAGGCCGAGGATCTGCTTGCCGCCTGCGCCCGGGAGCTCGAAGCGGCCAAGGCGTTGGAATATCTGCAGCGCCATGGGGCCAACGAGTTGGTCAAACCGGCCGGCTGGCACTGGATCTCACCACGCGGGGAGATGCATTGCCTCGGCAAGGCCGACGAGACTGAAAAGGCCGCTGAAAAACTCGCGCTCCTGCTCCAATCCGGCAGACGCCCCAAGCGTCGGGACAAAACGGCCGAGGCAAACAGTGACGGCGGCGACGTTGGGGACGCCCCGGTCGGGCCGGCCGTATCCCCCCAGGCATGATGAACGCTCCTGGTTGTACGCTGTCAAGCCTTATCCGGCCCGTGGCGCTGGTGGCGGCCCTGGTCGTCGCCCTGGGGCTGGGGCCGGCCGGCTGTTCCGACGAACCGGCCGGTGATGACGCTGGTGGCGTGGCCGGCAAGACGCCGGTGGTGCGCCCGGAAGATGTCCACGGCCAGGGCAATGGCCGGGCGGCGGTGTTGTCCCCGGACTACCGGCAGGCGCTGACAGCCGGCCTGGAGCGCGATGGGGCCGGAGGGACTGCCGGTCCGGCTGCGGCCAAACCAGCGCTCCCGACGGTGGGCGACCCGGACGCCGGAAGGCTTTTTGCCGCCAAGCCCGGCCCGGCCGTGCCGCCTGCCGGCGCAACACCGGTGGTTGTGCCCGGCGCAGGCGGATCACCCCTGTCTGCAAAACCGCCGCTGGCCCCTGGCCCGGCATCCGGGCCGCCGCCTGACGCTCAGCCGGGGCCAACATCGGTGCCGCCGGCCGCGGCGGTGGCCGAAGGACCGGCCAAGACAGCGTCCGGGCCGATGGCTTCCGGGCCGGGAGCCGCCGGTTCGGCAAATTTTCCCGAGGCCCAGTGCCGGCAATTGGTTGTGGTTACAGCGGCCGACGTCCGGGCGACCCGGGGAACGCTGCGGCGTTTGGCCCGCACCGCGCCTGATGCGCCCTGGGCCGAGGTCGGGCAACCGGTGCCGTGCCAGCTTGGCCGCAACGGCCTGGGCGCGGGACGGGGGCTGGGGCAAGGCGTGGCCGGGCCGGCCAAACGCCAAGGCGACGGCCGCACCCCGGCGGGCCTTTTTACCCTGCCGGCGGCCTTTGGCTACGCCACTGCCGAATCGGCGGGGGCGGCCGGGGTGCGGCTGCCCTATACCGCCGTCACCGACCGCGTCTCCTGCGTCACCGACCCGGCCTCGCCGCTTTTCGGTCGCGTGGCGGGACCAGGCGAGCGCCCGGAAGGGGGGCTGCGCCAGGACCGCATGGTGCGCGACGACGGGGCCAATGTCTGGGGTGTGGTCATCGGGCACAACAGCGGGGCGGCCGATCCCGAGGCCGGCACCTGCCTGTTTGTCAACGTGCGCCCGGTGGCTGGCCCGCCCACCGGCGGCAGCATCGGCATCCCGACCGAATCGGCTGCCGCCCTGGCCGCCTGGCTTGATCCGACGGCCAAACCGCTGCTGGCGGTCTTGCCCGAGGGCGACTACCGCAGTCTGGCCCCTGTCTGGGGTCTGCCCTGAGGCCGTAATCCCGCGTCCGGCACTGTCTCCGGCCTGGGCTTTGGCACGTCTGCCGGCCGCCCGCGGCAGCAAGCGGCCGCGGGCGGCCTCAGGTCCGGGAGGGCGAAGGCAGGCTGTCCGGGAGGCTGCCGGAGGCAATGGGGATAAGGGGGAACGGGAGTCGCACAAGGGTGACCTGGTGATAGCCGAGTTGCGGCCCCATGAGTCCGTCAGAGACCGGCATCCGGGCCTGGACCGTTTCGGTGGGCTGGGGGGGGAACCCCTTGGCCTCGGCGATTCGGGTGTAGTTGGCCAGGGTCTTGGCCAATTCGGCCTCGGTTTCCCCGACGATGGGCAGGCCGTCCTCACTCGTGCCGATGACCGGGTGGCTGAAGAAATCCTCCCAGGCGGCGCTCCGGTTGCCGGCTGCGGCGGCCGGAGCCGGAGCCGCGCCTGTGGAGGCGGCCGCCGGGGCCAGGGCGGATTCAAACTGCGACCGGAAGTCGGCCGGCTTATCCCCGGTTTTCCCAGACTGGTTCGGGCCGGCGGCGCTGGAGCGCCCCAGGCGGCTGCCCGCGTTGCGATAGGCAGCGAGGCTGGCGGCGAAGGCATCGGCCGAGGTGTGCATGGCGGCTGCTCCTTGGATAAAGTCGTGCGGCAAAAAAATCCACCGCGTGTAACTTTGCAAGAAATATTCCGTCATGACGCACCGCCTTGGGGCGGCGGCCGGCTCAGGCCGGGGAATTGAGGACCAGGATGCGTTCGATGACGGCCGTGGTGGACAGCCCCGGCACCAGCGGCAGACTGACCACCCGCCCGCCCCGGGCCGTGACCACGTCGCCGCCGACAATGGCCGCCACCGGCCAATCGCCGCCCTTGGCCAGCACGTCGGGCAAAACGGCCGTAATCAGCGCAAGGGGCGTGTCCTCGGCAAAAGGACAGACGAAGTCCACGCAGGCAAGCCCGGCCAGCACATAGGCGCGCTGGGCCAGCGGCGTCACCGGCCGGCTCGGCCCTTTGAGCCGGGCCACCGACGCGTCGTCGTTTAAACCCAGCACCAGCAGATCGCCCAGCGCCCTGGCCCGGGTCAAGACGTCCACATGGCCGGCATGGAGCAGATCAAAGCAGCCGTTGGTAAAAACCACCGTGCGTCCCGGCCGCAACCGGGCGATGGTTGCGGCCAGGGCCGGGCGGGAGAGGATTTTGGCGTGTTCAAACGGCATGGCGTTTGCGGCGAAGGTGTTCCTCGCGGCCGAAAAAGACCAGCTCCAGCCAGTCGAGGCCGAAGAGCAGCGTCTCCTCCTCGTCGGCCATGATGCGCTCCTGGCGCGCGGCATCAAGCTCCACGAGATTGAAAATACCCATTTTGCCGATCAGTTCCCGGAATTCGTCGGGCAGGTACTGGGCCAGCCAGACCATCTGGATCTGCTTGGGGGAAAGTCCCACGCCTTTGTTGCGGGTCAGGGCCATGAGAAACATATACCGGTCGTTAAAGCGGTTATAGACGGCCAGATCCTGGTCGGTGAGCCAGCCGGCGGCGCTCCAGTCGGTTGCCTCCTCAAAGCCCCGGCAGTGGGGTTCCTGCACGATGAAAAACTGTTCGATGACGCCGCCGTCGTCGTCAAGCTTGGTGGCCCGGCCCAGGGGATAGGTGCGGCAGGCTCCGGGGCGGTTACCATAGACTTTGCAGCCTTGGGGCGACACAAAGGGACAGCGCTTTTGCCGTTCCTCGCGCATTTTCAGATGCAGCATGGGAAAGCCGGTGTCCGGGGCGACAAAGCGACTGGCGAAGTGGTTTATAAAATCGCTGGGCGAAACACCCAAGGCCCGGCGCAGGCGCAGGGCGTCATAGGGCGTGAGCATGAGCGTTAAATCCGAGCAGCAGGCGTTAAAGCACGGCACCTCGGGATGGCAGGCGAAGCGGAAGGTGTCGCCGGATTTGAGTTCCGGCAGGGACTTGAGAAACGCTTCGGTGGCGTCGGCCTGATTTTCGTTCAGTGCGTCATTTAAATCTTTCATGGCGGCAATGCTCCTTGCCAGGAGCCTTTACCGCCCGTCGCCGCCCCTTGCAACCGTGCAAACGACCGGCGCGCCTTGACATGGGCAGTAAAAACAGGAACCCTGCCGTATCGGTCAGGCTGCCCCGGGGCGGCATGGCCGGTCGTTTGATGAACCGTCGGCGCAGCCGTCGCATGACCCGCGCCCACGCCTAACATGCGCGCACCGCCACAGGTCCGGCAAAGACTGCGCGCCGGGGACAGGATGGAGCCGGTTTTTTCCTTGCGCATAGCAAACCGCCTGTTGGAACTCGACCGTGTGGCCGATGCGGTGGAGGCCTTTGGCGAGGCCCATGGTCTGGCCGCCAAACTGCGCTATCAACTCCGCCTCGTCTTGGACGAACTGCTCACCAATACCATCAGTTACGGGTATCCGGAAGATGGGGAGCATGTGATCACTGTTTCCATGTCCCAGGACGGAAGCCGCCTGCGTTTTTTGCTTGTGGACGATGCGTTGCCCTTCGATCCGCTGACGGCCAAGACTCCCGACCTCGGGGCCGAGGCAGACGCCCGGCCCATCGGCGGCCTTGGTATCCATCTGGTGCGCGCTATTATGGACCGTGTGGCCTACGAACGCGTGGGCGGGACCAACCGCCTGCTGCTGGAAAAAGACATCTGACACTGACAAAGGGGGCGATATGCAACTCGTGGAGAAGGAGAGCGGCGAGGTCACTGTGCTTGAGCTGGGTGGAAGGCTCGACAGCAATACCTCCAAAGTACTGGAAGACAAGGTGATGGAGATTTTGGGCCAGGGCAAGAAAAAGGTGCTCATGGATTTTAAGGACGTGGATTACATCAATTCCACGGGCCTTCGCGTGTTGTTGCTGGCCTTGCAGCAGCTTAAAAAAATCCAGGGTCGGCTGGTGCTGTCCTCCATCAAGGATTACATGAAAGAGGTTTTTGAAATATCCGGCTATACGGAAATTTTCCCGATTTTCACCACCCAGGAAGAGGCACTGGCCAATTTCTCCTGACGACCCGGCCTTATGAAGCGGTGGAGGATCTCGTTATGCGCTTAGAGTCCGTTGGAGCGGGCCGGCTGGTCGTGGCTGTCGTTTTGGGCCTTTCGTTGCTGGCCATGGCCCGAGCAGCCCAGGCGGCGCAAGGACCGGATTCCCTGGCCGGGATCCGGCTCGGCCAGACCGTGGAGTCCCAGGCCGGCAAGCTTGTGCCGACCGATGCTGATCGGGCTTATCACCGCCCGTATCTCGGCGTCATGCCCGTGGCAGCATTCAAGGGCTTTCGCAGCGGCTATGTGGACTATGGCCTGTGCGCCGCCCAGGGCCGGGTGGTGCGCATCAAAATGAACTACGCCGACGATTCGTTGGCGTTTTTCAACCGCATTCTGGAGGCCCTTAAAAAGCGGTATGGCGAACCCAAGGAATGGCGCGGCAATGCCTTTGGCACCCTGCGTACCTGGAAGTGGAGCCTCAAATCCAAGGACGGCCTGTCGGTGAGCCTGATCCTTATGCATTACGCCGGGGAAGACGGGGCCTTTACCGATGGCAATTCCATTCGCATCGCCGCAACCGACCTCGTGCGCGAGGAGGAGGCCTGCCATGCCGCCAAAGGTGACGGAAAAAAGAGCGCTGCCACGTCCGAGAATGGCGCGGATATCGATGCACTGGGATTTGACTGGTTCTTGCCTCAGTAATTTCGGCCGTACGGGAGCCTTGTGACCACCACATTGCTGGAAACGCGCTATCTGGCCCTGCGGGCCGAGTTGTCGGGACACCTGGGCCGCTTGTGCGAATTGCTGGCCGGCTGCGGCCGGCCGGAGGCGGCGGCCACGGCCCAAACCCTGCTGGCCCATGTGGCCGAACCTTTTTTGTTTGTGGTGGTGGGGGAGGTCAAGGCCGGCAAGAGCAGCCTCATCAATGCCCTGCTGGGCGAGCGCGTCACCGAGGTGGCCCCGGACCCCTGCACCGACCGCATCCGCATCATTGGCCGGGAACCGGTCCCGGACGATACCGAAGGCACTTCACTGGTCACCCGGGTCAGCATCGCCAACCCGCTGCTGGACGGGCTGGCCATTGTTGATACCCCGGGCGTGGACAGCATCATCGACCGCCATCAGGAAATCACCGAGGACTTCATTCCCCGGGCCGATCTGGTGCTTTTCACTTTTTCCGCACTCAATCCCTATTCCCGCTCGGCCTGGGAGTTTTTTGATCTGGTGGCCGAGGCCTGGGGCCGCAATGTGGCCTTTGCCCTGACCATGGCCGATCTGGCCAGCCCCGAGCAGATTACGGTCAACACGACCCGGTTGCGGGAGTTGGCCCGGGCGCGCGGCCTGGATGATCCCACCATCTTTTTGGTCTCTGCCGTGACCGCCCGGGACGATGCCGCAGCCGGCGGCATCGAGGCCCTGCGTGGCCACATCCGGGCCATGACGGCCGAAGGCGGGCACTATGCCGGCAAGCTCGAGGCCACCCGGCGTTCGGCCCTGCATCTTGTGGTCGAGCTTGGGGCCTCTTTGGCCACCAAGCAGAGCGAGCTGGCGGCCGATGACGCCGAGGCCGGTCGCATCCGTAACCGTTTGCAGGCGGCCCGGCAGGCGGCCGGACGCGAAGCCGAGGTGCTGCGGACCCGGGTGGAGGCGGCCTATGCCCGCCTTTCCAGTGAATTCGAGGCGGCCTTTGCCGCCGAACTGACCCTGGGCGGCATGCTGGGGCGTTCGCTGACCGGCTTGTGGCGTCGCGGCAAGGGCAAAGGCGGCCCCACGGCGCGTCTGGCCGAACTGGGCGAGGCCTTTGCGCGCGATCTGGAGCGCGAGGTGGAATCCATTGCCGCCCAGGGCGCGGCCCATATTTTCGAGAGCGTGTCCGGCTACGCCCGCATGCTGCTGGATGAACTCAAGCTGCGGCGATTGAGCACGGCCTCGGCTGCGGGGGACGCTTTGTCCGGCCAGCGCCAGCGGGTCCTGGACGAGGTGGCCAAGCGTGTGGAATCGCTGCTGGCCGAAGGCGGCCCCCTGGCCGGTATCGACCACAAGACCGTGTCTGCCATGGACCCCCGGGCGGCCATGGGCGGCGCGCTGGTGGTACTCGGGACAATCTTTGCCGTGTCGGTGAAAAGTGCGGTCATCGACGTCACCGGCGGCATCATCGCAGCGCTCGGTGCCGTGCTGGCCGGCAGCGCCCTGTACTGGCAGCGTCCCCGGGTGCTGGGGGAGATGCGCCGGCGCCTGGCCGGCGGCGGCGAAACCCTGCGCCTGGAACTCGACGAGCGCTTATCGGCCCGGCTGGATCGGATTTTTCGGGAGCTGGCCGAGCGGTTTGAGCCTTTTTTTGCCGATATCGAGGCGCGCAGCCAGACCTTGGCCGCGTGCCGCGCCCGCCAGGGCGAACTGGAAGCGACCCTGCGCGACTTTTCCCCACACTGATTTGGCCGTCTTCACGGTCCAGGGGCCAGCCCCAGGGCTGCGGCCGCGTCGCGGCCGTCCACGCTGACGGCTGCGTCCAGGCGGAAATACTTGTCGCGCCGGATGCGGGTCAGGGTCACCGCCGTGCCCGGAGGAAGGAGGGCGGCCATGGCCCGATGGGCTGCCTGGGCCGCCTGGCGGAGAAGCGGGTCGGGATCGCGCAGCTCCGGCGCATCCACGCCGAGCAGACGCACTCGAATCGATTTGCCTATAATGTCCGGATATTCCGGAATATCCACCACCAGCGTATCCCCGTCGCACACCCGCACCACCACGCCCTGGGCCTGCCCATACTCCGAGCCGGCGGCAACAGCCGGCCCGAACCAAAGCCAGACCAGCAACACGAGGGCGGGAGGGGCAGATGCGGTGCGCATGGCCCAGTCTAAACGAAGAAGCTATAAAATAGAATAGCTAATTTAGACTTGTCGATAATAATGGGGTGAAAAGGAACGCGCAACAGAGCTGCTGCGGCACTTGGACCCTGTCGGCCGACAAAGTTGTTTGGGGCGCGGGGCCGGGCTCAGAGCAGGCCGAGCAGGGCGAGCTTGTTGAGGAGTTCCGACCGGCTGGCCGGCTTGATCAGATAGGCGGCCACCTGACCGTCGAACAGGGCGTTTAGGGTATTGGTTTCGTCGTCCATGGATGTGACCATGACCGCTCTGGCCCGGGACTGGGGCGGCAGGCAGGCGGTTTCCTCGGTCTCGCGGATCTGGGCCAGGGTTTCGTGCCCGTCCATGTGGGGCATGATGATGTCTAAAAAGACCACGTCAAACGGCGCGCCTTCAACAATGGCCTGGGCCACGGCCGCCAGGGCCTCGGTCCCGCTGCCGCACAACGTGCATTCGGCCAGCCCGCTGAGATGGGCCGCCAGGACGTGGCGGCTGGCCGGATCGTCATCCACTACCAAAACCCGCATGAAGCCCCCACATTTTTCGTTTACCCATCCTAGCCCAAGGCGGCCCGATGCTCAAGAAAAACCCGGCCGTCCGGTTCCCTGGCAGTGCCTGTGGCACTTGTCCGTGCCTGCTTGCAAAACGGCCAGGGCGGCGTAGCGTCGGCCCAGCCGATCGTGGCTCAACGGACGGCCCGCCCGGCGGGCGAGGTTGTGTTTGCATGGGTAAAGAGCGTTGGACAACAAGCAGCAGCCTGCAACAGGCCACGAGCGCAACACGCGCAATACTGGAGGTCTTTTATGGATTTTATCGAAGTTGACGCCACACGGTGCAAAGGCGACGGCCTGTGCGTGCTTGTGTGCCCCAGCGGCTGTCTGGAAGCGGACGACCGGGGCGGTCCGGTTGCGGTCGATCCGGCCGTGTGCAATGCCTGCGGCCACTGCGTGGCCGTGTGCCCCCATGACGCCCTGACCCACAGCCGCGTTGCGGCCGCCGAGGTGCGCGAAAACCTGCCCACCTGGCCGGATGCGGCGGTGGTGGACGCCATGTTGCGCGGCCGCCGTTCCATCCGGGCCTACAAGGACAAGCCGGTTGCCCGGGCGGTGCTGGCCGAACTGATCGATGTGGCCCGGTATGCGCCCACAGCCTCCAATGTCCAGGAAGTGGGCTGGATCGTCACCGATGACCCGGCCAAGGTCCGGGAGCTGGCGGCGTTGACTGCCGCCTTTTTCGCGGCCAACGGTGCCCGGCCCAAATATACGGCCATGTGGGACCGGGGGCTGGATTATTTTCTGCGCGGCGCGCCGGCCCTGGCCGTGTCCTACGTTCCGGCCGACGCCCCGTTTGGAGCGGCCGATTGCGGCATTGCCCTGACCTTTATGGAATTGGCTGCCGTGGCCCGGGGCCTTGGCACCTGCTGGGCCGGGCTGCTCACCCACGCGGCCAAGCACTCGGCCCCGCTGCGCGAGGCGCTTGGCCTGCCCCAGGGAATGGTCGTCGAGGGCGGGCTGATGCTGGGCTATCCCAAGGTGCGCTACCCCGGCGTGCCGCCGCGCAATCCGGCCCGGTTGGCTTGGTTGTAAAACTGCCGCGTGGTGCGCCTGGCAAACCCGCTTCTGGCTTTGCCGGCGCAGCACAAGGTCTTTTCAGCCTCTGGGTGCATCATCAAAGAGCGACAGTGCCCACGCGGCCTAGACCGGCAGGGCCTTGAGCACCACCAGGGTGATGTCGTCGTCTCGGGGGGAATTCGCCTGGAAAGCGGCCACGTCGGCATGGACAGCGGCCACAATGGCCTCGGCCGGCAAGGTGGCATGCGCGCGCACCACCTCCCGGAAACGATCCTTGCCATACATTTCATCGGCAGGGTTGCGGGCTTCCCAGATGCCGTCAGTGCCAAGGAGCAGCACCTGACCCGGCGTTAGGCCCGGGCAGGACTGTTCTTCATAGACGTAGTCCGGCAGCACACCCAGGGGCAGGCCCGGACCGAGCAATTCCTCGAAGCGGTCGGTGGCCGGATCGTAAATCATGGCCGGGTCGTGACCGGCCCGGGACCAGAGGAGACGGCCGTTATCCGCCAATCCGCCGCGTTCCAGGCGCAAGAAGTACAGGGTGATGAAACGCCCGGAATCGGCCGTGTCCTGCCACAGCAAGGCATTGGCCAGAGTGAGCAGGGCGGCCGGACCGCAGCCCACGCCCTGGCCGCCACGCAACAGCGCCCGGCCCGTGGCCATGAAAAGGGCGGCGGCAATGCCGTGCCCTGTGGCGTCGCCGACGATAATGTCGCAGCCGTCGTCCGGGGCCGGGGCAAAGGACAGGTAGTCAAAATAGTCGCCGCCGGTTTCGTCGCAAAAAATCGTGGCTCCGGCCAGATCGATGCCGGGCAGATGGGGTGGGGCCTTGGGCAGGAGGTTTTGCTGCACCTCCTTGGCGAGCAGCATGTCTTGCTTGAGCCGCAGCCGCTCGGCCAGTTTGGGGGCCATGGCGTTAAACGTCTCGCCCAGCCTGCCCAGTTCGTCGCGACTGGTGACCGGGGCCCGGGCGTCGAGATCGCCCTCGGCCAGCCGGGCGGCGGCCAGGGACAGCCCGGTCAGCGGCCGGGTCACGGCCCGGGAACCGAAATAGGCCAGGATGGCCGAGGCGGCCACCGCCAGCAAGGCAAAGGACACCACCACCGCCATCATGCTGCGCGTGCGCGCCAGGATGGCCGATTCGGCGGAATCGGCCTGATGCAGCACCGCCTGCCGGGGGACCAGCACGAGCAAGCCGGCCGGGACTTCGGAAAACGGACGCAGCACGGCGAAATAGTCCTCACCGCCCAAGGTCAGGGCCACCTGGACATTGTGGCGGGCCTCAACGGCCGCCGTCAGTCTGGCCAGGCCGGCCGGGTCGTCGGCCGGCAGCGGCACAGGGGCGAGCGGCGTTTTCCAGCCAAGGTCGGGATCTAAAAAGTCGCGACTGCCGATCACTTCCAGCCGGTCGTTCGCAAGCCGGACAAAGGAGGCCCGCACCCCGTCGCCCCAGCGCCGCGACAGGTCGCTCTCCGGCAGCAGGGCTTCCAGGGGGGCGTCGATGGCGGCAACGCCCAGCAGCGCCCCGTCGTGGCCAAGGATGGGAGCCGAAACCGTGGCCGTCAGCCGGCCCGAGGTGGCGTCGATGAGGATGCTCCAGACGGTGCTGCCTTTGGCGACGGCAGCCTGATACCAGGGCCGTTCCCGGGCGTCGTAGCCGGCCGGCATGGGGCCGTGGGGCGGGATCGTGGCGATGATGCCGTTTGACAGGGCCAGATAGGCCCACAGCATCGTGTCGCCCAGTTTGTGTTGCAGGGTGCCCAGGGTCGGTGCCAGCCGGGTGAACCTCGCCCCGGCCAGGGCGACAGCCTCACGGGACATCCCCGGCGGGCCGTCCAGGGACGGCAGGTCAAAATCCGCTGGCACAGCGGCGGCCGGATCGGTTGGTTCATGCTCCAGGACGTTGCTGGCTTCCCGGCAAAAAAAGGCCAGAGCCAGATCGAGCATCTTGCGGTTATCGGCCACATCCTCACCAATGAGATCCACCATAAGGGCCAGTTCGGATTCTGCGGCATGCTTGAAGGATTCAGCGGCTTTGGTTGCGAGTTCGTCGCCAAGGAGCCGGGCTTCGCGCAGGGCGTAGAAGCTGACAGCCACCAGCGGCGGCAGGACCAGGGCGAGCAGGATGATGAGCAGCTTGGTTCGGATGCGCATAGATTCCTCGGCCGCAGCCGGCAAGGGTGGATAAGGCCGGGACGAGGCCGATTGCAAAATGTTGTAGTCGGACCGGCCGGAGTTGGCAAGGATCAGCCTTTTGCCTTGACAGACCTGCCCGGCGCGAGTAACGACTCCCCTTCGCCTTGCTCTTCCCGGAGGACACACGTCCCGGACGGAAGGGCCATGGACCAAAAGGAGGAACCATGCGGAAGTACGAAGCCTTGCTGTTGCTCTCTCCGGAGCTGGCAACCGACAATCGCCAGGAGATCCTCGAGAACCTCAAAGGGGTGCTCGAGCGCCAGGACGCCTTGATGCTGGCCGTCGACGAATGGGGTATGAAGGAACTGGCCTATCCGGTGCAGAAAAAGACCCGGGGCCATTACACCCGTTTCGAATTTGCCGCTCCGGCCACGGCCATCGCGGAATTTGAACGTATCGTGCGGATCACCGACGGCATCATGAAGTTTATCACCGTCAAAATCGCCGACAAATACGTGCCTGTTGTTGAGGGGGCCTAAGCCATGGCATTTAAGAAAAAGTTCACCCCGAAGAAAAAGTTCTGCCGCTTCTGCGCCAACAAGAACCTTCCCGTTGATTACAAGCGTCCGGATATCCTGAAGGATTTCATCACGGACCGCGGCAAGATCATTGCCCGCCGCATCACCGGCACCTGTGCCAAGTGCCAGCGCCGCTTGACCCTTGAGATCAAGCGCGCCCGCCAGATGGCGATGTTGTACTATACGGCCACGCACAGCGCCGAGCATCTGAAGAAAATGTAAGGTAGGGAAGACATGGAACTCATTTTGCGCGCGGACGTGGAAAACCTCGGCCGCCTCGGCGACAAGGTCTCCGTCAAACCCGGGTACGGCCGCAATTATCTGATTCCCCAGGGGCTGGCCATGCTGGCCTGTGAGTCCAACCTGCGCCGTTTTGAAAACGAACGCAAAAAACTGCAAGCCAAACGCGATGCCCAGGTGTCCGACGCCCAGTCCGTGGCCGACAAGCTGGCCGCCACGTCCGTCGTCATCGAAGTGCGCGTGGGCGAAGGCGACAAGCTCTACGGCTCCGTCACCACCGCCATCATCGCCGACAAGTTGGCGGAACAGGGCTTCGACATTGATCGCAAGAAAATCGTTTTGGCCGACCCCATCCGGTCCCTTGGCCACTACGACCTTGAAGTGAAGCTGCTGCCTGAACTGCGTGGCACGGTCCGGGTGTCGGTCGTGCGTCAGGGTGGCGCTGAAGATGACGTGGTGGCGACCGCTGCCGGTGCCGCCCCTACAACACAGGTCGAAGAAAATGGACAGTCCGAGGAAGAAACCGCGTAACTCCAAGTCTTCCGGCCTCTCCGGAAGCGGTGAACCGCTGACCGGGCAGGCCCTGGAGCGGGTCTCCTCCGACGTCCTTCGTAAAGTTCCCCCCCAGAATCTTGAAGCCGAGCAATCGGTTCTGGGGGGGATTTTACTCAAAAATTCCATCCTGTTCAATCTCATCGACTTGGTCGATGAAGACGATTTTTATTCTCCGGCCCACCGCTTTATCTTTCAGGCCATCCTGGATCTTTCGCGCAAAAATGCCCCCATCGACTTGGTCTCCCTGGCCGAAGCCCTGCGCGCCTCCGGGCGTCTCGACGAAGTCGGCGGCCCGGCCTATCTGGGCGATCTGGCCGCGTCGACGGTGTCCTCGGCCAACGCCTTGCATCATGCCGAAATTGTTCGTGAAAAATCCGTCCAGCGCAAGCTCATCAGCACAGCCGTCGATATCATCACCCGCTGCTACGACGGCGGCCAGGATACCGAGCAATTATTGGACGAGTCCGAACAAGCCATTTTTGCCATCGCCGACTCCCGCTCGACCAAGGGGTTCAAATCTTCCAAGGATCTGATTACCAAGGTCTTTGAGCAGATCGAACAGCGCATGGAGAACCAGGAGCTGGTTACCGGCGTGCCCTCGGGCTACTACCAGTTCGACGAATACACCGCCGGCCTGCAACCTTCCGATCTTATTATCATGGCCGGGCGGCCCTCCATGGGCAAGACCGCTTTTGCCATGAACGTGGCCATGCGCGCGGCGGCCATGAGTGCCATACCCACGGCGATTTTCTCCCTGGAAATGTCCATGGAGCAGATCATGCAGCGTATGCTGTGCTGCTGGGGCAAGGTCGATCTGGCCAAGCTGCGCCGGGGGCGGCTCGATGACGAGGACTGGTCGCGCCTCTATGACGCGGCCAACCATTTGTCCGCCTCGCCCATTTTTATTGACGATACGCCGGCCATCACCACCATGGATCTGCGCGCCCGCTGCCGGCGCCTCAAAGCGGAGCATGGCCTGGGGCTTATCGTGGTGGACTATTTGCAGCTCATGCGGGCCTCGCGGCGCATCGATTCGCGCGAACAGGAAATATCGGAAATTTCGCGCAGCTTAAAATCCCTGGCCAAGGAACTGCATGTGCCGGTGGTGGCCTTGTCGCAGCTCAACCGCAAGGTCGAAGAGCGTGCCGACAAACGGCCCATGATGTCCGATCTTCGCGAATCCGGGGCCATCGAGCAGGACGCCGACGTCATCATCTTCCTCTATCGCGGCGCTGCCTATAAGAAAAAAGAGGAACTCACCCCCGAAGACAACGTGGCCGAGATCATTATCGGCAAGCAGCGTAACGGTCCGACAGGGATGGTCAAGCTCCTTTTCCTGAAAGAATCGACGGCCTTTGAGAATCTTTCCGACATTCCGGCCCCGTCCGAATTCGGCATGGGCTAGGCGGCCCCTCCCAGACTGCCAGGCGGGGGCGGAGCAGGGCATCGGCCCGTCCGAATTTGGCCTGGCCTGGTTGGTCGCGCCAGCCGTTTGAGGCGAACAGCCGTGCGCTCCCGGGAAATCCCAGGGCGGCGGCATTTTGAGTTTCCTCGTAGGCAACCCTTGAAGCCAAGGGCTTGCAGGGGTATAGCCTGCCACGGGCTTTTTTGTGCCGGAGTGTTGCCCGGGGAAAGAACGCAGGGGCGCTGCCCCGCCTGGGCATGCTGCCCACACGCTTCGTCTCATCCCCGCCAAGGAGTAATCGTGTACTACGATGCAGCGGAAACGCTTTCGCGAGTGGAAATAGAACGACTGCAACTGGAGCGGCTGCGCGCTTCCCTGAAGCAGGCTGCCAAATCGCCGTTTTACGCCAAACATTTTGCCGCTTGTGATTTTGATCCCGCTTCGGTGGCAACACTGGCCGACGTGCGCCGCATTCCTTTTACCACCAAGCAGCATCTGCGCGACAGCTATCCCGATGCCATGCTGGCCATGCCGCTTTCTGAAATGGTGCGCATGCATGCCTCGTCCGGCACCACCGGTACGCCCACGGTCATCTATCATACCCAAAACGACCTGGACTGGTGGGCCTCGCTCATGGCCCGCTGCATGTACATGGCCGGCCTGCGCCGCACCGACGTGTTCCAGAACATGTCCGGCTACGGCCTTTTTACCGGGGGCCTGGGCATCCACTACGGCGCAGAACGGCTGGGCTGCCTGACCATCCCGGCCGGGGCCGGCAACAGCCATCGCCAGATCAAGCTGCTCACCGATTTCAAGGTCACCGGCATCCACATCATCCCGTCCTATGCGCTCTATCTGTCTGCCGTATTTGCCGAACTGGGCATTGACCCCAAGTCGCTGTCCCTGCGCATCGCTTTGGTTGGGGCCGAACCCTACACCGAGGAGACGCGCCGGCGGCTTGAGGAAATTTACGGCATAAAAGCCTATAATTCCTATGGCCTGTCCGAGATGAACGGTCCGGGCGTGGCCTTTGAGTGCCAGGAGCAGCATGGCATGCACGTCTGGGAGGACGCCTATCTGGCCGAGATCGTCGATCCGGCCACCGGCGAACCCGTGCCCGACGGCGAACTGGGCGAACTGGTCATGACCACGCTTGGCCGCGAGGGCATGCCGGTTGTGCGCTACCGCACCCGGGACATGACCCGCTTTCTGACCGAACCGTGCCCGTGCGGCCGCGTCCATCGCCGTATCGACCGGCTGCATGGCCGCTGCGATGACATGCTCATTGTCAAGGGCGTCAACATTTTTCCCATGCAGATTGAGCGCGTGCTCATGGCCATGCCGGAAGTGGGGCAGGACTATCTGATAGTCCTTGAGCGCGACGGCTATATCGATAACATCCGGGTCAAGGTGGAGATTCGCGACGAATATTTCGTTGAGGACATGCGCCAGCTCGGGGCCTTGCAAAAGCGCATCGCCGCGCGACTTCGCGACGAATTGTTGGTAACGCCCAAGGTGGAACTGGTCGAGCGCAACAGCCTGCCCAAGACCGAAGGCAAAGCGACGCGCGTGCTGGATATGCGGGGGAACGGAGCGTGAGTCTGGTTCTGCTGACGTTTTTTCTGCTGCTCCTGCTCGCCTGCCTCACTTTGCACGTGTTTAGCTTGCCGGGCAACTGGCTGCTGCTGGGCTTGGTCGTCCTGTGGGATGTGCTTCATCCGTCGCTGCATCTGGACTTTGGTTTTTATGCGTTGCTCGTGTGCGTGGCCCTGGCTGGCGAGGCGGTGGAGCTTTTCGCCCAACTGTTTGGGGCCAAGCGCTACGGGGCGACGGGGAAGGGCAATCTGGGCGGATTTCTCGGGGCGTTTGGCGGGGCGCTGTGTGGCGCGCCGTTTTTTCTCGGCCTGGGAGCGCTTTTCGGGGCCGTTGCCGGGGCGTTTTTCGGCTGTTATATGTTTGAACGGCTCCACGGCCGCGATGATGCCGCAGCCCGGCACGCCGCCTGGGGAGCCATGTATGGCAAGGTGTTCGGGCTGACGGCCAAGGTGGCCTGCGGCGTCGTCATGTGGACGGCCAGCGCCCGGGAACTGTGGCCTGCCTAAAAAAGGAAGCGGCATGATTACGGTCAGCGATTTTCCCAAGTATCGAGGCACGATGGAATATGTCTGCCTGGGCTGTCAGGCCCGGTTCGACATCCGCGAACTCTACTACACCTGTCCCCACTGCGGCGGGGTGTTCATCCTCGAAGACACCTCCTTTGACAGCCTGCTCGAATTTCCGCCCAGCTACTGGCAGGGCCTTTTTGACAAGCGCGCCGCCACGCGGGTGACGGCCCTTCGCGGCGTTTTGCGCTTTTACGAGCTTATGGCCCCGGTCATGGACGAGGAAGACATCGTCTACCTCGGCGAAGGCCACACGCCCATGGTCGCGGCCAACGACGCTTTGACCGAGCTGGTCGGTGTGCCTTTTTATTATAAAAACGACGGCCAAAACCCCAGCGCCTCTTTCAAAGACCGGGGCATGGCCTGTGCGTTTAGCTATTTAAAGCATCTCGTGCGGGTCAATGACTGGGATTCGGTGCTGACGGTGTGCGCCTCCACCGGCGACACCTCGGCGGCGGCGGCGCTCTATGCCGCCTATGTCGGCGGTCCCATCAAATCCGTGGTCATTTTGCCCAAGGGCAAGGTCACACCCCAGCAGTTGGCCCAGCCGCTGGGCAGCGGGGCCACGGTTATCGAAGTGCCCGGGGTTTTTGACGACTGCATGAAGGTGGTGGAGCATCTGGCCGATAACTACCGGGTGGCGCTGCTCAATTCCAAAAACGCCTGGCGCATTCTCGGCCAGGAGTCCTACGCTTTTGAGGTGGCCCAGTGGTTTGGCTGGGACACCTACCGCAAATGCGTGTTTGTGCCCATCGGCAACGCCGGCAACGTGACAGCCATCATGGGCGGGTTTTTAAAGCTGAAAAAGCTTGGCATTATCCGCTCCCTGCCGCGCATTTTCGGCGTCCAGTCGCAGCACGCCGATCCGGTTTTCCAGTATTATAACGAGGCTGACCCGGCCAAACGGGAATTTCGGCCCGTGTCCGTGACCCCCAGCGCCGCCCAGGCCGCCATGATCGGCAATCCTGTGTCCTTTCCCCGGGTGGCCCATTTTGCCAAGGAATACGAAAAGATCGGCGGTCCCGGCAGCTTCCAGGTGTTGCAGGTGACCGAGCAGGCCATTGTCGAGGGCATGCTTGTGGCCAACCGACACGGCCATATCAGTTGCACCCAAGGCGGCGAATGTCTGGCCGGTCTGCTCAAAGCAAAGGAACTGGGACTGATCGAACCGTCGGAAGTGGCCGTTCTCGACGCCACGGCCCATCATCTCAAATTCATCGGCTTCCAGGAAATGTACTTTGAAGACAGCTTCCCGGCTGCTTACGGTGTTAAAAGCGATCCGAAGTACGTCAATCGCCCGCGCTCCATCATGACCGAGGCTGAGAAGGCGCAACTTTCGCCCGAAGCCTATACGGCCAAGGCGGCCGAGGCCATTGTGGAAAGCCTGGGGCTGGCTCGCAAATAAGCCTGCCGCTCCACGGCGGCCCACTGGCCGCACACGCAGACACCGGCCTGGAGAGGGATTCTCCAGGCCGGTGTCTGTTTTGGGGGCTGGCCAGTGCTGCTGCCGGACGGGGCAGGCTGGTGGCATGGAAAGGAATCGGGCTGTCCGGGGGAGGGGGACGTATCTCCCCCGGACGAAAAAAGCGTTGCGTCGCCTTAGGCGGCCTGGCGCACGACGGCGGTCAACTGGGCGCGCACCGCGTCGGCCTGCACCACTTGCGGCTCCCGGAAGGTAAAACCCTGGCTCTGGCCCCAGGCGGCGGCATCAGCCGGGCGGCCGTCGTAACACACGTCGTCGATGACCAGATAATCGGCAACACCCAGGATGGCGTCCCAACGCTGCACGAAAAGGGCGAACCGGTTCGGATCATAGTCGGTCACATTGTGCCAGGTCCAGGAGCGCGAGCAGGCCTCGTCGTCGTAGCCGAGCAGGCAAAGCTCCTTTTCCGGCGTCTCCAAAACGGCACGCTGGGTGAGTACAGCGGCGCATGTGGCAATGGATGTAGTATCAAAGGCCACGGGAGAGCCGTCCAGACTGGCCTCTATGCGTGCATCGGCGGTCAGGCGCATGCCGCAGGTGTTGTTACTGTTGGCCCGCCACCATTCGATGGAGTTGGTCTTGTAGAGGTCTTCACCGAGCATGCAGACGCGGTCGGCGGCTTCAGCGTTGACCGGATGGAGTGCCAGATCGCAGCAAAAGCCGGTGATGGTCAGGGTCAGGTTCATATACTGTCTCCTTGGGCGAAGATTGGGGCGGTTGTAGGGCATGGCCGTTTGCTTGAGAAAAAAAGCACTTTTCGTGCCGAATATTTTAATGTGATATTTCAGTATAATAAAGTATCTTCGTGCTGCTTTTGGCTCTTGTCGGACGATTTTTGCGTCCAATACGGTTGACCCGGCCGGGGCATCCGACGCACACTCCGGCAGCGCCTCCCCCGGGCGCGGAGCGCCAGCCCATGAAACGACCCCATGACCCCTTTCCCGGCGATGACGCCAGCGCCTTTGCCCTGGAAAACGTGGCCGATGCCGTGTTTGCCGTGGATAGCGATTTTATCGTGCGCTACTGCAATCTGGCTGCCGCTGAAATCGCCCGCTGCGCCCCGGCCGAAGCCCTGGGCCGCACCTGTCGCGAGGTGTTTGGCGTCAAAAATTGCCGCAATGTCTGTGTGTTGCGTCAAAGCATGGACGAGGCCAGACCTATTGCCAACCGCATCGTGACGCTTAAGCGCACCGGCTGTCCCGACGTGCCGGTGAGTATCAGCGCCGCACCGATCTGGGCCATGGGCGGCACGGTCGTTGGCGGGGTGCAGGTCTTTCGCGACCTGTCCGGCAGCGGTTTTGTCAGCCGGCTGACCGGCCTGCAGCCCCAGGACGATTTCGGCACGTGCGACGCGCAACTGTCTGAAATCGTGCGCATGCTGCCGCAAATCGCCCAGAGCGACTCCACCGTGCTGCTTTTGGGCGAATCCGGCACGGGCAAGGAAATTTTTTCGCGCGCCATCCACAAGCTCTCCCAGCGCCACGCCGGGCCGTTTGTGGCCGTCAACTGCGGGGCGCTGCCGGAACAGCTCATGGAATCCGAGCTTTTCGGCTACAAATCCGGGGCCTTTACCGACGCCCGCAAGGACAAGCCCGGCCGCTTCGCCCTGGCCGAGACCGGCACGCTTTTTCTGGATGAAATCGGCGATCTGCCCTACGCCATGCAGGCCAAGATTCTGCGCGCCCTCCAGGAACGGGCTTTTGAGCCTCTGGGTGGTGTGGAAACCATTCCGGCCGATGTGCGCGTGGTTGCCGCCACCAACCGCGATCTTGGGCGCATGGTGGCCGAGGGGGCCTTTCGCCAGGATCTGTATTACCGCTTAAGCGTGGTGGTCCTGCGCATTCCGCCCTTGCGCGAACGCCTGGGCGACGTGCCGCTTTTGACCGAACGCCTGCTTGGTCGCTGCCGCATGGCTGTGAGTAAAAACATTGGGACGGTCAGCCCCGAAGCCATGGCCCGGCTTATGGCCCACGACTATCCCGGCAATATCCGCGAGCTGGAAAATATCATTGAATACGCCTCGATTCTCTGTCAGGGCACGACCATCGAACTGTGCCATCTGCCTGAGCAGTTGCGCGGCGAGGTGAGCGACTGTCCGGCCCGTGGGGCGCGGACCATGGCTCAAATCCGTGAGCAGGCCGCCCGGGAGGCGGTTTCACGCCACGGCGGCAACCGCAACGCCGCCTGTCGCGAACTGGGAATTTCCAAAGATACCCTGCGCCGCATCCTTGGCCGGCGTGACGAGGACGACTGATGCGTCTTTTTGCCTATTTGACGGACGCAAAATGCGTCTTGTCCCTTGCCGCCAATCCGGGAGGCGCGTCATGGCCAAGTTGAAGGGGCGGGCGGATCAGCTCGTGTGCGCCCAGGGGCTGGCAGACAGCCCGGAACTGGCCACGCGGCTGATTATGGCCGGGCGTGTGCGCATGGTTGGCGCGAACGGCCGGGACTTGCCCGTGGACAAACCGGGGCGCATAGTGCCTGCCGAAACCGTTTTCAGCCTGGACCCGGGCGAGCGGTATGTCAGCCGGGGCGGGGGCAAGCTGGAAACGGCCCTGGAAACATTTGGCATCGATGTTGTCGGGATGACGGCCCTGGACGGCGGGGCCTCCACGGGCGGCTTTACCGATTGCCTGCTCCAGCATGGCGCGGTGCGGGTCTATGCCGTGGATGTGGGCACAGCCCAGTTGCATGAAAAGCTGCGGGCCGATACGCGGGTGGTGTCCCTGGAAAACGTCAATCTGCGCCATGCCCCGGCTGATCTGCTTCCCGAACCGGTGGACATCGTTGTTGCCGACGTGTCCTTTATTTCGCTGACCAAGGTGTTGCCGGCCTGCCTGGCCTTTTTGCGGCCGGGCGGGCTGGTGGTGGGGCTGATCAAACCGCAGTTTGAGGTAAGCCCGGACAAGATTTGCAAGGGCGGCGTGGTGCGCGACCCGGCCCACCGGCAGGCGGCCGTGGACATGGTGACGGCCTTTGCCCGGGACGCGCTGGGGCTGTCGTTGCGCGGCGTGGTCCCATCCAAGGTCAAAGGACCGAAGGGCAACCAGGAATATCTGGCAGTGTTTGATCTGCTTGGAGAGGGAACAGAGCACCCATCTCCTGAAGCGGCTCAGGGGATTGACGTATGAACTCTAAGATATTAACTTTCAGTTTATGATTGTCGATTTCGCCTGCCGGGATACGCAAGCGCTTGCCCAGCAAGGAAAAACGATATGGTGGTTGCCGCCAAATTTGCAGCGCTCTGCGCAGCGCAAGCTCAGGCAGCTCAATGCGGTCGAGCGGTTACAGGATATGGGAATTCCGCCTGGAAATCGCTTAGAAAAACTCTCCGGCGACAGGAAAGGAACGTATAGCATCCGAATTAACGATCAGTACCGTATTTGCTTTGAATGGAAGGCAGGCAACGCCTACCAAGTTGCAATACTCGATTATCACCGCTAGCAAACCTCCTTACTCCGTGCCGTTGTGCGCCGTATGAAGGAAAGTCATATGATTGTCATTGAAAAGCTTCCCCCCATTCATCCTGGCGAAATACTGCTGGAAGACTTCATGAAGCCGCTTGGCCTTTCGCAAAATGCCTTGGCCAGGGGGCTTGGGGTGCCGCCTGTAACCATCAACAAGATCGTGCACGGCAAACGTGCCGTCACTACAGAAACCGCTTTCCGCTTGGCGCGTTTTTTCGGCAATACGCCGGGTTTCTGGCTCAATCTGCAAAAAGACTACGAAATTGAAAAGGCCGATCTCGAAGCGCTCCCCCAACGCATTGCCGAGGAAGTACGGCCCTTTGTGCCCACACCGGTAGACCGTCCGGCTTTGGTCTAGAAGGCGCAGATGTTGCGGATTGCGTGGCTGCGTATTCTGCGCAATTGCGAGGAATGCTGCGATTGTGCGTTGTCATGGCTTAGGCAGTTGATCCGAGTCTGAGCGCGTAACCCAAAGGAGTCGCTTGTATGTCCATGAACGTCAAAGACGCCATTGCCGCGCGCCACAGCGTGCGCGCCTTTGTCCAGGAACCGCTGGCCGAAGCGGAAATCAGCGAACTGCTGGAAGCCGGGCGCAACGCCCCCTCCAGCCTCAATTCCCAGCCCTGGCGCTTTGTGGTCGTGACCAAGCCGGCCGATCTGGCCTGGTTCGGCACATCCGAAGCCACCCGCAAGCAGGGCTGGCTGGCCGCCGCCCCGGCGATTATCGTCTGCTGCGCCGATCTGGCGCATTACGTCAAGGATTCCCAGTCAGCCGCTTTTTTCTATCGCGACAACAAAATCATCGACGGCGAGCCCATGGACGGTATCGACGCCTATGTGGCCCGGCAGGCCGCCGCGGACGAGGCGTCCAAGTTTGGTGCCTGCGCCATGAATGTGGGGCTGGCCGTGTCTTTTATGATGCTGCGGGCCGTGGAGATGGGCCTTGGCACGTGCTGGATCGGCATGTTTGACGAGGCCAACATCAAGGCGCGCCTTGGCCTCCCGGCCGGCTGGCGCATCGTCAACCTGCTGGCCGTGGGCCGACCCGATGAGCCGGAGGTCTATCCCAGAAAGCGCAAGAGCCTGGAAGATATCGTCCTTAAATAGCCAAACAGGAGGACCACGATCTTGCGGCACCGCCTGGTTGTCGCCCGTTTTTTCACAAATTGACGCTTTTCAGCCCACTTTATCGTCACCGCGATAGTGCGCTTTAGCCTCCCGGGCTACCTACCTGCCATCCAAGCCGCACTGCGGCGACTTCAGGAGGTGGAAGTATGGCCAATGGGGCTGCTGAGACCGTCAACGAATGCCGGGGAGGGTTTGGAACCTACGTCTCCGAAAACCTGACCCTGTGCGGGCAAAATCCACGGATCGCCTGGGCCGGGTATGTGGCTGCCTGGGCGCTGTTTTTCATCATCAACTTTGCGCTCCCCCTGCCGGAAGGTCTTAAGAGCGAAGGCCTGTCCGTGCTGGCCATCCTGGCCTGGGCCTGCGTCATGTGGGTCACCGAGGCCATGCCGGTCGGCATCACCGGCATCTCCATCCCAACCCTGCTCATCCTCACCCGCGCCCTGCCGTGGAACAACGGCAACCCGCCCATGGGGCAGGTGTTTTCAGGCTTTACCACCCACGAAGTCTGGCTGTGCCTGTTCGCCTTTTTTGCCGGCGCGCTCATTCAGCTCCTTGGCATGGACAAGCGCATTGCCCTGGCCATCCTTGATAAGATCAAGGCGTCCAGTGTGGGGCGCATCATCTGGGGCATGTTCTGGGTCAACGTCGTGCTGGCCTTTCTCATCCCGGCGGCCAACGCCCGGGCGGCCACGGTCATGCCGGTGGTGCAGGGCATCACCAAGCTTTTGGGCGACACCCCCCGGGAGCGCGAGGCCAAAAAGGCCATCGTCATTCAGTCCATGGTCTATGCCAGCATGATCTCGGGCATTTTCATCCTCACCGGACACATGCCCAACCTCATCATGACCGGCCTTTTCGAGAAGAGCGGCTTTAAAAACCTCGGCTATTTCAGCTGGATGATCCTGCACGTCCCCTACGTCCTCATGTTTGCCCTGACCCAGTGGTGGGTGCGCTTCCACTTTAAGACCGACGGCGTGGTCATTGCCGGCGGCCATGAGCAGATTCACAAGCAGCATGCCGCCCTTGGCCCCATGACCCGGCCGGAAAAGGCCATGTTGGCGGTCTTTGGCCTCGTCGGCATCCTTTTTATGACCGGCAAGGGCAGCCCCCTGGCCCTGCACCACTACCAGTTGGGCGTGGTCGGGCTGGTCGGCATCATGATTCTGTTTATCCCGGGCCTTTTCCCCTTCAAATGGAAGGCTGTGCAGGATCGCACCATCTGGGGCACGTTCCTGCTCCTGGGCGGGGCTATCACCATGACCGACGCCATGGCCAAGTCCGGTCTGGCCGGCTGGATGGCGGAACACATCCACGTGCTGGTGCAGGGCATGGGCTGGTGGCAGACGCTGCTGGTCATGATGCTCGGCACGCAGGTGCTGCGGGTGGGGATGCTGTCCAACGTGGCGGCCGTGGCCATGCTGGCCCCCATTGTCTTTGCCATGGGACCGAAGCTTGGCCTGCATCCCGTGGCCTTTACGCTGCTGATCTGCAACGTGGACACCTTTGCCTATCTGCTGCCCACCCAGATTACCGCCGCCGTCATCGCCTACGGCACCGGCACCTTCAGCACGGCCGACTACGCCCGTTCCGGCTGGGTGTGCATCCTGCTGGCCATTGCCTTTGGCATCTGCGTCATGGCCCCGTGGTACGCCCTGATGGGGCTGCCGGTCTGGAATCCTGCCGCGCCCTGGCCTTATTAATAACGACCTGCAACCAACCCTTGCGACCAACAGCGAAGGAGAAAACCCCATGCCGCATATGGCAGACAATCCCCTGACCCTGGACGCCGTCGAAACCGTCCATGTGACCTGCGACGTCCTCATTATCGGCGGTGGCAACGCCGGCTGCTTCTCGGCTGTGGAAGCGGCCAAGCTCGACCCGACCCGTAAAATTGTCATCATGGAAAAGGCGCAGATTCTGCGGTCTGGAGCCTGCTCGGCCGGCATGGACGCCATCAACACCTACATCCCGGAAGGCAAGACCCCCGAGGATCTGGTGCGCTGGTGCCGTTCCCAAGTCGGCGGCGGTCCCATCCGCGAGGATCTGGCCCTGTCCAACGCCCGGGAACTCAACGAGTCCGTGGATGATCTGGAGCGCTGGGGCCTGCCCATCCTGCGCGATGCCGAAGGCAAAATCCGCTACCGGGGCGCCTGGGACATTTCCATCCACGGCGAGCAGTTAAAGCCCATCATGGCGGAAAAGGCCATCGAATCCGGGGCAGTCATCTATAACCGGGTGGCCTGCACCCAACTGCTTATGGAAGGCGAACGCTGCGTCGGGGCACTGGGTTTTGGCGTGCGCGACGGCAAATTCTACGTGTTTCACGCCAAGGCCACCATCAATGCCACCGGCGGCGCGGCAGGCCTGTACAAAAGCTACACCGCCGACGCCACCGACAGCCACCACCAGATCTGGATGTGTCCTTACTGTGTGGGCACCGGCTACGCCGTGGGCATCCGCCAGGGCGCGGAAATGACCTCCATGGAACAGCGCTGGGTCGCCACCCGGACCAAGGACTTCTGCGGTCCGGTGGACACTATTTCCGTGGGGTATAAGGCCCCGATCATAAACGCCAAGGGCGAGCGCATCATGCAGACCCGCTACGCCCACCTCGGCGGCGACAAGGCCCCGCGCTACATCCGGGCCAACGCGCCCATGGAGGAATGGCTGGCCGGACGCGGCCCCACCTACTGCGACACGCGCGGCATGGAACCGGAACTGGCCAAGCAGATGATGACGGATTACTTGAACGAACGGCCGAGCTTTGTGTTGTTTCTGGCCAGCCGGGGCCAGGACCCGGTCAAGGAGCCCATCGAGATTTACGGTTCCGATCCCTATATCGTCGGCGGCCACACCCAGTCCGGCTTTTGGGTCGGGCTTGACCGCATGACTACCGTGCCGGGTCTGTTTGCCGCTGGCGAGACGGCCGGGGGCAATCCCAACAAGTTTGTGGGCGGCTGCGCGGCCGAGGGCAAACTGGCCCTGCGCGGCGCGTTTGCCTACATGCAGGGCCTGACCCTGGCCGAACCCGACGAGGCCCAGATCGAGGCGGAAAAGGCGCGCATCTACGGGCCGCTTTTGCGCGGCGCGGACTTTGATGGCCTGACGGCGGTGGAAATGGAAGAGCGCCTGCAACGGCTCATGGACGAATACGCCGGCGGCACCAGCCAGTTTTACCGCACCAACGAAGAGCGCCTGGATTATGCACTCAAGCACATTGCCATGCTGCGCAGCCAGACCGTCTATTTAAAGGCCGCCAATCTGCACGATCTCATGAGTGTGCATGAGGTGGTTGATCGCATCGATGTGGCCGAAGTGCTGTGCCATCATCTCAAATTCCGCAAAGAGACCCGCTGGCAGGGCTGGCAGACCCGGTCGGATTATCCCGAAATCGACCCGGCCTATGACTGCCATGTGGAAAGCCGCCGGGACATGGCCACCGGGGCCATCGAAACCTTCACCCGGCCCTACGAGCAGATCGTATCGGGCGACCGCTACAAGCCGTAAAGGAGGACGACATGCCGCCGATTATCGACCACAAGAAATGCAACGGCTGCCAGGGACGCGAGGAATCGTTTTGCGAGGAAGCCTGCCCGGGCGATCTTCTCTACGTTGGCAGCGACGGGAAAGCCCATTGCCATGCCCAGCGCGACTGCTGGGACTGCATGTCCTGCGTCAAGATGTGTCCGCGAAACGCCATCGAGACGCGTATTCCCTATCAGCTGGGGTACCACAAGGCCCGGCTGATGCCGATTATGGGCAAAAACAGCATCACCTGGAAATGTACGGATATCAACGGCGAGACGGTTACTTACAAGTATCGCAATCGTTTGGAGATTGCCGACGAGCAGGGCGGCTCTTCATAAAGACGTTCGCAAGTGTTTAGGAAGGCCTGTTGTTCGTATGACATTGTCCACCGTAATCGCCTGGGCGGATTGCGGGGACGCGACACAGTCCTGCCCGGTTGATCCGGTCGCGCGGCCGCTTTCTGCCCGCGCGACCGGCCTTGACCCGGCCGGCGAAGCGACTATCTCTGTCCGATGGCACAACAAGCAGGCCAGACAGACTGGCATCTTCTCAAGGGCGGCTTTTTCGACGGACTGGAGCGGGAGTTTGCGGCCTTTCGCCAACTCACCGTGCAGCGACGGGTCAAAAAAAACGAGATCATTTTTTTTGAAAATGATCGGTGCGACCGTTCCTTTTACCTCGACAGCGGCTCGGTTAAAATTTTTCGGGTCTCCCTGCACGGCAAGGAGCCCACCTTTTTCATTCGCTCGCCCGGGGAGATGTTCGGGCTGGCCGAGGTGGTCGGGGGCGAGCGGCGCAAGTGCTCGGCCCAGGCCCTGGCCAACAGTGTCTTGCTGGAGATCGGGCGCGACCCCTTTCTCGATCTTATGCTGGAGCACCCCTTGCTCGCCCGCCGGGTCATCGGGGTTCTTGGCAGCCGCATCCGCTATTTGAGCGAACAGCTCGAAAATCTCATGACCTGCGGCGTGCCCACTAGGTTGCTCAAGCTCCTGCTCTGCCTGTCCCATGACGAAATCGCCCAGGCCAAAGGCGGGCCGGTGGATGTGCCCGTGCTCCTGACCCAGGGGCAGATCGCGGCCATGACCGGCTCCTGCCAGCAGACCGTCAGCGAAACCCTGGCCGTCTTTGAACAGCGGGGGCTTATTGCCGTGGCCCGTCGGCGCATCCGCCTGCTCGACCCCGGGGCCATTCTCGACGCCCTGTCCGAATCGTCCTGCTGACTCCTTCCGTTTTCAGACGTCAGGCCGAAAGGCTGGTGCGTGGCGCAGGTGCGGCGGGTTTTTTACGGGCCAACCAGATCGTATGGCCGCCGCAGGCAGGATCGTTTACCACATGCCGCAGCACGGCAAAGCCGTGGCGCAGCAGCAGGCTGCGGTATTCGGCGGCCGCCAGGCTGTAGTGGGCAAAGGGGACGCCGTCCATGACGCCGTTCGCTTCCCCGTGGTCGGGGCCGCTGGTAAAAAGGAGCAGGCCGCCCGCAGCGGTATGGGCGGCGAAAACGGCAAACATGGCCCGCTGGTCGTCGTAGGTGAGGTGAAAGAAACTGTCCCAGGCCAGGACCGCCCCGAACGTCCGCCCCAGCGCCAGCCGACGCATGTCGCCGACAATCCAGGTCATGTCCGGGAAACGCTCCCGGCATTTGGCGATCATGGCCGGGGAGCCATCAATGCCGACGACCGGGTGTCCGGCCCGGATAAAAAAGCCGGCCAGCGGTTCCCCGGTGCCGCAGCCCAGATCGAGAACCGCCGCCCCGGGCGGCAATTCCGCCCGCACTGCGGTCAGATAGGCCTGCTCCATGGGCGGATCGCCGGCAAAGCGTGTGGCCACAAACCAGTCGGCAATGCCTTCGTAGCGGCGGCAGACGTCGTCCTGGGGCTGTGCGGCCATGGCCCGGCTCCTTACGAAGTTCCTGTTTTTTTGGCTTGGCGCAGTGTCTCGATATCCTTGCGGATACGGGCAATGCGTTTTTCATCGGTGGGGTGGGTGGACAGAAAATTGAACAGCGGTTTGGCGTTGCCGCTTTGGCGCATCATATCCCAGAAATCCACGGCTGCATCGAGGTTGTAGCCGGCCTTGTCCATGAGGGCCAAACCGATGGCGTCGGCCTCGTATTCGTGCTTGCGGCTGTAGGGCAGCATGATGCCGAGGCTGGAGCCGTAGCCCCAGACGCGGCTGGCGATGTCGGCCAGCCGCGGGTCTTCGTCGTTTAAGGCCAATTGCAGGATGGCACCGCCCAGGCGGGCCGCTATTTCCAGGCTGGCCCGTTCGGCCCCGTGGCGGGCCAGGGCATGGGCCGCTTCGTGGGCCATGACCGTGGCCAGTTCGTCCTCACTGCCCACCCGGCGCAACAGGCCGCTGTAGACGAAAATCTTGCCCCCGGGCAGGCAGAAGGCGTTGACCACCCGGTCATCGTCAAGGACATGGAATTCCCAGTCCAGATCGGTGCGCCCCGACGCGTCGGCGATGCGCCGGCCCACCCGGGCCACGAGCGCCTGGGCGGCCGGGTCGTTTAAGAGCCGTTCCGTGCGCCGGATCTGCTGGGCGGCCTGGTTGCCCATGGCCAGCTCCTTGGACTCGGAGATGACGATGAGCTGTTTGCGTTCAGTGTAGGGCGCGCTGTCGCAGGCCGCAACGGCCAGGAGCAGGGCTGTCAGCAGTCCAAGGAGGGGAAGGCGGGCGGGCATGGCGTCGTTCCTTTCAGGTTGCATACAGCAGCAGCACGAGGAGCTGGCCGGTGACAATGCGCAGGATCATGGCCAGCGGGTACACCGTGGCATAGACCGAGGCCGGGGCGTCGCCGCCAAGCATCTGGGAGGCAAAGGCCAGGGCCGGCGGATCGGTCATGGACCCGGCCAACAGACCGCATGTGGAGGCGTAGTTGCAGCCCAGAAAAATTCTGCCGATAAGGCCGGCAGCCAGCAGCGGCAGGAAGGTGATGGCCGCACCGGCCGCGAACCAGACCAGCCCCTGCCCCGAGGTCAGCGTGGACACAAACCGGCTGCCGGCGGCCAGTCCCACGCAGGCGAGAAACAGGCAGATGCCGATTTCGCGCAGCAGCAGATTGGCGCTTGGGGGCAGATACCACACCAGCCCGCCGAAATGATGCAGCCGTGAGAGCAGGATCGAGACCAAAAGCGGCCCTCCTGCCACCCCCAGGCGTACCCCGGTCGGCAGTCCCGGCACGGGCAGGGGAATGCTCCCCAGCACCGTGCCCAGCAGGATACCGATGAAGATAGGCAGGATATGCGGTTTGGCCAGATCCCGGGTACTGTTGCCGACCAGTCCCTCGATGCCGGCCAGGGCTTGGGCCGTGCCGACGCAGCGCACCCGGTCGCCCCAGTGCAGCGGCACGTCCGGTCCCGGGGAAAATTCCGTGCCCGCCCGGATAATGCGGGTGACAGCCACCTCGTGGCCCGGGCCAAAGCCGAGCTGGGCCACGGTGCGGCCAACGGCCACCGGGCGGGTGACGATGAGCCGGCGCACCTCCAACGGGCCGGGCAGGGCCGGCAGATGGGCCTCGCTGGTGCGGCCCAGGCGCTGGGTCAGGGCAGCCAAGGCCTCGGCCCGGCCGACCCCATGCAGCAGCATGCCCGGGGCGAGCCGGGTGTCGCTGCCGGCGACCCGCACGCCACCCTGGTCCATGACCCGGGAAACAACCACGCCGCCATCGGCCATTTCCGCCACCTCGGACAAGCGCTGCCCGAAAGCTCCGGGAACGGTCACCTCGATGGTGGCGGCGGCCAGGGGCGGGGTGTGGCTTTGGAGCAACGCTTCGAGCTGGCGCGTTTCCTCGGCGGGATTGATGCCGAAAATGCGGCGCAGGGTGAGCATGGTGAGGATGATGCCGAAGATGCCGAAGGGATAGGCCACGGCATAGCCAAGGCCGGCCTGGCCGATAGCGGCCTCGGCCACAGCCGGTGCCACTTCGCGAAAGGCCTGGGAGGCGGCGGCCAGGGACGGGGTGTTGGTGACGGCGCCGCTGTAAAGGCCCACGGCCGCCGGCAGGGGAAGCAGGCCGGTCAGATGAAAGACCGCAGCCAGTCCCGCCCCCAGAAGGACGATCAGCGCCGCCATGGCATTAAGCCGCAACCCCCGGCGGCGCAGGGAATCCACAAACCCCGGTCCGACCTGCATGCCGATGGCGTAGACAAACAGGATCAGCCCGAATTCCCGCACGAATTCCAGGACATGATGGTCGAGCGACAAGCCGAAATGGCCGGCGGCCAGACCGCTGAATAAAACCCCGCCCACGCCCAGGCGTACGCCGGCAACCGGAATGCGGCCCAGGGCCAGGCCAACCGTGGCCACAAGCCCCAAAATAACCACGGCCGAGACCGGCGAGGGCGAGAAAAGAAGCTGGGTCAAAAAAGACATGGTGCGCTCCAAACCCGTTGCAATCGTGGCGAAGGCGGGAAACCCAGCCCGTATCGCCGGCCAAGCCCTTGACAGTTGCAGCCGGGCCGGGCATCCGGCCGTACCGGCGCAACCCCGGGCAAGGAGCAAGAGTGCGGAGCATTGCACCGGCCGTCAAGCCCGACGGGACAACCGTTCCCCTTGCCATTCCCGCTTCGCGTCACCATAATGCCACAAGGCTTCGGCGCAACCGTGCGCCGGAGAGATCCTTTAAGGAGACACCATGCCCTTTGATGCCGCCTGTGCCGCCAAGCAATTGGAGAAAAAACTCGACGTCCTGTCGCAAAAAACCGTTTTGCCGGCTTCCATGCTGGCCTTGGTGGCTGCTACGGCCAGAGCCCAGCTTGTGGCCCGGGCAGCGGAAAAAGTGGAAATCCAACCCGGGATGCTCGAAGAAGTCGAACGCACACTGCGCGGCGCGCCCATGCTGGCCCGCGACGCCTTTCCGGTGGAGATGACCCGCCTGACAGCGCTTTTCGATGAAATTTCCGGCTTTGTCCGGGCCAACGAAGCCCATTTGGTCGAGGCCATGGACGTCATTGCTGCGGCCCGCCTTGACGGCAGCCTCGATCTGAACAAGGCCGTGCGGCAGTATCTGGCTGGCGACGACGCTTTTTTCGCGACCTTTGGCGAGCGTACGCCGAGTGCGCCGCGATTGCTCAATTTTCTCGTCCAGGCCGCCCTGGCCCCGCATCTGGCCGCCGTGGGCGAGGCCGTCTACGCCCATTTCCCGGCAGATCGCAGCTGGGTGTTTGGCCAGTGTCCGGTGTGCGCCAGCCCGCCGCTCATGGCCCGGCTGGTCGGCAAGGAAGGGGCCAGACACCTGACCTGCTCATTTTGCCAGTTGGAATACCGGGCCAAGCGGCTCATGTGTCCGTATTGCGGCGAGGAAGACGTTAAAAAGCTCGAAGTGTTTTCCGCTGCCGAGGAGCCGGGCTATTTCGTGCACGTTTGCCTCACATGCAAGTGCTACATCAAGACCACCGATTTCCGGGAGTTTGACCGGGTGAGCGTTCCCGTCCTGGACGATCTGGAATCGCTGACCCTGGACATGGCCGCCCGGGGCCAGGGGTTTAACCGCCCGGTGCTGTCTGCCTGGGGGTTCTGATGGAACTCGCGCCCCTGACCCGGTCCGTCGCCTGCCGCCGCTACCGCGACGGCCGTATGGCCGACATCACCGACGATGTGGCCACGGAAATCCGGGTGACCCTTGAGGTTGCCGGCCATGGCCGCCGCACGCTCTATGCCGCGCCCATCGACCCGGAGGTGTTGGCCCTGGGCCATGCCGCCCTGGACCTGCTGGCCCCGGGGACGATCCCGGTCGTGACCGCGGCCGAGGGGCTGGCTTTTGTCCTGGAAGCCCGGCCGGACCCGCGTCCTGGCCCCCGGCCGGCCTTGCCGGGCAGCCTGCCGGCGGCGGCACTGCTCGGGCTGGTGCGCCGCTTTATTGCCGAACCCGGGCTGTGGGACGGCACGGGCTGCTTTCACCGGGCGGCCCTGTACGACACCACCACCGGCGAATTTGTCGTGCGGGCCGAGGACATCGGCCGCCACAACTGTCTGGACCGGCTGGCCGGCTTTGGCGTGCGGTTGGACCTCTGCCTGCCGGAACTGGTCCTTTTCCTGTCCTGTCGGGTGACAGCCAGCATGATGCACAAGGCACTGCGGGCCGGCATCCGCATGGTGGTGAGCCGCTCGGCCGTGACCGGCGCGGCCCTGGCCGCCGCCCAGGACGCCGGGGCCACCCTGGTGGGGTTTGCCCGCGACGCCGAGGAACGCTTTACCATTTTCACCGATCCCAGCGGCAGGGTCGGCTTGTGACCCCGGCCGGGGCAACGCCCCTGGGCGTCATCCTGGCCGGCGGCAAAAGCAGTCGCATGGGCCGGGACAAGGCCTGGCTGACTTTTTTCGGCCAGCCGCTCTTTTGCCGGGTGGCCGACACCCTGGCCGCCGTCACCGGCGAGGTGCTGGTGTCCGGGCGCGATCCGTTGCCTTTTGACCTCTGCCTGCCCTGGTTGCCTGACGCAACACCCGGGAACGGACCGGCCGGCGGGGTGTTGACAGTCCTTGCCGCCACCGGCCGGCCGTGCCTGATCGTCTCGTGTGATCTGCCGTTTTTGGAAGAGGCTGTTTTGAAGCGTTTGATCACGGCCTGGCAGACGCGCCCGCCAGAGGCCTTGATGACCACCTACCGCATTATCGAGTCGGGTTACGTCGAATCCCTGGTGGCCATCTATGACCCCGAAGGAATCCCTGTGCTCCAGCGCAATCTGGCCCAGGGGCAGCGCCGGCTCTCGGCCATTTTCCCCGAGGAAATGCGCTGCCATGTGGACTACAGCCGGGCGGACCCGGCCGTCGCGCGCGCCTTTTTTAACGTCAATTCGCCGCCGGACCTCATCCGGGCCCGAGGCATGGAGGAGGGGATATGACCGGCAATGCCGCCGTATTGCGCGACGGACGGGGTCGCGAGGTGAGCTACCTGCGCCTTTCCGTCACCGACCGCTGCAACCTCTCCTGCCTGTACTGCCGTCCCAGGGACAGCATCACGTTTATCCCCCACGAGCGCATCCTGCGCTACGAGGAACTGCTCGATCTGGTCGGTCTGGCCTGCGATATGGGCATCTCCAAGGTCCGCCTCACCGGTGGCGAGCCCTTTGCCCGGCGCGACTTTATGACGTTCGTTGCATCCATCCGCACCCGTTTTCCCCAGGTGGATCTGCGCATCACCACCAACGCCACCCTGCTGGAGGGAAAGCCGGCCGCCCTGGCCGCCCTGGGCGTCACCGCCGTCAATATTTCCTTAGACAGCCTGGACCGGGAGAAATTTACCAGCATCACCGGTCTCGACCGCCTGGACAATGTGCGCCGGGCCTTGGACGAATGTCTAAAAGCCGGGCTGCGGGTGAAGCTCAACGCCGTGGCCCTGCGCGGCATCAATTCCGAAGAGATCGGGGACTTCGTGGCCCTGGCCCAGGCAGCACCCATCGATGTCCGTTTCATCGAATTTATGCCCATGGGTGACGGCAACCTCTGGCGGCCGGAAAACTACATTTCGGCCCGCGATGTCCTCGCCCTGGCCTCGCGGTTCGCCACCCTTGTGCCCGACGACCACGACCGGGCCGCCGGCGGTCCGGCCCGCATGCATCGCATCGAGGGCGGGGCCGGCCGCTTCGGCGTCATTTCGCCTTTGAGTGAACACTTCTGCGACTCCTGCAACCGCCTGCGCATCACCGCTGACGGCAAGTTGCGCACCTGCCTTTTTTCCGACCGCGAATACCGGCTGCGCCCGATCCTGCGCAATCCCGGGCTGGGGCTGGAAAAAGTCCGCCAGATCATCACCATGGCCCTGCGCACCAAACCGCTGGGCTATGAAGTGCTCAATCCCGGGGGCACGTCCAAATCCCGGGACATGTCGGCTATTGGCGGCTAGCCGTGCCGCTCCCATGGTCCTTGATCTGACGCGCCACGTCCGCACGGAAGAGCGTGCGCGCAAGTTCCTGGAACGGCAGTGCTGGCCGAGCGGTCAGCCCGTGTGCCCCCGGTGCGGCGGGGGCAGGGCGTACGCCCTGGCCGAAGGCCGGGTGCGCTGCGCCGGCTGCCGCTACACCTTCCACGCCCTGTCCGGCCGCTTTGCCGGCCTGGCCGGCCTCACCCCGCGCCAGTGGCTGCGCCTGCTGGCCCTTTTCGCCGTCGATGCAACCGCCCATGCCATGGCCGCTGCCCTGGGCCTGGCCTATAACACCGCCTACAAGGCCGCCACCGTGGTGCGCCTGTCCATCCTGGCCGCCAGCCTCGACGGCGTGGCCATTCTCAAAAGCCCGCTCGGGGCGCAGCTCGGCTCGGCCGCCCGGGCCCTGCGTCCGAACGCTCCTGACGAACCCCTGGCCACTGTGCCCGTTTTCGGCATCCTGGAGCGCGGCGACCTGGTGTTTGTCGACTATCTGCCAAGCCTGACGCCGCAGGATCTGCTCCATTTCAACCGCAACTTCTCCCTGCCCCTGTCGCGCCTGGGGGCCATTGTCTATTCGGATCGCTATTTGCGCTACGACGCCCTGGTCGCCTGCGGCTCGGACCTGCTGACCCGGCATCTGGTTGAAATTTCCGGCCGCGCCCCGGCGGTCGATCCCCGCCAGACCGGCTTTTGGCCCTACGCCCGGGAACGGCTGGTGCGGTTCCACGGGGTCACGGCGCATAAATTTCCGCTCTATCTCAAAGAGCTGGAGTTCCGCTACAATCATCGTGACGATGATATCCTCGCAATTTTACTCGCCAATATCTCCTCGCTAGTGCCAGATCTTAACTAATACGTTTTTCTTTGACCCCGTGCCGCCCGCTTTTTAGAAGATAAGTGAGTCTTTGCACGGAACTATATGTTATTTTTAACTTATGCTAATTTTAGCATAAGTTGGTTCGGGAAAAACCCGACGCCGCAAGTCTGGCGGCGGGATTGTGATTGAACGCCTAGCGGCAAGGAGACGGATCATGGAATGGAACCGCAGAGAGTTCCTGAAAATCGCTGGCGCGACGACGGCCGTGACCGCTTTTGGCGGACTCGGTTTCGATTTGACGCCGGCCCGGGCTGAAGGTCAGGCGGCCAAGCTCAAGTTCACCAAGCAGACCACGTCGGTGTGCTGCTACTGTTCGGTGGGCTGCGGGCTGATCGCCAGCACGGACAAGGACGGCAAGGGCAAAGTGGTCAATATCGAGGGCGATCCTGACCATCCGATCAACGAGGGTGCCCTGTGCCCCAAGGGCGCGTCCCACTATCAGCTCGGCAAAAATGATCGTCGCATCTTAAAGGTGCTCTACCGCGCCCCGTACAGCGAGAACTGGGAAGAAAAATCCTGGGACTGGGCGCTCGACCGCATTGCCCGCAAGGTCAAGGAATCCCGTGACGGCAGCTTCGTGACCAAGGACGCCAAGGGCCGGGTGGTCAACCGCTGCGAGGGCATCGCCTCGGTCGGTTCCGCCGCCATGGACAACGAGGAATGCTGGATCTATCAGGCCATGCTTCGAGCCATGGGGCTAAACTACATCGAGCATCAGGCCCGTATCTGACACAGCGCAACTGTAGCGGCTCTGGCAGAGTCGTTCGGACGCGGGGCGATGACGAACCACTGGATCGACATCGTCAACTCAGATTGCATTTTCATTATCGGCAGCAACGCCGCCGAGAACCATCCCATCTCGTTTAAGTGGGTGCTTCGGGCCAAGGACAAGGGCGCGACCATGATCCACGTGGATCCGCGCTACACCCGCACTTCCCAGCATGCCGACGTGTTTGCCCGGTTGCGTTCCGGTTCGGACATCCCGTTTTTCGGGGGACTGATCCGCTACATCCTGGCCAACAACCTTATCTTTAAAGATTACGTCGTCAATTACACCAATGCCTCGTTTATCCTCAGCGACAAGTACGACTTCAAGGACGGCCTTTTTAGCGGGTTTGACGCTGAAAAGCGCGCCTACGACAAGTCTGCCTGGAGTTTTGCCAAGGATGATCAGGGCCGCATCAAGAAAGACCCGACGCTCAATAATCCCCGTTGCGTTTATCAGATCATGAAGACGCACTACGACCGCTATGACATGAAGTCGGTTTCGGCCATTACCGGCACGCCGGTGGCCGATCTGCAGCGTGTCTACCAGACCTACGCCGCCACGGGCAAACCGGAAAAGTCCGGCACCATGCTTTACGCCATGGGCCAGACCCAGCACACCGTGGGCGTGCAAAACATCCGGGCCATGACCATCATCCAGTTGCTTCTCGGCAACATGGGTGTGGCCGGCGGCGGCATCAACGCTCTGCGCGGCGAAGCCAACGTCCAGGGCTCCACCGACCAGGGCCTGCTCTACCACATCCTGCCCGGCTACATCCCGACCCCCACGGCGGCCATGCAGACGCTGGTGGAATTTAACGAGAAAAATACGCCGGTCACCAAGGAGCCGCAAAGCGCCAACTGGTGGGGCAACCGGCCGAAGTACTTGGCCAGTTTCCTGAAATCCATGTATCCCAACCAGGATCTCGAAACCGGCTATTCCTATCTGCCCAAGCTTGAGCCCGGCAAGGACTACTCCTGGCTGTCGCTGTTTGATGCCATGCTCGGCGGCGCGTTCAAGGGCTTTTTTGCCTGGGGCCAGAACCCGGCCGCCAGCACCGCCAACTCCAATAAGACCCGCGAGGCCATGACCAAGCTTGACTGGATGGTCACGGTCAACATGTTCGAGACCGAAACCGGCTCGTTCTGGAAAGGTCCGGGCATGGACCCCAAAAAGGTCAAGACCGAGGTCTTTTATCTGCCGTGCGCCGTGTCCTTTGAAAAGGAAGGCTCCATCTCCAACTCCGGCCGTTGGATGCAGTGGCGCAATGTGGCCCAGCCGCCGTCCGGCGACTCCAAGCCCGATGGCGACATCATCTATGAGTTGTTTGAAAAGATCCGCGAGCTCTACGCCAAAGAAGGCGGGGCCTATCCCGATCCCATCAAAAACCTCAATTGGGATGTAGCCACCAACCACGCCTTCGATCCCCACAAGGTCGCCAAGCGCATCAACGGCTATTTCCTCACGGAAAAGACGCTCAAGGTCGGCGATGCGGACAAGACCTTTAAACCCGGCGATCCGGTACCGGGCTTTGCCCTGCTGCAAAACGACGGCTCCACCTGCTCCGGCACCTGGGTCTATTGCGGTTCCTACACCGACAAGAACATGGCGGCCCGTCGCGACAAGTCCCAAACCGCCATGCAGGCCAAGATCGGGCTGTTCCCGGCCTGGTCCTGGGCCTGGCCGGTCAACCGCCGCATCATCTACAACCGCGCCTCGGTCGATCCCCAGGGCAAGCCCTACCAGCCGGACAAACCGGTCATTGCCTGGGTCAACGGCAAATGGGAAGGCGATGTGCCTGACGGTCCCTGGCCGCCCATGGCCGATGTCGAAAAGGGCAAGTTCCCGTTTATCATGACCACCGACGGCATGGGCCAGATCTTTGGCCCGGGCCGCAACGATGGTCCCTTGCCCGAGCACTACGAGCCGCTGGAATGTCCCATTGCCGAGAACCCGTTCTCCAAGCAATTGCACAATCCCACGGCGCTCAAGTTCACCGGCCCGGCGGATATCCATGCCTCCTGCGATCCCCGGTACCCGTTTGTCTGCTCCACCTATCGGGTGACCGAGCACTGGCAGACCGGCGTCATGACGCGCAACTCTCCCTGGCTCCTTGAAGCCGAACCGCAGATGTTTTGCGAGATGAGCCCGGAACTGGCCACCATGCGCGGCATTAAAAACGGCGAGAAGGTCATCCTCGAAAGCACCCGTGGTTCGCTGTGGGCCAAGGCCATTGTCACCGAGCGCATCCAGCCCTTTACCGTGCTGGGCCAGACCATCCACCAGGTGGGCATCCCCTGGCACTTTGGCTGGACCTGGCCGGTCAATGGCGGCGATTCGGCCAATATCCTGTGTCCTTCGGTGGGCGACCCCAATACGGGCATCCCCGAGACCAAGGCCTTTATGGTCAACGTGCGCAAGGCCTAGGGAGGACCGCTGTCATGACTGGAAAAACCTTCTTTGTTGACCTGTCGCGCTGCACCGGCTGTCGGGGTTGCCAGATCGCCTGCAAGCAGTGGAAGAACAAACCCGTGGAACCCACGGAAAATACCGGTTCGCACCAGAATCCGCCGGACCTGTCCTGGCAGACGCTGAAAGTGGTGCGTTTTTCCGAGAAAACCATCGATGGCAAGTTCCATTGGCTGTTTCTCCCGGATCAGTGCCGGCACTGCTTAGACGCGCCGTGCAAGATGGTCGGCGACGCCGAAGTCCCGGACGCCATCATGCAGGACCCGCAAACCGGGGCAGTGGTATTTACCGAAAAATGCAAGGGCTTAAACGCCCAGGGCATTCGCGAGGCCTGTCCCTACGACATCCCCCGCGTCGATAAAGCCACCAAGCTCATGTACAAATGCGATCTGTGCAACGACCGCATCCATGCCGGCATGGTGCCCTCGTGCGTGCAGACCTGTCCCACCGGAACCATGAACTTTGGCGACCGCGACGAGATGCTGGCCCTGGCCCGCGACCGTCTGGCCAAGCTCAAAGTCAAGTTCCCCAAGGCGGAACTGGTGGATGCCGACTCGGTGCGGGTTATCTTCCTGTGCACCCAACCGCCGAGCGCCTACTACAAGCATCTCCAGTTCGGCGATGCCGGCCCGCGCCCCTTAAGCCGCAAGGCCTTTTTGGCCAAGGTCATGCGACCGCTTCGGGCCTTTAGTTAGGTTCCCGCTTCCGTCCGCTTCGGGAGGCCGCTGCCACGGCCTCCCGCAGGCGGCGGTTTGCCCCGACGGCAAGAAAGGCCCGCGTCGCTGGCGGTTTTCACTGGTTGACCAACCCCAGGGCACATCTGCTATCTCTGCGTTATGGGCACATCCACCGCTTTTTCCCCCTTGTTTCGCGCCCTGGCACCTTGGGTTGCCAGCGTTGTCCTGTTCCTGGCCGCCTGTTCCAATGGGAGCGCACCTGAGTCCGGCACCGCCGACACCCCGGGTGTCACCCAGGACGCCGTGGTTATCGGCTGCTCCCTGCCGCTGACCGGGCATGCCAGCTATCTCGGCAAACAGACCCTCTACGGTGCCCAGGCCTATTTAAACGCCGTCAACGAAGCCGGCGGCGTGGCCGGACGCACCTTAAAGCTCATCACCCTCGACGACGGCTACGATCCGCCGCGCTGCGTGGCCAACACCCAGCAACTCATTGTCGAGGACCGGGTTTTCTGTCTGTTCAGCTACGTCGGCACTCCGACCACGGCCAAGATCATCCCGCTGTTGGAAGAGGCCCGCGTGCCGCTGGTCGGCAGCTTCACCGGAGCTGATGTCCTGCGGTTTCCGTTTCGACGCTATATCGTCAACATCCGGGCCTCCTACTATCAGGAGACCGCCGCCGCCGTGGACCATATGGTGGGCGACTTGCACTTTGACCGGATTGCCGTGCTCTATCAGTACGACGCCTACGGCTTCGACGGGCTCAAGGGCACGGAGATGGCGCTAAAATCCCTGGGCCTGGCACCCGTGGCGCGCGGTTCCTACATCCGGGGCACCATGGACGTGGAGGAGGGGTTGGGGCGGCTTATGGAAGCCAATCCCCAGGCTATCGTTATGATCGGCACCTACGGGCCGTGCGCCAAGGCCATTAAACTGGCCCGGGCGCGGGGGTATAAAGGCCTTTTTTACGCCGTTTCCTTTGTCGGAGCCGACGAAATCGCCCGTATCCTCGGCCCTGGCGACGACACGCCGCTTATCATGTCCCAGGTGGTCCCGTCGCCGGATCTGCCCGAATCGGCCGCCCTTTTAACTGGTGTTCAGGACTATGCCCGGTTGCTGGCCCGCTCGTTCCCCCAGGAGCGGCCCAACGTGGTCGGTCTGGAGGGGTTTTTAAACGCCCGGGTGCTGGTGGAGGGGCTGCGCCGGGCCGGACGCGACCTGACCCGGGAACGTTTTCTCGATGCCATCGAATCCATCGACACCTTTTCGGTCGGCATCGCCAGCCCGGTCACCTACGGCCCGGACCGCCATCAGGGTCTGGAGCGCGTCTATTTCACCCGGTTCGACCACGGCCGGTTTCAGATGGTCACGGACTGGGGCCGCATCAAGGACGTCTTGGACGCTGCGGCGAAAGCAGTGCCGCCACCGACGGAGCTTGACGGTGCCAGTGACGCTGTGACCCCGCAAGCTGGCCGGTGATCCCATGCCGTTCCCCCAACGCTTCAGTTTAAAACTCAAAATGTTTGGCGGCACCATGGCGGTGGTGCTGCTGGTCAGCGCGGTCATTGCCATTTTGGCCCGCTGGATTCTGGTAACCAGCCTCAATCGCGAACTCGAACAGCGGGGTGTGGCCATCGGCCAGAGCATTGCCGAACGGGCCAGCGGCTATATTCTCGACAAGGACCGGGCCAATCTGGTCAGCCTCATTTTCGACGCCGCCCAGTTGGGCGAACGCAAGGTGCTCGTGTCCTACATCTTTATTCAGGACAACGAGGGCCGCACCCTGGCCAACACCTTTATCCGGCCGTTTCCCGAAGATCTGCGCACGATCAACCCGTTGCGCGAAAACGCCGAGTACAGCATCGATTTAGTCGATTTCGAGAGCACCCAAGCCATCGACATCGCCGTGCCCGTGCGCGAAGGTATCTATACCCTGGGGGCGGTGCACGTCGGGTTGTCCAAAAGCCACATCGACTCCCTGGTCGGCAAGCTGCGCACTACCTTTCTGGGCTTTATAACGGCCGTCACCGTGGTCATGTTTCTGATCGTGCTGCGTCTGTCCAATGCCGTGGCCCGGCCGCTGTCGCGCTTAACGCAAGCTGCCGACGCAATCAGCCGGGGCAGCATGGATGCGCCCGAAGCCATGCTCGGCCTGTCTGACGACGCCATCAAACATTGCCAGGCCTATGCCGACACCGATCTGCCCTGCTGGCATTTCGACCAGAACCGCTCGGACGCCGACACCGTCAGTCCGGTCAATTCCCGGACCTGCCGGGAGTGCCGGTTTTACCGCAAAGACGGCGGCGGCGACGAAGTGGCCCAACTCGCCGAATCCTTTAGCAACATGGTCTGGAGTATTCGGCTCTACCGTCGCCGGTTGCGGGAGTCCGAGGAAAAATACCGGTCGCTGTTTGACAGCAACCCTGATCCGGTCTTTGTGGTGGACGCGGTGAGCGGCCGCATCCTCGACGCCAACTCCCAGGCTGAGGCCGTTTACGGCTACAGGCGCAAGGAGCTGTCCGGGCGGCAGGTGGGCGATCTGGAACCGGAAGCCGATGGCGGCGGGGTGGCCGACTATTTACACGACCGCGACGCCCCGGGCCGGGTGCTGTTTCCCAAGCTGCGCCACGTGCGCAAAGACGGCAGTCCGCTCTATGTCAACGTCCACGCCTGCCGCATCGCCTACCGGGGCCGCGACGCCGTCATTGTTTCGGCCACCGACATCACCGAACTGGTGGAAAAAGACGCCCAGCTCATCCAGGCCAGCAAGATGAAGACCCTGGGCGAAATGTCCGCCGGCATCGCCCACGAACTCAACCAGCCGCTCAATGCCATAAAGATCGGCAGCGACTATTTAAAGATGGTGGCCGAAACCGGCAAGACGCCCACGCCCGAAGCCCTGGCCACGGTCACCGGACAGGTCAGCCAGCAAGTGGACCGGGCTGCGGCCATCATCGGCCATCTGCGCGATTTTGGCCGCAAATCAGAGCCCCGTCTGGAAAGCGTGGACATCAACAAGCCCATCCGGGGCGTGTTCACCATTATCGGCCACGAATTAGCCTTGCAAGGCATCGAAATATCGCTCGATCTGACCGCTGATGCGCTCATTAAGGCCCATGCCAACCGCCTGGAACAGGTCTTTTTCAACCTCGTGGTCAATGCCCGCGACGCCATGATCGACAAAGCCGGCCCGGCCGGCCGGGAACGGCCGCGACGTCTGGCCATCACCTCGCGAAGCGCCGACGGGCGGGTGACTGTCGCCGTCTCCGACACCGGCTGCGGCATCCCGGAAAGCGAGCGGCGAAAAATTTTCGAACCCTTTTTCACCACCAAGGAAACCGGCCAGGGCATGGGCCTTGGGTTGGCCATAACCTACGGCATCGTCAGGGATTACGGGGGAGTGATTGAGGTCGACAGCGCCCCGGAGCAGGGAAGTGTGTTTCGACTGACTTTTCCGGCCGCCAGGACCATACCGGGTGCAGGGCTTGACGCCGCCGTTCCAAGCCAGCAAACAACCTGATTCAAGAGTGTTCTGGAGAACGTATGCGCACGATTCTGGTCATCGACGACGAGCGACCCACCTTGCAAATGTTTGAGCTTTATCTCGGGGCCTACGGCTATCGGGTGCTGATTGCGGCCAGCGGCGAGGAGGGCTTGGCTATCTTTGACGCCGAGGCCCCGCCCATAGTGCTCACCGACATCAAGATGCCCGGCATGGACGGCCTGCAAGTACTCGGGGCCATCAAAAAACGCTGTCCGGAAACTGAAGTCATCGTCATCACCGGCCACGGCGACACCGATCTGGCCCTGGCCGCTTTGGAGCTTCGGGCCACGGATTTTATCGACAAGCCCATTTGCCGCGAAACCCTGGAAGCCGCCCTTGGCCGGGCCAACGGTCGCCTGGATATGGTCGCCTCGGCCGGCAGCTTCGGCGATGTGGCTGCTGCCCGGGAAGGGGCTATCGGCGTCGTCCACATCCGGGGGAGCCTAACCGGCGAAACCGAGCCATATCTGACCCGGGCCCTGCGTGAGATGGACGGGGCGACTGCGATTCTGTTTGCCTTTACCCCCAACGCTTCCATCAACGGCGCGGGCCTGGACGTCCTGCTGTCTGCCGCCGACGCCTGCCTGGCTTCGGGCCAACGGGCCGCTGTATGTGGTCTGGCTGATAATTTCGTGCGCGTCCTGGATCGGCTGGGCGTCACCGACAAGGCCCCCCGGTTTGCCGACCGGGACGAGGCCTTGGCCTATCTGCGCGGCGGCGAGGCTCTGGGGTAGGGCAGCTCTGCCGATTTTGCCAAAGATGGTCCCGCACCGCGCAGGGCCGGCAGCGACCACCAGCCGGTAAGCGCCAGCGACATTTGCCACGGCTGGTCCCCCCGCACCCGTTTACAGGCGGGCGCGCAGTCCGTAGAGTGCGGCCACGCGGAAATGGCACACAAGGCGGGACGGCATGAAGATCCCTGGCGACGTGTTTGGCCGGGGCTGCCTGTGGGTAAGCCTGGCGGCCCTCTACGGCCTGCTGGCCATGCGGCTGTTTGTCGTGTGGCGAGAGGGGCTGTGGCTTGCCTGGCCGCTGGGCAATTTTGTCCCCGATGCCCTGGTGCGCCGGATCTTTGCCCTCAACGACGCCGGACCGCGTCGGTGCATTGTCTGGTTCCTGGAGCAGGACATCCTGTACTATGTTGCCGCCATCTGTCTGGCGATCTGGTGGCTTATTCCCGCCGGCACGGCCGCGCCTGCCGACAAGCAAGACGAGCGTTCCCGATGACTGGCTGTTGCCGGCGTCGCGTCATGGAGGTTTTATTGATGCGTGCGTTTCTGTTGACTCTCACTTTGATTCTTGCCGCCGCCACCGGCCTGGCCGCCGAAGCCGTGACCCTGACCGGCCGGGTGACGGGTATTCAACAATATCCCCAGAAAGAGACCATTTGCCTGGCGTTTGAAAGCAAGGATAAAAAAAGCTTCCTCATCTGTGACGACGTCACGGCCAAGGACGTTATCGAGAAGCTTTTTGCCCTGGGCAAAAAGGACGCCGACTGCCGCATCGACGGTACGGTGGTCAAAAAAAGCGGCGATGAGGTCTATTTAAACATCACTACCGTGGGGCAGGGCAGCTAGCCCTGTTTCCAGCCTGTCGGCCGGACCGGGGAGTCAGCCCCGGTAGCCGGCCCGGCACAACAACGCCCAACCCAAATTCCCCATGCGAAAAACGCCGCCTCTTTCCCCACGACGACCGACCCGCACGGTCACCCTCGGCTCCATCGGCATCGGTGGCGACAATCCCGTGCGCGTCCAGAGCATGACCAACACCGACACCCGGGATGTGGACGCCACCTTGGCCCAAATCGCGGCGCTCACCGACGCCGGCTGCGAGATCGTGCGTCTGGCCGTCCTGGACGAGGCCGCAGCCACGGCCCTGGCCGCCATCCGGGCCGGCACCAAAGTGCCGCTGGTGGCCGATATCCATTTTGACCACCGCCTCGCCGTGGCCGCCCTGGAGGCCGGGGTCGATGCCTTGCGCATCAATCCCGGCAACATCGGCTCCGAGGCCGCTGTGGATGTGGTGGTGGACGCTGCCAAGGCCCACCACGCCCCCATCCGCATTGGTGTCAATTCCGGGTCCGTGGATAAGGCGTTGCTTAAAAAATACGGCGGCCCCACCCCCGAGGCCATGGTCGAAAGCGCGCTCACGCACATTGCTTTCCTCGAAGCCCGGGGCTTTTACGACATCAAAGTCTCGCTCAAATCCTCTTCCGTGCTGCGCACCATCGCCGCCTACCGCCTGCTTGGCGCGGCCGTTGATTATCCCTTGCACATAGGCGTCACCGAGGCCGGAACCCCCATGCGCGGGGCGGTCAAATCCGCTGTGGGCCTGGGCATCCTCCTGGCCGAGGGCCTTGGCGACACCCTGCGCGTCTCATTAACCGGTGATCCGGTCACCGAAATCGGCGTGGCCTACGAGATCCTGCGTTCGCTCGAACTGCGTGCGCGCGGCCCGGAAATCATCTCCTGCCCCACCTGCGGGCGCACGGAAATCGATCTGGTCGGGCTGGCCGAGGCCGTGGAAGAACGCCTGCGCGGCGTGCCCGAAATTTTCACCGTGGCTGTCATGGGCTGCGTGGTCAACGGCCCGGGCGAGGCTCGGGAAGCCGACATCGGCATTGCCGGCGGCCGCGACTGCGGCATCATTTTCCGCAAGGGCGAGGTGCTCGGCAAGGTGCGCGGGAGCGCCAACCTCATCCCGGCCTTTATGGACGAACTGGAACGCTTTATCACCGAAAAAAAGGAATCCGCATGCGACTGAGCCGCTACTACGCCCCCACCCTTAAGGAAACCCCGGCCGAGGCCGAGGTCATCAGCCACCAGCTCCTGCTGCGCGCCGGCATGATCCGCAAACTCACCGCCGGCATCTACACCTATCTGCCCCTGGGGCTTCGGGCGCTCAATAACGTTGCCAATATCGTTCGCGAAGAGATGGACCGGGCCGGAGCACTCGAAATCCTCATGCCGGCCGTGCAGCCCGCCGATCTGTGGAAGGAATCCGGCCGCTGGGATTTCTACGGCCGCGAACTGCTGCGCTTCGTGGACCGCCACGACCGCGAATCCTGCCTCGGACCCACCCACGAGGAAGTGGTTACCGATCTGGTACGCCACGAAATCCGCTCCTACCGCCAGTTGCCGGTCAATCTCTACCAGATTCAGACCAAGTTCCGCGACGAAATCCGTCCCCGCTTCGGCCTTATGCGCGGCCGGGAATTCGTCATGAAGGACGCCTATTCCTTCGATAAGGACGACGCCGGGGCCGATGCCAGCTACTGGGCCATGTACGAGGCCTACGCCCGCATCTTCACCCGCCTGGGCCTTAAATTCCGGGCCGTCTCCGCCGACTCCGGGGCCATTGGCGGCTCGTTCTCCCACGAATTCATGGTCCTGGCCGATACCGGCGAAGACACCATAGTGGCCTGCCCGGACTGCGACTACGGGGCCAACCTCGAAAAGGCCGAGGCCGTCTGTCCTTCTGCCGGCGCTATCCCGGCCTGCCCGCCGGCCGAGCAAATCGCCACCCCGGGCAGCCACACCGTCGAGGAAGTGGCCGCCTTCCTCAAGGTCGCGCCCGCTGCCGTGGTCAAAACGCTCCTCTACATCGCCGACGGCAAGCCTGTGGCCGCTTTGGTGCGTGGCGATCGCGAACTCAATGAAATAAAGCTGAAAAATCTGCTTGCCGCCAAGGAAGATCTCCGGCTGGCCACGCCCGAAGAAGTCGTGGCCGCAACCGGCGCGCCCGTCGGCTTCGCCGGGCCGGTGGGCTTGACCCTCCCCATCTACGCCGACCGCGAACTGGCCCTGGCCTCGGACTGGATCGTCGGTGCCAACGCCGCCGACGCCCACATGCTGCACGTGGACCTCGGCCGTGATGCCACCATCGTCTCGTTCACCGATCTGCGCGAAGTCGCTCCGGGCGATCCCTGCCCCAAATGCGGCGCGACGCTCACGTTCACCAAGGGCATCGAAGTCGGCCACGTCTTTAAGCTGGGGCTTAAGTACTCCGAAGCCCTCAATGCCACGTTCCTGGACGAAGCCGGCAAGGAACAGTTCATGATCATGGGCTGCTACGGCATCGGCGTGTCGCGCATCGTGGCTTCCTGCATCGAACAGAATAACGACGCCTCAGGCATCGTCTTCCCGCCGCCCATCGCCCCCTTCGAAGTGGCGCTCATTAATCTCAGCCCCAAGGACGAAATCGCCACCGCCAAGGCCGACGAAATCTACGCCGCCCTGACCAAGGCCGGCATCCAGGTGCTCCTCGACGACCGCGACGAACGGCCCGGCGTCAAATTCAAGGACGCCGACCTGATCGGCTTCCCCATCCAACTGACGCTTGGCGGCAAAGGCCTGGCGCGCGGCATCGTCGAAACCAAAGACCGCCGCATCAGCCTCAAAGGCGAACTGCCGCTGGACGGCTTTTTCGAGGCGTTTATGACTTGGCGTGACACCGTCCGCCAGGGCTGGGGCCTGGAGTAAACTGGGGCGCTGCCCCAGACCCTGGCAGGGCGCTGCCCTGCACCCGCTGGGACTCTGTCCCAGACCCTGCCGGGACGCTGTCCCGGACCCTGCCAGGACGCTGTCCTGGACCTGCCGGGGGGATGATCCCCCGGACCCCCCGCACGGGGGCGGGAGTGGGGGAAGTGGGTGGGGAGAAGGGGCGGTGGCAGGCTGACGACGATGGGGTGGGGCATTGCGGCCGATGCAACCGCCGCTGGCGCGCCGGTCGCATCGGCCGCAATGCCCCACTCCAAGGTGCCCTCGGCCCCGAAGCGGGGCCGACAGGTTCGCGAAAGAGCGACCAGACTGGAGGCTTCTCCTGGTATTTCAGTGCATTTTAATAATTAATCGAAATTTATTAAAGTAACGCTTTCAGTCAGAAAGCCGGCTATTCCCTTGCAACCCCTTTAAAAGTTTTTGGGGAGGGTGGGGGTCTG
>NZ_WVUD01000022.1 GCF_009856865.1 Solidesulfovibrio aerotolerans | reverse complement strand
CTGGGGGAGGGAACCCCTTTTTTCAAAAAGGGGTTCCCTCCCCCAGGTTCCCCTCGCCTCTCTCCACAGGAGCATACGCATGCTAGGGGCGTTAGCGCGGTTGGTGAAGATTGAGCATTCGGTGTTTGCTTTGCCGTTTGCCTATATTGGGCTGTTTGTGGCGGCGGGCGGCTGGCCGGGGTGGCGGGCTTTTGCGCTTTTGACTGTGGCCATGGTGGCCATGCGTTCCTATGCCATGGCGATCAACCGGCTGGCTGACGTGCGCTATGACCGGATCAATCCGCGCACCATGGGGCGCGAGTTGGTGACGGGCGAGGTGGGTATCCGGGCGGCCTGGGTGTTTACGGCGGGCAGTGCGGTTGTTTTTGTGGCGGCGTGCGCCGGCTTGAATAGTTTGTGTCTGGCCTTGTCGCCGGTGGTGCTCGTGTGGGGGGCGTTTTACAGCCTGACCAAGCGGTTCACCTGGCTGTGCCATTTCGTGTTGGGGTCTGTGCTGGGTTTGGCCCCGGTGGCTGGCTGGCTGGCGGTTACGCCGGAATTTGCCTTGCCGGCTATTTTATTCGGCTGCGGCGTGACTTGCTGGGTGGCCGGGTTTGACGTGCTTTATGCCTGCCAGGATGTGGATTTTGACCGCAGCCAGGGGCTGCACTCGATTCCGTCGCACTTTGGCGTGGGCACGGCCCTGGCTTTGGCCGCCTTTGCCCATGTTGACGCGGCGGTGTTTTATCTGCTGGCTGGTTGGGCTGCCGGGCTGTCCTGGGTCTATTACGTCTTTTGGGGCGTTTGTTCGGCCGTACTTTTGGTGGAGCATCGGCTGCTCTCCAAGGACGATCTGTCCCGGATCAACATGGCTTTTTTCACCCTAAACGGCATCGTGGCAGCGCTTTTGGGCCTGGGCACGCTGCTGGCCGTTTTTTTGCGGTAAGGACAGGCTTATGAAAGGGCTGGTTATTTTTCTGGTCCTCTTTTTCGGGGTTTGGGATCTGGCCTGGCTGTTGGCCGGAGTCGGGCAGACGCCGCCCTGGCGGCTGCGGCGGCAGATGGCGGCCAAACCGCCGCAACTGCTCGACGTGCGCACGCCGGCGGAATTTGCCTTGTTCCATATTCCCGGAGCGATCAACCGGCCCGACGCCCTGACCGTGCCGGCGGCGCAACTGGGCCTTGATCCGTCCCGGCCGGTGACGGTCATCTGCATGACCGGCCATCGTTCGCCTTTTGTGGCCCGGAAGTTGGGTAAAGAGGGCTATGACGCCTCCAACCTGACCTGGGGTATGCTTGGCTGGCTGGTGTCGTTCGGCGCTGTTGCCACCGGCTCCAACCCGTAATCACGTCCTGCCGCGCTCGTATGGCATGCTGCCGAGTGCCATGCTTTTTGCGGCTGCTGTGGCCGGGAGTCTTCCCCCCAGGCTGTGGCCCGGGCTCTTGGCGCAGCCTTTGCCCGTCTTCTGGACAGGAGCGCATCCCCGGGGCTATAGATCGGGTAAACCGCTTAAGGAGTCCACCCATGTCCGATCAAAAATGCGCCTGTCCGTGCGCGTCGTATGCGCCCATGACCAAAATCGCCTGGGTTCTGGCCCTGCTGTTTGTGGTCTTTATGTTTTTTGAGGCCCTGACCATCCGCTGGTGGGTCATGCTGCCCCTGGCAGTCGTCAGCCTGTACCTGTTCCACGTCCAGCGCGGCCAGACCTCGGGCTGCGAGAAAAAAGCCAATTGCTGGGGTTTCTGGCTGGTCATTGCGGCCTTGCTCCTGCGCGATATGTGCCTGTCCGGCCAGCTCGTGGCGGCCTATTGCCGCTTGACAGCCGCTGGTTTGCCCCTGCACGGCTAGCCTGTTGGCCGCACCCCTGCCGCATTATCGCCGCATCGGCCCCGGGGCCACCGCGTCGGACCATGACCGGTTCGCCGTGGTCGATGCGGCGCTTCTGGCCCAGAAGGCCCGGGACGCGGCGGCCAGTCCCCGGTTGCGCGACATGCACCGGTTGCATGCCGCCGACGGCGACAACCCGCATCGCATGATCAATACCCTTGAGCCCGGCAGCTATGTGCAGCCGCACCGGCATCTGACGCCGGCCAAGTCCGAATCCTTTGTGCTGCTCACCGGGAGCCTGGGGCATGTGGTTTTTGCCGAAGACGGGAGTTTTGGCCGACAGGACTGCGTGGTGCTTGACCGGCAGCGCGGGGTGCTGGCCATCGATATCCGGCCCGGGGTCTGGCATGCCGTTTTCGCCCTGGTCCCGGACACGGCGGTCTTTGAGATCAAACCCGGACCGTATCATCCTTTAAACGATAAGGATTTCGCCGCCTTTGCCCCGGCCGAGGGCGAGGCTGCGGCCATGGGCTATCTGCGCGGGCTGGAGGATCGGTTTCGGGCGTTGACCGGTCTGCCCGGCCGGAGTTGGTAGGGGCGGGCTATTCGGCCCAGAGTACGCGGTTGCGCCTGGCCGACGAAGCCTAGGGGCATCCGGGCTGGCAGGCGCGGGCTATTCGGCCCAGAGCACGCGGTTTCGCCCGCTGCGCTTGGCCTTGTACAGGGCCGCATCGGCAGCGGCCAGCATGGCGTCCACCGAGCCCATGGGCTTATCGCAGATGCCGATGCTGACGGTGACGCCGACCAGGATCTTGCCGGCCTTGGCCTTGGAGCGTGCGATGCTGTTGCGCAGATCGTCAAAGACCGCCATGGCCGGCTCGCCAGCCAGTCCCCGGGCCAGGATGCAGAACTCTTCGCCGCCCAGACGCGCCGCCACGTCATGGCCCCGGAAACGGTTGGACAGGCCGTGGGCAACGTGTTTGAGCACTTCGTCGCCCACGCCGTGGCCGTAGGTGTCGTTGACCTTTTTGAAATGATCAATATCGATCATGGCCAGGGTCAGGGAGTCGTCGCCCCGGCTCAGGCTGCTGTGCAGGGCCTTGGCCGCGTCAAAAAAGTGCCGACGGTTGTACAGGCCGGTCAGCGGATCGCGAATAGCCGTCTCGCGCAGCTTTTGAATGTATTCGAGCATTTCCAGGTTCTGGGTGACGCGGCAATAGAACTCTTCGCTGGAAAAGGGTTTGTTTAAGAAGTCGTTGGCCCCGTTCTTGATGAAGCGGGCCGAGAGGATGGTGTTGCCGTAGGCCGAGATGCCGATAACGGCCAGGGCATCCTTGCGGTGGTCGCGCCGGATATGCCGGGTCAGTTCCACGCCGTCCATGCCGGGCATGAAGTAGTCGGTGATGACCACCCGGATTTCGGGATGGCGGGACAGCACTTCCAGCGCGCGCTCGCCGGAGTCGGCTTCGTGGACGATGAATTCGTGGGCCTCCAGCAGGCGCATGAGATGGCGGCGCACGGTGGCGGAATCGTCCACCACCAGCACATCGATGAATTTATTGAGTGAAATGCGCCGCACCAGGGAGCACAGGTAGTCCAGGCTGTCCGGGGACTCCTTGGCCACGTAGTCCACGACCTTTTTGGACCAGATGCGGTCGCGCACCTCGGACTGCACGTCGCCGGTAAACACGATGGACGGGATGCCCTTGGCAATGACGTAATCCACGATGCGTCCGTCGGCGGCGTCGGGCAGGTGGAGGTCGAGCAGGGCGACGAAGTAGTTATGCCCATCGGGATTTTCTTCGATGAGGTAGCGGGCTTCTTCAAAATTGGAAGCCCAGCAGGTGTCGAAAAAAAGTTCGTCCTCGATCTTGCGGATCAGGATGCGGGCAAAGACCTTACTGTCTTCAACGATGAGCACTTTTTCCATACAGGGCAACCAAACGGGCAACCAATGAAAAAACTTGGCTGTTTTAAGAGTAGTCCCTTCCCGGGCAAAAAGCCAGTAACCGATGGTGTCATTTTCTCGGTTTTCCAGTTTGCGTCTGTCTCTGCCCCGGCCCGCAACAGACGGCCAGGGCCGGAAAACCCACAGGGAGCGTACGCATGATACCGGTCGCGCCCCGGCCATTGGCTGCGCCTCCGGCGCCGGATCTTGGCAATCTGGATCTGGCCCAGGTGCTGGAGCACACCCCGGCGGCGACGTTTGTGGTGGATACCGATTTTGTGCTGCGCTTCGTCAACCGGGCGTATATCGAGTTGCACGACCTGGCCGGCAGACAGTGCCTGGGCCGTCCCCTTGCAGAGTGCGTCGAAGCCGGCAACTACGCCCGGTTTCATGCGGCCGCCCTGGCGGTCATGGCCACCGGGGCCGCCAGCCAGGAAGAGATCCAACTGAGCATTGGCGGCCGGGAACGGTGCTTTTTGACCACGCGCGTACCGCTGCTCACGGGCGGCGTGGTGCGCGCGGTGTGCGGCATGCTCACTGACATCACGGACCACAGGCGAACCGAGCGGGAACTGCGCGCGAGCCATCGGCGCTACGCAGCCATGGTCGAGGACCAGACCGAGCTGGTGGTGCGTCTTGATCCGCAGCATCGCCGGGTGTTCGTCAATCAGAACCTGGCCCGGCTGTTTGGCGAACCGCCTGAGGTCCTGCTGGGCGGCTTTTTTGGCGACCGTTTGCCCGAGGCCGAAGCCAGTGCCATGCGTCGCCGCCTGCTGGCGCTGACACTGCGGTCCCCGGTGTGCGACTTTCGCCATGAATATGCCCTGCCCTCGGGAGAGACACGGCGTCTGAGCTGGACCGTGCGGGCCATTTTCGACGAGGCAGGGCGCATCGGCGAATACCAGGCCATGGGCCGGGATGTGTCGGCCGTTTGGCAGATGGAGCGGGAACTCTCGCGAAGCGAGGCCAAATATCGCGATATCTTTGAGCATTCCGCCGAAGGCATCTTTCAGTTCCAGGCCAACGGGGCCATGGCCGCCTGCAATCCGGCCTTGGCCCGCATCCTTGGCTACGCCTCCCCGGATGAGGTGATGCGCGAGCAGGGCGATCTGTTCCAGCGCATTGAGGCCAGGCCGGAGGATCGGCTGGAATTTTTGCGTCTGCTGGCCAAAAACGGCCGGGTCTATGACCACGAGATGCAGGTGGTGCGCCGCGACGGCCGCACGGCCTGGTTGTCCGTCAATGCCCGGGCCGTGCTGGACGGGGAGGATCGGCTGGATCGGGTGGAAGGGGCGGCCCGGGACATCACCGACCGCAAACGGGCCGAAGGCGAGCGCATGCTGCTGGTGTCTGCCGTGGACCAGAGCGCCGAAGGACTGGTGATCGTCAGCCGGGATTTCCGTCTGGAATACGCCAACCCGGCCTTTGACCAGATCGTAGGCGGCGGCCAGGGCACCACCGCCCGGGGAGAGCTGGAGAGCCGGCTCACACCCTTTTTAAGCGATTCCGTGCGCAAGATGCTCGGGCTTGGGCTGCGCTGGTCGGGCCGGGTGCGCCTGACCCGGCCCGAAGGTGAGGAAGTGGTGGCGGAAGCGTTTATTTCGCCGGTGCGCGACGGGAGCGGGATCGTGGTCAACTATATCCTGCTGGTGCGCGACATGACCTATGAACTGGGGCTGGAACGGCGGCTGCGCCAAGCCGAAAAGCTGGAAGCCATAGGTGTTTTGGCCGGGGGCGTGGCCCACGATTTCAACAACATCCTGACCCCGATCCTGCTCAATACCGAGATGATCTTATCGGACATGCCCCCGGACAACCCCTTGCGCCAGCCCCTGGGCGATGTGGTGCGGGCCTCGGAGCGGGCCAGGGATCTGGTGCGCCAACTGCTGACGTTTAGCCGCCAGGGTGAACGCACCGTTGGTGAACTGACCCTTGGCCCGCTGGTCAAGGAAACGGTCAAACTCCTGCGGGGCAGTATTCCGGCCGGGGTGGAACTGAGTCTGCGGGTGCCGGACGCGCCGCTGTGCGTCACGGCAGATCCGACCCAGATGCATCAGGTGTTGACCAATCTGTGCCTCAACGCAGCCCAGGCCATGCCCGGCGGCGGCGTTTTGGAAGTGGGGCTGGCCGCAGTCTCTGCCCCCCCCCGGCCCAAAAGTGGCACCATCGCGGCGGGTGCCCCCCTGGCCCGGCTGGCCCCGGGCCAGTATGCCCGGCTGTGGGTGTCCGATGTCGGCCACGGCATGCCGGCCGGCATCGTCGAACGGATTTTCGAGCCGTTTTTTACGACCAAAAAACCCGGCCAGGGCACCGGCATGGGGCTGGCGGCCGTGCATGGCATCGTCAAAAGCTACGGCGGGGCGGTGCTGGTCAGCAGCGCCCCGGGCCAGGGCAGTCTGTTCGAGGTCTATCTGCCGCTGTTGTCGCAGTCGGTCTGTTGATGGGCGCGTCCTGCCGGAGCGGCCGTCCGCGAAAGAACGCGCCGGCTCAGGAGCCGTCAGTTGATGGGCACGTCGAGCAGTTCGTAACCCTGCCAGCCCGGGCCGTCGAAATGCCACCATTCCGTGGGCAGCGGATCGAAGCCGGCCTTGGCCATGGCCGCTTCCAGACGCTTGGAATTGGCCCGGGCCGCTGCATCGCCGCCGGTGTAGTCGCGCCGCGCTTTTTCGGTGAAATCGTCAAAGCCCGACGGCATGGGCAGTTCGTTGCCGGCCGCGTCAATCAAGGTCAGGTCCACGGCCGCGCCCCGGTTGTGCTTGGAGCCGGAAACCGGCTTGCCGTCTTTCTCCACGGGCTTGGCCACCCAGTCCTCGTTGGGGACCAGGGCCCAGAATTTTTTCTGGATGGCAAAGGGCCGGTAGCAATCATACACTTTAAGCCCCAGGCCTTGGGCTTTGAGATCGGCCTGGACCGTGGCCAGACGCTTGGCCACATCGGCCCGCAAAAAGCAGCGCGGGGCCGGATAGACGACCACATGGCTGAAATTGTCCGGGGTGGCGTAGCGGATGTCGAGCTTGATGTCCGGGGCGACGGCGGTGATATCAACCAGACCGGCCCCGGCCGGGGTGCCCGGGTTGGCCGGCGTGCCGGCCAGGGCGGAGGCGGCGGCAGACAGGGTCAAAACGGCAGCAAGCAGCAAAGCGGCAACACGGCGTTTGGACATGGGCGTCTCCTTGTTTGGGCCACAATGCCTGCTGCGGGGCCGTTGTCAATATGCGCCGCACCAGGGAAGCCGGGCGGTTGGGTGCAGCCGGACAGCGTGGCAACGCCGACGGGTTGTCACAATGCGCCGTACCAGGGAAGCCTCGTGTGCGGTCCGGGCTGTCGGTTGCGGTTGACGCCGGACGCGGGCAGGGGCATAAGCGCTAAAGGTCGTCCCCTTGCGGCGGCGACCCATCACCCCTTGAGGAGGAACGCGCCTATGAGCGAGCGCACCGGTCTTATTACCTTTCTTGGCGGCCCCCTGACCCTTGCCGGCAACCCCGTGGCGGTTGGCGACACGGCCCCGGACTTTGCCGTCCTGACCAACGAACTGGCCCCGGCCAAACTGGCCGATTTCACTGAAAAAGGCTTGATCCTCATTGCCGTGCCGTCCCTGGACACAGCCGTGTGCGATCTCGAAGCCCGTAAATTCAATAAGGAAATGGAGAGTCTCACCGGCAAGGCCAAGGCGCTGGTGGTCAGCATGGACCTGCCCTTTGCCCAGAAGCGTTGGGCCGATGCGGCCGGCGTGACCAACATTACAACCCTGTCCGATCATCGCGACGCCTCCTTTGGTCAGGCCTATGGCCTGCTTATCAAGGAACTGCGCCTCCTTGCCCGGGCTGTGCTGGTTCTTGGGCCGGATCGCAAGGTGGTCTATATGGAATTGGTGCCGGAAGTGACCCACGAGCCGGACTATGCCGCCGCCCTTGCGGCCTTGGGCAAGGTCTTGTAGAGACGGCCTGTCCGCCCTGGAGGCGGTCGCAGGTGCGATTATGAAAAAGTTATCCACACGGAGCCGACGCCTTCGGGCGTCGGCCCTTCTTGCGGCTTTGGCCGTGGCTTTCTGTCTGGCCGGTTGCGCCGGGCAGCAGGCCACCGTGACCCCGTCGGTCGTTGTCGAGCCCGAGGCCCTGGGCCGGGGCGTCGAAGTGTCCACCGCCGTTAAGGATTCCCGGCCAAGCGCCGAAGTGGGGCTGTGCAATCCGGCCTCGTCCATGAGCGGCAAGCTCGCCACGGCCTGCGACCCGTCGCCGGCCATGCGCACCGCTGTGGAAAAGGGCCTTCGCGACAAGGGCTTCACCCCGTCCCCGGCCCGCGAATCCGTGGTGCGCACCCTCACGGTGGAACTGACCGAGCTTTCCTACAAGCCCAGCCAGGAAAACACCCATCTGGCCGCCCGGGCCGTGGCCGTGGTCACGGTCACGGCGGATAACAACGGCCAGAAGCTGACCCGGCGCTATGAGGGCGAAACGGTCTGGAAGCTGCCGGCTTCGGGCGTGGAGCCGGAGTTTGACAAGCTGCTGAGCATGACCGTGTCCAAGGCGCTCAGCCGCATGGCCTCGGACTACGAACTGATCCATTTCATGGAAAAAACCATCCTGCGCACCCGGGAAGTCAAGTAATTCGGCCCGGACTGCTGGCGCGGTCCGGGCTTTTTCCTCGTAATCGGCCGCGCAGCGGCCGCATCCGGCGCTTCCCTGCGCCGCTAAAGGATCACCGCCCCATGGCCCTTTCCGTCGGCATCGTGGGTTTGCCAAACGTCGGTAAATCCACGCTTTTTAACGCCCTGACCAAAGCCCAGAACGCCCAGGCCGCCAACTACCCGTTCTGCACCATCGAACCCAACGTGGCCATCGCCCCGGTGCCCGACCCGCGTCTGGACGCCCTGGCTGTGCTGGCCAAGCCCCAGCAGGTGCTGCCGGCCACGGTGCGTTTCACCGACATCGCCGGCCTTGTGGCCGGGGCCAGCAAGGGCGAGGGCCTGGGCAACAAATTTCTGGCCCATATCCGCGAAACCGAAGTCATCATCCACGTGGCCCGGGCCTTTGAAGACCCGGATGTGGTCCATGTCTCCGGCACGGTGGACCCGGCCCGCGATATCGACGTCATCGATACCGAACTGATCCTGGCCGACGCCCAGATCCTGGAAAACCGGCTGGATCGGATGATCAAGCAGACCAAGGGCAGCAAGGACCGGGACTTGCTCGACAAGGTCGAGGCCGGCAAGCGCCTGCTCGACCACCTGATGGCCGGCAAGCCCGCCATTTCCGTGGAGGGCGCGGACACGCCGGGCATGATTGCCCTGGTTGAGGAAATCCGGCCGCTGTCGGCCAAGCGCGTCATCTACTGCGCCAACGTGGCCGAGGGCGACATCGGCAAGGACAACCCGCTGGTGGACAAGGTGCGGGCCGTGGCCGAATCGCGCGGGGCCGAGATGGTGGTGGTGTGCGCCCGCATGGAAGAGGACTTGGCCGGACTTTCCGACGAGGACCGCCAGGAATTTCTGTCTTCCTATGGCCTGACCGAATCCGGCCTGGACCGGGTGGTGCGGCTGGCCTACCAGACGCTTGGGCTGATCAGCTTTTTCACCGTCGGCCCCAAGGAAGTCCGGGCCTGGACCATCACCACCGGGACCAAGGCCCCGGCCGCTGCCAGCGAGATCCATTCCGACATCGAACGCGGCTTTATCCGGGCCGAGGTCATTGCCTTTAACGACTACACCAAGCATCAGACCGAGGCCAAATGCCGCGCCGCCGGTGTGCTGCGCCAGGAAGGCAAAGAATACGTCATGGCCGACGCCGACGTGGTGCACTTTTTGTTTAATGTGTAGGAGCGATAAGACTGGGGCGCTGCCCCAGGCCCCGCCGGGGGCTTGAAGCCCCCGGACCCCCCATCTTTAAGGCCAGGAATTGCAAAGCAATTCCTGGCCTTATCTTCAATGCGGCGCTTCGCCGCTGGCGCACCTTGTGGCCGCAATTCGGTAGGGGTTTGGCGGCGCTCCTGCGCCACCGAACCCCTACCGAATTGCGGCCACAAACGTCGAAACGCCGCCGCCCGTCTCCCTTCCCGACAGCTCTCCCGCCAACGACCGCACCTCCACCCCACGTGCCTATCCCGCCCCATCCAGGGGGTCCGGGGGGGATGATCCCCCCCGGCGGGTCCAGGGCAGAGCCCTGGCAGGGTTCGGGACAGCGTCCCGGCGGGGTTCGGGGCAGAGCCCCGATTCCATTAGGCTTTTCCGGCTGCCCCGGCCGCGCGTAGCACGATGGCCAGTGCGTTGACTGTGGCCCCGGCCAGGGCTGAGCCGCCTTTGCGGCCTTTGATGGTGATCCAGGGGACGTCGGCCCGGGTTTGGAGCAGGGCTTTGGATTCGGCGGCGTTGACGAACCCCACGGGCATGCCGATGACCAGTGCCGGGGCGGGGGCACCGCTGTTGAGGCGTTTAATGAGGCGCAGCAGCGCGGTCGGGGCATTGCCGATGGCGAAAATGACTGGTCCGGGCAGATCCAGGGCGAAGTCCATGGCCAGGGCGGCCCGGGTGGAGCCGGCGGCTGCGGCAGCGGCAACGACGTCGGGGTCGTTCATAAAACAGCGCACAGTGCAGCCAAAGGGTTGCAAGCGGCGCAACGGGATGGCGCAGCGGGCCATTTCGGTGTCGGTGATAATCGTTGCGCCCTGGTCCAGGGCGGTGAGGCCGGCTTGCACGGCGTTGGCGGAGAAGCGCACAAGCTTAAGCAGTTCAAAGTCGGCGGTGGTGTGGATAAGCCGGCGCACGATGTCCCATTGGGGGCCGACGTAGGGGCGCGGCTCGGGAACCTCGGCATCGATGATGGCCAGCGACGCGGCTTCGATTTCTTCCGGGGCGGTGATGGGCAGGATGCGGGTTGTTTCGGGCATGGGCGACCTCTTGTTGCCATACTAGCCGGCTTTGACCGGCGGGCCAAGGAGAGGATTACAGCGAGGTGGGGGAACAGCGTTTTGTGTTGACAGGTGGCACGAATAGAATTTTAATGCGATTTAAAGATTACACATATTCAGTCAGTGTCTGGAAAGAGGAGCTTTTATGATTAATTTGACGAAACAGGTGGCGTGTGCGCTTGGGGTGGTGTTGATTCTGGCCGGTGCGGCGGCGGCGCATGAGACCGCGATCAAGCCCGGTGCGGCGACGGCGGCTGTGGGCAAGGGCGTGCCGTTCGGGGTGCATTCGGCCCATGTGTTTATCGAAAGCGAGGAACTGGAAGCGGCAGCGGACGTCAAGGCGTTTGTCTTTGTCGATGGCAAGGCGGTTCCTGTGGCGTTAACTGCCAACGACAAGGGGCTGACCTATGACGGCGAAGCGAGCTTTGGCAAGGCCGGGACCGGCATTATCGCAGTGCATCGGTTGCCGCAGATCTGGAGTTTGACGCCTGAGGGCATGAAGAAGGGGACGAAAAAGGAGTTGCCGGGCGCAACCAAGAGCAACCGCTATGAGAAGTTCGCCAAGGCCCTTGTGGCGGTCGGCGGCGGATCGGCCGGATTTGACGCCGTGGTCGGGCAGCGGCTGGAACTGGTTCCCCTGGCCGATCCGACGGCGGTCAAAGTGGGGCAGGATCTCGACGTGAAGGTGCTCTACGACGGCAAGCCGACGCCGGCCACGGTGCTGGCCACCTACGACGGCTTCACCAAAACGCCCAACACCTATGCCTATTATACCGAGACCGACGATGCCGGGGTGGCCAAGGTGCGCATCACCCATCCGGGCTTGTGGCTGGTGCGTACGGAAATCAAGGGCGTGCCGGCCGATGGCTCGGCTGACCAGGAAGTGCTGCGTTCGACCCTGACCTTTTTCGTGCAATGACAAGGAAACTGCAATGTTTCGCGCTGTTGGCGCTGGCGGCGATGCTGGGCAGGCACCCCGGTGTTGCTGCGGCCCATGGCGTCGGCTCCCGCGAAATGGACCCGGGCGTGACCAGGGCCATGGTGTTTCTCTACGCCGATGGGGAACCCATGGCCTTTGCCCAGGTCCAGGTGACCGGTCCTGACGGAGCGGTTTACCAGAGCGCCCGCACCGACGGCCGGGGAGGATTCGCCTTCCTGCCGTCGGGAAGCGGCGTGTGGCGGGTGGCGGCCTCCGACGGCCAGGGGCACCGGGCCGAGCGGGAAATCACGGTGGCTGCGGCTGCGCCCCCGGCCGGGGCTGCTGCGGCGGATGCGCCGGCCCCTGGGGGGCCCCAAGATGTTGCGCCGTTGGCGTCTGCCTCGGCGTCGCGCCTCGGTCCGGGCTGGCGGGACGTTCTTTTGGGCCTGAGTCTGCTGGGCAATCTGGCCTTGGGCCTGACGTGCTGGCGTCGCCGCACCGCCGGCCGCTGCCCGTAACGGGAAAAGCCTGCTCGCTTGGGGGCGTTGAAATTTGATCTTGATTATTATTATCAGTTCAATTACACCGGGTCCAACGCACCGGCCCAGTCCGGCGTCAAGGGCACTCGCCGCCGCCAGTGGCGTCTGGCGGCGGCGATGCGGCCCGCTCCACGGCAAGCCCCCGGCCAGGACGCGTCCCATCCTGGCCCGGCAGAGATAGCATCCTCACCTCCAGAACCCTTCAACCCCGACGGCGGCCGGAATTCTCACAGGTTCCGGCCGTTTGTTGTCTGGGGAGGGGAGCGGCGAAGGTGTTGGCGGTGAGCATTTGGAGTTACGCAGTACGGCGTGTTGTCCAAGGGCAAAAAAAGGGGGGCAGACCAAAGCGATCTGCCCCTTTACAACAACAGCGCAGTGCGCCACTCGCCCCGGCCATCCGGCCATCCGGCCATCCGGCCATCCGGCCATCCGGCCATCCGGCCATCCGGCCGCCCAGGCCACCCGCGCCGCAACAGCCGAAGTTACTTCCAGCCGGATTCCTTGTCGCAAGCGGCGCGCTCGGCCGGATGCGTCTTTTCCCAGGCTGTGATGGACAACGTTTCGTTGTCGTCCATCTTGTTGTTCATGCAGGTGCAATATTTGGTGATGACGTCGATGGAGACTTTTTCATCCTTGTTGTCGGAAATGCATTTGGCCACCCATTTTGCATCGTCTGATCCGGCGAAAGCCAAGCCGGAAGAGCAAAGAACGACAAAAAGAGCGATGATAGGCAGAACAAATTTCATGAATGTAGCCTCCGGTTGCAGGTAACTCGGCGATGCGCCCAATGCGCTTTCCCCGTGGATGACGGTCAAATCGTTTCCAGAGTAATGGTTCGTCTTGTGCAACAAACGGAATGCGGGATTGCAGCCTCTGGCGAAGCCGCAGCATCAATTGTCCCATTACCCCCTCTGTGACCTGGAAAGCGCATGAAGGCAAGCGTCATTTAAGGAAACATTGCAACGTCTGGCAGCGGGCGCGGCAGCGCATCACGGACCGATGCGAGTGCCTGTTCGACGTTGGCACAATGCCTCGTCATGCGGCCAAGTGCGGTGGAGCCGCTGTGGTGGCGAAAGGCTGCGGCGCACCGCAGGGGCAGTGCCTGGCATTTTGGCCGGCCCGAGCGCGGTGCGGCCCTGGCGCGCCACCCAGGCGCATCTTCGCTTGCCGCCGCTGCCGCGCGTCTGTACCGTGCCCCCAAAACGGCCCGCGCGGCCAATCCCAAGGCGGCAGGGCGAAGGCATGCAGTGGTTTCTTCTGGCGTTGGTCACGGCCCTGACCCAGGCGGTCAAGGACACCTTCCTCAAAGCCGCCATGGCCCGCACCGATCCCACCCTGGCCATGCTGCTCTACAGCGCCGGGGCGGCTGTCGTGTTGTGGCTGTTTGCCGCCGCTTCCCCGGACACGGTGACCACCGCTGCGTTCTGGCCGCTGTTGGTCCTGGGCGGTGCCCTGGGCGGCGTCACCTACTGGCTCTACGGCCTGGCGCTCAAGCGCGGCGACCTCTCGCTCACCCTGCCCATGCTGGCCTTTACACCGCTGTTTCTGCTCGTAACCTCACCGCTCACGCTGGGCGAATTCCCCCGGCCCGGCGGTCTGGCCGGCATCGCCCTGGTGGTTGCCGGGGCCTATGTGCTCAATCTGCGCGAGCGTCGCCACGGCCTGCTCGGGCCGGTCAAAGCGTTGGTCACCAACGCCGGAGCGCGCCTGATGCTGCTTGTGGCCGCCATCTGGAGCATCGGGGCCAATTTCGACAAGCTGGGACTGCAAGCCTCGTCCCCGGCCTTGTGGGCGGCCAGCATCTATACCGCCACGGCCCTGGCGCTTCTTCCCTTTGCCGCCAAGCGGTTGCGACAGTCCGTGCGCGAAATGTCCGGCTTTCCCCGGGCCATCTGTCTGGCCGGGCTGCTGGAGGCGGTGGGGCTTTTCTGCCAGATGCACGCCCTGCCCCTGACGCAGGTCTCCTATGTCATTGCCGTCAAACGCCTGAGCATCATTTTCGGGGTGCTCCTTGGCGCAACGGTCTTTCGCGAACCCGATCTGGCCCACCGCCTTCCCGGTGCGGCCGTTATGGTGGCGGGCGTTTTCTTTATCGTCGTTTTCGGATAAAAGCCCCCACCGATCTTGCTACCCCGGAGCCGTCCATGACCCCATACCGTTTCCTGCCGCACGTAACGCCCGAATCCCTGGCCGAACGGCAGACCGCCGGCCTCAACTGGACCTGCCGCCACGCCTATGCCGGCAATGCCGTGTACCGCGACCGGCTGGCCACCATCGGGTACGAGCCGGGCCAGACCCTGTCCCTGGGGGATCTGCCGAATCTCCCCGTGACCACCGTCGAAGATCTGCGCCAGGGCTATCCCTTGCCGCTTTTGTCCGTACCAGAGGAAAAAGTCGTGCGTATCCACGCCTCCTCCGGCACCACCGGCAAACGCAAGATTCTGGCCTATACCCAGCGCGACATCGACGTCTGGAAAACGATGTTCGCCCGCTGCTACGAACTGGCCGGCTTAACGACCCTTGACCGGGTGCAGATCGCCGTGGGCTACGGCTTGTGGACGGCCGGGGCCGGTTTTCAACTCGGCTGCGAACATTTCGGGGCCATGGCGCTCCCCATCGGTCCGGGCAACATGGAGATCCACCTCCAGTTGCTCGAAGATCTGGCACCGACCTGCTTATGCTCCACCGCCTCCATGGCCTTACTTTTGGCCGAAGAGGTCCACAAGCGCGATATGCGCAAGCGCATCAAGCTTAAAAAGGTCATTTTCGGAGCCGAGACGCATACCGACAAGATGCGGCAGCGCTTTGAAAAATGGCTTGGCATCGAGGAGAGTTTCGACATCACCGGCATGACCGAACTCTATGGCCCGGGTTCGGGCCTGGAGTGTTCGGCCCACGACGGCATCCACTACTGGGCCGACATGTTCATTCTCGAAGTCCTTGATCCGGTGACCCTGGCCCCTGTGGCCCCGGGCGAGGTGGGCGAGATGGTGGTGACGTCCTTATGTAAGGAAGCCGCGCCGCTTATCCGCTACCGCACCCGCGACCTGACGCGCCTGCTCCCCGAACCCTGCCCCTGCGGCCTGAGCCTGCCGCGCCATGACCGGATTCTCGGCCGTTCCGACGACATGTTCGTATTTCGCGGCGTCAATATCTACCCCGGCCAGATCGCCAGCGTCCTGGCCACGTTTAAGGACGTGGACAGCGAATTTCAGATTCGCCTGGTGCGCCGCGACGGCCGCGATCAGATGGTGGTGCGGGTGGAGCGCAAACCGGATGTCAGTGCCGACCGGGACCAGAACCTGTCCGAAGCCATTTCCATCGAGATGCGCAAACACCTGTTCGTGCGCGGCTGGATCGATGTCCTGGCCCCGGGCGCGCTGCCGCGCAGTTGCGGCAAGACCAAACGCGTCATCGACGACCGCAACGGCCTCGAAGAAGAATAGCCGGGGCGCAGCAGTCCCCCGACCCGAACAAATGCGGCCCCTTGGGCCGCTGGCGAGTTGGGGGTTGGGATTTTGGCGGCCGGGCCGGCCGGGCTTTGACGGCCGACCCGGCCGCCAAAATCCCAACCCCCATCTTCTCACGCACCACTCCCGCCGCCGCCGTCCCCTCCAACCCGCGTCCCCAACTCCCACCCCCCACCGAGGGGTCCGGGGGGATCATCCCCCCGGCGGGTCCGGGCAGAGCCCGGTCTTCCTCTCCGCTTTTCTCCTCGCACCACGCCCGCGCCTCGCGCCACCCGCCGTCATCCCAGCAGGTTGACCAGCCGGTGTTTGCGTTCCAGTTCGAACTCGCTGACGCGCGGGGCGATGCGGCGTAGATTTTCGGTTTCCGGGGTCAGGAAGCTGGAAACGCCAGCCTGTTTGATGCCGCCAACAGCGGTTTTCCAGGCCGGGATAAGGCCGGCGGGAGCCAGGGCCAGGGTTTGTTCGGCTGCTGTGCTGGCGGTGTACAGGCCATGCCAGAGCGCATCGCTTTGCACCCAGAGTTGTTCGTCGCGGCGGGTCTTGCCAAAGCCGAGGTTGTTCAGGCCGTCCCAGTTGTTGGTCACGGGCCGGCCGAGGTGTTCAGACACCTGCGGCGTGAAAAAACCGCTGTTTTGGAAAAGGTATTTGCGCACGTCGTTGTAGCTGGACACGACATCGCCCAGGCGCTGTTCCAGGCTGTCCATGGCCTTGGTGACGCTTAATGGCAAGACTTCCCCGATGTCGGCCTTGGTTTCCAGGCGCAGGCGGCCGGAATCCAGGGCGTAGTGGTTGTTTTCCGAGGCGTGGGCCGTCCCATTCGCGATCAGTTCGCCGTCCTGGCCCGGCAACGTGTTCCTAAGCCCCAGGCTGGTCAGGAGGCCGGTTGCGCCGTCATTAAGCGTCAGCGTCTCGCCCAGGCGGCGATTTTGCAGCGTCAGCGTGGCTGCCTGGCCAAGCAGCGAAAGGTTTTGCCCCGGGAGCACGGCAGAAGGGAGTATTTCCTTGATGGTCGTGGCGGCCACCCGGCTGGTGGCCATGGCAACGGCCCGCGTCACCGAGCCAAGCACATCGCCAGCCGTATCCCCTTGGCGTACGGGCATGGACACCACCGTGCCGCGCAGGGCGGTGGTCAGGCCCAGGGCGGACAGGATGCCGCCGGTGCCGTCGGTTAATTTGAGCGTCTGGTCTTCGAAACCGGCCGCCGTCTGCACGGTAAGCCGGCGCTGGCTGGTATTGGCCGTGGCATCGGTTGCGGAGGGCACGGACACGGTGGCGCTCGTGGCGGTGACGCCAGGGAGGGCGTAAAAGGGGCTGTCCACCAGCTCGACGCCGGTCTTATCGGCCGTCCAGACCGAGGCGGGCTGGGCGTTGATCTGCCCCGCGACCACGTTTTGGACATCGCCCCAGGTCCAGCCGGCCTTGACGGCCACGGACAGGTTGCGGGTCTGATTGCCGAGGGTCAACGTGAAATCGTAGGTTCCAGGGGCGATGGTCGTTGCGGCGTCGGGACCGTGGGCGGCCGAGACATATGTCGTTGGCTGGGCTGCGCTGCCGGTGGCAAAGGAAAAGGTGTGCAGGCCTGTGGCCAGGGTCGTGGCGGCCCCGGGATCGTAGCCTGTGGTATGGAGAAACGTCGGCCGGGCCTGCTGCGGCGAGCTGATAAGCCAGGGGCGGGCCTCGGCCGGGCCGGTGGGCGTGGCCGAGGCCCGCAGGCCAAGCGCGTTAAGGAGCCGGCCGGAGGTATCGGACCAGGCGACGTCCTGGGCCACGCGGTTGGGGTTGACCGACAGGGTCAGGGTCGTGCCTGTGCCCGGCAGGGAGGTGTCGAGGGCAAAGGGGGCTTGCTGCAGGGCGACATCGGCGTGAACGCTTAATTTCCCGGAATTATTGACCGCCTCGGCCACCTTCCCCAGCACTTTTCCCCAGGAGTCGTTCGCGGCCACGGACACGGCAAACGCTTCCTTGTGCCCGCCCTGGGTCAGGGCAAACCGGTAATCCCCCGGGGCTATGCCCGAGGCGGCGATGGAGGTCCTGGCGCTGGAGAGGTATTTGAGCGGATTGATGGCCGTGCCCACCGGGGCGGCCTCGGCCCGGATCTGGCCGGTCAGGCCCGGATCACGCACCACCAGCCGGGAGTCCTGCCAGCCCGCTTCAAGGGTCGGCCAGTTAAATCGCGACAGCGCCCGCTCGAACTTTGACAGACGCAGGGACAAGCCGGCGGTAAGGAGGTTGCCGGCATTCTCGCTGCTGGTCCAGGCATCGCGCGGCAGTTGGGACGAGGCACCGGGCACCGAGGGCACGGACGTGGCTGAAGACGCCTCGGCTACGGACTCACCCTTGGCCAGCCTCAGGCTGGTGAAATAGATGTCGCTTATGCCCCCGGCCATCTGACGCGTACTCCACCGCGTGCAGGCAAAGCCCGCAGGCCGGAGCAGTCCCCGGCGCAAGGCTTCTTTGCCCTTTCGTCAGAACTGATCGGATATCTTGGGGGGAAACTTTACTGCGCCCGACCGCCACCAGCGCGCCCATGAGATTGCGCACCATCTGTTTGAGAAACCCTTCGGCCCGAAACTGCCAGACCATCTCCTGTTCCGGCGTGCCCGGCAGACGCCAGGCGCCATGCATCTGACGCACCGTGGATTTCACGTCGGTGCCGGCGTTTTGGAAGGCGGCGAAATCGTGGCTGCCGGCGAAAAGCGCGGCGCAGGCGTCCATGGCCGCCACATCAAGGGGGCCGTAGCGCCCCACGTCCCAGACGTAGGCCCGTCGCCAGGGCAGGAGGGAGCCGGGGTCGGTCCACAGCGTGTAGCGGTATTCCTTGCCCACGGCATCGAAGCGGGCGTGGAAATCCGGGGCCACCTCGGCGGCGTGGGCCACCGACATGTCCTTGGGCAGCAAGGCGTTGAGCGCCTTTTGCCAGGGGAAGCCGGCCCGGGATTCCGGCACGTCGCAATGGGCCACCTGGGCCAGGGCATGGACCCCGGAGTCGGTGCGCCCGGCCCCGTGGACCCGCACCGGGCCGGCGCATAGCCTGGCGAGCGCCTCCTCCAGACAGCCCTGGACCGTGCGGCCAAAGCCCGGAGCCTGCAACTGCCAGCCCGCGAAATGCGTGCCGTCATAGGCCAGCGTCAGGCGTACTCTGGGCATACTACGGTCGCGATGGCAAAATGACATCGCTGCTTTTTGTGAATGACAATCATAAATCCCGATGGTCAAAGCGTGGCAACCAGCTCGGTGAATACCGAACGCATCCCCTCCATGTCGCCGGCCAAGTGCCCGTGGCTCCTGCTGGCCCGGCTCCCCGGAAAAGACCGGGCGCACCCCCTACATGTCGCCGGGGTTTTCCCCGGCCGTGGGCGGCAGTTGGATCTTGGTGAGCATTTCCGTTAAGCCGGCGGCTTTTTTGGCTTCCATGTTATTGAGCACTTCGCCGGCCCCGCGACCGCGCATGCCTGCCAGAATTTTGACTGCGATGCCGTTGTCCAGGGTTTCGAGAACCTTGGCCGCCTGCTTGGCGTTCATGTTGGAATACACGTCGATAAGATGCTTCAGCTTCTGGTCTTTCACGCCCTTGGCCTCTTCCAGCATGGCCTTGATGCTCGTTTCCATCTCTTTAAGCTTGGCAATGCGGGAATTGAGCTCGCCCTCAAGGCTTTTAAGCCCCTGTTCGCGCTGATCCAACTCGTCCTGGCGCTTAAGCAAAGCGTTGGAGTCGGGCGCGCCCGTGGTATTGGCTGGCGGCGTGGCGCTTGGCGGCATGGTGGCCGGGGGCATGGGGGCCGGGGCCTGCTGGGCCAGGACCGGCGTGGGGCCGGCAAACGGTCCGGGCAGGACCGGCGCGGCCAGACGGGAATTCTGGGTCACCTGAACAGGCGGATCGGGCAGCAGCAAATCCAGGCCCATGAAAAAAAGGATGCCGAGCTTGATGGCCGCCAGCATGACGAAAATCCCGAGCACCTTGGTGGCCCGGGGGGCAATGCGGCCGGAGACGCGCTCCATGACCACCAGCACCCGCTCGCCCAGCTCAGACAAGCGGCGGCTGATAGCGGATGGACGCCATATCGTCGTTTTCGTTCTGCTCGGCGAGGCGTTCTTCGTAGGCATGGATTTCGGCCTTATTTGATTTGAGTTTGTCCAGCAATTTCTTGTCTTTGGCCCGCGTCACCAGGGTGCGGCGGCAGCGTTCCCGGACTTCGTTCAGTTCGGCCAGCCGGACATGGGAGGTGCGGATGTCGTCCACCAGCCGGGTGCGGTAGGCCTGCCAGAGCCAGAGTTCCTCGGGCGTCACCGTGGGCTTTTGGGACATGGAGGATTCGCGGGCGTTTTTTTCGTTTTCCAGCCGGTGAATCTCGCGCTCTTTCTCGGAGCAGGCGGCCATGGCCTTGCCCAGCTCCATCTTGGCCCGCTCTTCCAGTTGGCCGCGGATGTCCAGGACGCGCTGGAGATTGAAACGAAAAGGTTTGGCCATGTGTCCCCTGCCGGTTTTTTGTCGGTCGTTCTCCCCAACAGCAAAACCCGGGCCACTTGCTACAACAACCCGCCGGCCAGGGTCGTCAACTCGCAGCCGACAATGGCCGCGCCCAAAAAATCGCCGTTTACGCCGCCGTTTTGCCGGGCCAGCCGGGCCAGACGCCACAGCGTCAGCCCACCCAACACCGTCCCCCACACCGCTGCCCGCAGCCCGCCTGCCGCCAGCAGACAGACCAACCCCAAGCCCACGGCAAAAAGCGTGTTGGGCCAGGTGGCCCCAGGCAGGCACAGCGACCCCAGACCGGGCCGGGGAATATCGGCGCAGGCCCGCATGAGCGCCACCGCTGCCGCGCGCCCGGCAACCGGCGCAGCGGCCAAAAGCCACACCTGCCCGGACGACAAGAGTTCTGCCCCAAAGCAGGCCTGCCCGGCAATGGCCACCACCAACGCCATGCCGCCAAAGGCCCCGATGCGGCTGTCTTTCATGATGGTGAAAAAGCGCTCGCCCCGGGCCAGACTGCCCCAGGCGTCGGCCACGTCGGCAAAGCCGTCCAGGTGCAGGCCCCGGGTCAGGGCCAGATTGGCCACGGCATAGACAAAGGCCCCGGCCAGGGGATGGCCCCCGAAAAGGCCCAGGGCCAGCGGCACGGTCAAAACCAGCCCAAGGGTGGCCCCGACCACGGGAAAAAGCGGCACGCAGCCCGCCATGTCCGGGTCTGTCGCCACCGGCCCAAGGCGTGTGAGAAAGCCCAAAGCCGCCAGAAAATTCCTAACGATTTTCATACGCCCGCCAGCGGCAAGAACAGTTCCAGGCGATCCCCCCGGGCCAGCCCGAGCGCCGCCGCGGCCGAAGCGCCGCCCACAGCCAGCTCCAGATAGCCCTGGCTGCCGGCCAAAAGGCCCACCTCGCCCGGCCCGAGATCGGCGTACGTCACAGCCGGCACCAGCCGGCGCGCCACCGGTGCCAGCACCTGCGCCCGGGAGAGCCGCCCGCCAAATCGGGCCACGTCGCAACTCGTGGCCACATTGCCAAACCCGTCCACAGACAGGACCCGGGCCGTGACCACATCGCCCTGGCGTGTTGCGGCCAGCCCCGGCAGCCTCACCAACTCGTCCGGCGACAGGGCATAGCCCAGGGCCGTCGGCGATTCACCCTGGGCCAGCCGGGCGGCCAACGGCGCAAACACGTCGCGGCCGTGAAACGTCGCGCTGGCCGGCACCGACCGGGGGGTGGCGTCAAAGGCCCGAAAGCCGGTCTCGTGGGCCAGGGCCAAGGTGAGCAGCCCATTGTCCGGGGCCACCACCAGCCGGGACGCGATCTCAACGACCAGCACCCGCCGGGCCGTGCCCACCCCCGGGTCCACCACCGCCAGAACCACCGCTCCCGGCGGCAGCCACGGCAAGGTCGCGGCCAGGAAAAAGGCGGCCTGGGCCACGTCGCCCATGGCCACCCCATGGCTTATGTCCACACGGGGCACGCCCGGCGCAGCCGCGATAAGGACAGACTGCATCTGGCCGACATACGGATCAGCCAGCCCGAAATCCGTCAGCAAGGCGATAAGCGGCGCGGTGTGCATGGCGGGTATGGCCTCCTCTGGCGGTAAGAAGGAAAAGCGGAAAGGCGGAAAGGCGAAGACCGGGCTCTGCCCGGACCCGCCGGGGGGGTCACCCCCCCGGACCCCCGAGTGGGGCAGGCGGTTGGGAGGCTGGGTCGGCGGCGGGGGCTTGCTAGGATGGGGTCGGGATTTGGGTCTGGGCCGTCGCTGGCGCGCCGGTCCAGGCCCAAATCCCGACCTCAACCGGCCCACGGCCCCGAAGCGGGGCCGATGGTATGGAGAAAGAGCAGCCGAAAAGAAAGAAGATCTCCAGCAGGCCGCCGGTCGCAAGCGGTTATCTCCAGGCGAAGAGCGGCCCTGGGGTCATTGCCCTGGCGTGATGCTTTGCAGCACGGCCAGCGTCAGAAAAAGATAGATCGACCATTTGATGAAAATGGCGGCCAGGGTCTGGGTATAGGCACCCTCATGGCATTTTTTGAGGCCAATGGCCTGCAGCGCCATGTACCAGATGAGAATGATCGGGGACAGGAGCTGGCCGGCCACCGGCACCGCCGAAAGCACGGTGGGCGCGGAGGAATAGCACAGCACCCGGAAGGTTTCGTTAAAGCCTTTTTTGTTGCTGCGAAACAGCAGCAGCAGCAGATGGGTGAACCAGGCGTCGAGGTAGATGCCGACCGATAGGGCCACCGGCACCAGGAGCAGCGCGGCCAGGAAATACAGGCTCGGCGAATTGCCCATGGCCTGCAGGGCGTCCTGCTGGGCCGGACCGCCGACGCGGACGCGCAGATTCATAAGCGACCACAGGAAATCGATGACCAGCAGGAATTCGCTGATCAGCAGGCTGAAAACCAGGGCCTTGGTCTTGGGGCGCCCTTCGGGCAGGGAGCCGAAAAATTCCATGGGTTGGAGCAGAATTTTTTTCAGCGTCAAAAACAGGCCCGGGAAAAAGCCGTAGGCGTCCTGGCGCTCCCAGGGGATGGGGTCAACGACCGCATCGCGCGGCGGTGCATCCGGCTCGTCTTCGGCTGGCCGGTGGTGGTCGGCGCGGCGTTTTTTGGACCGGTTGTCGTCCATGGCCTGCAGTCTGGCCCAGATATCGCGCACACCATCGGCGCGCGGGGCTGGTCCGGGGGTATCGACCGGCTTGGACGTTTCCGGCGGTAGCGTGTCAGACGCTGGCGGTGTTTGGTCGGCATCGGCCTGGACCGGGGCGAGCTGGGGCGCGACAGCCGGCGGGGCTGGCGCGGGTGCCGGCGCAACCGGAGCCAAGGGCGCAACCAAAGGCTCGGCCGGAGTGGCCGGAATGGGGTGTTCGGCCGGGCCGGTGCCGCTTGGCCGCAGCGAAGCCGTGGGCGCAACCAAAGGCTCGGCCGGGGTGCGCTGTTCGGGTTCCGGCTGGGGGCTGGAATCCTCGGGTACCACCGGGGGGATGGAAATTTCGGGCGCAGCCGGCGGCATGCTGCGGGGGGCGGCTTTTTCGGGTTGCGGCGCCGGCGCGGCCGACCGGGCCGACCGGGGCGGACGGGCCAGCGCCGGTTCGTCGGCAACAGGGGGCAATGCGGCCTCGTCGGTCATCGGCGGCAGCGTCGGTGCGGCGGGCTGTCTGGGCGCGCCAGGGGCAGCCTTGGTGCGGGCGCGGGAGCGCAGCGGCGGCTCGGGATCGAGCGGCCGGCGCAAAACGGGCTGTTCGGGAGCGACCGGCTGGGCCCAATGGCTGGGCGGGTCCAGCGCGTCGTCCGTCGCGGCTTCGCTGGCCGACGGGTTCCCCGCGTCCGGGTCGGCCCATTGGCGCTGCTCCGGGACGTCGTGGGGGGACGGGCTGTGGTCCTGGGGCCGGGCCGTTGCTGCGGGCGGCGTGGCAAAGGTGGCATCGTCGGCAACGGCGTGGGCCTCGGCCGGGTCCAACGCGGCGTTTTCGCCGGCGTCGCCGAGGGGTTCCCAGGCGGCCGGGGGTGGTTGCTGTCGATCCAGCTTGGTGGGGCTGCCCCGACGCCATGAGGAAACGCCTTCCTCGCCAACCGGGAGGTGGCTGGCGGGAGTGGCGGGAGTCGGCTCCGGGCGGAACCGGAACCGATGGCGGCACTTGGGACAGGTGGCCATGGTCGGGGTCACCGGAGCCTTGGTGTCAGGCAACTCCCTGAAAAAACCGCATTGGGGGCAGTTGATGCGCATCATATACCTTCGCAAAACGTCCCGGAGAAAGCCGCCGGGCGCAAATCTGCAAACCCCAGTGTAGCCCCTCGCCGCCCGCAAGGCAACCGGGCCATTGGCAACCGGGCCATTGGGGCCAGTCCGGTGACACCGGGCCGGCGGTCGCCAGGGTTTCCCGCAGGCGCTCTTTACAAGACCGGGCGACCTGCCTACCAGGGGCTTGGCGTCACAATGCTTGAACCATGGGCCTTTTCGGCGTAAGGCGACATTTCGCCGTCAGGCTTTATTTTGGAGGCTTCATGAGCAAACGCAGCAGCGTCGCCCTTGGCACGATTCTCAAACAGTCGGTCAAAGTGGCTCGTCATCCCTGGATCGCCGGCCGGTTGGCGGCCTTGGAAAAAGAGAAGTTCCTCTTTTCCTTCCTCAATCCCCAGGCCGAAACCGGCAATGCCCGCAGCATCCGGCAACTCTCCATTCGTATCACGGATATGTGCAACCTGCGCTGCCACACCTGCGGTCAGTGGGGCGATCAGGGCTTTTTGCACGGGAGCAATCTCAAAGATTTAAAGAAGCAGGAAATCTCCCCGGAACGTTATCTGGCCCTGCTCGATGATCTGGCAGCCAACGGCCACCGGCCCTCGGTCTATCTGTGGGGCGGCGAGCCGACCATGTACAAAGGCTGGCTGGACATCATCGACCGGGCCACCGAATTAAAGATGCCGACCTCCATTGCCACCAACGCCACCGGACTCGTGGCTGCGGCGGATCGATTGGCGGCCGCGCCCATGTTCCTGCTCCAGATTTCCATCGACGGCCATTCGCCCGAGACCCATAACGCGGCCCGGCCTTCGGCCGGCGGCGGCGACAATTACAAGGTTATCCAGGATTCGCTGTCCGCCATCGCCGAGGCCAAAAAGGCCCATAACACCAAACTGCCGCTGGTGGCCGCCCTGACCACCATCTCCAGCGCCAACGTCCATCATCTGGTGGATATCTACGAGGCCTACAAGGACCGGGTGGACCTTTTCGTCTATTACCTGTCGTGGTGGATCGATGAAAAAAGCGCCACGGCCCATGACGAGGACTTTGCCCGGCGGTTTGGCTTTAAGCCCAAGCTCCATTGGGGCTGGGTGGGCGATTGGACCATCAAGGACCACGAGACGCTCAACAAACAGTTGGCCGAAGTGAAGCGTCGCTCCAAGGGTTTTAAAAACCCGCCGGTCAATATCATTCCCAACGTCTCCGGCGTGCCCGATCTGCGCGAATACTACAGCAACCACGACGCCACCTTCGGCTACAACCAGTGCATCTCCATCTATCAGGCGGTGGAACTGGATTCCAACGGCGACATGTCGCCGTGCCGCGACTACCATGACTATATCGTGGGCAATGTGCGCGACAAAACCATCACCGAATTGTGGAACAGCGAAGCCTATAGGCGTTTCCGGGCCAGCCTGCACACCGAAGGACTTATGCCCTCGTGTACCCGCTGCTGTGGCCTGATGGGGTATTGATGACTGACGTGAAGAAACCGGCCCGCGTTGTCTTTGTGCTCCAGGATCTGGCTTTTGGCGGCACCCAGCGCCAGGCCCTGGAGCTTGGGACGCGTCTGGACCGGTCGCTGTTTGCCCCGGAATTCTGGATGCTTACCGACGTGCGCGATTTTGCACCCAAAGCCGAGGCTGCGGGCATCCCGCTGGTGTGGCTCTCGCCCAATCCCACGGTGGGGCTGGCCTCGCTTGCGGCTTTGTGGCACAGGCTCAAGGAGCACCGGCCGGATGTGCTCGTGCCGCTGACCGCCGTGCCCAACATCTGGGCCCGCATCTTTGCCAAAATGCAGGGACTGGCCCCGGTGATCGGCACCTGTCGCGGCGGCGGGGCCATTGCCCGGCAGCATGAGCGGTTTTTAAAGGGCCTTTGCAGCCATCATATCGTCAATGCCGCGCCGCTGGCCCGCACCCTGGAAGCCCTGGGCCGGCCGGCCGCTGCCATCACCTGCATCCCCAACGGCGTGGACACCGGCTATTTCCTGCCGCCGCCCGACGAGTTGCGGCCGGTGCGCGAAGTGGTGCTGTGTCTGGCCCGGTTTTGCGAGGACAAGGACCACGAGACGCTGATCCGGGCCTTTGAATACGTGGCGGCCAAGCGCCCCCGGGCCGAGTTGTGGCTGGTTGGCGACGGGCCGCTGCGCACGCGCGTGCGCACCCTGGCCAGCCGCTCGCCGGTGCGCGGCCTGATCCGCACCTATCCCGCATCACCCGACCCGCGTCCGTTTTTCCAGCAGGCCTCGGTTGTGGCCCTGTCCTCGGTGCGCGAAGGGCTGCCCAACGTGCTGCTCGAAGCCATGGCCATGGGGTTGCCGGTGGCGGCCACGGCCGTTGGCGGCATCCCGGATCTGGTCGTTCCGGATCAAACGGGCCTGCTCTGCCCGCCGCGCAATCCCGAAGCCCTGGGCGAAAATATCGCCGCGCTGCTGGCCGACGAGGACAAGCGGCTGGCCTTTGGGAAAAACGCCCGGGAACGGGTGGAGGCGCTTTTTTCCATGGCGCAAATGGTGCGCCGCCACGAAGCCGTCTTCGAGCATGTGCTCGCCGGCGGTCCGGCCCAGCGCCCGGCGGGTGCTGGGCCAGCCAGGGATTGACCACCGCCGCGACCGCTGGGGTGCCGTCGCCCCGCGTGCCGTGTCCACAAGTATGCAACGTGTTATACACAGAAATCGTCGATGCAGCGTGTTGCGAGCTGACACCCGCCACGGTCAGCGCCTTGCCGCAACACGACCCGCGCGCCGTCGGTCCTCTTCGGAAAGGGCGTGCGGGATGGAGAACCCCATGCGTTTGTTTGCCCTCCTTGCGTTTCTCGCCAGTCTGCTGCTGGCCCTGCCAGCCTTGGCTTGTGCAGAAGCCCAGATGGCCGGTTTGTGGCGTGCCTCGCTCTATGGGTCGCAACTCTCGGCCACCATCGAACAGGATGGCAATTCCGTCAAAGGCGAAGTGGTGGTCTGCGCCCTCACCGGCGAAACCAATGTCTACCATGTGGTCGGGGCCGTCTTTAACGGCCACGTCTACATGATCCACGGCAGCGGGCATGTCTTTGAAGGCGACGCGCGCGGCAACGAACTGACCGGCACCCTGACCACCAAAGGTGGCCGCAAAGTCGAACTGCGCGCCACGCGCACGCCGTAGTTATTTACGAAGAGAAGATAGAAGAAAGAGAAGAGTGCCTCCGGCGGCCGGGGGGGATCATCCCCCCCGGACCCCCTGAAAGGAAGACGTATTTCAAGGGGGTTTTGGGCGTTGGTCGGTACACTGGTCGGCTCCGGCCCTGAGAGCCGGCGTGTGTGCTAGCCAGGAACCACCGTTGCGCTGGTGGCTGGCGACAATCCCACCGGAACCCGGCTCAGGGTATAATTTTTCGATGCGGCCCGGCGAAACTTCCGGGGCGCTCCTCAGGAGGCTGCGTGGAGTTGTTTGTTTTTGGTGTCATGGCCGTGCAATTGTGCGTGCTTGCCGCCCTTTATTTGCTTGGCCAAAAGCATGTGCGCGGCGGCGACGGTCCCGAGACGTTGCCTGCTATCTGCCCCCGGGTGGCGGTCATTGTGCCGGTCACCGGCGACACGCCCGGCATGCGGCAGGCTGTTTCTTCGCTGATTGATCAGGACTACCCGGATATGACGGTTATTTTCGTCGCCGGGCAGGCCGACGATCCGGCCGTGGCCCTGGTGTGCGGCGAGGCCGGCAACGATCCCCGGGTGTTGCAGCTGGTGGCCGGGCCGGCGACGACCTGCGGTCAGAAAAATCACAATATCCTGGCCGGCGTGCGGGCGGCCCAGACGGCCGAGGTGTTTGTTTTCTGCGACTCGACCCATGTGGCCGACCGCCACTTTGTTTCCAATCTCGTAGCCCCCATCGCTCGCGGCGACGCGCCCATGACCAGCGGCTTTCACAAGATCGTGCCCGGCGACGGGGCCACCGCCACCATCGGCATGGCTGTCACCTGTCTGGCCCTGCATCTGCTCCAGCCCATCCGGGCCATCACCCAGCCCTGGGGCGGGGCCATGGCCATCTCCCGGCCGGCCTTTGACCGGTTTGGTTTGGTCAAACTCTGGGGCCACAACATCGTGGACGATTTCTCCATGGGGCCGCATCTGCACCGCTTTGGTGTGGCCGCTTGGCCCGTGGCAGCGGCCTGTCTGGCCACGCCGCTATCGGGGGTGAGCCTCACCCGCTGGGACGACTGGCTCACGCGCCAACTCCTCTATCTCAAATTCTGCATCCCGCCGGGATGGCTGGTGTCCATTGTGGCCGTCTTGTTGTTGGCCGCACCGCAGCTCCTGGCTGTCGGCATACTCGGGGGCTGGATTTTTGGCTTTGGCAGCGGCGCATCGGCCGTGGCCGGGGCAGCCTATCTGGCCGCCTTTACCGGACTGGGGCTGTGCTTTCGCAGCTTATGTCCCCGGCCGGTGGCGCTTTTCCCCTGGCTGCGCGGCTATGCGGCGACGTTTTTGATGCTGGCCTGGTGCTTTGGCCGCACCTTTACCACCAACACCATGGCCTGGCGCGGTATCCGCTACAAAGTCGGCTGGGGCGGCGTGGTCAAGCGGGTGATCCGGGAAACTGAATAGAGAAGACGGAAGATGCCCCCGGCCCCCCCACCGGGAAATGAAAGGGCCGCTGCTCCCGTACGGGAGCAGCGGCCCTTTTGCGTGGCGCGCGGCCGTTCCTGCTGGGTGCCATGCGACACTCAGCTCATGCCGGCTTGCGCCTTCTGGGCCTTGAATTCCTTTTGCCACTGGCGCACCAGGAAGATAAACGGCACCAACGCCAGGATTTCCGGTATTTCGCGGATGCCGAAGCGATAGGTGGCGAAATAGAGCGCCGCCCCGGCCGCGCAGGCCGCGGCGATGCGCCACATGGATTTGATGTCGATGATGCGCATGCTCACCTGACAATAGGTGGTGGTGGCCACGGCCACGGCCGCCTTGGTAATCAGCATGGCCAGACAGGTGCCCAGGAGCGGGTCCATGGGAATGAGCGTGGAACACAGGGCCAGGTTGAGCAAAAGCCCGCCGATGTAGACGAACAGCAGCAGGCGCTGCTTGCCCTGGCTCATCATGAGATAGGCGGCCAGATTGTGCACAAAGCCGCAGATGATCGTGCCGACCAGCCATTTCTGCATCCACATGGCTTCGTAGTAGGCCCCGCCGTAAATGAGACCGATAATGCGGTCGGATTCGATAAAAAGCACAAACATGACCGGGATCGACGCGCCGATCAGCCAGCGCACCGAGTTGTTGGCCAGTCGCGTAAATTCCGTCTTATCGCTTTTCCACAAGCGCACAAACAGCGGATAGAGGATGGAGCGCAACAGCAGATTGGACACTAGGATGGAGATGCCATCCACCAGTTCCCAGGTGACGCTGTACTGGGCCACTTTGGTGGGGCCGCCCTGGCTTTGCAGGAAGTAGAGGTTGGCTTTGTTGTAGAGGATGGCTGCCAGGGCCATGAGCACGAACACCATGCCGTTTTTGGCGGTGGCCCAGGTGCGGGCCATGGATTTGCGTTTGAGCGACAGGCCGTTAAAGTCGGTGGTGCGCAGCGCCATCCACACGCCGCCAACGAGGTTGACCACGTTTTCGATGAGCTTGAAAAGCGCAATCCAATGCGGCGCAGCCCCCATGGAAAGGAGTGCAATGGCGTAGCCGTAGCCGAGAATGCCGGCCACCACGCGGATGCGGCCTTCGAGATCCTGGCGGCCCTCAACCCGGATGGCCACGAAAAAGGAACTGGCGATGGCTTCCAGCCCCACGCCGGCCGAGATGACCATGACCAGATTTTTAAGCCCCGGCGTGTAGCCCTGCCAGTGGATAAAGACCACCACGCCGAGCCACCCCGCCACCAGCAGCACGCCCTTTAAAAGGGTGTACTGGGCCAGGATGTCGCCCTTGTGGCTGTATTTCTTGCACAGCGAAGCGACCAGCGGCTGGTTGAGGCCGAATTCGCCCAGAAAGAGGATAATGGAGGCCAGGCCAAAGGCCACCATGAATTCGCCGTAATCGCTGGTGGACAACCGGGCCAGATAAATAAGGAAAAAGGTATGCAGCGCGTCGTGAATCCACTGTGCGCCGGCAAGCTGCAGGAATTTTGAGAAAATGCCGTAGGATTGGCGGGGTACGGCCTTGGGGGCGGCGGTCGTTTTTTGGGGCATCGGGTATTCCCCCTGCCGACCGCGCATGGCGGTCGGCAGGGTTGATCAGGCGGTGCGGCTAACGAGCCTTGGATTTTTTCTTGGCAGCCTTGCCGGACTTCTTGGCCGGGGCAGCCTTGGCCGGCTTGTCGGCGGCCGGCTGGGCTACCTTGACCGGGGCGGCCTTGGCTGGTGCGGCCTTGGCCGGTTCCGGCGTCGGCTCGGGGGTCGGTTCCGGCGCAGGGGCCGGAGTCGGTTCCGGCGCAGGGGCCGGAGTCGGCTCGGGGGCGACCACGGCCGGCGGCGTCATCACCTTGACTGCCGGTTCGGTCATACCCTTGGTGGCCGGGGCGGTGTCCTGGCGAGGCGCAGGCACGGGGGCCGGTTCGGGCACTTGCACCGGCTCGGGCTGCGGTTCGGGCGTCGGTTCCGGCTCGATGACGGCCTCGGGGACCGGGGCCGGTTCGGGGGTCGGCTCGGGCGTTTGCACCGGCTCGGGCTGCGGTTCGGGCGTCGGTTCCGGCGCAATGACGGCCTCGGGGGCCGGGGCAGGTTCGGGAGTCGGCTCGGGCGCTTGCACCGGCTCGGCCTGGGGCACAGGCGTCGGGGCCGGTTCGGGGGCCGGAGTCGGTTCAGGCACCGGCGTCGGTTCGGGTGCCGGGGCGGCGGCCGGTTCGGGTGCCTTGGCTGCTTCGGGAGCCGGGGCCGGCTGGGGAGCGCAGGTGCCGCCGCCGCAACAACTGCGCGGGGCGCACTGGATAAACGCGCCGAACTTCTCCAGCTCGTCCACCCGGCAGCTCCAAACCAGCTTGTCCTTGTAGAAAATGGCGTCCGGGCAGCCGTCGCACATGTTCTGGCGACCGTCGTCAAACAGATCGCAGGGCTGGATGACCATGATCGACTGGATGTGCACCGGCTTGGTCCACATCTTGGGCCGCGTGAGCAGCTTGCCAAAGATCTGGCGCAGGCTCTTGTTAAAGGGCGTCAGGAAAATGAGCTTTTGCAGCCAGGCCGTCCAACACGGACGGGTGTAGGCCAGGTAGGTACCAAAAAAGAGATGGTGGAAAATCTGCATCCACTCGGCAAACTTGGCATCGAGATAGCCAATGATCTCGTCCTTGTTGCCGGCCCGAAGGGTCAGCAGCCATTTCATGGACCGGGAGTCCTCGGTGCCGTTTAAATAGGAACACGGCTCATGCTCGGGATAGGCCAGCCGGATGGCGTCGGCGATCTCCTGGGAGTCGATGTCTTCGTGTTGTTCCTGTTTGTCGAGCTGGTAGACGAGATCGCCCACATCGGCCGGGCGGCCGTTGGCGAACACATCGAAATTGCTGCGTTTTCTGGCCGAGCGAAACAGGATGTAGACCATCGTCTGAACGATGTCGATGTGCTCGTGGGCCCAGCGGGTGAGCATGGGGATTTCGGACAGGGTGTCACGGTAAATCGTGGCGTTAAACGAGCACGACACTTTGCCTTCGCCGTGTTCGTGGATCATCTCGGCGAGCTTTAAGCGCAGGGCATTGAGGTCTTTTTCGCTGGCTCCCTTCCACCCTGGGCGGACCTGATGCGAATCCACGTGCATGGTGAATCCGACCAGTCCGGCAGCGGCCAGTTCGCGCACCAGCTCAGGGGTGAGCGCCTGCCCGTTGGAATTGATGATGGGCTTCCAGCCCTGGGCCGCCACATAGCGCACCAGTGGCACGATGTCGGGATAAATAAGCGGCTCGCCGCCGGCAATGGAGATGCCGTCGGTGCGGCGCATCTGCTTGACCCGCTCCAGATCACGAATGACGTCGGCCAGGGGCTTGTGACCGAAGGGATCGTTTTCGCGGTAGCACCCTTCGCAGTAGAGATTGCACTTGGTGGTCGGTTCAAGCCAGGTAATGGCGTTGTCGGCCAGATTCCAGGGCAGCCTGTAGTACGTCTCCGGAGTAAGCGGGCGTTTTAGCATGGCAGTGGTGTCCATTGGGCGATGATTTTGCCGCTCTCATGGCGACTTGGCGTTGCGTTACCGTAAATGGCCGCCAGTGGCAACCGCGCCACCCCGGAAACCGGGTTGCGGCGCGGCTTAAAAGCCCTTGTCCAGGGCACCGACGATGGCCCCGGGCGCGCCGCCGGCCGTGCGCGGCACAAGACGCCCCAGAAGCGGCACCCGCCGGGCAGCCTCGCGAAAGGCGGCCGAGCGGCGCAGGTTGACCACGAGCAGGGTGAGGATCATGACCGGGAAGGGGGCGATCTGAAACAGCGTGCCGGAAAGACCGGGCAGCACGTCCTGCAGCGCAATGCCGGCCACCTGGATGGCGGCGAAAAAAAGCGCGCCCAAGGCCACCCGCACCGGTTTCCAGCCGCCAAAGATAACGATGGCCAGGGCAATCCAGCCCGCTCCTTCGCAGCCCTGGGGATGGCCCCAACCCGGCTTGACCGACAGCGAATACAGCCCCCCGGCCAGACCGCCCAAAGCGCCGCCGGCCAGACAGCACAGAAACTGCGTCCGTGTGACGGCCAGCCCCCGGGCCACGGCCGCTGCCGGCGCTTCGCCAACCGCCCGCACCACCAGTCCGGCCCGGGTGCGCATAAGGAAAAACCAGACCAGCCCCACGGCAACCAGACTCAGGAGCACCACCGGACTCTGACGAAAAATGGCCGGGCCAAAAAGCGGCAGATCGGACAGAAACGGCAGATTGAGCGCCCCAAGGTCCGGGCCGGGCTGGCGGGCCTGGCCGTGGCCCATGAAATAGGCCAGCTCGCGGCAAAAAAGGGTCAGGACAAACCCGACGGCCAGCTCGGACGCGCCCAGGAGCAGCCCGAAAACGCCGAGCACGGCAGCGATGCCTGCCCCGGCCAGCCCGCCGGCAGCCAGCCCCAGCCAGGGATTGTCCGTGGCCCGGGCAGCGGCAAAGGCGACCATGGCGGCAAAGAGCACCGTGCCGTCCAGGGACAGATTGATCACCCCGGCCCGCTCGGAAATGGTTTCGCCCAGGGCCGCCAGAATCAGCGGCGCGGCCGCGAACAGCACGGCGGCAATAAGCGCGGTCAGGTAGTCCAGGCTCATGCCGCGCTCCCCCTGTTCCTGGTGCCCCCGGTACTCCCGGTGTTGCCGGCCGGCCACAGGCGTCTGGCGGCAAAAAGGGTCAGCACAAGTACGCCCTGCACCACCCCGGCCAGAGAGGAATCCAGCGACAGGGCCAGCGGGAGTTGGATGGAACCAACGGTCAGGACGGCGAAGAAAAGGCAGGCCAACGGCAAAAAGCGCAGGCTGCCGGAAGCCAGCAGCACGGCCATGATGGCGGTGTAGCCGTAGTTGCCGGAAATGGACGGAATCAGGCGATGATAGAGGCCGGCCACCAGGACGCCGCCGGCCAGACCGGCCAGCGCGCCACCCAGGGCCATGGCCGCCAGCATCCGGCGTTTGGGCCGAAGCCCCAGCCGTTCGGCCGCCATGGCGTTTTGGCGCACGGCCGAAAGGGTCAGGCCGAAAAAGGTGCGGTTGAGCACCCAGGCCACCAGGACAAAGGCGGCCACAGCCAGAATAAGGCCCCACAAGCTCATGGGCCGCCCGCCCAGGGCCGGCAGCCACAGGGCGGCGGGCAAGGGTTCGGTGCCGGACATGGAGGCCATGCCGGGCCGTTTCCAGGGGCCGAGGATGAGCCACAGGGACACGCCCATGGCCACGAAATTCAGGCCCAGGCCGGAAAAAATCTCATGCACCCGGCCGTGGGTGCGAAGGACGCCGGATAAAAGCGCCCAGGCCGCCCCGCCAACCATGGACGCTGCCAGGGCACCTGGCACGGCGAGAAACGGCGGCACAAGGCCGGCAAGGCCCAGATCGCGCAGAAACCAGACGCAGCAAACCGCGCCAAGGGTGATTTGCCCTTCCACGCCGATGTTCCAGAGATTGGCGGCAAAGGTCACGCATAACGCCGCGCCGCACAGCAGCAGCGGCACCAGGGCGGACAAGGTGCGAAGGACGGCCTGTCCCGAGCCCAGGCCACCATCGAGCATGACCGCCAGGGTGGTCAGCGGCGGCGCGCCGGCGGCGGCCACGATGGCCAGGGTGACACAAAGGGCCAGGGCCAGGGAGAAGCCGGCCCGGGCAAGGCTAGAGGTGCGCCCGGTCATGCGACCGCCTGTCCGGGGACGGTGCGGCCGGTCATGAGATCGCCGACGCAGGCGGCGTCAAAAATGCCGGCCTTTAAATCGGCCACCAGGGCGCGATTGAAAAAAACCAGCACCCGGCCGGCGTGGGCCAGCAATTCGTCGAGATCTTCGGAAAAAAAGACCACTGCCGCCCCGGCAGCGGCACGCTCGCGAAAATGGTCCCAGATTTGGGCTATGGAGGCGGCGTCCAGGCCCCGGGTGGGGTTGTCGGCCAAAAGCAGGCGCGTGTCGTCGGGAACAAGGGACAGCAGCAGCCGCTGCTGGTTGCCGCCGGAGAGCCGGGCGGCCTTGGCTTCGGGCAGATTGGTCAGGCGAAAGCGCCCGACGCAGCGCTCGGCAAAAATGGCGCGGGCCTCGGCCCGGCGTTCGGGAAAGGCCAGGCGGACGTGGTCCAAAAGGGTCAGTCCCGGGAAAAGCCCCTCTTCCAGCCGCGAGGCGGGCAGATAGTGGACGGCGGCGTTTAGAAACCGGGTCGCCGGTTTGCCGGCCAACTCCCGGCCGGCAACGGCGAGGGAGCCGGCAACCACCGGGGCGATGCCGGCCAGCCCGCGCAAAAAGGCCTCCTGGCCGCCGCCGGAAATACCGGCCAGCCCCACGATCTCGCCCGGCCGGATGGCCACGGACAGCGGTTGCAACACGATTTTTTCATCGGCAATGACGGCGTCCGTGACCCGCAAGAGCGCCTCGCCGCCAACGACCGGAGCGGGCCGGGGCGGCACGGCCCCGACGGCGCAGGCGGCCTCGGCCCCGAACATGGCACCCAGAATGGCGGTGGTCGAAAGCGGGGCGGCAAAGCTCCCGACCAGCCGGCCCTGGCGCAGCACCGACACCGTGTCGCACAGCTCTTTGGCCTCGGCCAGCTTGTGGGTGACCAGGGCCACCACCCGCTCGCCGTCGGCCACAAAGGCGCGCAGCACGCCAAAAAGAGCCTCTTTCTGGGCCGGGGAAATACCGGTGGTGGGTTCATCGAGAATGAGCAGGCGCACGTCGCGGTCAAAAAGCCGGGCCAGTTCGAGCTGTTGCCGCTCGGCCACGGTGAGGCGGGAAACCGGCGCGTCGGGCGGCAAGACAAAGCCCATGCGCGCGCACACGGCCGCCAGCCGGGCCTTGGCTTGCGAGCGCGACAGCACCGGCCCGCCGCCCAGGGCGAAGTTTTCCCAGACTGGCAGCGGCGGAAAATCCAGCGGGTCTTGGCTGAGCATGCCGATGCCAAGGGCCCCGGCCCCTTCCGGGGTCAGGCCGGGGCAGGCCCGGCCGTTCACGACAACTTCCCCGCCATCCGGGGCCAGGACGCCGCACAACACGCGCATGAGCGTCGATTTCCCGGCCCCGTTCTCGCCCAAAAGGCCGTGGATGGTCCCCGGGGCAAAGCGCATGGTGACGTCGTCGTTGGCGGCAAGCGGGCCGAAGCGCTTCACGATTTGGGACAGGACGACGTCCACGCGGTTATTTCCCTGGCCAGTCGCCCCTATTTGGAGGCGCTGGCACCCTCCATGCCGCGCAGCAGTTGCGGCGTGAACCAGATGTCCTTGTCCGTGGCCACGGACCCGGCCTGCACAAAAGTGGTGCCGTCCTGGTACTGGAGCGGGCCGGCGTAGAGGTTGATCTTGCCCGACCCGATATCGGCAATGAACTGGGCCAGGGCCTTTTTGGTCTCAGGCGACAGGGCGTTGCCCTCGGTAAAGCCGATGGGGCTTTTATCCGGGTCGTTTAAGGCCGCGAAATCCGGGGCCAGCCACTCAAAGCCCGGCTTGTACGTCCCGGCGGCCACGGCCTTGGCGATGGTCAAAAGCGGCGGTCCCCAGTTGAAATAGGGGACGCCCAGGCACACGTCCGGGGCACCCTGGCAGGCCAGCTTGAAGTCGTAGGGCAGGGCGTAGACGTCGGCCCCGGTCTTTTTGCGCGCCCCGGCTACGGTGAGCGCCTCGGGGGTGTCGATGCCGGAAATGATCACGTCGTAGCCCTGGTCGTAAAACGAACCGGCCACCTGATTGGGATCGGAGGTCACACCCGGGATATTGAACCAAAAGCCGATCCAGCTCACCTTGAAGGTCAGCGCTTCGGGCTTTTGGCCGCGCACCGTCTCCCAGGCGTAGCGCGCGCCGAGGTAGGCGGCGTTGGCCAGACGGCGGGTCTCGTCGTTGATCAGCGGCCCCAGAAAACCGATCTTGCCGGTCTTGGTGGTCATGGCGGCGGAAAAACCGGCCATCATCTTGGCGTATTCCATCTTGGAAAAGACGTTGCCGAGATTCTTGGGAGCCTTGCCGGTCAGGGCGTCGTCGCCGGAAAGATGGACGAAGGTGAGGTCGGGATGGGCCTCGGCCGCCTCGCGGATGCCGTCCTTCATGTCGTCGGAACCGGCCAGAATAAGGGTGGCTCCCTTGGCCGCCAGATCGTCCACCAACTGGGGGATGGTCACGCCCGGGCGGTCGGCCGGGTTGACCTTGTCCAGGTACAGCATCTTCGTGCCGGGCTGCTGCGCTTCGACGTATTTGCCGCCCTCGTACTGGGCCTGGCTATAGCCTTTGTCGTTGTAGGGACCGACCAGCAACAGGCCGAAGGTGAGCGGCTTCTCCGCTGCCGTAGCAGCAACGGCGCAGACAATGGTCAGGACGGCAGCAAGGGCCAGGGGCATGAGGCGACGCATAGGGCATCTCTCCTTGAGTGTGGACGTGGCGTGGGGGCGCATTACCAAAAGCGCCGGCAATACGCCAGGGGCGAAACCCCTCGTTGGGACTTTCCAAAAAACATTCCTGATTTTTGGAAATAAAAAGCATTAATTCAAAGTGTTGCGGCTTGGAAAAAGGCTCGCGGCACGTGCCGGACACACCACTAGGAGCGCCCCGGCAGACGACCGTGGCGCAAAAAAGCGTCGAGAAGCCCAAAGACTTCGTCGTTGCCGCAAAAACGCCCCGTGGCGATGCGGCGGCGCATGGCATCGAGATTATGCTCAAAGGCCGGGAGCAAGTCCGGCTCCAGACGGTCCATGGACGCGCCCCGGCCGTAGCCCAGCTTGTCAAGATAGATGGCGTTCAACTGCTGCTCAAAGGCCCCGGCCACCGGGAAGGACAGCACCGGTTTGCCAAAATACAACGCCTCGCTCATGAGATTGTGGCTGCCGCCGCATACGACATAGGCGCACGAAGCCAGATCATCGAGGAAGCCGTTTTCGCTATAGTTGCGAAAGGTCAGATTGCCGTCCACCTTGTCCATTTTATAGCCATAGACCCGGAATTCCCGGTCGATGGTGCGCAGATACGGGGCAAAGGCGTCGCAGATGCCGCAGCTCTGGTAGACCACGATATGGCTGCCCTGGCTGGGGGTGCGCTCGATCACACTCTGGCGCAGGATCGGCGGGGCCACCAAAGCGCGCGCGCCGGGCTTGGCCGGCGGCTGGAAAAAGGAGATGGCCAGATAGTCCGAGCAGGCCGAAAACAAAAAGCGGATAGAGGCCCGGATGCCCCAGTAGTCCGGCAACAGACGCGGCGGCACGGGATGGTCGCAGCAGGAGATGACATGCTGGTGGTCGATGGACAGGCAGGGGATGCCGGCCCGCTTGGCGGCAATGGGCACGAAATATTCGTAGTCGGAAATGGCGGCGTCGGGCTTGAAGGCGTCGATGAGCCGGGCCAGCCGGGCCAGTTCCGCCGGGCGTTTGGCAAGGGTTTTGGCGGCCAGGGCCAGGGTCGCCGGGGTGTCCAGGCGCTGGTTTTTATAGCGCGTGCCGGGGTTTTCAAAGCGCTCCACGCGAAATTCGCGGGCCAGCAGCCCCGCCCCCTCTTCGCTGGAGACGAAGAGGAACTCGTGGCCAAGCGCGGCCAGATGCCGGGCCAGGATCAGGGCGCGGATGGCGTGGCCGTGCTGGGTGCCGTGGACGCCGTAGAGGATGCGGGCCATGGGTGCGGGGTGTGCCTCCGGGAAGGTCGGGCCATGGACCGCCCCCAGGCGTGGGGACGGCAACGATCCGGTTGCGGTGTGGATAGCCCGGAGAGCGCCAAACGGCAAGGACGACCCTGGCGGCTGCGTTGCGCGCCCGGTGGCCGGGTTGACGCCAGGGCAGCATTTCGACAAGTAAGGAAAGTGGTATCAGCATGAAAGCTCGGAGGCGTCCATGGCCCCAGGCCAGAGCAGTACCCACTCGGCCGACACGGTGGTCCGCGTCCTCACCATCACCAATGCGCTGCGCGGCCTCAAAAGCCTGGGGGCCATCCTCGACCGGCTGCTTTTCGAGGCGCGCGCCCTGGTCGGGGCCGATGCCGGGACCATCTTTTTGGCAGACGGCCACGATCTGGTCTTCCGCTATGTCCACAACGACAGCCTGTTTTCCGCCGACGACGTGACCCGCCACGTCTATCTGGCCTCGCGCCTGCCGGTGGACGGCCTGTCCCTGGCCGGATTCACCGCCCGCAAGGCCGCCCCCCTGGTCATTGACGACGTCTACGCCATGGACCCGGCCCTGCCCGTGCACTTTAACAGCTCGTTTGACCAGCGCACCGGCTACCGCACCCGGGCCGTGGCCACCCTGCCCCTGGTTTCCAGCCGGGGGCGCGTCGTGGGCGTCATCCAATTGATCAATCCCGGCGACGCCGCCGGCTGCCCCGCCCGGTTTACCCCGGCCGACATCGATCTGCTTACGCTCTTAGCCGATCAGGCCACGGCGGTTGTTGAAGCGGGGCTGGTCACCGAGGAGTTCATCCTGCGCATGGCTCGCATGGCCGAACTGCGCGATCCGGCGGAAACCGGCCCCCATGTGCGCCGGGTGGGGGATTACGCCGCCGAAATCTGCCACACCCTGGCCGTCCGGCACGGGCTCTCGGTGCCGGAGGCCAAGCGGCGCAAGGACATGATGCGCATTGCGGCCATGCTCCACGATGTGGGCAAGGTGGGCATCAGCGACCAGATCCTGCGCAAGCCCGGCCCGCTGTCTGCCGCTGAATACCACACCATGAAGAACCATACCCTGCTGGGTGCCGCCCTGTTCGACAATCCCTCCAGCGAGGTTGATGCCTGGAGCCGGGACGTGGCCCTGTATCATCATCAGGGTTTCGACGGCTCGGGCTACCCCGGCCGGGTCGATGATCCGGCCGGCCACGACATGGCGGGAAGCGTGCCCCTGGCCGGGGAGGATATTCCCCTGCCGGCCCGGATTACCGCCGTGGCCGACGTCTACGACGCCCTGGTGTCGCGCCGGGTCTACAAGCCGCCTTTCGCCGAGGCGGATGCGGCCCGTATCATCGCCGAAGGCGCCGGCAGCCAGTTCGATCCGGCCGTGGTGGACGCTTTTTTGTCCATCGCCGACGTCATCGCCGCCATACGGTCCAGATATCCGGACTAAACTGAACGCTATGCGCCTGGCAAAATATACGATACCCCTCTGTGCCATGCTTGCGGCGGTGCAGTGCGCGTCTTTCCCGGCGCTATTTCCCCTGCGGCAACTCCACGCAAGGTGGCTCCCCCCATGAAACACGTCTTCTTTCTCATCGCGCTGCTGGTGCTGATCGCCGGCCGCCTGTCCGGTCCGGCCGACGCCGCAGGGTTTAACCAGTACGTCGGCTTTGGCGACAGCACCCTGGACAGCGGCTATTTCCGCTACAATACGACAGGAAGTGCGACACAGGACGCCCTGGTCGCAGCAGCTGTTGCCAACGGGGCCAGCGGAGCCTTTGCCGGACCCGGCATCGTCAATTCCATCCTGTTGGCCGGCCGGTTTGGCCAAAGCGGTGTGGCCATCGGCGGCGGTGGCTTTAACTTCGCCAATGGCGGCGCGTTTTCCGCTCCGTTGCGCGCCACTGCCGACAGCACGCCCCTTTCCGGCGTGTCCGCCCGGACCAATGTGGCCACCAACCAACAGATCCAGAACTACCTGGCCTCGGTCGGCGGCGTGGCCAATCCCCATGCCCTGTACGTGGTCAAGACCGGCGACAACGACTTGCAGTTCGTTCGGGCCATGGGTGCGACCTGGATCGCCGCCAACCCCGATTTTCTGCCCGAGCTGGCTGTCGGCCAGGCCTTAAACGTCGCTGCCCTGCAGGCGGCCGGGGCGCGCACCATCCTCGTGCCCAATTCCTACAACTACGCGGTCTTTGCCAGCGAAGGCGGCTATATTCCCGCTGCAAACGCCGAACTCTACGCCCGGTCCCAGTCCTATAGTATGATGCGCTGGACCAGCCTCACCGCTGCCGGCGTGCGCTTTATTCCTGCCGACATCGACAGCCTGTACCGCTTTGTGGTGCAAAACCCCGTGCTGTTCGGTTTCACCCCGTCTTCGGTGCTTTCCGCCAATGCCGTGGCCTCGGCCCAAAGCCCCCTCTACGACAGCTGGCAGGACGTGACGCCGGCCCAGTTGGAGACTTCGCTTTTCATCGGTGCCAACGGCGTCCACTTCACCACGGCCGGGCAGCAGATCGAGTCGGATTACGAGTACAGTCTCTTAAGCGCCCCCAGCCAGATTTCCCTGCTGGCCGAATGCGCCGTGCAGGATGGGCTGGCCCGATTTGCCACCATCCAGGGCCAGATCGACCTCACCGGCCAGCATCGCGGGCCAAATGGCTTAAACGTCTGGGCCAGCGGCGGCCTGAATGCGTTTGATTATAAAAACACCCCGGGCTTTCCCGATGCTTCCGGCACGCCCCTGACCGGTTCGCTGGGAGCAGATTATCAATTGCCGGGCGGGGTGATCGTGGGCGCGGCCGTGACCCTTGGCCACCAGACCCAGAAATTCGCCTCGGACGGCGGCGACTTTGAGCAGACCGGCGAGGCCCTAAGCCTCTACACCGCCGGCCGGTATGGTCCGGTCTGGGGCAACGTGACCGCGTCCTGTGGCCTCTACCAGGACAGCGTCTCCCGGCAGGCGGTGTTGGGCAAGTTCATGGACCAAAACAGCGCCCACACCACCGGCCAATCCCTGGGGCTGGCCCTTCGCGCCGGCGGCGACCTCACCCTGGGACCGGTCACCACCGGCCCGGTGGCGGGCTTGATTGTGCAGCAGGTGCGGATCAAAGGGTTCACCGAATCCGGCACGAGCGGCGTCACCGCCTTGTCGTTTGGCGGCCAGACCCGGGATTCGGCCGTAAGCCAGCTCGGCTGGCGCGTATTGGTGGATATAGGCCGCTGGCAGCCCTTTGCCGAAGCCAAGTGGAACCACGAACTGGTTGGCCAGGACCGTCTGGTCAAGGCCGCGCTGACCACGACGGCGGCCCAGCACTACAGTCTGGCCGCCGCGCCAACGGCCACGGACTGGACCACCGCCAGCCTGGGCACGTCGTTTAAACTCAGTGAGCGGGTGCTGCTGCGCGGCGCGGCCTCGGCCTCAATCGATAATCCGCAAGTCGTCACCTACGGCGGCGAACTGGGAATCAACGTCAGCTTCTAAAGGGCTGCGCGCCGTCCGTTGGAAGCTGCCCAGCCGGCTTCCAACAGACGGCGCGCCCCGCCAGCCAGAAACGGAAAAAAGCAATCAGACCAAGGCCTTCAGGTTTGCCAAGAGCGTGTGCGCGTCTGTGGCACTTGGCTGCATGGGCAAAGCAGCCAGAATCCCCAACCCTTCGCCAGCCTCGTGGAAGGCTTCGGGCGAAAGCTTGGTCGCCACGGCCGTGTGGATGAAGGCGTTTACCTGCAACAGTTGGGACACCAGGGCAAAGGCCGCCATATCCGGCAAGGCCTCGTCCACCACGGCCAGGGTCGGCGGGGCCTGCCGCGCTTGATCCAAAGCGGCCTGCCCGGTGGCAACGAGGCTTGTTTGCGCCCCTTTCTCAGCCAGGGCGGCGGCAAAGGCCGTAAAGTCCTCGGGACGATGGGTGATGATGCTTATCTGCATGTTGTCTTCCTAGAATGCCGGGGTTTTGCCGCAACACGAGCCAGGACCGGCGCAACCCGCCTGCCCCGGCCGCGAACCGCAACAGCCATGGTCCGCCGGGCCCGGCAGACCGGCCGCCGCCTTGCCCGTGAGCGAACTTGTCGGGGACACCAGTTTTTCCGAGGCCGCCCCGCACTGGGGACAGGCCGGGGCGTCTTCGGCCCGTTGCCGGATCACCTCACCGCGATAGCCGCAGGCCGGACAGGAAATATCGTAAATCGGCATTGGCGGTCTCCTTGAGAAAAGAATGCCTCCGGCGGCCGGGGGGGATAATCCCCCCCGGACCCCCTTGTCAGGAAAAGGGTTCGGCGAGCCGCTCCAAACCCGGAATGCCCGAACACAGTCCTAGCCAAGACCGCCGCCGCAGGTCTGATTCTGCGAAAAGGGCAGCAGGGTTCCCGTCATGAACGCGTCCACGGCGTCTTTGACCGAGGCAGCGCTGCCGCCGTGATAGACCTTGATGCCGACCTGCATGAACCCTTGCAGCGGGCGCATGCCCATGCCGCCGGCCACAAGGACGGTGACGCCGTTTTGGGAGAGGTGGTTGACCGGGGCCATGCAGCCGCCCTGCATGTGGGGAACGTTGGGCAGCGTGCCGACCTGGGCAATCTTGCCGTCAGCCACGTCCACGACGGTGTAGCAGTCACAATGTCCGAAATGCTCGCCAAGGGCGCTGTCCATGCCGCCGGGCATGGTTGAGGGAATGGCAATGCGGCAGGTTTCCATGAGTGTATTCCTTTTTAGAGGGGCCGGGGAGCTTGCCCGGCCAGAGTGGTTATGGCGTCCCACAGGCTGGCGACGCTGGCGGCCAGGGGACCGCCGTATTCAGGCAGAGTCAGTTTTTGCACCATGGCCAGGGTCACGTCCGGGTGATAGGGCAGGCTGCCGACCAGGGTATGGCCGCCATCGGTGCAAAAGGTTTTGATGCGGGCCGCCGCCTCGGCGTTGAGATCGGCCTTGTTGATGATGACGGCGGTCGGCAGACGAAAGTGGTCGCACAGCCCGGCCACGCGCGTCAGATCGTGGATGCCGGACGGCGTGGGCTCGGTGACGAGCACGGCCAACGTCGCCCCGGACAGGGAGCTGATGACCGGACAGGCGATGCCGGGCGCGCCGTCGCACAGGATAAGGTCCAGGCCGTCCTTTTTGGCCAGCTCCCGGGCCTTTTTTTTCAGCAGCGACACCAGCCGGCCCGAGTTCTCCGCGCCGGGATCGAGCTGGGCATGGACGAGGCGGCCAAAGCGGGTGTCGGAGACGGCGCTATAGCCGCAGGTGCGCGGCGAAAAGGCAATGGCCTGCTGCGGACACAGGACCACGCAGGTCTTGCACCCTTCGCAGCGGCGCTCGTCAATATGCCAGCCGCCGTTTGCATGGGGCGAAATCGCCTCAAACCGACACCAGTCCCGGCACTGGCCGCACCCGGAACACAGATCAGGCTCGATGTGGGCCAGATGGCCGGACACGAAATCGTTTCTGACGGTATTGTGCGGGTCCAGCAGGATGTGCAGATCCGGGGCGTCCACATCCAGATCGCACAGGATTTTTTTGGGGGCCAGGGCGGTAAAGGCCGCCGTGAGCGATGTTTTTCCAGCCCCGCCCTTGCCGCTAATGACAACGATTTCAGGCATGACGCGCCTCCCGGGCCAGCCTGTCCACGGCCTGGGCCAGGGTGTGGCACAGCCTGCGGCAGTCCTCGTTCACCTCGGCCAGCAGCCCGCCCCGGGCATAGGTTTCAGCAATGCGCCGGTCGTTGGGTATTTCGGCCAGGATGGGCAGCTTGGCCTGCCGGCAAAAATCGTAGAGTTCGTCATTGCCGGCCCCGGCCCGGTTGACCACCACGCCCATGGGCTTGCCCAGGGGCGCAAAGGCCGTCACGGCCAGTATGAAGTCGTTGACGCCAAAGGGGGTTGGTTCGGCGACCAGCACGATGCAGTCGGCCTTGGCCACGGCAGCCGCAGCCGGACAACTCACCCCTGGCGGGGCGTCGAGGAGGACGTCCGGCAGCGCTGTCGCCGCCGGCCCGGCCAGCAGTTCCTCCATACGCCGGGTGACAGCCCGGATAAGCGGCGGACTCATGGCCTCGCCCACCCGCAACCGGCCGGAAAGAAATCCTATCGAGCCGGCCGCCCCTTCCTCGATACAGCCGAGTTCGCGTGCTCCAGGCGTAATGGCCCCGACCGGGCACACGGCCAGACAGCCGCCGCAGCCGTGGCACATTTCGGCAAAGACCACGGGCGCGTCACCCAAAATGGTGATGGCCCCGAACTGGCACAGGGTGCGGCACGCCCCGCACCGGGTGCACACGGTCGCATCGACCACGGGAATTTCCAGGCTGGCGACAGTGTTGCGGGCGATCACGGGGTGCAGGAACAGATGGAGATTGGGCTCCTCAACGTCCAGATCCACGGCCAGGACAGGGCGTCCCAGGGCTTGGGTCCAGACAGAGGCCAGGGACGCCGACACGGTGGTCTTGCCCGTGCCGCCTTTGCCGCTGGCGATGGCCGCGATCATCCCCTACGCTCCTTGGCCGGCCCGGTACTTGGCCACCGCCTGACCAACGGTCAGGCCTTCCAGGCCTTCGACCACCGTGACCCCGGCCGCAGCCAGGGCGCTGGCCGCCTTGGGACCGACCACCCCGGTCAGCAGCACTTTGGCCCCGGCCTCGGCAATGCGCCGGGCGGCTTCGATGCCCGCGCCATGGGCCATGGCCTGGGAGCCGCCGTTATCCAGGTAGCTGACCTGGTCTGCGGCATCGACGACAACAAATCCGGCGGCCCGGCCAAACCGGGGGTCCACGGCGGCTTCCAACGTGGGGCCTTCGCTGCTGACTGCAAGAATCGTCTTCATGGCAACATCCTTTTCCAAGTGTTTGACGGGAAGGGCGGTGTCAGGCCTTGGCGGCCCTGGCGACGGCGGTTCCCGTTCCAAGTGTTGACCCGCCGCCCTGAAGCATCCAGCGGTGCACGGCTTCGCGCACAGCGGCAGCGGCAAGATAGGCGCAATGCCGGTCGTCGTCGGGAAACCGGCCCACGGCCGCAACAACGGCCTGCTCGGTAATGTCCACGGCTTCGTCCAGGGTTTTGCCCCGGGCCAGGGCGGCAGCGGTGGCAGCGGCAATGCAGCTTGAGGCGCAGCCGTCGGTATCGAAGTCGGTCTGGACAATGGCTTCGCCGTCAATGGCCAGGGCAATGGAGATGGTGTCGCCGCACGCGCCCGTGACCACGCCGACCACGGCAGGGTCGGCCAGTCGCAACCGGTCCGGCGCGTCGCGCCAGATGGCGAAGCCGCGCTCACCAAACCGCTCAATCAACTCTGCCTGCTGCTCCTGGGTAAAAACATCGAGAATCATATCCAGCGTTGCCTGATCCGGCTCGGCAGACATCGGCAGCCTCCTTTACGCTGTGGCAGCGGGCTTGGCCTCAAGCGCTTTAAGCACTGAGGCGATGACGGCCTTAAAGGCCAGAGCCGAAGGATTCTGGCTGGCCACGGCCAGGAACACGTCGCCGTCGTCGCCCGAGCGGGCCACTTCCGAATCAATGGGGATGCGGCCCAAAAAGGGGACGCCGGTCTCGGCCGCCAGCCGTTCCCCGCCGCCGGCGCTGAAAATGTCGTGGACAGCGCCACAGGACGGACAGACGAAACCACTCAGATTTTCCACAATGCCCAGGATGGGTGTGGAAAGCTGCCGGCAGAAGGTGACGGAACGGCGCACGTCGTCCACGGCCATGTCCTGGGGCGAGGTCACGATGACGGCCATGGCCTTGTCTTCAAAGATCTGGAGCACCGAGAGCGGTTCGTCGCCCGTGCCCGGGGGGCAATCGACCACGAGCACATCGCGTTCGCCCCAGGCCACTTGCTTGGCCAATTGTTCGATGACCCCGGCTTTGGCCGGGCCGCGCCAGATAACGGCGTCGTCCTTGCCCGGCAGCAGAAACCCGATGGACATGACACCCAGATTCCAGTGCCATTCGACCGGGACCATAAAAGTCCCCGTCATGGCCGGACGGCAATCTCCGAGCTTGAGCAAGCGTGGGATGCTCGGCCCGTGGACGTCCACGTCGAGCAGGCCCGTCCGTTTGCCTTCCATGGCCAGCCCGGCGGCCAGATTGGCCGCCACCGTGGACTTGCCCACGCCCCCCTTGCCTGAAAGGACGACGATCACGGCCTTGACGTCGTCGAGTCCGTTTTGCGGTTTGCTTCCAATTGTTTCATTGAGATCGCGCAGGCCGTCTTTATTCATGATTGCGTGCTCTCCAAATCGTTTGTGCCAACCCTTACCCGGCGGGCCAGCGCGCGACTCGGGCGCGCCCCCGGGGCGAGCAGGGTATCCAGGCGGTTTTGACCCAGGGCGGAAAGGACCGCAGACACCTCGCCAACGATCCAGGGAGCGACCGCCACGCCGTGGCGGGTAAAATGCTTGAGGCAGCAGCACGTCGCCCCGCCGCAGACCAGCAGCACCACGCCGGCCCCGGCCAGAAACCCGGCCAGGGGAATAAGCCCGCCGTCCGGCATGTCCCAACTCCCTTCTGCAACCACGGCTTGGGCTTCGAAGCGAAAGAGCCGAAAGGCGGTGGCCGTCTCCAACAGCGAGGCCAGCCGGTCGCCGTGGCAGGCCAGGCAGACGCGGGTGCAGCAGCAGGGTGTTGTATGGGGCGTGTGATGGATCAAGGGCATGGCGAAACCTCGACCAGGCTTAAGCATGGTCGATGCCATGATAGAAATACGGAACAATGGGAGCGGGATAGATGCACAGAGCAGGCGGGTGCGACGGAGTCCAGGCGAAAAATACGCCCGCAGGCAAGTGCCGGGGCTTTTTTTTATCCCAACGACAGGAATTCGCTGACGCCAAGGCCAGGGCAAGGGGGGCCTGGAACCGGGAGGGGCAGGTCGGGCGGGCTTTGGCCGAGGGCGAAAAATGCGCCCAAGGGTGCAGCTCTCCCGCGAACGCGCCTAATCTCCGGGACCAAGGGCCAGAATGCGCCGCAAGGTGTCCTTGGTGATGCCCAGTTCCCGACAGGCTGCCATGGGTTTGCCGCCGTGGCGGGCCAGGGTGGCGACGGCGGCCTGATGCTTTACGGCCTGCATGGTGCCCGAAGCGGCCGGCAGGAGCGCCTCCCCCGGCTGCGCCCGCAGATAGTCAGGCAGATCCTCCAGGCCGATGCGTCCTTCGCTGCGCAAAATAAAGGCGTATTCCAGGATGTTTTGCAGTTCCCGGACATTGCCCGGATAGTCGTGGCGCACGAGGCGCTTGAGCGCCGCCTCGGACAGGCCCGTGACCGCTTTGGCCTGCACCAGATTAAACCGGTCGATAAATGCAGCGGCCAGCAAGGGAATGTCCTCGGGACGTTCGCGCAGGGGCGGCAGGACCAGGCGGGCCACGCCCAGCCGGTAGAACAGATCGCGCCGAAATTCCCCGGTCGCAGCCATGGCGGCCAGATCCCGGTTGGTGGCGGCGAGTATCCGCACGTCGGTGGGCTGGCTTTTGTCCGAGCCGACGGGTTCAAAGGACTTTTCCTGGAGCACGCGCAGGAGCTTGACCTGCAAGGCCAAGGGCATGTCCCCGACCTCGTCCAGGAACAAGGTGCCGCCCTTGGCCAGGGCAAAGCGGCCCTTGCGGTCGGCCTTGGCATCGGTAAACGCGCCGCGGACATGGCCGAACAGCTCGGATTCCAGCAACTCCCCGGGAATGGCCCCGCAGTTGACCGCGACAAACGGCCCCGCCCGGCGCGGACTCAGGTTGTGCAAAGCCCGGGCGAACAGCTCCTTGCCGGAGCCGGATTCGCCCAGCAGCAGGACCGGGGAAGCGCTGGCCGCGATCTTGGGCAACAGCGCCAGCGTCCTGGCCAGGGCTTTGTTTTTGGTGAGGATGTCGTCAAGGGTGCAGACCCCTTCCAGCTCCTTGCGCAGCCGGGTCAGGTCCGAGATGTCGCGAAACGTTTCCACGCCGCCGACAATGCGGCCCGAGGCGTCGCGCAGGGGGGCGGCGCTGATGCTGACCGGGACTTTGGTGCCATCCGGGCGCACGATGAAAATGGCCTGGTTGGCTAAGGTCTTGTCCCCGTCGATGCAGGCCCGCAGGGCGCAGGCCCCGTCGCACAGGCTGGAATGGAAGACCTCCCAGCATTTGCGCCCCAAGGCCTTGGCCGGGGCAATGCCGGCCACGTCGCCGGCCGCCCGGTTGAAAAACGTGATGTTCCAATCCGTGTCCACGGTGAAAACACCGTCGGCCAGGGACTCCATGATGGCTTCGCAGGGGATGTTGCCGGGAAGGGCCATGCCTGTTTCTCTCTTTGCGGGCCGCAGCGGTTCGACGGCGGCCGCGCTCCTGCCCGTCAGGCAACGGCCGGCTGCGCCGCCGGCCGCAGGGAGGGCCTGCATGCAGGCGCACCCAAAGGACCACGAGCGCCCCATGCCTCGACGCCATGAACCGGACTGTGGGCGAATCGCTGCAGGCTGCTAAACGATGGAGGCAATGCCCCGGTGACGTGCGGGCGTGGCGTATGGGGGAGGTTTTTTTCCGGTCCCTGCGGCGGCGGGCGCCAGGGAACGGTTCGACGCCAACGGGACTTCCCGTAAACTGGCGGAGGGAGAGGGATTTGAACCCCCGGACGAGTTGCCCCGTCAATGGTTTTCAAGACCACCGCCTTAAACCGCTCGGCCATCCCTCCGCAGACAGGCTGTTTAAAGCCCTTTGCCCGCGCACGCAATAGCCATTTCGCCCGTAACGCAGCCAAGACGTCCCAGTTCCGCCACAAGCGCCGGCGGCGTCTCTAAAAATGCCAGTCCGACGCCGGGTGCCGTGCGACGCTTGGCCCAGGGTTCGTGCCAGGCCACACGCATGCGCACCGGCTCCTCGGTCACGTCCGGAAACACCACCCAGGCTTCTTCGCCGATGGCCCACTGCGTCGTCGTGAAGAGAAAACAGCCCAATATGGAAACATTGAGGGTGCAGGTCCGTTCGCCGCCCGGGTCACCGTCGCCCGGGTCTCCAACCGGCGGGCGCGTGCGCCACAAGATGGCCGGCAGATGCGCCTCCACCCGCTCGCCGCGGCGGATGATGCGCGGCAAAAAGTCCCGGCAGGCGGCCACGAAGACCGACAAACCGTCCCGCGAAGGCGGCCCGGCGTCCGTCCCCAGCGCGAATACCGCGTCCGTGCTGGCATCGTATTTGAGGCGCGCCGAAGGATAAATCTCCGCCAGCTTCTGCAACGCCCCCTTGTCGAAATGCTTTTCCCGGACAATGGTCGGCACATCGAAGAGCACCCCGTTGTACCGGCAAAGGCGCGCGGCCTGGGTCAGTTCTTCCGGGGTTTCCGCCACCTGGCAGTGTGCGCCAAGCCGGGCCAACTCCTCGAGAAAACGGTCCCTGGCGCGCCCCCTGCGGGCCACAAGCAGCATGTGCATCGATACAACCGCCCAAGCTAAAATCGCGGACAAACAACCCGTCCGGGCCAGGGCGGGGCTTTTGCCTCCCTGGCGCGTCAACCGTGGGAACGACCGGCCTCAATCAACTTGCGCGCCCGCTCGGCCAGGGTGCCCACCTCGGGTTTGGTCACCTGGTCGTCGGCTCCGACAGACAGTCCCTTGTGGTACAGTTGATCGTTAATGAGCGACGAAAACAAAATGACCGGCAGCGCCTTGAGCTCCGGATCGTCCTTGATTTTCTTGCACAGCGTATGCCCGTCCATGGAAGGCATTTCGATGTCGGTTACGACAAGATTGACGTTGGAGGCCAGCGGTGCGTCGCCCTTGGCCGCTGCCTCGCGCCACTGGACCAACCGATCCCAGGCGTTTTGGCCGTTGATGTCCTGAACGACCTCGAACCCGTCTTTTTCCAGGTACGAGGCGATAAGCCGCCGGATGGAATTGGAATCGTCCACCACAAGCGTCTTAAACGCCGAACGGTCGGGTTCGGGAATGGCCATCTGCTCCCGGGCGCGCTCGGTCTTCATGGCCAGGGCGGGATTTAAGTCCCAGATGATCTGCTCCATATCGAGCAGCAGCACGATATGGTCGGGAAACTTCACCACGCCCGTAAAATTATTCGCCGCAAACTGGGCCACATAGCCCGACGGCGGTTCCACCTCGGACCAGCTCAGGCGATGGATGCGGGTCACGCCCGACACCATAAAGGCGTTTATGACCTTGTTAAATTCCGAAACGATGACTTTGGTGTTTTCATCGCGGGCCATGGGCTTGCCAAGCCACAGGCTCAAGTCGATCAGCGGGATGACCCGGGAACGCAGGTTGAAGGTGCCGATCACGCACGGATGCGGCGTCTGGGGCATGCCCGTGACCTTGGGCAGCCGGATGATTTCCAGCACCTTGGCCACGTTGACCCCGTAATACGCCCGGTACGGCTTCCCACCCGGCTCGACGTCCTCATCGATATAGAACTCGATGATCTCAAGCTCGTTGGTACCCGTCTCCAGCAAAATATTGGTTTGCGCCATGGCCACCCTCGAATGCCGCCCGCCTGCGCGCGCGAATGATTTTGTGTCGAACCCAACCCGCCCCGAGCCTCGAAGCTGCCGGATGCGGCAGGCCCCAAATATGTCTTTAGCGTTTCACCGCTCCAGGCGCAAGGGTTTGCCGGGCCGATCCCACAGCTTTACAGGGGCCGCTTCCCTGGACTACAAAGCCGCCGATGTCCTCTAACGCCAAGCCTTCAATCGGCGAGCACCTATTTTGAGTCTTCCCAAAACAGCCTATATCCTCTTGTGGTATCCCCTGCCCTCGGAAACGTTTATTTTCCGTGAGGTGGAAAACGCCAAGGCCGCCGGCATGCCGTTTCAGGTGTATGCCCTGTACGGCGAGGCCCGCAAACACCTTTCGCCCCAAATGGCGGCCGTGGCCCCGTCCGTGGTCCGGCTCGGGGCCAGGGCAATCCCCGCCATCCTGGCCGACATGGCCTGGTGGGCGGTAAAAAGGCCCGTCGAAACCGCCCGCATCCTGGCGACCCTCCCCTGGCGGCGCTGGAGCTGCCTGGAAGTGGCCGGTGAAAACGTCTTTGCCATGTGCGCCGGTTTTTCCCTGGCCCGACGGTTTTTAGCCGACGGCATCCGCCACATCCACGCCGGCTGGGCCAACGGTCCGGCCACCGCCGCCTGGGTGGCCTCGCGCCTGTCCGGCATCCCCTTTTCCTTCTCGGCCCGGGCCGGCGACATCTATCCCCAAGACGGCGCCCTGGCCGATAAAATGCGCGACGCCGCCGCCATCCATACCAACAACAAGGCCAATATCGCCTATCTGTCCGGTATTTTGCCCGAAGCTGCCGGCAAGATCCGCCAGATTTACAACAGCCTGACGCTCACCGGCCGCGACGCGGCCTCGGTGCACCTGGAGCCGCCCTACCGCCTGCTGGCCGTGGGCCGGTTTTGCCGCACCAAGGGCTTTGACGTGCTCATCGACGCCTGCGCCATCCTGGCCCGGCGCAATTTTCCCTTCCAGCTTACCCTGGTCGGGTCGGGCCTGCCCTGGCCAACGGCGCTGATACGCCGCCGCATCCGCATCCACGGCCTGCGCGCCCGGGTCTTTCTGCCCGGGTTCGTCAGCCACGACCGCATGAGCGAACTCTACGCCGCCGCCGACATCTTCGTCATGCCAAGCGTGGTCCACGCCTCGGGCGACCGCGACGGCATCCCCAACGTCATCATGGAAGCGCTCGCCCACCGCATTCCCGTGGTGGCGACCGACGTCAGCGGCATCCCGGAAGTGATTGAAGATGGTGTGACCGGACGCCTCGTCGCCCAACGCGACCCCGAAGCCCTGGCCGAGGCCATCATGGCCCTGGCCGCCGACCGCGACCAGGCCCTGGCCCTGGCCGAGGCCGGGCGCGCCCGCGTGGCCGCCCTGTTCGATCCGGCCACCAATACCCAGGCGATATGCGACTTTTTCGCGTCCATCCCGACCCGGAGGCACAGCTAGCCATGTGCGGCATCGCCGGTTTCATCTGGCCCCACGGCGCAACCCCGCCCCCGGCTGACGAGCGTCGGGCGCTGCTCTCCGCCATGACCGGGGCCTTGGCCCATCGCGGGCCTGACGGCGAGGGGCTGCTTATCGACGGCCCGGCCGCCCTGGGCCATCGCCGCCTGTCCATCATCGATCTGGCCGCCGGTTCCCAGCCCATGGAAGATGCCGAGGGGCGGGCCGTGGTGACCTTTAACGGCGAAATTTATAACTACCGCGAATTAAAAGCCCGCTACGCCGCCCGGGGCTTTCGGTTCCGCACCCAGTCCGACACCGAGGTCATTCTCGCCGCCTGGCTCCTCGACGGGCCGGCCGGCCTTGACGCCCTGGAAGGCATGTTCGCCTTTGCCCTGTGGGACCGGGCCAGCCGCACGCTTTTTGCCGCCCGGGACCGCTTCGGCAAAAAACCGTTGGCCTACACCATCCAAGGCGGCGTCCTGGCTTTTGCCTCGGAACTGACCGCCCTGGCCAAGCTGCCCTTTTTGCGCCTGGAAACGCCGGTTGCGGCGCTTATGCGCTTTGCGGCCTACGAATACGTGCCCACGCCCGAAACGATCTACAAGGGCGTTTATAAGCTGCGCCCCGGCCATTATCTGCTCTTCAAAGACGGGCAGCTGACCACCGCGCCTTATTGGGAAATGCCGCTGCCCGGTCCCGAGCCCAGGGAATCGGAAGAAGAGCTGTGTGAAAAGCTGCGCCTGCTGCTGGCCCAGGCCGTCAAGCGCCGTCTTGTGGCCGACGTGCCCCTTGGCGTTTTTCTCTCCGGCGGCCTCGACTCCTCCACCGTGGCCGCGCTGACCGCCGGCATGGTCAGCCGCATCAAGACGTTCAGCATCGGCTTCACCGAAGCTTCCTACGACGAATCGCGCTATGCTCGCCTCGTCGCCTCGCGCTTTGCCACCGACCACCACGAACGCATCCTTTCGGCCGACACCTGCGGGTCGCTGTTGCCCGAAATCGTGGCCCGCTTTGACGAACCCATGGCCGATCCGTCCATCGTGCCCACCTATCTGCTCTCCCAGGTGACCCGGGAAAACGTCACCGTGGCTCTGGGCGGCGACGGCCCGGACGAACTCTTTTACGGCTACGAATATTTCCCGGCCTTTCGTCTGGCCGCCGGTTACGACAAGCTGCCGCCGTTTGTGCGCCGCCGCCTCATCGAACCCCTGGTCAAAATGCTCCCCCACTCGGCCGGGTATATCAACCCCCGGTTCGTGGCCGACACTTTTTTGGCCGGGGCCACCGCCCCCCAGTGGCTGCGCGTCCAGACCTGGCTGTCCGCCTTTACCGCCGACGCCCAGGCCGAACTGTGGCGCAATCCGGCCGCCGGCATGCTCGCCCCGCACCATCTTTTCGCCCCCACCCGGGAGCTGTTTGACAGCTACGCCGCAGGCGACCCTCTGGCCCGGGTCGGCTATGTCTTTGCCCGCCAGTACATGCTCGACTACATCCTGGTCAAAGTGGACCGCTGCTCCATGATGCACTCCCTGGAAGCCCGCGCCCCCTTTCTCGACCGCGATCTGGCCGAATTTGTCTGCCGGCTGCCCTCGCGCTACAAGCTGCGCGGGACCAATCGCAAGTATCTGCTCAAAAAGGCCGTGGCCGATCTGCTGCCCAAGGGCATCCTGGGACGCGGCAAACGCGGGTTTCTCATCCCCACCGCCGACTGGCTGCGCAAGCAGCTGCGCCCGCAGGTGGACGACCTGCTGGGGCAGCGCCATTTGACGCAACAGGGCCTATTTAATCCCAAAGAGGTCGCCCGCCTCGTGTCCGAACACGCCTCGCGCACGGCCGATCACCGCAAAAAACTCTGGACGCTGCTCGTCCTGCAACTCTGGCTCGCCAAGCACAAGCCAACCATTATCCCGTGAAACGACACCTTGATCCGGCCCGCCCGGAATACGCGCTCACCCGCGACGCCCTGCGCGCCACGGGACGCCACGATATTCTCCTCTTCCTGCTCGTCTCCACCATCGCCACCACCGCCGGCCTGCAAGCCTGGCAGACGCTTATTAACAACTTCGCCGTGGAAGCGGCCCACCTCTCGGCCGGACAGCTTGGCTTTGTCCAGTCCATCCGCGAAGTGCCGGGCTTTTTGTCCATGCTCGTCATTTACGTGCTCCTCATTTTCACCGAACAGCGCGCTGCCTCCCTGGCCGTGCTGCTGCTGGGCGTCGGGCTGTGCCTCACCGGCTATTTTCCAAGCTTCTGGGGCCTGACCGCCACCACGCTGCTCATGTCCACCGGCTTTCACTATTACGAGCCGCTCAACCAATCGCTGACCCTGCAGCACTTTAACACCTTCGAAGCGCCCGTTGTCCTGTCGCGCATCCGGGCCGTTGGAGCCCTGGCCAACATCGCGGTGGGCGTGCTCATCTACTTTATGGCCGACACCATGGGCTATAACGGCATCTTTGCCGCCACCGGCGCCATGGTCATCCTGGTCGGTCTGTGGGGACTGGTTAAAAAGCCCTGCGAAACCAACGCGGTCCCCCAGAAAAAAAAGATGTATCTGCGGCGCAAATACTGGCTTTACTATTTGCTGACGTTTCTCGAAGGCTCGCGCCGCCAGATCTTTATTGTCTTTGCCATTTTTTTGCTGGTCAAGAAATTCGATTACTCTGTCCAGTCCATCAGCCTGCTATTCGTGATTAACAACAGCATCAACTACTTTCTCAATCCCATGATCGGCCGGGCCATCAACCGCTTTGGCGAACGCCATCTGCTCTCCATTGAATACGCCGGCATGATCCTGGTGTTTCTTACCTACGCCTACACCGACTCCCACATCGTGGCCGGTATCATGTACGTCCTCGATTTCCTGCTGTTTAACTTCTCGGTGGGCATTCGCACCTACTACCAAAAAATCGCCGCCCCTGAAGACATGGCCTCGGGCATGGCCCTGGGGTTCACCATCAACCACATCGCGGCCGTGGTCGTGCCCGTGCTCGGCGGCATCCTGTGGATGGTCGATTACAAAATCCCGTTTTTCATCGGCGTGGGCCTCGGCCTCGTCTCCCTGGCCTTTGCCCAGTGCATCCGCACGCCCGCCAAGGCATAGCGCGCGGGGAAGGGGCGTGCGGCCGCGCCAACGGGTAACAGCGGAGGATTTCCATGCGTCAGGAAAAAAAAGTGCTCGTGGTCATTGATCTGCAAAATGACTATTTTCCGGGGGGCTTGTTTCCGCTCTGGAACGCGGAAGCGATCCTTGACGCCGTGGTCGCGGCCATCGGCCGGGCCAAGGAGCTCGCCATCCCGGTGGTGCTGGTGCAACATGTCGCCAAGGCCGGTGGCGCGCCGTTTTTTAACCCCGGCACACCCGGGGTGGCGTTTCATCCCCGGCTGCTGGCTGCCGCGCCCGACGCGCCGGTGGTGGTCAAGGGCCATGCGGATGGTTTTGTGGACACCGACCTGGAGACGGTGCTGGCCGGCTGCGGGGCCGAGCATCTGCTTTTTTGCGGTATGATGACCCAGAACTGCGTCACCCACACGGCCATCTCCCGCGCGGCCGAGAAGTACCGCGTCTCGATTTTGGGCGACTGCTGCACCACGGTCAGCGAGTTGCTGCATCTTATTGCGCTCAATGCCGTTTCGACGCGCGGGATTGTGACGACCAGCGCCGAGGCGTTGGCGGGGTAAGGGCGCAGGCTGGAATGACGCGGCGGGCCGGTCAGGGGTAGGGCAGACCGGCCAGGATGGTGACACGCTTAAACGCGAAGTCAAAGGCAGAGACGTCGATGTTGACGATACCCACAAAGGGCGTGTTGAGATCGATGATGACGGTGATGACCAGGAGGATCATGGCGAACATGGGCAGCTCGAAGGCGAGCTGGGTCTTTCTGTTGCCCACCCGGGTCAGCCAGGTCTTTAAGAGCATGACATAGTAGCCGGCCACGATGAGGCTGAAAATCAAGGGATGCAGGTTGGACGCGGCTTTGATCCTCCGTGTCAGCCGGCATTTGGTCATGTCGGTCAAATCCCCCAGCACCAGCCGGTGGATTGTCTCCTCGTTTTTGCTGGTCAGCGGGATGGCATAGGCCTGCTTCCAAAGCGCGTCGAAGGCCTCGGACGCCTGGGGCGACATCTTCCCTTCCTGCAAAGCCGCAATGTCATAATCCACCACGCTTTTGGCGTAGGCGACCAGACCTTTTTTGAGGCCCTCGGCGTCGGAAAGGCCGTTGAGCAGCCGGCCCATGGAGACCATGGCCTCGGATTCCTTGCGGGTGTCGTCCTGGACGGTGTTGAAGTTGACGAGCAGGGTGACCAGGGCCATGCTTAAAAAGATGGAATAGAGCGAATTAAACAGGCTGTAGTTGGAGATGGTTTCCGACAGATATTCGATGGGCGGCGCGTTGCGGCGGTAGGCCACCACGAGATAGAACAGGGTCGGCACCCCGAGAATGACGATGGTCGCGGTTTCGCTGTACCAGAAAAGGTTGTGCATGGCCGGCCTGTCTCCGCCTAGGGCAGCGGCTGTTTCAGATACCGGTAATAGCTTTCATACTGAAAGATCGCGGCCAGGGGATTATGCCCGAGCAGCCGGTCTTTGACGGCCAGCACCGTGCCCATGGCTGTGGCGTGCTTGAAAAAGAGCGAATCATGCCCCACGCACAGGCCAAGGAGGATATTAAACTCCGAGCGTGCCTCATTGAGCGCCAGGGCCTGGAAGATCGGGTTGCACATGGTTTCATGGGCGGCGTTTGGATCGACCTGATCGCTCGCTCCCAAGCCCAGGAGCGACTTGGGCTTGCCGCCGACCTTGCAGCCAACGGAAGCGACCTCGAACCCGTTGGTGGTCAAAATCTCGTGCACCACTGCGGCCTCGGCCCGAAGACCGATGCAAAAAGCCAGTCCCAAGCGGCGATAGCCCAGGCGTCGGGCGAATTCCACGATTTCGACAATGCGGGGTTTGAGCGGCACGACCGCGCCGTAGCCTTCTGTGCGGCCGCCGTAGCACGACGCTTCCTGGAGCGAGGCCTGCTTGGCAAACGTGGCGCACGGCTCGGCCACCATGCAGGCCACCGATGTGTCGGCCAGATCGCGCAGGCGCAACGACGGGCAATCGCTCGGGGCCTTGCCCTTGGCGGCGCGGCACCAGCGTTCGGACCAGTCAAACGGGCAGATGGCGCATTGGGGGAGTTGGGGCGTGTCGGTCATGGCCTAGTTCCCGCGCAGGAAGTTCCACCAGTTGCGGAACTCGAAAAAGCGTTCGGCTTCTTCGTGGGTCTGGCATTTGACGTGGAGCACATCGACCATGGAGTCGAATTCTTCGTTGGTGAAATGAAAGCCGGCCTCGCGCAGGGCCGCCTCACGGCCTTCGGCCCCCTCGGCCGCGTAGAGCAGCTTGCGCAGTTCCAGATTGGTCTCGAACTGTTCATAAAAGCGGCGCACATTGTCCTGGGTCATCAAATACCCCCCCGATTCACCCTTCCCCCGTTGCAAGTTTTTGGGAGGGGAGGGGCGCGGGGAGGGAAACCCTTTTTGAAAAAAGGGTTTCCCTCCCCGCATTGTTGTGCCGTCTAGGGCATCATGGGCGCGAGGTTAAGCCCCGCGTCCACGGGCAGGCCGGACATGAGGTTGGCGCAGGCCACGGCCTGGCCCGAAGCGCCCCGGCACAGGTTGTCGATGGCCGACACCACGATGAGCCGATTGGTGCGGGGATCGACCACCAGGCCGATATCGCAGAACATGGTGCCGCGAACGAAGCGCGTTTCCGGCAGTTTGCCCACCGGCAGCACGCGCACCCAGGGCTTGTCGGCGTAGTGGGCGGCGTAGACGGCCCGCACCTCTTCCACCGGCATGGGCCGGGTCAGCTTGGCATAGATGGTCGAAAGAATGCCCCGGTCGATGGGCAGCAGGTGCGGATTAAACGACACGGTAATATCGGCACCGGCCAGCTTGCCCAGTTCCTGCTCGATCTCCGGGGTGTGGCGGTGCTTGCCCAGGTTGTACGCCCGGAAGCTGTCGTGGACCTCGCAGAAAAGCATGCCTGTGGCGGCCTTGCGCCCGGCCCCGGAGGCCCCGGATTTGCTGTCGGCTATGATGTCGATAATGTTGATGAGGCCGTTTTTGAGGGCCGGGGCCAGTCCCAGGATGACCGAGGTGGGATAGCAGCCCGGGTTGGCCGTCAATTTGGCGGTCTTTATGCGCTCGGCGTACAGTTCCGGCAGACCGTAGACGGCCTCGGGCAAAAGCTGCGGGTGGCGGTGGGTAAGGCCGTACCAGTCGGCATAGATGCCGGCGTCGAGCAGGCGGAAATCCGCCGACAGATCGACGACTTTAAGGCCAGCGGCCAGCAGTTCGGCGGCATAGTCCATGGCTGCGCCGTGGGGGACGGCCAGAAAGACCAGCTTGCAGGAACCGGCCAGATCGGCGGCGTCCGGGGCGGAAATGCCCACGTCGCCGGCCGGGAAGCCTTCCAGAAAGGGATAGATGGCTTTTAAGGGCTTGCCGGCTTCGGCCCGGGATGTCGCCCGGGTGAGTTTTAAGATCGGATGGACGGCCAGAATCCGGGCCAGTTCCATGCCGGTATAGCCGGTCACGCCCACAAGTCCGACGGGGATGGTCTGCATGACGGTCCTCGGGCTTACTGTTTCTTGACGAAAATCAGGCGCAGGTCGCACAGCAGGCTGGCCAGCACGTCGCTTTCCTCGGCGGAGAGGTTGCCGCGCGTCTTGCAGTCGAGCATGGCCAGGATGTCGATGGTGTGCTTGGCCTCGGCCAGATTGGTGATGATGCGGCCGCTTTCCGGTTCCGGGGCCTCGCCCATGAGCACCATGGCCGATTGGGCCAGGGACAGGATGAAGGTGATAAACGAGACCGGGGGAAAGCAAGGCTCCTGGCCGGGCCGGCGCTCCTTGCAGGAGCCTGACCCTGTGGTGTCGGATGCGTTGACCATAAACGACGTCCTCCTTGCGTGGCATTGGGCCTTGTCCTGCGCCGCACTCCCTATTACAGAAGGCAATGACGCAAGACGGCAACCAGCCGGGGGTAGTCTTACCCCAAACCCGTCCAGCTTGCATCCGCTTTTTCCCGGCCCGGCCGGCCGGATGCGGCTTCGGACCCCGGAGGCAACACCATGCTGACAAAGATCGTCGCCACCCTAGGCCCCGCATCCCTTGCGCCGGACACCATGCGCGAGATGGTGCGGCACGGGGTGCGCATTTTCCGCCTGAACTTTTCCCATGCCGACGCGGCCTATTTCGCGCCCATCATCAAAACCATCCGGTCGCTGGAAAGCGAGATGGGCGTGCCGCTCACGGCCATGGCCGATCTGTGCGGCCCCAAGACCCGCATCGGCGAAGTGGCTGCCTCGCCGCGCACCGTGGACAAGGGCGAGGCGCTGCTGCTGGGCCTGCCCGACGAACGCCCTGATCCGGCCCGGGACGATCGCGTGTTCGTCTCCCTTGATGTGCCTGAGCTGCTGGCCGGGCTGCGGGTCGGCATGCCGGTCAATTTGAGCGACGGCCTGCTGCAATTCCACGTCACCCGGGAGATCAAAGCCGACCGGCTCTATGAGATCGAGGCCCAAAACGCCGGCCTGCTCTCCTCCAACAAGGGCATCGCCTTTCCGGGCAAGCACCATCCCATGCCGGCACTCACCCCCAAAGACATCAAGGATCTCCACGAAGGGCTTGATGTCGGCGTGGACGCCGTGGCCATTTCCTTTGTCCAGAACGCCGCCGACGTGGTGCAGACCAAGGACGAGATCAAGCGCCACGGGGTCTGGGCACCGGTGGTCTCCAAGCTTGAGCGGCAAAACGCCGTGGACAACCTGGACGAAATCCTGGCCGTCACCGACGCGGTCATGGTGGCGCGCGGCGATCTCGGGCTTGAATGCCCCATCCCGCAACTGCCGATCATGCAGAAAAAGATCATCCGGGCCTGCCGCCATGCCCAGCGGCCGGTCATCGTGGCCACGCAGATGCTTTTGTCCATGGTCAAAAACCCCATCCCCACCCGGGCCGAGTCCACGGACGTGGCCAACGCCATCCTCGACGGGGCGGATTGTGTCATGCTTTCGGAAGAGACGGCGGTTGGCGATTATGCCGTGGAAGCGGTCAAGGTGATGCAGCAGATTTCGGAAAACGCCCTGGAGTATTATCTGGAGCGCATCCAGGCTCCGTATGCGCCCAAGCGCGAGAAGAATCCGCGCAAGTTCGTGGCCTATTCGGCCTGCCTCATTGCCGACAATATGGAGAGCAAGGCCATCCTGTGCCACACGGTCAGCGGCACCAACGCCCGGCTGACGTCATCCCGCCGGCCGCGCCAGCCCATTTACGCCCTGACGCCCGATCCCAGGGTCATGCGGTTTTTGAACTTCTCCTGGGGCGTCAAGCCGCGCCTGCTCGAGTTCGGCCGGGACGGCGAGGCGGACTACATGGAGCGGGTGGAGTCGTTCGTGGATGATTGTCCGGATTTCGCCCCGGGCGAGGCGGTGGTCATCACGGCCGGCCGGCCGACCCCGGGCAACGACACGCCGGGCACCAACGAAATTAAGATCTATTGCAAGTAACAACTGGAGCCGGGGAGGGCGTCGGCTGACGGCGTCTTCCCCGGCTTCGGTTTGTGCGCCAAAGGAAGCGGCAACCCATGGAAATGACCTTTCAGCATTATCTGCTCGGCCTTTTTGCCGTGGCCAACAACATCCCGGCCCTGCCGCTGCACATGAATCTGTGCCGGGGCATCGACGTTGCGGGCCAGCACCGCATGTGTACCGTGGCCACGGGCAGTTCGCTGGTCACCATGGTCGTTTCCCTGGTCATCGGCGCGGCAGTGCTGGAATTTTTCGGCATCTCCATCGCCGCCTTCCGCATAGCCGGCGGCCTGCTCCTGGTCACCAGCGGCCTGGGTATGCTTAAAAGCAAATGCGACGAACCCGCAGGGTTCATTCCGGCCACCCTGTCCGAGATGATACCGCTGGCCGTGGTCCCCATTGCCATCCCGCTGACCACCGGGGCCGGCACCATGTCCACCATCATTTTATTTGCCGAAAGCGCCGGTTCCATGAACGGGCTGCTCAAGATCGGAGCGGCCATAGGCGGCGTGACGCTGATCAATTACCTGACTTTTTTCTATTCCCCGGTCATCGTCCGTTTCCTCGGCCACACCGGCATGGACATTTTCACCAAGATTTTTGGCCTGATCACCTTGGCCCTGGGCATCCAGTTCATTATTACGGGCGTCATCGCCGCCTTTCCGGTGCTGCACTAGCCCCTGTCAAGCTTGCCTTGCGGCATTCCCACCCGACGGAAGTGCTTTCTCCGCTCCCGCCCACCATCGCGGCAACGCCGTCCCCACTTTACCCCTTGCCTTTCAGGAGGGATTCCAAAGGGGCCACCCCTTTGGCCGCCGGAGGCCTCTTCTGCCTTCTCTTCTTCTCTTCAACTCGTCCCCTCTCTCCCTTCGCTAGCGCGCGCTGCGCGCGCCGCGCAGCAGCGACAGGAGCACCCCCACGCAGGAGTAGATGGCGAAGGCTGTCAGCCCCACCCGCAGGCTGGTCAGAAAGGCCGGCAGCGTGTCCGGGCCGATGGCCGCATCGTGCATGAAGAGGGCGAAAATGAGCGTGATGCTGGACATGGACACGGCCATGCCAAGCGTGCGCATACTGGCGATCATGCCTGAAGCCAGCCCGAACTGGCGTTTTTGCACGCTGGCCATGATGGCGGTGGAATTGGGCGTGACAAAGACGCCAAAGCCCGTGCCGATGACAGCCAGTTCCAGGACCAGCAGCCACAGCGGCGTATCCGGGCCGATGGTCACGGCAGCGGCGAAGAGTCCGACGGCGCTGATGAGCATGCCGATGGTGGCCAGCCGCGCCGGGGCCATGCGTTCGGCCAGCCGGCCGGACAGGGGCGAGGCAATGACCTGCATGACGGGTTGGGCCAAAAGGACGAAACCGGCCAGACGCGGCGGCAGGCCTTTGGCGTATTGCAGATAGAGGCTCATGAAAAAGGTGAGTCCGAAGGTGGCGGCGTAGCTGCCCAGCGCCGCCAGACAGCTGAGGGTGAAAAAGCGGTTGCGGCGCAACAGGCCCACGTCCAGGAGCGGGCAGGGGGTGTGGGTTTGCAGGCGCAGGAAAAGGGCCAGACCGAGAATGCCCCCGGCGATCATGGCCGGTCCCAGCGGGATCTCCCGGGCATGGGCCGCGCCCAGCATAACCAGTCCGACGCTGGCGGCGTAGGCCAGTCCGCCGCGCCAGTCCATGCGCTCGCCCGAGGCGTTTTTGACCGCCTCGCGCATGCCAAACAGGCACATGCCGGTTGCGGCCAGCCCCAGCGGCGCAGACATGAGAAACACCAGCCGCCAGCCGAAATGGCCGGTGACGTAGCCGCCAAGGACCGGTCCCATGGACAGGCCGGCGTAGGTGAAGGCCGAAACGAGGCCGATTTTGCGGCCCCGGATTTCCGGCGGATAGGCGGCAGCCACCAGGGCCAGCGAGCCGGAGAGCATCATGGCCGCGCCCAGCCCCTGGAAAAAGCGCTGCAGCAGGATCATTTCCACCGAGGTGGTGAAGCCCAGGGAGCAGGTCAGGCCGGTAAAAAGCGCCAGGCCCGGCAGCATCACCCGGCGCTGGCCCACGATATCGCCGAAGCGGCCGAAGGTGAGCATGGCCATGGCCAGGGACACGACGTAGAGTTGTTCGATAAGGCCCAGCTGCATGGCCGAGGCCCCGAGATCGCGCCCCAGGGACGGCAGGGCCACGCCCACGGCGGTCAGCATGAACGGGGCCATGAATTGGGCGATGCAGACGGTGGCGAGCACCATGGCCGGGGAACCGGCCTTGTCACGAATCATGTGAACTTCCTTGGCAGTTTCCCCGCCGTGTCGGCTTTCCGGCCGACGCCGTCAAGCCGGCCGGCGGCCGGGCGGGGAAAGATGGCGGGAATGTGACATTTTGGTGCGCCCCTTGCCAGTTTTCCCGGCGACGGGTACCCATAACGGTCAGACCATGAACCAGCCGACCGACGGGGGAGTGTGTGGAACGCATTATTGAGGCCGATTTACAGCGTTTAAAGACCGAAACCCTGACCGCCTTCCACATGGCCCAGGCCGCCGTGGACAAGGCCGTGCGCTCGGTGTTTACGCGCGACCCGGCTCTGGCCGACGCCGTTATCGTCGAGGACGCCGCCATCGACACCCTGGAATGTGCCCTGGACGCGGAAATTTTGCGCGTTTTGGCCCTGTACCAGCCCGTGGCCGGCGATCTGCGGGCGATCCTTGGCTGCATGCGCTGTGTGGGCGACATTGAACGCATCGGCGATCAGGCCGTCAACATTGCCGAACGCGGTCTGATTCTTTTGGAGTTGGAGGCGTTTGCCCCGCCGCCCAAGCTGTTGGAGCTGGCCGAGGCCACGCGGGATTTTCTGGCCAACACCGCCGTCTGCTTCACCAATCTGGACATGGATATGGCCCGGCGGCTGTGCGAGGAGTCCTTGGACATCCTGGAACTCAATGTGGCGCTGCTTAAAGAGATGGCCGAATTCATGCGCGACGCCGCCCGGCCGGTGGAGCGGGCCGTGCAGATCTGCTTTATCGCCCACGGCCTCAAACGCGTGTGCGACCAGTGCACCAACATCGCCGAATCCGTGGTCTTTACCCGCGAAGGGGCTTGCAGCCGGCATCGTTGCGATTAGGGCTGCAGCCCGCAACAAAAACGACGGGACGTTAGGAATATTCGCGCCGCTGTCCGGGCTGCGCTCTGAGGGGCTGTGCCCGCGTTCCACCGACTGGCGAAGGCAGGCGCGGCGGGAGGGCCAGCCTCCCCAGGGGAGCGCTCCGGGCCAGGGCGGGCGTCGGTGCGATCTCCTCGGCAGACTCCTGTTCGCGCATTTCCATGATGAGTTCGGACAGGCGGCTTGAAGTCAGGGCCAGATCAGACACGGCTGCGCTCGATTCATCCATGCACCGTGCCGTCTCTTCCGCAATGCTGCTCACATGCCGCAGGGCCTCCATGATGTGGTCCGTGGTGGCCGACTGCTCCTCAGCAGCGGCGGCGATCGATTGGACCTGCCCGGCTGTTTCGTCGATGAGGCCAACAATGGTCTTGAGGGCATCGCCGGATTGGTTGGCCCGTTCCACGCTGTTGGCAATGGCGCTGTTGGTTTCCTCGGCGTAGGCGAGATTGCGACGCGTTGCGTCCTGGACGTTGCCGATGGCCTGGCTCACTTCCTTGGTGGCGTTCATGGTTCGTTCGGCCAGCTTGCGCACCTCATCGGCCACCACGGCGAATCCCCGGCCGGCCTCGCCGGCGCGCGCCGCCTCGATGGCGGCATTTAAAGCCAGGAGATTGGTCTGGTCAGCGATGTCGTTGATGACGTCAATGATGGTGCTGATGGCCTGGGCCTGTTTGCCGAGTTCGGCCATGTCGTTTTTGTTGGCCTGGGCTTTGGCATGGACTTGCAGGATGATTTCCACGACCGAGTCCACCACCTGCGATCCCTTGTCGGCTTCGGTGCGGGTACGCTCGGCCAGTTGCGCCGAGGTCGAAGCTTTCTGGGACACTTCCAGGGAGACCTGACTCAACTGGGTGATGGCATCGAAAGCCTCCGAGGCCCGGCTCTTTTGCATGTTGGCGCCCTGGGCCGATTCCTCGATCTGGTGGGAGAGTTCCTGGCTGGCGCTGGCCAGGGTGTCGGCCATCTGCTCAAGCTGGCCGGCCGCGTCCTTCATGCGGTCAAACGACCTCTCGGCCTGGATCTTGAGCCCTTCGCTTTGGCTTCTGGCTGCGATGGCCTCGTCGGCGCACAGTCTGGCTTTTTCCTCATCACGGGCGGCCAGGCTGATCTGATCCCGCAAGTTGACCACCATCTGGGACAGGGACTCTTTGAGAATGTGCAGTTCGGCCTGGTAGACGCCGTCGATGGGTGCCTCCATCTCGCCCTGGGAGACTTTCGCGGCATAGACCGAAAGTCGATTCAGCGGGGAGACGATGGCCCGCTTGGAGTAATAGACCAGAAAGCCGAGGGCGGCGGCCACTAAAACGGCCGCCCCGATGGTGACGCCGAGGATGGTGTTAAACGCAGACTGCTCCGCAGCCTCGGCTTGGGCCCGGGCTCTGCCGGAAAGTCCGGTGATGCTGGTCTTGGATTGCTCGAAGGTGGCCTGGGAGTCGCCATAGATCGCCTGGTAGGCCTGTTTGGTCTTAAAATCCCCGTGTTCCTTGATGATGCTGTCGTATTGCGCCTGGGCCTTTGCAAAAAGCGGCGCCAATTCCCCGAGCGCCCCGTATTGGAGCTGTTTGGCGATAGCGGCGGAAAGGGCGGCGGCTTCCGTTTTTATGGCGTCCATTTCAGCCGGCTTGCTTGTCCCCAGATATTGAAAAACCTTGAGCCGCAGGGCGTAGAGAGCCTGGGTGAGGTCGTCCAGGCCCCGGGCTGCCTGGATCTGGCTTTGATAGACGGCTTTGAGCCTTTGCCCGTTGGAGTAGGACAGGACCGTCTGGGCAACAAAGGCCACGGCCAGTACGGCGTAGATAATGCCGAGCCTGGTGACAAGGGGAAGATACTTTTGCTGCACGGCAGAACTCCCTTGGGAAAAGACGCACGGTTTGGCGCGCCGGAAGGGTTCCGACGCGCCGGGGCTGTTTGCTTATTGCTTGAGCGACTCGATCAGGACGGTGTTTTGCAGGATGGCATCCGAGGCGAAATCTGCCTGCAGCAGGTTGTTGTCCTTGAGAAAAGCGTGCAGCTCCGTCATATACGCCTTGAGGCCGACGGTGTTGCGCGCAAGCTGCGTCGCTTTGTCATGGATGGACACGGCGGCGAGCATTTCCTTGAGTTCCGCTTCGGAATAGGGCTTTTCGCCCTCAAAGGTCTTGGTGTTGAGGATGGTGGCATACTCTGCCCAGTTGGCGGGGTCTTTGGTCCAGGCCACGGCCTTGGTCCAGCCGGCGAAGAATTTGGCCAGATCGGCCGCGGGGAGCTCGGCCAGGGTGTCTGCCCGGGCCGCGAAGCCCTCGGGGATGACGCCGGGATAGGTGGCGCTGGTGGCCACCACCGTGCCGTCGCCTTCCTTGATGGCGCGTAGCGCCTGGGGATCATAGTTGACGGTCAGGGGCATCTTGCCGGCGATAAAGTTGTCGGCCATGGCCTCGGGCTCGACTTCGACGGTTTTGATATCCGCAAGCTTTAAGCCATTGGCGGCCAGGAATCTGTTGAGGAAAAAGGTCACTGACGGCTGATTCAAATAGATGCCGACGGTCTGGCCTTTGAGTGCGGCCATGTCCAGGCCCTTTTTGGCAATGATCTTGTCGCCGCCGTTGGACCAGTCCGTCTCGCCCAGAATGGCGATGGGCGTGCCGCTCATGGTAAGTCCCACCCAGGAACCGAGCATATCCAGAGCGATGTCGATGCGTTTGTTTTCCAGGGCGGCGTTGAGTTCCTGGTTGGAGCCGAAATTAACGACCTCCACATCAAGGCCCTGGTCTTTCCACAGGCCCTTGGCCTCAGCCACATTGAGCGGTGAAAAGGCAATCCAGTGGATCATCCCAACTTTATACTGTTTGGCGTAAGCGGTTGACGTCAGGAAGCCGAGAACAACAAGGGCTACAATGATACGACGCACAAAATACCTCCAAAGTCTCAAGGTGCTGCCCCTGGCCTCAGCTTTTTTTGAGGAGTCCAGGAGGATGCGGGGATGATGCGGACGCTGCGACGCGTGGCCGTTACGGTCCCAACACCTATTCATGAAAAAGGCAGCACGGGGAAGCTGTTGGGGGCTTTGTCAACGAATCGTCTGGAAAAGACCCTATTGCACATGGAGGCGTCACATTCTGATCAAATAACGGGCTGCGCCAGCTCACCCGTGGTGCGTTTCGGTCCGGGGCCTCTGGCTGCACCCGGCCGGTGCCGCCGCATTTGGACATGGAATATTTCCGTCCGCCGGCGTATCCTTCTGGCTGAGACGCCAAGGAGGCGGCCATGAATGTTCCCAAAGGGATGGTTGTCCTGGTGGTGGACGATCAGCAGCCCATGCGCAAAACCATTGCCTACATCCTGCGGCAGTTGGGCCTTAAGCACATTGAGTTTGCCGAGGACGGCGACGAGGCCTGGAAGCTGATCAATAACGCGCGGGTGGATCTGGTGCTGCTCGACTGGAACATGCCCCGCCTGTCCGGCCTGTCACTGCTGGAGCGCATCCGCCAGAGCGAAAGCTACGCCAGGTTGCCGGTGGTCATGATTACGGCCGAAGCCAATATCGAGCATGTGCAGGCGGCTATGCAGGCCGGCGTGACCGACTATGTGGTCAAACCGTTTTCGCCGGACACCCTGTATAAAAAGCTCAGTTCCGTGTGCGAGCGCTGTCCGAGCCTGCTCAAGCTGGCGGTAGGCAGACCGTGACCACGGTGCCGGTGGTGTCATCGGTGGCCAAGATGATATCGCCGCCGTGGGCCAGGGCGATGCGCCGGGCGGAATAGGCCCCAAGTCCGGTGCCCTTGGGTTTGCCGGCCGTGACGTATTTCTCGAAAAACCGCTCCCGAATGCTTACGGGGACAGCGCCCTGATTGGTCAGGACGATGCACGCCAGCTTCCCCTGCCGGCGCAAATCCACCGACACCCGCCCGCCGTCGGGCGAGGCCTCCACGGCATTGGCCAAAAGATTGGCCAGCATGGAATAGCACAGCAGTTCCTCGCCCATGACGGCAAAGGCTTCTCCAGCGCACGGCGGGCGGCCGTCCAGGGTCAGTTCCAGGGACAGGTTGTGGGCGTTGGCCGTATAGGCATGGGCGGCGAACAGCTTTTTGACGATGGGCACGATAGCGACCGCGACCGGGGCCAGGGTGTACTGGTCGCGTTCCATTTGAAACAGCGCCGCCGACAGGTTCACCATGGCCAGGACGGTGTAGCCGGCGTCTTCGATAAGCGAAAGCATGTCGCGCTGGTCGTCGTCGAGATTCTCTGCCAGACGCATGACCTGGGGCAGGCTGATGATGGTGGTCAGCGGCGTTTTCAGATCGTGGCGCATGATGCGTTCCACGTCTTCCCGCAGCCGGGCGTTTTCCACGGTCACCCGCAACAGCTCCCGGTCGGCGGCGGCCAGACGATACTGGGCCAGGGCCGCGTCCAGGGAGCAGCGCAAGGTCGCCGGGGGGCAGGGTTTGGTCAGGAACCGAAAGATCCGGCCTTCGTTTATCGCCTCCATGGCCGTGTCCAGGTCGCCATGGCCGGTGAGCATGAGCGGCACGGCCTGGGGGGCGAGAGCCTTGGCCCGGCGCAAAAACTCCACGCCGGACAGGCCCGGCATGCGCAGATCAGAGACGATGACGGCAAAGGGACCGCGTTCGGTCAGCAGGCGCAGGCCGGTTTCCGGGCCAAGGGCTGTTTCCAGATCGTAACAGCGGCCAAGGGTGCGGCGCAGGGCGTCGAGCACGGCCGGGTCGTCATCGACAACGAGGATTTTGGCGCATTGGGGCATGGGGCGTCCTTCTCAGGCAGCCTGACCATACCCCAAGCGCTTCACAAGGGGAATTCTCTGGCGGCGAAAAAGCCGGCGCAGGCCCACAGAACCACGGCCATGGCCCGAAACACCCGGCGCAGGGCCGCAGGCGATTCCAGAACACGGACAAGCCAAGCCCCGAAGACGGCATAGGCCATCATGCCGCCAAACCCGATCAGACATACCGGCGAGACGAGCAGGGCGACGGCCGCGAGGTCCGGCATGCCGGCCGTGACAAAGGGCGGCAGCATGGCCGATAAAAAGCCCCAGGCCTTGGGATTAACCGCCGCCACGAGCAGGCCCTGGCCGAAGAGATGGGGCAGGCGGGTGGTGGAAGCGACGCCTGCCGGCAGCGCCAGCCGGCACGGGGCGCGCCACAAGCGCAGCCCCAGCCAGATGAGGTAGGCTGCGCCGGCAAACCGGACCAGCCGCAACAGGATCGGTTCCCGGGCGAGCAGTGACAGGCCGAACAAAATGGCCGTCACCTGCAGGACCGTGGCGCAGGCATTGCCCAGGGCCGCCGCAGCCACCGGCCGGGCACCGTGGCGCATGCCAAGGGTCATGGCCTGCAGCATGGCCGGCCCGGGGGTGGGCATGCTGGCGGCCAGGGTCATCAGATAGGCGAGATAGGTTTTGGTGAGCATGGCGGCTTCCCGCGACAGGGGGGCTGCCCGGCCGGGTCGCAGGCCGGCCGGGAGCCTTTGCCCGCCTGCCGCTGCGTTCGCCCCAGGGACAGGACGCGGCAGCGGCTGGCGGTCGCCCGTATCAGGTGCGGTCAGCTGCGCCAGCGGAGCATGAATTCGGCGGATGTGCCGCCGGCCTTGATGTGGGCGATAAGGGCCGAGCCGAAAACCACGCCATCCACCAGATCGCCAAAGGCCAGGAGTTGTTCCGGGGACTTGATGCCGAAACCCAGGGCCACGGGCACGTGAAACAGGCGGCGCACGGCCGTCAGGCGCTCTTTGATCTCGGTTGGCAGGGAATCACGCATGCCTGTCGTGCCCAGCACCGAGACGAAATAGACGAAGCCGCGCGCGTCCTTGGCATAGGCGGCCAGCCGTTCTTCGGAGGTGTTGAGGCCAACCAGCGGGATCAGGTCCAGGTTGTGCTTGTCCAGAGCGGCGCGAAGCGGTCCCGATTCCTCGAGCGGCACGTCGGGCACGACAAACCCGGACACCCCGGCGTTGGCCGCATCCTCAGCCAGTTGCTCCAGGCCGTATTGCAGAAACGGGTTGTAATAGCCCATGAGCACGATGCCTGCCCGGTACTGGCCTTTGCGCTTCTCCAATTCATAGAGCAGCCAGGACAGGCAGGTGCCGTTGAGCAGGCAATCGAGGGAGGCCTGTTCCACCACCGGGCCATCGGCCACGGGGTCGGAAAAGGGCACGCCGATCTCGATGATGTCGGCCCCGCCGGCATCCAGGGCGGCCAGTTCGTCGAAAAACCGCTCCTTGTCCGGGAAGCCACCCGGCAAAAAGGGCATAAGCGCTTTGCGCCCGGCGGCCAGCGCCTCCATGATGCGGGTGGTCAGAATCGACTGGCTCATTGCGCGCCTCCCTGCGTGTTCTCATAGGACTCGATGATGTCGAGATCCTTGTCGCCGCGACCGGACAGGCACACCACCACCTGCGACCCCTTGGGGATGTCCGAGGCCGGGTTTAAGGCCCAGGCCACGGCGTGGCAGCTCTCCAGGGCCGGAATGATGCCTTCGCGTCGGCACAACGCCTCAAAGGCGGCCAGGGCTTGGCTGTCCACGGCCACGTCGTAGTGCACCCGGCCGGTGGCCCCGAGATGGGCGTGTTCCGGGCCGACGCCGGGATAATCCAGGCCGGCCGAAACGGAATGGGACGGCTGGATTTGCCCCTCGGAAGTTTGCAGCAGCATGGTGCGCATGCCGTGGAGCACCCCGGGCGTGCCAAGGCTGATGGGCGCGCTGTGGTAGCAGCCGGCCTCGCCCGTGCCGCCGGCCTCGACGCCGATCAATTTGACCGAGGCATCCGGCACGAAATGGTGGAACATGCCGATGGCGTTGGAGCCGCCGCCCACACAAGCCACCACGTAATCCGGCAGCCGGCCCATTTTGTCCAGGCACTGGGCGCGCGCTTCCAAGGATATGATCGCCTGGAACTGGCGCACCAAAAGCGGAAACGGATGCGGGCCGGCCGCCGTGCCAAAGCAATAGTGGGTGGTATTCTGCTCGGCGATCCAATAGCGAAGCGCCGCGTTGATGGCGTCTTTGAGCGTCTTGGTGCCGGACTCGATAGGCACCACTTCGGCCCCAAGCAGTTTCATGCGCCGTACGTTGTGCGACTGGCGCACCACGTCCTCGGCCCCCATGTAGACGATGCAATCAAGCCCCAGCATGGCCGCTGCCGTGGCCGTGGCCACGCCGTGCTGGCCGGCCCCGGTCTCGGCCAATAGCACCTTTTTGCCCATATATTTGGTCAAAAGGCCCTGGCCCATGGTGTTGTTGATCTTGTGCGCGCCGGTGTGATTCAAATCCTCGCGCTTGAGCCACAAATCATAGCCCAACTCTTGCGACAGATTGGGGCAGCGGTACAGCGGCGACGGCCGACCGACATAATCCGCCAACAATGCCTTTAATTCGCTTTGAAAGCCCTCGCTCGGCACAATCGTGCGCATGGCCTCTTCCAGTTCCAGCAAAGGCGGCATGAGCAGCTCCGGCACGAACTGCCCGCCAAACTCGCCGTAATAACCCTTTTTCATAGTGAGATATGCCTCCGGCGGCTGGGGAAACCCTTTTTGAAAAAAGGGTTTCCCCA
>NZ_WVUD01000021.1 GCF_009856865.1 Solidesulfovibrio aerotolerans | reverse complement strand
GGGAACCCTTTTTTGCAAAAAAGGGTTCCCTCCCCCGGACCCCCTCCTTCCCCAAAAACTCTTAACGGGGTGTAAGTGGAAACAAAAAAATCAATTTACTTAACCTGACCGTGGGGCTGTTTCGGGTGCGACGGTCCGCCGTCGTACCCGAAACAGCCCCACAGCCAAGGGGTCCGGGGGGATTATCCCCCCGGCGGAGTGCAGGGGCAGCGCCCCTGATTCGCTTTCTCTTGCTCTCTCTACTCTCTCTACGACTCTACTACTGGCCAAGGCCGCGCAGGCGCAGGCCCACGAGGCGGATAAAGCCCGTGGCGTCGGCCTGGTTGTAGACTTCGTCTTTTTCAAAGGTGGCCAGCTTGGGATTGTACAGGCTGTTGGGCGATTTGCGGCCCAGCGGATAGGCCTGGCCCTTGTAGAGCTTGATCCGCACCGTGCCGGTGACGCGCTCCTGGGCCTGATCGATCATGGCTTGCAGGGCCTTTCGTTCCGGGGCGTACCAAAAACCATTGTAGACCATCTCGGCGTATTTGGGAATGAGCCCGTCGCGCAAGTGCATGACTTCGCGATCCAGGCAAATGCCTTCGAGATCGCGGTGGGCCACATGCAGGATGGTGCAGCCCGGGGTTTCGTAGATGCCGCGCGACTTCATGCCGACAAAGCGGTTTTCCACCATGTCGATGCGGCCGATGCCGTGCTTGCCGCCCAGTGTATTGAGCTTTTTAATCAGCGCAGCCGGGGACAGCTTCTCGCCGTCAAGGGCCACCGGATCGCCGTGCTCAAAGTCGATGGTGATCACATCAGCCACGTCCGGGGCTTTTTCCACGGGCACGGTGAGCAGGTAGGTGTCGGGGCTGGGCTCGTTCCAGGGATCTTCCAGTTCGCTGCCCTCAAAGCTTAAATGCATGAGGTTGCGATCCATGCTGTGGTCCGAGCCTTTCTTGTCCGAGGGCACGGGGATGCCGTTATCCTTGGCGAAATTGAGCAGATCGGTGCGCGAGGCAAAGTCCCATTCGCGCCAGGGGGCGATGGTGATCAAATCCGGGGCCAGGACGCCGGTGGTCAGTTCAAAACGCACCTGATCGTTGCCCTTGCCGGTGGCGCCGTGGGCCACAGCCTGGGCACCCTCGGCCCGGGCCACTTCCACCAGCCGCTTGGCGATAAGCGGCCGGGCGATGGAGGTGCCCAGCAGATAGCGGCCCTCGTAGACAGCCCCGGCCCGCAGCATGGGGAAGATGAAATCCTTGGCGAATTCCTCGCGCAGATCATCAATATAGGCCTTGCTCGCGCCGGTGCGCAGGGCCTTGTCTTCCAGACCGTCGAGCTCTTCTTCCTGGCCCAGGTCGCAGGTGACCGTGACCACTTCACAGGCATAGGTCTTTTTGATCCATTTGAGGATGACCGAGGTATCCAGGCCGCCGGAGTAGGCGAGAACGACTTTTTTAATGCTGCTCATGATGCGATTCCTTGTGGCTGGGCTATTTGCCCGTGGTGAATATCCATTCGAGGATGGCCTTTTGGACGTGCAGCCGGTTTTCGGCCTCGTCCCAGACGATGGAGGCCGGGCCTTCCATGACGGCGTCGGTGATTTCCTCGCCCCGGTGGGCCGGCAGGCAATGGAGCACCTTGGCCCCGGGCGCGGCCTTGGCCAAAAGCGCGTCGTTTATTTGATAGCCGGCGAAAATTTTCACCCGGGCGGCATGCTCGGCTTCCTGGCCCATGGAGGCCCAGACATCGGTATACAGATAATTGGCACCGGCGGCGGCTTCGGCCGGATCGGTCACAACCGTGACGTCGGCTCCCTGCTCCCGGGCCGTGGCCACCACGGCGGGGTCGGGCTGATAGCCTTTTGGCGCGGCGATAGCCACCTGTATGGGGAAGCGGGCGGCAGCGTTTATAAGCGAATGGGCAATGTTGTTGCCGTCGCCGATATAGGCCAGTTTGAGGCCGTCGAGGCGGCCGGAATGCTCGCGCATGGTGAGCAGATCGGCCATGATCTGGCAGGGATGGAAGGCGTCGGACAGGGCGTTGACCACCGGGATGGAGCCAAAGGCCGCCAGATCGCGCAGCTTGTCGTGGCCAAAGGTGCGAACGATCAGGCAATCGGCATAGCGCGACAGCACCCGGGCGGTGTCGCGGATGGGCTCGTCGCGGCCGAGCTGCGAATCGTTTTGGGTCATAAAGATGGGCCAGCCGCCGAGATGGCGCACGGCGACTTCAAAGGAGACGCGGGTGCGGGTGGAGGCTTTTTCGAAGATGAGGATGCAGGTTTTGCCATCAAGGAGTTTGCTGCGGTAGTTGGCAGCCTTCATGGCGGCGGCCCGGTCGAGGATGCGGCCGGCCTCTTCACGGGTGAAGTCCAAGATGGTAAGAAAATGTTGGGGCATGGCAGTATCCTTGCGGTGCGACTTCCCAGAATTGGTAAAAAAGGGAATGGTACTCTCCAAAGCGACCATTTGTAAAGGGTTGGCGAGCCCCTCCAGCCGTCTCCAGTCGGTTGCGCCAGGACCGCTTGGTCGGTGACGCAACGTGCTGGGGTGGTTGCCCATCCCGCCCGGTAATTGAAGGCGTTTGCGCGTTTCAGTCGTTTGCGCGTTGACCGGGCCTTTGGGCCGGTGCTAAGACAGGCAGAGTCAGTGATTTTTTTTGCGTCCCGCCAGACCCGTTGGGAACGAACCGGGGTGGCGCAACGGGACAAACATGCCGCAAACGGCTGGAGGATGGTCTATGAAAGCGATGCGAGGATTATGGCTGTTGCTCGGTTTGGCGGCGCTTTTCGCCGTCTCGGGATGTACTGTGGCTGCCGGCCCGATGGTCTATGTGCCGCCGCCGGCCTGCCCGGAAGGCTATTATTATGCGTCTGGCTACGGCTGCGTTCCGGCGGACGTCCCCATGGTTGTCCCCGGGGGCGGCGTTTTCGCGGTGGTCAACATCGACGGCCTGAGTCTGCGCTCGTGCGGTTCCACCAAGTGCGCCATCCTCGATTCGCTTGGTGCCGGCGAACAGGTGCAGGTGCTTGGCCAGGAAGGCAACTGGACCCATGTCTGGGCCTACACCCGCAGCCAGGAAGGCTGGGTGGCGACCAAATATCTGAATTAGGCCGCGTTCAAAAAAATGTTTCTGCCTTTTTGCGATTGAAAAGCATAAATTCAAAGTGTTGCTCTTTGGCGACCGATAACAGGCAGGACCGAACGCACCATCAGGCTGCCCCAGCCGGGACGCGCCGCCGGACTGATCGACCGCGCGTCCCGTTCTGGACAAAGCCGCAAGCCGCGTCTATACCTCAAGGGATGCGACATTTTGAGTCTTGTCCTCTGTACGGGCGCACCCTCTCCACATTGTCCCGAGTTCTCGGCGTTCTGGCTCTGTCTGTGGCAGTTGCCGGCGTCCTTTCCCTGCCGGCCACGTCCTGGGCCAAAAAGCCGCCCAAGAGCACCAACGCCGCCGTGGCGGCCCTGCCTGCAGCACCGCCGGCAGCCACGGCCGAGTCCCTGGCGGCGACGGCCCAGGTCGCCTGCACCCCGAAAAAAGTGCTCATCGTCGGCGATTCCTTTGCCGTCGGACTGGGCATGACCCTGGAGCAGTCCCTCAAACCGCGCGGACCAGTGGCCCTGGCCAGCCGGGGCAAGGTATCCAGCGGACTCAACACCCCGAAATTCTACGATTGGGAAAACGCCCTGACGGACTTCCTGACCACCGAAAAACCCGATGCCCTGGTCGTCATGCTGGGCGGCAACGATGCCAAAAACGGCAAAGGCACCCCGGAGTGGTCCAAGGATTTCCAGGCCAAGGCGGCCCGGTTCCTGTCCATCGCCGCAGGCCGCGGCGTCTCGATCATCTGGGTCGGCCTGCCGCCCATGCGGGATAAGACCTTCAGCCAAAAAGCCTGGACCGCCAATGAGGCCATGCGCGCTGCCTGCGTCACGGCCAAGGGCTGCCGCTTTATCGATTCCTGGGACCTGTTTGCCGACAAAGCCGGCAATTTCTCCGCCAAAAAGCCGCTCGGCGGCAAGGCGGTGTCTCTTCGCGGCAAGGACGGCGTTCATTTCAGCGCAGCCGGCTGCAAGCTGCTCACCGATCGCGTCGCCACGGGCCTGACCACAGCGCCCTAAAGCACCTGCACCGCGATCCCAACGCCCGGAAGTGCCGTTATCCCAATGAGCTGGAAAAAAGCCTGCCTCGTCTACCTGATAGCCCTGGTTGTCACCATGTTGATCAACATCGAAAAGGTGTCGGTCTGGGTGGATGACCGTCTGGCCGACGGCCCGGTCTCGGCCGGCGTGCGCCAAGTCCGCCGGGTGCGCAATCTCTGGCGCGAAACCGAGCTGGCCGCTTCCTGGCGGCAACTCGATTGTGCCATGGCCCCCTATTTCGACGAAACCTACAAAAACAATCTGGCCTGCCGCGAAGAGCCGGCCTCGCACGCCGCCGAGCAAGCTCTGCGCGAACGACTGGACCCCAACCAACCGTTGCTCAAGCCCGACGAGCCCGTCGACGCGGACAATCTGCTGGCCGTCCTGTCGCCTCCCCGCCCGTCCCTGGCCGACGAAGGCGAGGCCGCCAGCCCGCTTCCCGCCGTCCCGGCCGCCAAACCATCGCCGGCCAACGCCGATCTGGCTGGGCAATCCCTGACCCAGGGCAAGGCCCCGGCCCCACACAGGGTGCTCGTCGTTGGCGACTCTTTGGCCATCGGCCTGTCCCTGTCGCTTCGGCGCAGCGTAGCCGAACTCGACGGCGTGGAACTCATTGAGGAAGGCAAGGTCTCAAGCGGTCTGGCCAATCCCAAATACTACGACTGGGGCAAAGCGCTGCGTGTCTTTATCGACAAGTACAAACCCGATGTCGTGGTGATCATGATGGGGGCCAACGACGCCAAATATATTAACGTCAACGAAAAACCCCGGGCCCCCGGCAGCCCCAACAAGACCTGGCCGGAAGTCTTTTCCATGCGCGTGGAAGATTTCCTTTCCGTGCTGCAGGAAAAAAATATCCGCAATTATTGGATCGGCCTGCCCATCATGGGCGATGCGCCCTATGCCAAGCAGGTCCAGATCATGAACGACATTGTCATGGCCGAATGCGCCAAATACAAAAGCAGCCGCTACCTCGACACCTGGAGCCTTTTGGCCGACGACCAAGGCGGTTACGCAACCTTTTTGGCCAACGAAAAAGGGGTTAAAATCAAGGTCCGGGCCAACGACAAGGTCCACTTCACCGTGGCCGGCGGCGACATTCTGGCCCAGTCATTCCTGACGGCCCTGACCCGGGACGTTGAAATCGTGCCCAAAAAACAAGCCGGGGCCGCAGCTGCCAGCCCTGCGGCGCATCCATGACACGGCCCCTGCTTCCCGCAACGCGACCTGCCGGGGAGGACTCTGCCGCTCCCTGTCAGCGGCCGGTCGGAGTTCGATGACCGCGCCTGCGCCGCCGCGAGGCGGCCACATCGCCCGGGTTGCCGCCATGCCCCGGGCCAAGCGCCCGGGGCATGGGCTTGTCCTGGCGCTGCTTATCGTTCTGCTGTGCCTGTGCGGTGCGGCCTGCAGCCAGGATGACCCGCAAAAAACCCCGTCTGCGACACCGACCGCGCCTCAAACGGCGGCCACACCGGGCAAGCGTCCTGCCGCTTCTGCGGCGGCGGCGACCCGGCGCATCCTGGTCGTTGGGGATTCGCTGTCCATCAGTCTTGGCGAACAACTGGAGCATGCCCTGGCCGGTGCCCCCGGGGTCGATTTCACCCGGGACGGAACCCGATCCACCGGATTGAGCCGACCGGAGTTGCTGGACTGGCCGGCCCGGCTGCGGGAACTGACGGCCCAAACGCCGCCTGACGTGGCTGTTATCATGCTCGGGGCCAACGACGCCATGCCGCTGACTGCCGCGGACGGCAGCCGCACGTATTTTGAAAACCCTGCCTGGGTCGAGGCGTATGCGGCCAAGGCCCGCGAGTTGGTGGACATCTGCAAACAGGCCAACCCGGCCGCCGCCATTTTCTGGGTGGGCGTCCCGTCCATGGGCGAGCCTACGCTTGGGGCCGGTGTCAAACAGATAAACGCCGCCCTGGCCGCCATGTGCGCGGCCACCGGCTGCCGTTTCATCAGCACCGAGGCTGCCTTCTCCGACTCGGAGGGCCGCTTCACCCGCCATGCCCGGGACGCCGCCACCAGCGAAACCGTGCCCATCCGCACCGCCGACGGCGTGCATCTGACCGATTCCGGGTCCAGGCTCCTGGCCGGCGTCGTACTGCAGTCTTTGACCGGCCGGGAACTGTTGCCGCCCACTGCCGGCACCAACGAACTGCTGGCCCAGGCCCGGGATCTGCGCGCCGTGGCGGATGAGCCACGCCAGCCCCCCAAAGAGCCTCCTGCCAAAGCCAAACCGCGCGCCAGCCACAAAACCTATACCATACGCAACGGCGATACCCTCCTGACCATCGCCAAACGCCTGGGCCTTGATCCTGACGACATCGCCGCCGTCAATCCCGGAGTAGATTCCAGACGCCTGAGCATCGGCCAGACCCTGCGCCTGCCGGTCAAGCGCTGAGCCGAACTTTTCCCATCAAAGGGGTACGGGGGTATCCCCCCGGCCGCCGGAGGCATCTTTTATTCCTCTCCGTATTTTTTGAGTTTTTTGTGCAAGGTCGCGCGGGTGATGCCGAGCACCCGGGCCGCTTCGCTCTTGTTGCCATCGGTGTCGCGAAGGGTGGCCAGGATCACTTCGCGCTCGACGTCGTCCAGGGCCATGCCGGCCAGACCGGCCAGATCGGGCTGGCCGGCCGCGCCAGTCCCGGCAGCGGGCTGGCCGTGGCTGCGCCGCTCGACATCGCGCAGTTCCCACAGGGGCAGTTCGCGCTCGCCGACATATTCGCCAACGGATAAAATGACCGCCCGCTCCACCGCGTTTTCCAGCTCGCGCACATTGCCCGGCCAGGGACAGCGCAGCAGATGATCCATGGCCGCCGGGGTGAAGCCCTTGATGCGTTTGCGATTTTTCTCGGCAAACCGGGCCAGGAAATGCTGGGCCAAAAGCGGAATGTCCTGCAGGCGCTCGCGCAAGGGCGGCACGGTCAAGGTGACCACGTTCAAGCGATAATACAGGTCTTCGCGAAACCGACCGGCCTCGACTTCCTTTTTCAGATCGCGGTTGGTGGCGGCCAGGATGCGCACGTCAACGCCCACCGGCCGGTCGCCGCCAACCCGCTGAATTTCGCGTTCCTGGATGACGCGCAGGAGCTTGGCCTGGATGGCCGGGGCGATCTCGCCAATCTCGTCGAGAAAAATCGAGCCTTTGTTGGCGGCCATAAACCGCCCTTCCCGACGGCGCTCGGCCCCGGTGAAGGCTCCTTTTTCGTGACCGAAAAGCTCTGATTCAAGGAGTGTTTCCGAAAGAGCGGCGCAATTAACGGCCACCAGCGGCCCCCCGGCCCTTGGGCTGCCGGCATGCAGGGCCTTGGCCACCAGTTCCTTTCCCGTGCCCGATTCGCCGGCGACAAGCACCGTGGCTTCAGTGGGGGCCACCATGGCGATCATGGAAAACAGTTCGCGCATGGCCGAACTCTTGCCGATAATCTCCGGGCCGCCGGCCCCCGGGCCAAGCTTTTGGCGCAGGCTGGCGTTTTCCCGGGCCAGCCGCACATGGTCCAAGGCGCGTTCCAGGGTGAGCCGCAGCACGTCCAGGTCCAGCGGCTTGGTCAGGTAGTCGTAGGCCCCGGATTTGAGCGCCGAGACAGCCACTTCCACCGACGAATAGGCGGTCATGATCAGCACCGGCACGGCCGGATTGTATTCCTTGATCCGGGCCAGGGCTTCCATACCGCCCATGCCGGCCATGCGCACGTCCAAAAGGACTGCATCAAAGGGCTTTTCCCGGACCATGGCCACGGCCTCGGCCCCCTCGCCGGCCCCGGCCACGGCGTAGCCCCAGCCCGAAAGGACCGTGCGCAACATGGACAGATGCCCGGCATCATCGTCAACTACGAGAACGTTCGCCAGCATCGTCTTCCTCCGCGTCGTTTGTATCGCCAACCCCGTCCATGGGCAGCACGACCATGGCCGACGTGCCGCCCTGGGGCCGGACGGTGAGCCGGATTTCCCCGCCATGGGCGGCCACGATTTTGTGGGCAATGGGCAAGCCAAGGCCCGTGCCCCGGGATTTGGTGGTGTAATAGGGATCGAACAAACGGTCGCGCTCGGCCGGGTCAATACCAACCCCGGTGTCCGTCACTTCCAAAAAGGCCCGGCCGTCGGGGACCAGCCCCACCCGCAGCCCCATGACCCCACCCGCTTCCATGGCCTGAACGGCGTTTAAGCACAGATTGAGCACAGCCTGGGCCATCCGGTCGGGATCGGCCAGCACCTCGGGATCGTCGTCGGCCTTATCCAGCTCGATGGACACGCCGCTGGCCAGGGCGTCGGGCCGGATCAAGCGGGCGGCGTGGCCGGCCAGATCGGACAGGCGCACCGGCCGACGCTCAAGGTCGGAGGGTCGGGCGAATTCGATCAGTTCCGAAATAACGCGGTTGAGCCGATCCACCTCGCGCACCATGATTTCGGCCGCCTGCCGGTCATCGCTGCCCGGGGCAAACTTGCCGCCAAAATAGGCGGCGTAGCCCCGGATGGAACTGAGGGGATTGCGGATTTCATGGGCGACGCCAGCGGCCAGATTGCCGACTGCCGCCAGCTTTTCCCGGCGGCGCACCTCGGCTTCCAGGCGACGCACCTCGCGCAGATCGCGCAGCACGACCAACGAGCCAACCGGCGTCCCCTCATCGGTTCGCACCGCCGACACCGACACGCCGAGCGCCACCACCGGCCCGCCGGCCAGGGAAACGTCCATCTCGCGCTCGCCGGGCAACGGATCGGCAAGCACCTGCGGCGGCAAGACCGCAGCGGCGTCCCGCCCGATGAGCCCGCCCGGAACAACGCCGGCCAGGGTCTCGGCCGGGCCGTTAGCCATGGCCACCCGGCCATCCGGGCCGATAAGCACAAGCCCGGCCGGCATGGCCGCCACCACTTCCGAGGCCAGGGCCGTGGTCTGGCGCAGGGCTTTGCGCTGGGCGCGGTAGCTCTGAGCCCAGAAAAGGCCCAGCACGCCGCCAAGGCCCAAAATAAGCACCACCACGGCGGTGGTCAGCATATTGTGCAGATCGGCCCGGCGGGCGGCCTCGATGGGGGCGACGTCCAGGCCCACGAAAATATCCAGGGGCACCCCGCGCAGGGGCCGCAGCGCCCCCTTGGTGTCGCAGTCTTCGGTACACAAAAAATCCCGGCTCTCAACCGGCGGATGGATGCGCCACCCATGGGGACCGCGCCCCAGGGCCGAGGGCACAAAGCGCCGGTAGACCAGAAACGAGCGCCGGCCGTCCGGTTCCTCCAGGGCCAGCCGCCATTTCTCAAAACCTTCCGGGGCCAGATCGGCCATGCCCTCGGGCGTAAAAAGTGTTTTCCCAATGCGCGAAGCATCGCTGTGGGCCAGGATGCGGCCGTTTTCGTCGGTGACGGCGATATAGAAGATGCCGGGCTGATTGGCGGTTTCTTCAAGCAGATGCTGCAACCGTATATCCGCACCAAAACCGCCGCGCATGCCGGTGCGGGCACCAGCCTCGAAAGCTTTAATGAGCGCTGCCCCTTTTTCCAGCAAAAGCTGCGTCATATATTGCTTTTCCCGGCCAAGGTCGATGACGGCCATAACCGTCACCACGGCAGCCAGGATACCGGCCGCGCCGAGCACCAGCAACGGGGATGACCCGCCGCGAAAGGACCAGCGCTTGCTTTCATGCAGCATGTGTTTCGCCTGTTGCCGCCTGCCGGGCGGCCTGTGGATAAAAAAGAAGCACAGTGGTTATTTTCTATACGCCAACACCAGCGCAGTGTCTCTAAAATAGACAGTCAGGAGAAGGCCGGCCACCGCCAGCCCGTGTCTCGCCCAAACGTTTGCACGGCCCGTTCCAAGCAATCGGCCCGGCCTGGGCGTTGGCTGTTTTTTTGGCACAGGCGTTGCTAAGGCCAGTCAATTCATACTGGGTTAGTAAACTTTATTGACGCCCGGTCCGGCCTCGTAGGTTGGGTGTCTCTGATAGTCGTCAACCCCGGGCGAGTAAGCTTTATGGACGCCCAGGCCGGCCCTGGCGGCTTGCCCTCGTGTTGCGTTGGGTCACTGCCGGTATGCTGTGCCAAGCAGCAACACCTTTTATTTATGATCGTTGTGAACGCCACCCGAGGCCGCTTCCCGAATCGCAGCCCCAAAACCAAAGGAACACCCATGTCCGTCAAAATTCCTGACCGCCTGCTGCTGGCCGCTGTTGCCTGTCTGGCCCTGGCTGCCCTGCTGGCTGGTGCCCAGCCCAGCCATGCCCTGCTCGGCCTTTTCTCCAGCACCGCCAGCCTGACCCCGTCCGATGGCGCGGTCAGCCTGCCGCTGGCCGATTTAAGCGATGGCAAAGCCCATTTTTATGCCGTGGCTGCTGGCGGCAAGGAAGTCCGATTTTTTGCCGTCAAGACCGCTGATGGCAAGGTGCGCACTGCCCTTGACGCCTGCGACGTGTGCTATCCGGAAAAAAAGGGCTACCGCCAGGAAGGCGATTTCATGCTCTGCACCAACTGCGGCCGCCGTTTCCATTTGACCATGGTGGGGGAGGTGCGCGGCGGCTGTAACCCTTCGCCCTTGGCCTCGGAAGTCGTTGGCGAATCCGTACGCATAAAGCTCGCCGACATCGCTGCCGGTGCCGCCTATTTCTAAGCCATAAAGGCACCCGCGCCCGAGCGTCGATGGCCCTGCGGGGTGGTGCAAACACCCCCTCCGTTTCGGCCACGGGCGCAACCGAAGGCAGCGATCGCCCTAATCCCTGCGAGGTCTTGTGAATATCCTGACCATTCCCCTGCGCAATCTGCGCCGCAAACTGCCCCGCACCCTGCTTATGGTGGCTGTGTTTTCCATCGGCGTGGCCTCGGTGACGGCGCTTATTGATCTGTCCAAGGCCGTGGGCGAAAGCCTGGAAGCCAAGCTTTCCGCCTACGGGGCCAACATCCTGGTCAGTCCCAAGACCGAGACGCTGTCGGTGGGCTACGGTGGAATGGCCCTGGGCGACGTGTCCGTGGACATCAAATACCTTAAGGAAGACGAAACGCTGGCCGCCATCAAGGGCATTCATCACAAGGATCGGCTGAGCGCCGTGGCCCCGAAATTCGTGGTGCTCACCCGGGTGGCCGAGGTGCCGGTGGGCGTGGTCGGTGTGGATTTTGACCAGGAGCGCCAGATCAAAAGCCACTGGCACGCCGCGAAAGGGAGCCTGCCCGGTGACCCGTCGGCCATCGTGGCCGGTTTTGACGCTGCGGCGCGCCTGGGACTCGCCCCCGGGAGCACCGTTGCCGTGGAGGGTCGGGAGTTCACCGTTTCCGGGGTGCTCGGGTCCACCGGCTCTGAAGACGACCGGCTGCTGTTTGCCGATCTGCACGCTTTGCAGGCCGCCGCCGGCAAGGAAAATCGCGTCCATTTCGTGGAGGTGGCGGCGCTGTGCTCCGGCTGTCCTATTGAGGAGATAACGGCCCAGCTCACCGCCGGCCTGCCCGATACGGACGTCAAGGCCATGCAGCAGGTGGTCAAAAGCCGCATGATGACGGTTGATTTCGTCAAGCATCTGGCCTTGGCCGTCTCTGGGGTCATTCTCTTAACGGCCTGCGTCATGATCGGCCTGTCGGTCTTTTCCTCGGTCAATGAGCGCAAAAACGAGATCGGGCTGTTGCGCGCCTTGGGCTTTTCCAAGGTGGCGGTCTTTTTCCTCATGAACCTCGAAGCTCTGGTCCTTGGCGCGGCCTCGGCCGTGGTCGGCTATTGTGCCGGGTTTGCGGCCAGCGGCCGGCTCATGGCCCTTTTGAACCTGGGCGATCAAGCGGCCCCGGCCTTTGATCCGGTCCAATTCGGGCTCACCTTTGTCGCCGTGGCCGTCCTTTCCAGTCTGGCCTCCCTGCCGCCGGCTTTGGCAGCCGCGCGCATCGAGCCGTCCCAGGCCCTGGTCATGCTGTAACCCCGGGAGTTTTTGCCATGCTCGTCGCAGACAACATCGTTAAAGCCTATGCCACAGACGCCGGCAACGCCCCGGCCCTTCGCGGGGTGTCGCTTCGCATTGCGGCTGGGGAATTCGTATGCATCATGGGCCGGTCGGGGTCGGGCAAATCCACCCTGCTCAACATCCTCTCCAGCCTGCTCTCCCCGGATGCCGGGCAGGTGCGCTACCAGGGCCGCGATCTGGCCGGGCTGTCGGCCCGGGAACGCGACAGGCTTCGGGCCACGGATTTTTCCATGGTCTTTCAGATGCACCATCTGCTCCCGTATCTGACCGCCTTTGAAAACGTGCTGACCCCGTTTCTGTCCAGCCTGCGGCCGGTCTCGGCAGAAAAACGCCGCAAGGCCCTGGACTGTCTGGCCCGGGTCGGGCTGGCCGAAAAAGCGGATCGCCTCCCCGGCCGGCTCTCCGGCGGCGAACAGCAGCGGGTGGCCATCGCCCGGGCCCTGGTCACGCAACCCCGGGTGATCTTTGCCGACGAACCCACCGGCAGCCTCGATGGAGACACCGGGCGCCACATCATGCAGATTCTTGCGGGGCTCAACGCCGATGGCATGAGCGTGGTCATGGTCAGCCACGAACCCGGCTATGCCGCCATGGCCGGACGGGTGGTGGAAATCGCCGATGGTCTGGTCAAAGCCGGCGCGTAAGCCGACGTAGCAGGCCGCGCCGCAACCGAACCGTTTGACAAATCCCGAAGTGCGCCCTTAGGTATGGGCGGTTCCACAGCAAATCAGCGCCAGGACCGCAGTTAAGGGAGTCACCGCATGCGCAATATCAAACTTGGGGTCAAACTGGTCGGGGGTTTTCTCATCACCGCCGGCATCACCCTTATCGTCGGCCTGGTCGGCCTGTCGGGCCTGTCCGTCGTGACCGATCGCCTCAACACGGTTTCAGACGTCAATCTGCCCGCCGTGCGGGATCTGCAGCATATCAAGATAGCCGGGGAATCCGTGCGGGTGGCCCAGCGCTCCCTGCTCATTCCCGGGCTTGAACCCAAGGACCGGCAGCGCCAGTTCGACAACGTCGCCAGCTTGCGCGAAAGTTATCGCAAGTCCTGGGACGAATACGAAAAACTGCCAAAATCACCGGAAGCGGAGCGTTTGTGGCGCGAATTCGGACCCACCTGGCAGGAGTGGGTCAAGATCAACAACGGCATCTTTGAACTGGCCCGCCAATGGGACAAGTCCGGCATTGACGATCCCAGCGCCCTTCGCCACAAGATCGAACAATTCCGGGGCGATCATTACAAACTGCTCAGCGATGCCTACGCCCTGGCCCTGGCCGGCACACCCCTGGTCGGCGGCGACAGCTCCACCCAGTGCAATTTCGGCAAATGGCTCGATGCCGGGGGGCACAGCCTTGCCAATCCGGTCTTTAAAAAGGCCCTTGAGGAACTGCGGCCGGTCCACGAAAAGCTCCACCGGGGCGTGCTGCGGCTCAAGGAATTGGCCGGGAAAAAAGCGCCCCGGGAAGAACTGCTCGCCGTTCTCAACGCGGAGATCCACGTTCCCGTGGAATTGACGGTCGCCCAGTTCAACCGCATGAACGACGAGGTGGCCCGCGTCGAGGCCATCTACGCCACGATGCGCCAAGAGGCCATGGTGACCGTGCGGGAGAAGCAGGTGCGTTGTTTTGAAATCCTCGACAAGCTTATGGCCGTTTCCGGGGCCGAAGCCGAGGCTTCCCAGGCGGACGGCGAACAGGCCGCCGCCCGGGCCAGAATTTTTTCCCTCAGCGGCATCGGAGTCGGCGTAGCCCTGGCGTTGCTGCTCGGCGTCGTTATTTCCCGCATGATCACCCGGCCCATCCTTATTGGCGTGCGCGCCGCCGAAGGCCTGGCTTCCGGCGACCTCAACCAGACCATCGACATCGACCAGAAGGACGAAGTGGGCGATCTGGCCGCTGCCCTGCGTCATATGGTCCAGAAGTTGCGCGAAGTCGTCGGGCAGGTCCAGGGCGGCGCGGAAAACGTGGCTTCCGGTTCCGAGGAACTCTCGGCCACCACCCAGAGCCTTTCCCAGGGGGCCACAGAGCAGGCGGCCAGCGTTGAGGAAATCTCATCGTCCATGGAGGAAATGGCGGCCAACATCCGCCAGAATGCCGACAACTCCAGGCAAACCGAGCAGATAGCCTTAAAGACTGCCGAAGATGCCCAGAGCGGCGGCGCGGCCGTGGCCCAGACCGTGACGGCCATGAAGCAGATTGCCGCCAAAATCGGCATCATCGAGGAAATTGCCCGCCAGACCAACCTGTTGGCGCTTAATGCCGCCATCGAGGCAGCCCGGGCCGGTGAACACGGCAAAGGCTTTGCAGTGGTTGCCGCCGAAGTCCGCAAACTGGCCGAGCGCAGCGGCAACGCTGCCGGTGAAATCAGCCATCTGTCCTCCTCCAGCGTTGCCATCGCGGAAAAGGCCGGCGAATTGCTGGCCCGCATCGTGCCCGACATCCAGCGCACGGCGGAACTCATCCAGGAAATAACCGCCTCCAGCGTGGAGCAGAATTCCGGTGCCGAGCAGGTCAACCGGGCCATCCAGCAGCTTGACCAGGTGGTGCAGCAAAACGCCTCGGCCTCCGAGGAAATGGCCTCCACCGCCGAAGAACTCTCAAGCCAGGCGCTGCAACTCCAGGAAACCGTGTCCTACTTCCATCTCGACAGCCTGCCGCGCAGCAGTCAGGCCCGCCCCAAGGCACTCGCCGCCGGTTCCCGCCCCCAGGCGCGACCGTCTGCAGCGCACAAAGGCACCACCCGCCCGGCGGCGACGGACGAGGACGAGTTTACACGCTTCTAGGGCAGCGGTCCCCGCACCGGCCAGACCAAAAATTCCCTGGCGCTTTTAAAGCCCACGCCCACGGCTCCTTTATGGAGATACAGGGCGTGGGCCCAATTGGTTTCAAAGGCGCTGGTGGTCGAGGACCAGTAGGCCTCGCCCACGGCTGCAAACGGATGCCCGGCCGGCAGGGCCGGCCGGCTTTGTCCGGCATCGACCAAGGATTCCAGTTCGTTGATGTTGGGCAGCCGCCACCGGCCATGGCCCAGGCTGGCGCACACCGCCAGGGCCTGCTCCCAATGCGTGAGTCCGTTGGCCGCATCGGCCCGGGCGGCCCAGACAAGCCCGGTCAGCCTATCCAGGACACCGTCCCCTTGAAGCTCAAAACGCGGCGTTGGCCAGGGTCGGCCAGACCGTAGTTCCCCATCCTGGCCCGTGCCGGCGCAGGCGATCTCCCGGCCCTGGCCATCGAAGCAGCGCTCCTGGCCGGTGGCCGGCATGTCCGAAACACCGGCCACCGGCCAGATCAGACAATCCTGGTCCTTTTTGCCATAAAACATCCGCCCGCCTTCCAGGTAGACGTACCAGGCATAGGCCGCAGCCACGGCAGCGGTGGTGGAACTCCAGTACCAGCCGGTAAAAACGTTTTGAAAGGGATGTCCCGGCGGCAGGGCCGGACGCGCTGCGGCGTAGGAGATGAGGCTTCGCAGTTCCCGCCGGTTGGGCAGGCGCCAGTCGTAACGCCCGAAAAGGCCGTCCCGGGCAGAAGCCGCAACCAACTCCAGGGCCTCGCCCCAAGGGCGGGGGAAACCGGCCAGCCCGGCATCCCTGGGCCACAGCAGGCCCGTGGCCTGGTCCTTGACCAAGCCCGGCGCGGCCGCCTGAAAACGCCCCGGGCCATACGGGTCAGGGGGAGCAAAGGCGGCGTCCTGGCCGCTGCCCGGACACGGGACGGGCCGGCCGGCTGCGTCGAAGCAGGCGGTTTGCCCGGTCGGCAGTACCCCGGCTGCCACTGGCGGCGTCCCCAGCAGCGAATCTTCTCCCGGCCATCCCCGGATCGGGCCGCCCGCGGGTTGCCTGTGCATCCATCCCCCCGGCCTTTGTCTCGTGTCGCGTTCGGCAATTGCTGTTGCGGTCAGTTCCCGGGCTGCAGCATCGTTTCCACCAGCGAAGCGGCGTCCGCCACAAACTTGGTGCACACCGTTTGAAAACGCTGTTCCCGGCGGGCCTGCTCCAGCCCTTGCGGGGTCGAAGGATCAACGCCAAGAAGGTCGCGGCAGATGATCGTTCCATGCCGGTCAATAAACTGATCGTAGAATTCCTGGACCCGGGCATAGGTCGCCGTCTTGGCGGCGGCACCGCCCGGCCCGCCGCCGCCGCCGGCCAGCCCCAGCACCATGACCGCGCCCGTTACGGCCCCGCAGGCTCCCCCTCGGGCCATGCCCACGCCAAAACCCGTGGCCAGGCGAATGGCCGTCGGCGTATCCAGTCCCAGGCGTTGGGCAAAACTGGCCAGCACCGCCTGGGAGCAGTTACAGCCGTTGGCAAAATGTCCCGCGGCAATCGTTGCAGATTCCTGTTCCATGTTCGCCTCCTGGTCGTAACACCGGTCTCACGCCGGGTACTGCGCAGCGTGGGATCGCCATACATGACCTAAGGCCCTGCCGGCAACGCAAAGGGGCCACCCCGCCTGACACTGGAGTAAGAAAAAAAGAAAAACCGGCTGCCCAAGGCATCCGGTTGTACTGGCTGTGTATGCAGGCCGCCCTGCGGCGGCCAGCCCTCAGAGCGGTAAAACGGTAATATGATCGGCTTCGCTGTTGCGAAGCGTCAGGGTGAAGGCTTTGAGTCGCAAGGCCACCGGGTCGTGCAAGGGCGCGCGCCCGATGACGGCAATTTCCGTTCCGGGCACCAGTCCCATATCGCGGATACGCCGCCCAAGTTCGCCGCATGAGCCAACGGTTGCGATTCTGGCCCGCTGCCCGACCAGCAACTGGCGCAAGCCAATGGGTTTTGAGACATCCTGTTCCATGACTCGTCCTCCCTCGCCGGCTCCAAAACGGGCTGCCGGCAGATCAGGCCGCTACACAAGCGCCCTGTTCCAACCGCCCGAGCACCTTTTGCGCCAAGCCGTTGCCCAGGGTGATGGAACAGCCCCTGGCCCGCAAACAGACCGGGCCGCCGCAGCAGGAGGTGATCTCCACCACCGTGCCCGGAGTGATGCCCATGGCGCACAGCCGCCCCCGGGCTCTGGGGCAATCGCACAACGACTCGACGCGCACACGGCTGCCGGGAGGAAATGTGGAAAGCGAACCAAGCGGGGACATGCCATTCTCCTTGTCTGCCACAGTAACTAACGACATTGAGAATGATTGTCAAGCTCTCAATCAACAAACAGCCCCAGGTTGCTCCGGCCTTGGCCGGCCACGGCACAGAGCGAGGCTCTGCGTTTCATGCCCCAAACGGTCAGCCCCGGCCGGTGCGCTTGAGCAAAAGCGTTAAAACAAGGGAAACGCCGGCCAAAAGCGCGGCCAAAAAACCGGCCCGGGCGAACTGGCCGGAAAAAACAGCGTTGTAGATTTCCAGGGACACGGTGTTGGTGCGCCCGACAATGTCGCCGCCAAGGAGCAGACTCACCCCCACTTCACCCAGCGCCCGGCCCGTGGCCAAAAACATGCCGGCGGCCACACTTTTGCGGCAATGGGGCAACACCACCCGGACAAAGGTGGTGGGTGCGGATTTACCCAATACCGACGACAGTTCAATAAGCCGCAGCAGATCGCCCCGCACCGCCGCTTGCACCGGCCGCACCATGAGCGGCAAGCCGGCCACCACCGCCGCAATGACCAGTCCCGGGAAACCAAAGATGAGCTCAACACCCAGCGTTTCCCGCAGCACGCCCCCGATGGGCGCGTTGCGGCCAAGAAGCAGCAGCAGAAAAAAACCCACGGCCATGGGCGGCAACACCAGCGGCAAGGAGACGGCCACGTCCACCAGGGCCACAAAGCGCCCCCGCCCCCGGCCCAGGAGATAGCCCAGCGGCACGCCCAGCACGAAAAAAAGCGGCACGGCCAAAGCCATGACCCGCAGGGTCAGGCCAATGGAAAAAGCCACCTCGGCACTACCGGCTGCGGTCCAAAACGTCTCGGGCATCACATGGTTCCCGGTTGCGGCCCTGGGGCGCAACAAACCGCCCCAGGGCCGGTTGCGGCCCACCGGACGGGCCGCAACCGGCAGCAGCTGCGCTGCATTACAGGCCGTGCCGCAGCTTTATACCCTGGGCCTCGGGCGTGCCCAAAAAGGCGAGAAAGGCCTTGGCCGCTTCAGGGTTTTTCGCCCCTGAAACGGGTGCCGCCACAATCTCGATGGGACTGTAGAGGGAGGGGTCGATCTCCAAAAATCCGCCAATGGAATCCCCGGCACCGAGCGCGTCGGTGCGGTTGACGAAGCCGGCGTCCACTTCGCCGCTTTGCACATAGGTCGTGACCTGGGGCACGGTGGCCACGGCAAGCAGCTTTGCGGCCACGGCCTGGGCCAGCCCGGCCCGCTCCAGATATTGGGAGGCGGCCTTGCCATAGATCGCCTTGGCCGGATCGGGCATGGCCAGCCGGGTCACTTCGGGCTTGGCGATGTCGGCCGGCGCGGCCAGGGGTTTCCCCTTGGGCCAGGCCACCACCAGCACCCCCCGGCCCAGGGTCGTGGCTCCGGCAACGGACACTCCGGCGCTTTCCAGGAAGGATTTCTCGCCGACAATGAGGTCAATGGCGCCGCTGCCCTTCACCTGGGTCGTCAGTTGGCCCATGTTGCCAAAAATCAATTCCGTTTTGATGCCGCTTTTGGCTTCAAAGGCCGCTGCCAGCTCTGTCACGGGTTTTTTATACCCCGCCCCGGCGGCCAGGGTCAGCGGTTCGGCCAGGGCCGGCACGGCCAGGGACAGGGCCAGCAGACACATTCCCACGATACGACGCATAGATGCTCCTTCTGATTGTTTCGCGGTTCCCCGCTTTTCATGGTGCAGTGGTCGCGAATCCGACATCTGGCCCACACTTTCAGATGTGTCCGAGTCCGACCGTTGCCAAGTCGCCGCAGCTGGCAGGCGACCAGCTTGCTCCTGTCGCACCTCAGGAGGACTGCCGGGGACGGGTCGATTCCCTATTCCCTGACCATGGTCCTGCCCCGCAAAGGTTCGGGACCGCCTCAATGATGCCCCGCCTGGCCAGCAGCACCTGCTGCTCGCGCAGATGGAGGTCGAGCTGCGCCTCAAACCAGTCCGGGTCCAGGCGGCCGTTATTAACGGCCACAATGGTGTCGCCAAGACGGGCCGCTTCGGCCAGATCGTGGGTGACGTGGATGATGGGGATGGCAAAGAGTTCGCGCACCCGCAGCAGTTCGCCGCAAAGGGCCAAACGGGTGGCGGCGTCCAGGGCGGAAAAAGGCTCGTCGAGCAAGAGCGCCCGGGGACGCCGAGCCAGGGCTTGGCACAGGGCTCCCCGCTGGCGCTCGCCGCCGGACATGGTCGCCGGATAGGCGTCGGCCAGATGGCTGATGCCGAAAAGCCCGAGCAGTTCTGTCACCAGGGCGGGATCGGCAGCGGCATAGGCCACATTGCGGGCCAGGGTCAGGTGGGGAAACAGCGAGGCGTCCTGAAAAACCAGCCCGATCCCGCGCCGCCGGACCGGGACGGCAATGCCCCGGTCCGTATCGCACCACACCGTCTCCCCCAGAGCCACCCGTCCCTGGTGCGGTGTGTCGAGCCCGGCGATAAGGCGCAGCAGCGTCGTCTTCCCCGATCCAGACGGCCCGGTGAGCACCAGTATTTTCCCGGCCGGACAGACGATATCCGCTTCCAAGGTGAAGTGTGGCAGTCGCCGGACCAGACAGGCCGTCAGCATCAGTCCGTTCCGCCCAGCGTCGCAGCGATGGCGGCCAGCACCCGGGCCAGTTCCACCGGAGCCGTCAACTGGGGGCAGTGGCCAGAGTCGATGGCGTGCATGGCAAAGCCAAGCCCTTCGGCCCGGGCGGCGTTGGCGGCCAGCATGGGATTGGGGTTGGCGGTGCAGCGCACGTAATGGCGGTGTTGCGGGAACTCGGTCTCCCCGGGCGCAGTCGCGTCGGTAAAGGCGGCCAGCGGAAACGGGAACAGCCGGGAGAGAAACCACTGCGCCCGCTCATCCCCGGCGACACCAAACATGGGCGCATCCCAGGGGTTGACCAGCCAGCCGTCGCGGATCCGGGCCGCCAGCATGGCCTGGAAGGGCGCACCGGCCATCTCGGCAAAACTGCGGCCCGGCAGCGGCAACAGCGCGTCCACGTAGACCGTGGCGGCCAGTCTGGGCGCAAGTTCGGCCATGGCAGCGGCGCAGATCAGCCCGGAATAGCTGTGGGCCACCAAAATGGCTTCTTCGAGATCTTCCAGGGCAAAAAAAGAGGTGACATCGCGCCGAAAGGCTTCAAGTCCAAGTCCCGGCCCCATGATGGCATGGGCATGGTGGCCGCAGCCGGACAGCGTTGGAGCCAGGGCGGTGTGCCCCAGGGCGGCCAGGGTCCGGGCGGTGTCCTTCCAGACCCAGCCGCCCTGAAACGCTCCGTGGATGCAAACGAACGTGGCCATACTACCTCCTTGGCGTTCCTGCGGCGACAGGCTGCGAAGCTTGCAGCGGGAACGACACGGGCACTTTACAACAACTCGCAAAGGAATCCAGCCTCATGAATTTAATACTACCCGTGATAGTGAAACAGCCAACGCATGTCGCTCTCACGTAGAATATAAATTTCGTGACACCCTCTTTTCTGTCCAAACATTAAAAACTAACACGTCAGCAGTATTATTCGTGACACAGGTCTCTTATGCTTTACAACACACAGGTGCCACGCTACAGCGTTTAACCATGAGCACAGCAGAAGAAAATATCTTCGAACTGGTCAACCGATTGGATGCGCCGACCCTGCGCCGCCTCTACGAGCACGCCGCCACCACCCTGGCCCGAAAGGATGTGGGTGAGGGAGCACGTCGCCAGTCCCACACCACAGCCTGTCAAGCGGCGCTTTTTACAGTGCCAACGGGTATCCGCTACCTGGACGACGAAGAACTGACCCGCCTGACCCAGGCTTTTATCTCCTGGCGCGATACCGGCCGCACCCCGTCCATCCGACGAGCCAGGGAACGCATGCGTCTGGTCTATGTCATGCTGCGCTTAAGCGGTGCCAAACTCGGCGAGGTGTTGGCCGTCAACGAGCGCACCGACATCGACATGGCCCGGGGTACGATCAGTTTTCCCGGATCGCGTAGCGAGGACGGACCGCGCAAAGTGGTTATGCCGCGTGATTTTCTCAATGATGTCGAGCGATTTATCAGCAGTCCGCTGAACCGGTCCCTGCGAGGGGAATTGTTTAGCCTTGATCCCGGATTCGTACGGCGAAAACTCTACGAACAAGCCAGACGCGCCGGTCTGCCGCCGGGCCGGGTCAGTCCCACGACGCTGCGCCATTCCCGGGCCGTTGAACTCCTGCGCAGCGGCGTCCCCCTGCCTGTGGTCCAGATGCTTCTCGGCCATTCCAGCGTCGTCCTGACTTCCATCTATTGCTCATTTTCCGACAAGGACTGCCAGCGCATCATAAGCCGCTGCGTCGCCAAGGAGAGCCGCATGAAAACCAGCGCCCGCAACACCTTTTTCGGCACCGTTTCCAGCGTACGCAAGAGTCCGCTGTTCACCGAAATATCCCTGACGACCTCGACCAGCCAGGAAGTGGTTTCGGTCATCACCAACGAAAGTTTCGAGCGGCTCGGCCTGTCCGAATCCGATCCCATCACCGCCTTGGTCAAAGCCCCCTGGGTGTTGGTGGCCAAGGACGAATTTCGGGCCAAGACCAGCGCCCGCAACTGTTTTCCCGGCCGGGTGACCGGAATTCGTGGCGATGGCGTGGCGGTGGAGCTTATGGGCGAACTTTTGGACGGCACACCCATGTGCGCGCTGATCACAGCCGAATCCGTGGAGAGTCTGGATCTTAAGGAAGGCGACCCGGTCTGGTTTTTCTTTAAGGCCTTTAGCGTCATCATCAACATTCCGTAAAACGCATTGCTGCGGGGGCCTCGCGGCCCCCGTCCTCCCGCGCCTCCGTGTGTACGGTCCCGCACCACGGTCGTTTGCGCCGCACTGTCCAACTGACGCAGCGGCTCAGGCAGCGACACCCGGACGGCAGCAATTGCCGAAAACGGTACGGCCAGCCTGCACCGCAGGCCTTTGACCAAATCAGAAAATCGATTATCCTCAAAAAATGTACGCTGCCCGGCCCAACAGGCCACCGCAGCCGGCTCTGCCGCCCCCGACACTTCGCCTGAAGCCCTGGAATATTTCGCTGTCGGGCAAAAGGCTGCCGCACGGCACTGCCGCCCCACCGCTTCGCCAGGTGCTTGGCGCCAGGAGATTCGCGATGCGCTTACATCTGACCGCCGTCCTCATCCTTGTTGCTTTCCTTGCCGGTTATCCCCGTCCCCTTCCAGCCGGGACGCTGGTCAGCGCCGCCTGTTCCTGCGGCTACTCCCGCCCGTCGCTGCCCCTTTTCGGCGGCTTTGCGAATTTTAAAACCGTGTGCCTGTTTCCAGGCTTGTGCCAGGCGACCGGGCAACTGGTCCTTTTTAACGTCCTTGATCCCATGGCGCGCCCCCGCGACTGTCCCCACGGGGACATCACGTCGTATGCCGACCCAGCCCTTGCGCCACAGGGTCCGGGGGAAACCGTGGCTTCCTGGAACATCGCCCAAAAAAACATGACCCTCACCCTTACGGATGGCGGCTATTACTGCCCGCAATGCAAACGCAAAACCTTGCATTTCACCCATTCCGGCCTGTGGGATTAGTGAAACGCGCCGGTTTGAAGGGATTTTTCTGATTCTGTCGTTGCATTACACCGCAACAGACACCACCAACCAACGCCGCCGGCAGAGTCGCCGCATGTTGGCCGCCCTGGTCTGGCCGGCTCCGGCTGAAGCCCGCCTGGGAAAAGGGCTCAAGCCCCGGCACTGCACCTGCCAGGGCGCACAAAAAAAGGCGGCTCCTTGGGGAGCCGCCTGGAATGGCCAAATCGCCATACGCGTTGCGTCCGCTCATTGCCGGCTTGGCCAGCAATAAACCAACACTTTTAATTTATGCTCTTTATTCACAAAAAATAGAACTCTTTTTTGTGAATGCCTCACTAGTTGCCAAGCAGCGTGGCGTTGGAGGGATGCTCCCCGAACCAGCGCACATTGCCGGAATCAATGTCGTAGAGCGCGCCAACCACCTTGATCTTGCCGTCGGCGGCCATCTTTTTGAGCAGCGGGCTCTTGGTGTACATATCGTCAATGGCCTGCCACATGTTGGCTTCGATGGAGCGGCTGATCAGTTCGTCCATGTCTGCCGAGACAAAGCGCTTTTTCACGCCAGCCACCGCCGGCACGATGGGGGCCACGAGCTTGCCGATGTTTTCCGTGACATGCTCGTTTTTGACCACCGCCGTGACCGCGCCGCACTTGGTATGGGCCAGGACCACGACCAACGGCACGCCCAGATGCTCGGCCCCGTATTCGATGGTGCCGATTTCGTCGGTATTGGCCACGTTGCCGGCCACGCGCACCACAAAGACGTCGCCCACGCCCTGGTCGAAAACGACTTCGACCGGAACCCGGGAATCGGCGCACGAAAGGACCGTGGCAAAAGGATGCTGCCCGCCGGTCGCCGTTTCATGCCGCCGGGCGGCGTCCTGACGCGGCCCCACCGCTGCCCCGCCGATGTAGCGGGTATTGCCTTCCTTGAGGCGGCCAAGCGCTTCGTCGGCACCAATGCCGGCACCACCGGAAAAGGCCATGGCCGCCGTCGCCATGGAAATCGTTACCGCCGCCACTGCCATCGCCATCAAATACCGTTTCATCGAGAACCCTCCCTGCCTGGGTGTCTTAAGGATATTTCCTTACGCTACCGCACAGGGGCGGTCCTGGTCAAAAACAATCCGCCCGCCCCCTTTACGGTGCCCGGGAGAGCCGGTTAAGAGCAACAATCCTGTAACGATGCCCGGCACCGTGGGCATCGGTGGAGCATCCCATGCTTGAGCTTGTGGTTTTTGGCTGCGGCGCGGCGGTCATGGTCCTGGAAATCGTTGGCGCGCGTATTCTGGCCCCGTTTCTCGGCACGTCCATCGTGGTCTGGACCGGGCTTATCGGCGTGGTCATGGCCGCGTTGGCCCTGGGCTACTGGCAGGGCGGGCGCCTTGCCGACCGCAGGCCTTCGACCCGGACCCTGTCGGTGGTCATTTTGCTGGCCGCCCTGTTTACAGCCGCCACGGCCGTGACCAAGGCCCTGCTGCTGGATTTTCTCATGGGCCAGGGCCTTGGGCCGCGTCTGGGCGTCATTGCCGCCACACTGCTCCTGTTTGCCCCGGCGGCCGGCTTGCTCGGCATGGTGGCTCCATTCGCCGTGCGCCTGGCCCTTGGCGATGCGGCAACCGTCGGAGCCACGGCCGGACGCCTCTACGCCCTTTCCACCCTGGGCAGCATCGTCGGCACCTTTGCCGCCGGGTTCGTGCTGGTGGCCGCCCTGGGTTCCACCACCATCCTGCTGGTCACGGCGGTCTTTCTGGTTGCCGTCTCGCTGCTCGCCAGCCGGGCCGACGCCAGGGCCAAGGCCGCAGCCGTGGCGGTTATCGCCCTTGGCGGCCTGTGGCTGACGGCCCAAAACGCCCTGCTTACCGAGGCCGGCATCCACGACGTGGACACGGCCTATGGCCGGGTGCTGGTCTATGAGGGCTTAAACCCGGAAACGGCCCGGCCCATCCGGGTCATGACCACCGGCCCCTCGCGCTTCCAGTCTGCCATGTACCCCGACGCCCCGGACGAACTGGCCCTTGATTACACCCGATTTTTTACCCTGGGCCTGGAGATGGCCCCGGCTGCTCCCCGGGTGCTGCTCCTTGGCGGCGGGGCCTACAGTTTTCCCCGCCATGTCCTGGCCGCGCGGCCCCAGGCCGCCGTCACGGTGGTGGAACTCGACCCCGGCGTGACCGAACTGGCCCGGGAGCATTTCGGCCTTATGCCCCACCCGGGCCTGACCATCGTCCACGAGGACGCCCGTATGGTCATCAACCGCGACGGCGGCCCCTTCGATCTGATCTACCTCGACGCCTTCGGCACGGACTACGCCCCGCCCTTTCATCTGGTCACCAGGGAAGCGGCCAAGCGGTTGCAACATCTCCTCACACCGCAGGGCACGGTCATCGTCAATGCCATCGGGACGCTGGAAGGCGACGGTGCACGGTTTATCCGGTCCCTGGCCGCCACCTTTGCCGCCGTCTTTGACGACGTGGCCCTGTATCCGCTGGACAGCGCCGGTTCGCCGCAGGCCGCCCGCAATATCATGCTGCTGGCCAGAAACCACCCCGGTCCCCTGCCTTTGGGCAGCGACCCGGAGAAACGGCGATTTCTGGAGAAACGGCTGGAAGCGTCGGCCGTGGCCGGCGGGATGGTGCTCACCGACGACCATGCGCCGGTGGAATGGCTGTGCGCCCTGCTGTTTGCAAAAGGCTGACGCCGCAGGACTGCGTCCTGGCCGAGCGCCTCGTCCGACAGGCCCACCGGCGTTTTGCAAAAACCTAACGGCTCTCGATCTCCAGGCCCACCGGACAGTGGTCCGAACCGAAGACCGTGGCGTCGATCCAGGCCCGCTTGACCTTGGGGCGCAGTTCTTCCGACACGAAGAAATAATCAATGCGCCAGCCCACATTGCGCTCCCGGGCCTTGAAGCGGTAATCCCACCAACTATAGTGGCCGCCCCCGGTCTCGAACAGGCGAAACGTATCCACGTAGCCGGCGGCCGTGAACCGGTCGAGCCAGGCCCGTTCCTCGGGCAAAAATCCCGATGTTTTCTCATTGGCTTTGGCGTTTTTCAGATCCAGGGCGGTGTGGGCGGTGTTGAAATCGCCGCAGACCACGATGGGCTTGACCTGGCGCAGGGTTTCGGCGTGATTCAGAAAGGCGTCGTAAAAGCCGAGCTTGTAGGCCAGCCGTTCCGGTCCCCGGCCGCCGTTGGGGAAATAGATGTTAAAAAAGTAGAACTCCTCAAATTCCAGCTGCAACACGCGCCCTTCCCCGGTAAACGCGGCATCGGGTAGCTCCCTGACAATGGACAATGGCTCGACCCGGTAAAAGCAGCCCACACCGGAATAGCCCTTTTTGACCGTGGAACTGGACCAGACGGTCTTATAGGAGTCGGTGTGGCCGAAATCCGCCTCATGGCCGGTCTGGATTTTGGACTCCTGCACCCCGACCACATCCGCGCCGCTGGCGGCAAGCCACTCCCAGAACCCTTTTTGCACCACGGCCCGCAGGCCATTGACGTTCCAGCTCACTAAAATCATAAAAATACATCCTGTTGCGCTTGCGTGTGCCTGGCGGCGGGAGCAGCCCGCTGCAACCAGGCGCGGGGAGGAAAAGAATACGTTACGCTTCCGCGAGATCGCCCAGGGCCTCGACGCCGTCGAGCATGGGCAAAAAGGCGGCGGAGCAGATCGGGCAAAACTGCCGCCCGGCCTCTTCCCGTATGATGCCCAGGGCACGTTTGAGCGGCATACCGATGCGATAGGGCCGGTCGGTGGTCATGGCGTCAAAGGCGTCGGCAATGGCAATGATGCGTGCGCCAAGGGGTATGGCCTCGCCGCAGATGGCCGTGGGATAGCCCTGGCCGTCCCAGCGCTCATGGTGGAGCAGGATCAGCGGCAGCACCGAACCCAGAGAGACGATGGGACGCAGGATTTCCGCCCCGATAACGGCATGTTCCTGGATATTGGCGTATTCCTCCGGGCTCAGGCGGCCGGGTTTTAAAAGCACCGCATCGCGCACCCCGATCTTGCCGATGTCGTGGAGGTTGGCCCCGATTTCCAGGTTGCGCTGTTCCTTTTCGCTCAGCCCCATGGCCCGCCCCAGACGCATGGCCACGCGCGACACCCGGGCCGTATGGCCCTTGGTGTATTCGTCCCGGGCCTCCAGGGCCGTAATAAGCGCCGACATGCTCGATAAGACGTGCTCGTACTCCTTTTTAATGTGGCGGTAGCTCTCGCCCAGGAGCTGTTCCACCACAAGGAGCATTTTTTCCACGTCAAAAGGTTTGACGAAATAGCGCGAGACCCCAAGCCGCTCGCCGCGTTTGATGTCGCTGGCCCGGCCCCGGGCGCTCATGATGACGACCAGGGTGTTGCGCAGTTCCTGATGGTCGCGGATGGCCGCGCACAGGGCGTACCCGTCCATTTCTGGCATTTCGATGTCCGTGACCACCACGTCGGGATGCTCTGCCAAGGCGATTTCCAGGGCTTTGGCTCCGTTCTCGGCGGTCAGGACGCAGTGGCCGTTCTTGATGAAACTGTGGCGCAACAGTTCCCGGATGAGCTTGCTGTCATCGACGACCAGAATCTTGTTGTGCCGTTTGCGCTCGGCCACATCCAGGTGCTCGCAAACTTTGTCCGAGAGCATCTCGGCGGTAAACGACTTGAGCAGATAGTCGTCGGCCCCGCAGTTAAAGGCCGTGTCCACATCAATGGGATTGTCGCTGCTCGACAGGATGACGACCGGCAGATACCGCCCCGGGTTGTCTTCCTTGAGCTGGCGGCACAGATCCAATCCGGACATGCCCGGCAGCAGCACGCTGGTGAGAACCAGTTCAAACACGTGCTGGCGGCACAGGGTCAGGGCCGTCTCGGCGTCGTGGGCGGACACCACCCGAAAGCCGCTGTCGGCCAGGGCCGCACGCACCACATGGAGCAGCGTCCTGCCGCCATCGACAAAAAGGATTTCCCGGGGACCGGCTGCGGCCAAGGGGGTGCCAGCCAAGGCGTTTTTCAAGTCGGTCAGGACCTGGGCCAGATTCAGCCGGTTGACCGGATGCAGATCGGAACCCAGCGGGGCGCAGGCCAGACTGCACTGTTCCTGGGTCTCGTCAAAGGGGCGCAGGCACAGGATGGGCAGTTCGGTGCCAAGGGTTTGCACCGTCGCGCGGATCTGGGCCAGAAGATGGGCGCAGGCCACCCCGGCATAGGAATCCTGAATAAGCACGACATCGGGTGGCGGATTGGCGGCGGCCAGGGCGGCCGGGGCTTCTTCAGGCGTCAAAAACCGGTAATCGACCCCGATGGTGAGGTAGATTTTACTGAGAAACGCCCGGTAAAAGACAATATCGATGACGCTATAGACCAGCATCAGGCGCTCACGCGCGGCACAGGCGGGCCGTAACGCCATCCGGGCCGGCCTCGATGCGGGCATAGCCGCCGGCCGCCGACAGTCCGGGATTGACGATGATGGTGCGGCCAAGGACATCGACCGCCGTTGCTTCGTGGATATGCCCGGTGAGGCAGACATCGGGCTGGACGCGCTCGATAAAGGCCCGCACGGCCCGGCTGCCCACATGGGCGCCGCCGCCGACCGTGTCCACGGCCGTGTCGTAGGGCGGGGTGTGGCAGACGAGCACCAGACGCGGACAATGGGCCACGGCGTCATAGCCGGCGTCGAGCCAGGCGGCAATGCGATCCTCGCCAGCTTCGCTGGGCGTGCCAAAGGGCGTCGGGGTGGACCAGCCGCAGCCGAAAAAGCCCACGCCTTGCGGGGTCACGCGGCCGGTGGCGTGGAGGTTGACTCCCTCGCCGGACAGGTAGGTGTCCACCTCGGCCTTGTCCATGTTGCCGATCTGGGCGAAAATAACAGGATTTTTGTCGCGAACAGCGGCAATGACCCGCTTGGCCGCAGCCACGCCGCCCTTGACGGTCAGATCGCCGCTGATGATCAGGCCTGCCGCGCCGTCGAGTCCGGGAATGCGGGTCAGGGCCGAAACATCATCATGGATGTCGCCTATGCCTATCCAGAATGCACTGCCGGTCATCACACTCTCCCTGTGCGCCAACGTCGTGTCCCCGCCCTTCCCCTGGCGGGTCTTGCCTGTTAGTATGAAACGGTTGTGAAAACATTGCAACCAGATCGGCCGGTACGCAGCGACATGGACAAAAACCCCGATCCGGCCAAGGCCGGGCTTCGCCGGGACATGCGAGCCCGACGCGACGCCCTGGCCGCCACCGACGTGGCCCTGGCCAGCCAGGAGGTCGCGGCGCGCGTGCTGGCGTTGCCGGCCTACCGCGCGGCCCGGGAGGTGGCGGCCTATCTGCCTGTTCAAAACGAAGTGGACGCCGCCCTGGTGGCCGGGCAGGCCCTGGCCGACGGCAAACGGCTACTCTTGCCGCGCTGTCGCAGCCAGGCCCCGGGGCTGCTCGATTTCGGCTGTGTGACCTGCCTGTCCGATGTTGTTCCCGGTCGCTTCGGCATCCTGGAGCCCCGGGAGGCGGTGTGTCGCCCGCCCCAGGCCTTTGCCCCGGATCTGATCCTGGTGCCGGGTCTGGCCTTTGACGCACAGGGCCGACGCCTGGGGTTTGGCGGCGGCTACTACGACCGGCTGCTGGCCCTGCCCCAGATCGCCCGGGCCTTTTCCGTCGGGCTGGCCTTTGATTTCCAACTCGTGGCCGCCCTCCCGGCCGACCCCTGGGACCGGCCCGTCAACGCGGTCGTCACCGACCGGCAAACCACCCTCATACCAGCATGAATTATATTCCCTTCGCTTTCCCGGACATTCCGGGTGTGGCCTGCGCTTTTGGCACCGGACCGGACACCCTGGCCTTTACCGGTGCCAGCGATCCCTTGGCGGTAACGGCGGCACGCACGGCCCTGCAAGCCGAACTGGGCTTTGCCGTCTGGCATTCGCTGCGCCAGGTGCATGGCGTGAATATGATTTTCGAGCCGGAATTCGAGACCCTTGCCCGCCCGAGCATCGAGGCCGGCGACGGCATGACCGAGACGCGTGCGGGCCATGCCCTGGCCATCAAAACCGCCGACTGCCAGCCGGTGCTCATCAGCCATGCCTCGGGCCGCTATGTCATGGCCCTGCATGTGGGCTGGCGCGGGAATGTGCAGGATTTTTGCGGCCGGGCCGTGCGCTCGTTTTGCGTGCGTTACGGGCTGGCCCCTGGCGAGCTTTCGGCGGTGCGCGGCCCCAGCCTGGGACCGGGTGAATCGGAATTCACGGCCTTTGAAAGCGAATTCGGCGAGCGGTTCAGGCCGTATTTCGACCATCGCAGCCGCAAGCTCGACCTGTGGCGGCTCACCCGCGACCAACTGACCGCCGTTGGCCTTAACCGGGACCGCATCTACGCCCTGGACCTGTGCACCAAGTCCCTGCCGCAGTTTTTCTCCTACCGGCGCGACAAGTCCACCGGCCGTCAAGCCAGCCTCATCTGGATTAAAGAAAAATAAGCCCGGTCATCAACCGACCAACCTGCCAGCCAACGCCATAACCCCCTGAATTACTTTCCCCGGTGGGGGGTCCGGGGGCCTCAGGCCCCCGGCCGCCGGAGGCACTCTTCTGCCTTCTCCTCTCGCGTGCGCTGCCGCTTGGTTAAAAGCAGTAGTCGTCGTCAAGGAACAGGGCCAAGCAGGCATCGACCACATCCGGTTCGTACAGCCGTCCCCGGCCGGCCCGGATTTCGGCCAGGGCCGCTTCGCGCCCAGGGGCTGCCCGGTAGGGCCGGTGGGAGTTCATGGCTTCGACCACGTCGGCCAGGGCCAGGATGCGCGAGGCAAAAAGTGTGTCTTCCCGGCCAAGTGCCGACGGATAGCCGGAACCGTCCAGGCGCTCATGGTGCTCGAGAACCATCCGCGCCACGGGCCAGGGGAAGGGGATGTCTTTGAGGATTTCGTGGCCAACGGTGCTGTGGTCGCGCATAAGCCCCCTTTCCATGGCATTGAGGGCTTCGGGCTTGGCCAGAATCTCGGTCGGCACATGAATCTTGCCGATGTCGTGGACCAGACCAGCCACCCGCAGGCCTTCCTGCTCCGCTTCGGGCAACCCCAGGCGCTTGGCCAGGGCAGCGGCCAGATGCGACACGCGCTGCTGGTGGCCGGCGGTGAAGGGGTCGCGTTTTTCCGAGGTGACGGTCAGGGCGTTGACGGTTTCGGCCAGGGCGCATTGGAGGTTGGCCAGGGATTCGCGCAGCGCCCGCTCCGCTTCCAGACGTTTGCTGACGTCGCGAAAGACCACCACCCGGCCGATTGTCTGTCCCCGTCCATCCAGGATGGGCGAAGTGGTCTGCTCCACGGGCACATCGCGCCCGGCAGGGCAGTGCAGCACGGTCAGCTCCCGGCCGGCCAGCCCGCCGGGCTGGCCGGGAGTGGCCCGGTAGACCGCTTCCAGGGGCTGGCCCAGGATGGTTGTGGCCGCAAGACCGAGCAGGAGTTCGGCTGCCGGATTGACGAAACAGACCCGTCCCGAGGCGTCGGTGGTAAGCAGCCCCTCGCCCAGGCACTGGAGCGTGGCCGCCGTGAGGCGCTCGTTTTGGGCCAGCTTGCGCTCCATGCGCGACTTGTACAGGGCGATTTCCAGGGCGCTTTGCAGCTCCGGCTCTTCAAAGGGCTTGATGAGATAGCCATACGGACCGACCTCGCCGGCCCGGCGCAGGGTGGCCCGGTCGGAATGGGCGGTTAAAAAAACCACCGGCGTGCCGAAACGTTCCCGAATGATGGCGGCAGCGTCCACGCCGTCCATGGCACCGGCCAGCATGATGTCCATGAGCGCCAAATCCGGCTCAAGCTCTTCCACCTTGCGTACAGCTTCTTCGCCGGAATCGACGATGCCGGCCACGACGTAGCCCAGGCGCATGAGCCGATGGCGCACATCAAGGGCCACCACGGCTTCGTCCTCCACAATGAGAACGCGCGCCCCAACCGTTGCGTCGAAACCGTCGTCAGGCATGGGAAACATCCGGGCCGCCAAGGATTTCGGCCAGGGCGGCGGCTAGAGTGGGAAAACGGAAGGTAAAACCAAGCTCGGTAAGACGCCGGGGTGCCACGCGCGCCCCGTTTAACAAAAGTTCCTGGCCCATTTCGCCCAGCACCAGCCGCAGCACCGCAGGCGGGGTGCGCAGCCAAGCCGGCCGGGACAGGGCCTTGCCAAGGGCGGCGGCCAGATCGGCCTGGGTCACGGCTTGCGGGGCGGCCAGATTGTACGGCCCCGAGGCTTGTTCCTGCTCCATGAGAAAGCGGATGGCCCGGATCTCGTCGTTAAGATGTATCCAGGAAAACCATTGCCGGCCTGAGCCCAGCGGCCCGCCGCAAAAAAAACGGTACGGGGCCAGCATGCGCGGCAAGGCCCCGCCGGCTGCCCCGAGTACGACAGAGGTCCGGGCCACCACCCGGCGCACGCCAAGGGCTTGGGCTGCGGCAGTGGACGCCTCCCAGGCTTGGGCCACCTCGGCCAGAAAACCGGTTCCCCGGGGAGTGTCCTCGTCTGTGGGGGCGTCGCCCCGGTCGCCGTAATAGCCGATGGCCGACCCCTGGACGAGCACAGCCGGGCGGTGCGACACCCGTTCAAGGGCGTCCATCACAGCCCGTCCGGCGTCCACACGGCTTTCCAGGATGCGCTGTTTTCTGGTCGCGCTCCAAAAGCCCGAGGCGATATTTTCCCCGGCCAGATTGACCACGGCCGCAGCACCGTCGCAGTGCTCGGCCCAGCCCTGGCCGGATTTTCCGTCAAAGGGAGCAAACGAGACGCCACCGGCCGGTGCCCGCCCCGCGCCCGTGCGTGAGACGACCACGACTAAATGCCCGTCCCCGACCAGCGAACGAGTCAAGGCCCGGCCGATAAACCCCGAACCACCGATAATGACCACCCGCATGTGCGCCTCCCCGCATCAAAGTCAATGCGACCCAAGCACTACACGGGAACCAGGGACGATGGCAACCGGCGACCGGAATCAGTAGGTAAAATCAAGCTGGTAGGAAACAGGCCGGGCGGCGTCGAAGGACCAGAAGAACAGGCCGTTTTTAAGCCACGGCGAAACATCGGGACGGGTCAGGGCCAGTTCCAGGGTGAGCACGTAGGTCACCCCCCGCTCCAAACGATCCCAGGAGCCAAGGTCCATAAGAATTTCACTGAGATGCTTATGAAAAAGCGTCCCCAGATCCTTGTCGGCCACCGTCCCCTGGCCGGGCAGGTTGACGACGAACTCGCCGCCTTTGAGCCGGCGCAGTTCACTCTCCCAGGTCGCGGCGTTGACTTCCTCGTTCCAGACGTAGTCACGGCGCAGGGACAGTCTGGCCTTGCAGCGAAGGGTCAGGCGCTCGCCGGCGGCCAGCACCTGATTGATGCGCTCCAGGCTTGATGGCTCGATGCCGAAGCGGACCCGGATTCTGCCCTCATAGTTGTTGAGCACCAGATTGGTCAGGAGCAGTTCCTGGGCCGCAGCCGGCCGGACCACGCCAAGCAAGGCGGCCATGACCACAGCCATGGCAGCACAAACGGCAAATCGCCGGGGGGCGCGACTTCCTGCAACCAAAAACGACATGCCTCTCCTACGGGACGCAGATTCAGGCCAACCGTGTAACGGCCTAATCCAAGGCGGCGGCTTTGACAACAGCCCGGCCCCTCGGCTAAACCCCGGCCAGCCTATGAAACCGATTCGTCTCCTTGTTGTTGGCCAGGCCAAGGCCCCTTATTTTCGTGACGCGTGTTCCCATTATCTGGACGCTTTGCGGCGCTATCTGCCGGTCGAGGAGCTGCTCGTGCGCGACGGCAAATCCGCTGATCCGGTCCGGCGCAAGGCCGAAGAGGCCAAAGCCCTGCTCGGACGCCTGGGGCCGCGCGATTTCCTCGTGGTCCTGGACGAACACGGCCGCTCCCTGGCCTCCCGGGAGCTGGCCGGGAAGCTGCGGACCATGATCGAAGACCCGGGCCGGGCACCGTGCTTTGTCATCGGCGGCGCGTTTGGCCTGGACCCTTCCGTCCTGGCCCGGGCCGATCTGACCCTGGCCCTGGGGCCGGGCACCCTGCCCCACGAACTGGCCCGGGTGGTGCTCTACGAACAGCTCTACCGGGCAGCGGCCATCAATGCCGGCGCGCCCTATCACCACTAACCCACGCAAAGGCGGCACCTGCCATGTCCCTCCCCCTGATCGACGCGGCCCATCTGAACAAACTGCGCCAGTATTTTGAATCCGGCGATCTGGCCTTTGACTTTGAAAACGCCTCTGAGGCGGACAAGGGCGAAATCCTCGACTTCCTGGAAAGCCTCATGGATCTGGCCGAGCTGGCCGACGCCACAGCCACCCGGCTTATTTTCAAGGACGCTTACATGGAAGCGGCCGAAGGCGTGAATAGCGACACGTAGCGGGTCTTGCCGGCCACGGCGTAGCTGCCGGCCACGGCCAGGACGAAGTCCGACGGCGTTTCGCCGGCCGGTGTGGGCGAGCCGGTCATGGTCAAAACGGCCATGGGCCGGCGCACAAGCTCCCGACACAGGCTCAGAAACTGCGGCCAGGGGGCAAAGGCCCGGCCCAGGCACAGGACAAATGTCCCGGCCGGGGCAGCAGCCAGGACGGGCGCTACCGTGGCCTCCACCCGCCCCTCGGCCACAGACAGGCCGTCAAGGGGCAGGCGCGCCAGACACTCGCCCAAAAAGACGCAGCGCTTTTGCCGGGCTTCGAGCAGCGCATACGGCCCGCGCTTCCAAAACGCCCGCAACGGTATGCCCGGCAGGCCGGCCCCGGCCCCGAAATCAAGCCCCAGCACCGGTTGCCCCCCGGGCGGCAGGAAGGCGGCGGCCGGGCCGGCCAGAAAATCGGCCACATGCCAGGAATCGGCCAGCAGTGTGGCCAGAATTTCGCGCCAGTCCGACGGCCCCACCAGATTGGCCTTTCCGTGCCAGCGGGCCAGTAGTCCCAGATAGCCGGCCAGCAGCTCGGCCTGGGGCAGGCTCAAAACCCGCCCGAGTGTGGCCGCCTGCCGGGACACAGCGTCCGGGCCTGGGCCTGATTGTCCTTGCGTCATGCGCTCCTCCCCGTCTAAATTGACCATTGCACATTTTGGCCCATTGCTCTACCAATCGCGGCCGCAATGACGCGAAATGCTCTTAAAGAGAGGCGAACGTGAGCGCAACCCAAAACAGCCTGGCCATTTTATTTCCCGGCCAGGGTTCCCAGGAAAAAGGCATGGGCCGCACCCTGGCCGAGACCTCTACCGAGGCGGTCGAACTGTGGCTTTTGGCGGAAAAGGCTTCCGGTCTGCCCCTGCGGGAAATCTACTGGGAAGGCGACGAGGCGGCCATGGCCGACACGCGCGCCCTGCAGCCGGCCATGACCGCTGTGACCCTTGGCCTGTGGTTTCATCTCAAATCAAAACTTTCCCCCATCGCAGGGTTTGCCGGCCATAGCCTCGGCGAATACGCTGCCCTGGCCGCTTCGGGCATGCTGGATGTACCGGCTGTTTTTGAACTGACCAGCCTTCGCGGCCGGCTCATGGCCGAGGCGGCCGGCGGCGACGGCAAGATGGCGGCCGTGCTCAAACTGTCCCTGGACGACATCAAAGACGTGGTGCGCCAGGCGGCCGAGTCCACTGGCGGAGTGCTCCTTATTGCCAACTACAATTCCCCGGGCCAGTTTGTGATCTCCGGCACCGCTGCCGCCGTCGAGGCGGCCGGCGTCCTGGTCAAGGAGAAAAAGGGCCGGGCCGTCCCCCTGGCCGTCAGCGGTGCCTTTCACAGCCCGCTTATGGCCGAACCCGCTGCCGAATTGGCAAAAGTCCTGCGCCGCAGCGGGCTTCGCGCCCCGACCGTGGCCCCGGTCTTTCACAACGTCACCGGCGCGCCCGAACCGGATGCGGCCAAGGCGCTGGATCTTATGGCCCGGCAGATGACTTCGCAGGTGCGCTGGATCGACACCGTTGCCGCCTTGTGGCAGGCCGGGGCGCGCACCTTCGTGGAGCTTGGCCCCAAGGGCGTTTTGACCAAACTGCTGGCCGCCAATCTCAAAGAAATCGGCCAACCCTACACCGCTCTTGCCGTGGCCGCGCCCGCCGACGCCGCCGCCCTGGAGGCCTGATTCCATGCGCGCCACCGATATTTTGCGCGAACTGCTTCAAAGCGCCCTGGCGGCCCAGGACATTGCCTGGCCGGCCAAGACCACCATCGAGCCGCCCCGGGACAAGACCCATGGCGATCTGGCCACCAACGTGGCCATGATGGCTGCCAAGGCCGCCAAAAAGCCGCCGCGCGAACTGGCCGAGGCCCTGCGCCAAAGCCTGGCCTCCGATCCGAGGCTGGCAGCGGTCAGCGTGGCCGGGCCGGGTTTTTTAAACGTCGCCTTCACCCCGGGCTTCTGGCAGGAGACGGTCCTGGAAGTCGGTCGGGCCGGCGAGGCCTACGGCCGCTGCGCCATCGGCCAGGGTGTGCGGGTCCAGGTGGAATACGTCTCGGCCAACCCCACCGGGCCGCTGCATATCGGCCACGGACGCGGTGCGGCCGTGGGCGACAGTCTGGCCCGGGTGCTGCGCGCGGCCGGGTATAGCGTTGAAACCGAGTATTACATCAACGACGCCGGCCGCCAGATGCGCATCCTGGGGCAGTCCATTCTCTACCGCTGCCGCGAACTGCTGGGCGAAACCGTGGCCGAACCCGAGGACTACTACCGGGGCGACTACATCAAAGATTTGGCCAAGGAACTCATCGACCAACACGGTCGCACGCTGCTGACCATGCCCCAAGACGAGGCCACCGATATCTGCCGCCTGCACGGCGAGCGGGAAATCCTGGCCGGCATCAAAAAAGATCTGACCGACTTCCGGGTCGGCCACGAGGTCTGGTTCCCGGAATCGACGCTGCTGGCCGCCGGAGCCGTGGACGCCGCCTTTGCCGACCTGCGCGAGAAAAATCTCGCCTATGACAAAGACGGGGCCTTTTGGTTTGCCTCCACCACCTTTGGCGACGACAAGGACCGGGTCTTAGTCAAATCCGGCGGCGAACTGACCTATTTCGCCTCGGACATCGCCTACCACGCCGACAAGTTCCGCCGGGGCTTTGACGTGGTGGTGGACATCTGGGGAGCCGACCACCACGGCTACGTGCCGCGCATGAAGGCCTGTGTGGCCGCGCTTGGCCGCGACCCCGAAGCCAGCCTCAAGGTCATCCTGGTCCAGCTTGTCAATCTGCTCAAAGGTGGCGAGCAGATCGCCATGTCCACCCGGGCCGGCAAGTTCGAGACCCTGGCCGACGTGGTGGCCGAAGTCGGCGCGGATGCGGCCCGGTTCATGTTCTTGTCGCGCAAATCCGACAGCCATCTGGACTTCGACCTGGACGCGGTCACGCAAAAGTCCATGGACAACCCGGTCTACTACGTCCAATATGCCCACGCCCGGGTCAAATCGCTGTTTGCCAAGGCGGCCGAACGCGGCCTGACCGTGCCCGAGGCCACCACCGACCTTCTGGCGCGCCTGGACACGGGCGAAGACCTGGAGTTGCTGCGCCTGCTTGAACAGTACCCGGACACCGTGGCCAACGCCGCCAGATCGTTCTCGCCCCACCTGGTGAGCTTTTATCTGCGCGATCTGGCAGCCCGGCTGCACCGCTACTATACGGTAAACCCCGTGCTGACCGCCGGGGACGAGGCGACAACCGCCGCCCGCCTGCGCCTGCTTGAGGCCGTGGCCCAGGTGGTGCGAAACGGCCTGGATTTGCTGGGCGTCTGCGCTCCCGACGCCATGTAACCATATTGACAACGCCTCGCGTTTAGGCCCTATACGTCGGCGAGGAATCATTCCCCCATGAAGCTTTTAAGCAGACTCAACGCGACCCGCGAAAACGGCGGCCCCCGCAAGTTCACCTTCGAGATCAGCACGTCCGGCGTGGTATCCGTCGGCATCGTGGTGGTTCTCGGCATGTGCTGGGTCTTTATACTCGGCATCCTGGTCGGCCGGGGCTACAAGCCCGAGGCGGCCGTGCCCCAGCTCGCCCAGATCATGCCGACCACCGAAGCCCGGATGCCGGACAATACCACGTCCCAGGCCCCGCCTTCGGTGCTCAAGCCCGAAGATCTGCAATTTATGGAGGATATCCACGGCCAACCCGGCAGCGAAGGCGGGTCTGTGCCCGAGTCCAAGGCTGCGGCCGACCCAAAAAAGACCGCTCCCCCGGCCAAGCCCCACGACCTGACGGAAGTGCGGCCCGTGGCCCCGGCCCGAACGGCCGCACCGGCCGCACCGGCCGCACCGGCCCCCAAAGCCGTGCCCGATGAGCCCAAAGCAGTGGCAGCGGCCAAAGTCGAGCCCAAAATGCCCTTCGACAAAAAGGCCTCGGTGCGTTATGCCGCCACCTACCAGGTTGCCTCGTTCCCAGCCAGGGAGCAGGCGGAGACCCATGTCAAACAGTTGGCCAAAAAAGGGATCACAGCTTCGGTCACCGAAGCAAAATCCAATAACAGCAAAGTGTTCCGGGTAACCATCCAGATCAAAGGCTCTGACGCGGAGATTACCGATTCCCTCAAGCGGACCGGCGAAAAAGGTTCTATACTTCTCGGCAAAAAACCCTTATGAGGATTGCCCGCTTTCGCGGCAAATCTGAGTGCATAAAGAGGACTGCCCATGCTTCCAGGCTCTTCCGTTCCCACCAAGGCGTTTTTCACCAAGGGCGTCGGCCGCCACAAAAACAAGCTGCAGTCTTTTGAGCTGGCGCTTCGTGAGGCTGGCATCGAAAAGCTGAACTTGGTTTACGTGTCGAGCATTTATCCGCCCCACTGCCAGCTGCTGACCCCGGAAGAGGGTGTCAAGCTGCTGAGCCCCGGGCAGATCACCTTCTGCGTCATGGCGCGCAACGCCACCGACGAAAAAAACCGCCTGGTCGGCTCTGCCGTGGGCATGGCCTTCCCGGCCGACAAATCCAACTACGGCTACATCTCCGAGCACACCGGCTTTGGCTCCGAAGAACAGGAGATCGGCGACTTTGCCGAGGATCTGGCCTCCACCATGCTGGCCACCACCCTTGGCATCGATTTCGATCCCGAGACGGCCTACGATGAACGCCGCCAGACCTACCTCATGAGCGGCAAAATCATCGACTCCGCCTCCATGCCCTGCGTCACCACCGGTGAAACGGGCATGTGGACCACGACCATCTCGGCGGTGGTGTTCATTCCCTAGCCCGTATGGGACTTCCCGGGGCAACCCTCGTTTGGCCGGCAGCCGCGACCAACCGGAGATTCCGGTAATGGACGCGGCTGCCCGCGCCACCCTGATCCACGCCCGGCTGCGGACGGTTTTTCCCCATCCCGAGCCGGCGCTTGTCCACCACAACGCCTACGAGCTTCTCGTGGCGACGGTTCTTGCCGCCCAATGCACCGACGCCCGGGTCAATACCGTCACGCCCGGCTTTTTCAGCCGTTGGCCCGATCCGTCTTCCCTGGCCCAGGCTGACGTGGCCGCAGTCGAAGGTGTGGTCCACGCCACCGGCTTTTTCCGGCAAAAGGCCAAGAATCTCGTCGCCGCCGCCAAGCTGCTCATGGCCAGGCACGAAGGCAGGATTCCGGCCTCCATGGCCGAACTGACCGCCCTGCCCGGCGTTGCCCGCAAAACCGCCAACATCGTGTTGTCCAACGCCCTGGGCCTAAACGTTGGCATCGCCGTGGACACCCATGTGCGCCGCCTGGCCTTCCGTATGGGCTTGACGACATCGGAAAACCCGGTCATCATTGAGAAAGATTTAATGCCGCTGTTCCCGCGCGCCGCCTACGGCGAGATCAACCATCTGCTGGTCCTTTTTGGTCGCGAGGTGTGCAAGGCCCGCAAGCCCCGGTGCGACAGCTGTGTTCTGGACGACATCTGCCCCAAACTCGGGGTTTGACCACGTTACTATCCCCCTGCGCCGCCGCCCGGGATGTCCTCGCTTCCCAATCAGCGTCGGCCTGCCCCGAGGCCCTGTATGCCAGCCGTGACTCTTCCTCCTCTCGCCTCCCGCCGCGACCGTCTGGTCCTTGTGGCCGTATTCCTGGTCTCGGGCGCTTCGGCCCTGATCTTTGAGACCTTGTGGTTCCATCTGGCCGGCCTGACCTTTGGCGTCGGCATTTATGCCAGCGCCCTGGTGCTGTCGAGCTTTATGGGCGGGCTGGCCCTTGGCAACGCGCTCATTTCCCGCTTTGGCCGCGACGTCCTCGATCCGGTGCGGTTCTATGCCGCCATGGAGCTGTTGGTCGGCGTCTGGGGGGCGTTATTGGTCCTGTGTTTCCCCATGCTCTCGGTCTGGCTCGGAGCCATGCTCCACCCAGCCCTGGACTCTCCGGCGCTGCTCAACACCTTGCGCTTTTCCTTTTCTTTTCTGCTCTTTTTGCTGCCGGCCACGGCCATGGGCGTGACCCTGCCGCTGTTGGTCAAAGCGCTCGCCCGGCGACCGGGCGAATTCGGCACGGCCCTGGGGCGGCTCTACGGCGTCAATACCCTGGGTGCCTGCCTGGGGGCGCTTTTGGGCGAGGTGGTGCTTATCGGGCCGCTGGGGCTGGTCGGGACCGGTCTGGTTGCTGCCGGGCTTAATATCCTGGCCGCGATTGGTGCCTTGGCCATTGCCCGGCGCTTTCGCGACGAGCCGGACCGCCAGGACGCCCTGGCCAATTCCGCTGCCGCGCCGCTGACCAGACGGGCCAAACGGCTCCTGGCGGCCGGCTTCCTGGCCGGAGGGGCCTTTCTGGCCCTGGAAGTGGTCTGGACGCGGTTTTTGCAACTTTTTGTGCGCTCAACCAGTCTGGCCTTTGCCGTCATGCTGGCCGTCATCCTGGCCGGCATCGGCCTTGGCGGCATGTTCGCCGGCTGGTGGCTGCGCCGCGAGGCCGACGGACGCCGCATCACCGCATCCCTGGCCCTGCTCGTCGGGGCGGCGGCCCTGGCATCCTTTCGCCTGTTTGAAGCCGCCTCGGGCGTGTCCATCGACGGCTACCAATCCCTGGATTGGCGCTACGTGACGCTGCTCTCCCTGACCCTCATGTTTCCGGCCGCCTTTGTCTCGGGCCTGCTGTTCACCACCCTGGCCGAGGCGTTTCACCGCGAGGTCGGCGACCGGGCGCGCTCGGCCGGGCTGGTGGCCATGGCCAACACCCTGGGAGCCATGGCCGGACCGCTGGTGGCCGGCTTTGTCCTCATCCCGGCCATGGGCATGGAAAAATCCCTTTTCGCCCTGTGCGCCCTCTACCTCCTGCCGGCCCTTTTATGCGCCGGCCCGACCCCGCCCTGGCCCTCGTTTCGGACCAATCGGTTTTTGCAGGGAGCGACCGTTGCCTTTGCCCTGTTTTTGGCCCTTTTTCCCTTCGGCGCCATGCGGGGCTATTTAAACCGCGCCTGCCTGGACTTTCTCAAAGACGGCGAAAGCCTGGTCGCCACCGTGGAAGGTGTTGCCGGCACGTTGCAGTATCTGCGCAAGGATTACCTTGGCCAGCCTTTGTATTACCGGCTGGTCACCGACGGCTATTCCATGTCCTCCACAGACCGGGGGGCGCGGCGCTACATGAAGCTGTTCGCCTATTTCCCCGAAGCCGTGCTGCCCAATCCCAAATCCGCCCTGCTCATCTGTTTCGGCACCGGCTCCACGGCCTCGGCCCTGGTCGAGGACAAGCGCCTGGAGCGCATCGACGTGGTGGACATCTCCCGCGACGTCCTGGCCGGCAGCAAGGTGGTCTACCCCCAGCCCGGGACCAATCCCCTGGACGATCCCCGCGTTTCCGCCCATGTGGAGGACGGCCGGTTCTTCCTGCTGGCCACGCGCAAAAAGTTCGACATCATAACGGCCGAGCCGCCCCCACCCATGATGGCCGGCGTGGTCAATCTCTATTCGCGGGAATACTTCGCGCTCATGCGTGATCGGTTAAACGACGGCGGCATGGTCACCTATTGGCTGCCGGTGTTCGAACTGTCCCCTGGCGACGCCAAGGCAATCCTTAAGGCCTTTGCCGACGTGTTCGAGCACACCTCGCTGTGGACCGGCGACAACTTCAACTGGATGATGGTGGGCGTTAAAAAGCCCAAGGGCCCTGTGCCGGCCGTTGATTTTTCGCGCTTGTGGCAGGACCCCGTCACCGGCCCCGGCCTGCGCCAGATCGCCCTGGAAGAGCCGGCCCAGCTCGGGGCGCTTTTCATGCTCGACGGCCAGGCGCTCACCGACTACCTCGGCGACACCCGGCCGCTGACCGACAACTATCCCAAACGCCTGACCGGCTACCCCGAAACCCCGCAGGCCCAGCAGCGCGACGTCGCTGTCCACAACGCGCTGATGGACGCCATGGCCTCGAAGGAACGCTTCGCCCACTCGGCCGAGGCAGCCCTGCTGTTGCCCCAGCCGGTCAAAGCCGAAGCCGAGGCCTGGTTTGAGACCCAGCAGATCATAAACACATTCTTAAACAATATGATTCCCCCGCCGCCGCCGCTGCCGGCGGTCAATTACGTACTTTCAGGCACGGATTTGCAGGTATTGCCGCTGTGGCTCATGAAATCCGACCCCAAAAAAGTCGAGATCGTGGGCAAGGCCCTGGCCGCCGGCATGTCGCCCTCGGCCGAAACCGAGTTCCAGCTCGGGGTCAAGGCCCTGGCCGAGCGCAACTATCTGCTGGCCGAAGCCAAGCTCAAGCGCGCCCAGGAGCTGGGCTATCCCAGCAATCTGGCCCCGGCCCGGGTGTACGTGCTGTGCATGGCCGGACTTATTTCCCAGGCCGAAGATCTGGCCCGGGTGGCCTTTAAGGGTGCCCAGGCCAGCGCCGGAGCCAAAACCTACATGGAGTGGCTGGCCCGGACCTTTGGGTTTACCAGTCCCTTTTAGAGGGCCCGGAACGCATCGCGATTCCCGATAGACTTATAAGGCTGCCATCAGATCATTCGATTTGACCAGTCCATGGGGCTATGGGCTACCGTGCTCCAAATCCCAAGGAGTACCCGCCATGGACCAATCACTTGATTGTCGGGGGCTGGCCTGCCCCGGGCCGGTGTTGCACTGCAAAAAATGCGTCGAGGCCGACGCTCCCCGGACGCTGACCGTGCTTGTCGATAACGAGGCGGCCCGGGAAAACGTCAGCCGGTTTCTTTCCCAGCGCGGCTACGCCGTCGTCGTTGACCAGCAGCCGGAAGGATTGTCCGTGCTGACGGCCACAGCCGGCGACGCGGCCGCCCCGGTTCCGGCCGCCGCCGCATCGCCCTCGCCCGCAGCCAGCGAAAACGCCGGCCAAACCGTTGCCTTTCTCACCGCCGACACCATCGGCCGGGGCGACGACGCCCTGGGAACCAAACTCATGGCCAATTTCCTGGCCACCCTGCCGGAACTGGGCGAGAAGCTCTGGCGCATCATCCTGGTCAACGGCGGGGTCCGGCTGGCTGTGGCCGGCAGTCCCGGGCTGGCCCAGCTCAAAGCCCTGGAGCAGGCCGGCGTCTCTATTTTGGTGTGCGGCACCTGCCTGGACTTTTTCGGCCTTTTGGACAAGAAAGAGGTCGGCCAGACGACCAATATGCTTGACGTCGTCACCAGCCTTGACCTGGCTGATAAAATTATCCAAATTTGACGGCACATTGTTCCTTGCGGGTCGTTGCCGTCGCGGCGGCCCGCAGCGAGTTCCCGCTTTCGTTTCCACCGCAGCGGTTTCCGTTGTGCGTCACCAGCCCCCAAAAGACAGCCGCCTCCAGGATTATGTTATGGACGAAGTACTCCCCACGTTTTTTTTGCCGGCCGAACGTCTTAACCAGGACGTCATCGAACGCATCTCCAACGATATTGCCCAATCGCCCTCAGCCGTCACCCTGTCGCTGATGCCCTTGGCGGTGATTATCGTCAACCAGACCCGGCAGATCGTCTACGCCAATGCCCGTTTCGTCGCGATGACAGGCCAGCCGGACATCGACGCGGTCATGGGCCTGCGCGTGGGTGAAGCTCTGGGCTGCGAGCACGCCACGATTGATCCGGGCGGATGCGGCACAACACGCTTTTGCCAGTACTGCGGCCAGGCCCAGGCCGTGGTCAAAAGCCTCAAGGGCGAGCGCGACACCCAGGAATGCGCCATCAATCGCCTCGGCAAGACCACCCTGGAAGCCCTCAATCTGCAAGTCTGGGCCGCACCCATGACGATTGAAGGGCATGAGTTGATGCTCTATTCCATCGTCGACATCGCCCATGAAAAAGCCTTACGCGGCTTTGAACGCATCTTTTTCCACGATCTGGCCAACGCCCTCACCGGCGTCAAGGGCCTTAATCATCTCATGACCCTGGATCTGCCGGCAGACTACGCCGAAGATTTGAACCTGATGCGGCGCGGCATCGAAGACATTGAGGACATTATCGAGACCCAGCGGGATTTTTTGACCGTGGAAGCCAAGGAATACCACGAAGCCTTTTCGGCCATCGATTCCCGGGAAATGCTCGCCTACCTGGCGGCCTCCTGCCAGGCGTTTAATCCTGGTGGTTCGCGTCAACTCCTGATTGATCCGTTGGCCCAGGCCAGGGTCTTTTCCTCGGATGGCCGTATCATCCGGCGCATCCTGGTCAACATGATCAAAAACGCCCTGGAAGCTTCGGCTGCGGGCGAGACAGTGACCCTTGGCTGTGACAGCGCCCCGGGCAGCGTCTCCCTGTGGGTCCACAACCCGGCCGTGCTGTCCGAAGAGGTGCAGATGCGTCTTTTCGAAAGAGGGTTTTCCACCAAGGGGCCGGACCGTGGCTTTGGCACGTACAGTATGCGCCTTTTCGCCCGCCAATGCCTGGGGGGCGAGGTTTCCTTCACTTCGACCGAGGGTGGCGGCACACGCTTTTCCCTGACCCTGCCGGCCTGACCTATGGACACAGCAACCACCATGCGCATCAACAAGGCTCTGGCCGCCGCCGGGGTCTGTTCCCGGCGACGCGCCGACGAACTCGTGGCCGCCGGCCGGGTGACGGTTAATGGCACGGTCGTCGTCGAACAGGGGTATAAGATCGATCCGACCAGTGCGCTTCTGGCCGTGGATGGCGTGCCCGTGGCCCTGACCCCGGCCGATGCTGCGCCGCTGACCCTTATGCACCACAAAAAAGCCGGCGTGGTGACCACGGCCAGCGATCCCGATGGCCGGCCCACGGTGTTTGACGATCTGCCCGAACAGTGGCGGTCCCGGCGGCTTTTTTCCGTGGGACGGCTGGACTATTTTTCCGAAGGCCTGCTGCTGCTCACCACCGACGGCGAACTGGCCTTTCGCCTGGCCCATCCGCGCTGGCATATGCCCAAGTGGTATCAGGTGGCCGTGCGCGGCCGGGTGACGCCGCAAACGCTTGAAACCATGGCCGCCGGCATGCGGCTGGCCGAAGGCGAACAGCTTGCCCCGGTGCGCGCCCAACTGGTGGGCCGCCCGGCTGATGACCGCTTCGTGCTGGAATTGGAACTCAAGCAAGGGATCAACCGGCAAATCCGGCGCATGTGCCGCGATCTGGACCTGACGGTCCTGACCCTCGTGCGCTTTGCCCTGGGTCCGCTCAGTCTCGGCGACCTGCCCCAGGGCCGCTATCGGCTGCTCACCCCCAACGAATCAAGCGCCCTCTACGGTGCCGTGGACCTGACGCCGGCAACCGGGGCCGCGAAACCGACCCCCTAGCCGCCCGGCGAGCGCTCCTGGCCCGCCCCAGACACCGTCTATTCAATGACCCGCCGGACATGGGACAGGCTGTCCCGGTACCAGCCCGCAAAAGGCCGCACAGCCACGCTGTGGTTGTGCGAATCAATAAGCTGCCCATCGCCCAGCCACAGCGCCACATGGGAGACCCGGGAGCCGTCGCGCGCCTTGATATAGAGCAGATCGCCCACGGCCCAGGGTTCGTCCGGTGACAGGCGTCGTCCCGGAGCCGCAGGCCCGGACGATTGGGCGGCAATGGCCGAGGTGAAGCGAAGACCCAGACCATAATTGTACACCCATGATGTGTAATTCGAGCAGTCCAGGCCCGGCCCCTGCCCCGGCGGGTCATAGGCCGGGATGTGGTGATGGCGATAGGGCAGGCCGACCAACCGTCGGGCCACCACCGCCACGCGCGCCCGGTTCCAGGCCACGGCGTCGTACCCGTCCGGCACGCTGACAGGCGGATAGGTTGCAGCCTTTGGCCCCCAACTGCCGGGTCCGGGTTTGGCGTACCACTGCGATTGGGGCAGCGGCGACTGGGGCAGGCGGTCGCGGATTTCGAAATCAGCGGTCAGCGCGGACAGGGGAATGGCCTCGACAGCCAGGCCCGCACCGGGCGCAGCCAGAGCCAGCAGGACACTGGCGAGAAGGATCACGGCCGTGGGGCGCACGGGGATGGTCATTACGAAAACGTCCATGCCCCGTCATGGCACGCTGCGAGACGCGGGACAAGCCCCCAAATAGATGCTCCCACCCAGACCGTTGCGGCCGCACTGGAAGTCGGTTGGTCTGCCGGTGTGGGACCCCAAACAGATGCGCCCGCCCAGACCGTTGCGGCTCTGGACGGGCGATTTTAAGACTGGCTGATTGCTGCGCCGCTCAAGCGGTCTGTCCGGCAACCGGGAGGGTGCCAACGCGGCGCAGTTGCTCAATAAGCGCCAGCCCAAGAGGTGCCGGGCGTCCTTCCACCCGGCGATACTCCCGGCAGTCCGGCGTGCGGGCCATAAGGCCGGCGTCGCACAGTTGGCGGCGCAGCAAGGCGGCATCGCCAAAGCTGTGGCTGGCCGTGAGATGCTCGCCCACTTCGCGCTCGGTCATGACCCGCCGGCTGGGCAGGCGCGACCACAGGAGCCACAGGCAGGGCTGCTGCTCGCTGTACTTGGCCGGCCAGCGGACAAGCCGCCCGGCAGCATCAAAATGGCGCAGCAGCCGCCGCAGGCGGACAAAATCAACAGGCTCTTGCGGTTGGGCGGCAGGCAGCCGGGTGGCAAGCTGCTCCCGGGCCAGGACGTTGGCCCGGTAGTGCTGGAAATTGCGGCACCCGGCCGCTTTGGCCAGGATATTGAGCATCTCCACATGGCCCGGGGCCACGCCGGCGCGCTCGGCCAGACAGCCGCGCAGGGATTTGGCCAGGGCGGCCATGTCGTCAACAGCGTAGGGAAATGATTCGCGGGACATCGCTTATCCTTCAAGCGTGCCTGTCCAGAAACGGAACTGTCGGTGGTCGCCGTCTTCCGACGCGGCACGGGATAAGGTGTCGGTACGGAGAAACAATGCGGCAGGTTTAGCACCCCTTGCGGGGCGGCGACGCCTGGGTGAACTGCCGACCGGATTTGGCTGTATCCCAGGACGCGCGCCGTGGCAACTGCCAATTTGGCCACAAAAACGCCGGAGCCCTGACGGACCCCGGCGCGAAAACCCAGCTCGGATACGCCGCCGGGTAGCGGCGGCCCACCCGTTAGAACATATCTTTTTGCGATTCGCTGATGGTCGATTCGATGACGTCCTGCAATTCCTTGGGCAGTCCCATGATGTCCACATTCAGGAAACCGCGAACGATGGTGGACGTGGCTTCTTCCTCGTCCAGGCCCCGGGCCATCAGATATTCGATCTCTTCCTGGGCGATCTTGCCGACGGCCGCCTCGTGGGACAGCTCCACGCCGTCAACCGAACCCAGCAATTCCGGGATGGCGTGGATGACGCCGCCGCCAAGAATCAGCCCCTTGCACTCCAGATGCCCCTTGGCCGGCACGGCGTTGCCGCCGATAAAGCCCCGGGCGATGATGGTCCCGCCGGAGGCGATGGTGCGCGAGATAATCTCGCCCTTGGTGTCCGGGGCGTTTAATTCGATGCGGCTGCCGGTGTCCACATGGGAACCGGCGGGGGCAACAATGACGGAATTAAACCGGGCCACCGCTCCCCGGCCGTTTAAGCGAATGGCCGGATAGGATTGCAGATCCTTAACGGGCTTGAGCAGCACGTAATTATTGACAAAAACGCCGCCCTCGTCCACCACGCCGCCGGTGCGCGGCCGTACCACCGTGGTCTCGGCCCAGTTGTGGATCATAGTGAAGGTCAGCTTGGCGTTTTTCCCGACAAAGATTTCGGTGATGCCCAGATGGGCCGCGCCCTTGGAGCCATGGGCCACCGAGCAGCCGGTGATGATATGCAGTTCGGAATCGTCGGCAACGATGATAATGTTGTGGACGTTCTGGCCGACCATATCGCCCTTGAGAAACAGGCACGACTGCACCGGTTCGGCAATCTTGGCCCCTTTCTCGGTGCGTATGAAATAGCCGCCGTGCAGATCCCCGGCCGCAGACCGGGTGAATTCGTCCTTGTCCTTGTCCACCTGGGTCCAGTAATATTCCGGCAACCCGTCGTACCTGGCCAAGGCTTCCTTGATATCCAGGACTTCAACACCTTGTTGCAGGCTCTTGCAATGCACCCGGCCATGATCCACTTGCAGATACGTGCCGGCGCGGTCGCGTTCCTCGACATCGATGCCGGACATGAGCATTTCGGCTTTGTCTGCCGCGTCCATGGTGCGCAGATCCGCAATCTCGCCGAGCGTCGAGCCGGTAAACCGAAAGTCTTTCAGATCGATCTTTTCCATGACAGGCTCCCGTTGGCTAGTTGAGGCAGCGCACGCATTCCTGGTAGCCGTACTGGCTTATGTGATCCAGGATGTTGCGGGGATTGGCCTCGCAGCACAGGTGGCCGTTGAAAAGCACCTGTCCCCGGTCGGCATTCAGGTATTCGAGGATATAGCCGGTGTGGGTGATAATCAGCCCGGAAACGGGGCGTTTGAGCACCAACTGCTGCTTCATGCTGGAATTGGGCTTGGGCTCGATGCCGCCGGTGAGCACTTCGCGCACGGTGTGGCCGATCAGCTTCATATTTTCCAGGTCAACGCCGGATTCAGGCTCGTCGAAAAGCAGCAGATAGGGCTTTTGGGCCATGAGCTGGAGCAATTCCGAGCGCTTGATCTCGCCGCCGGAAAAGCCGGCATTGACGTCGCGCTCCAAAAACTCGTCCATGTTGACCTTGCGCGCCAGGGCGTCCACGTCGATTTCGCTGTCCCGGGCGCACATGCGCACCATATGGCGGGTTTTCAAGCCGTGGATGGTGGGCGGACGCTGAAACGACATGCCAATGCCCAGGCGCGCCCGCTCATAGATGGGGGCGTGGGTGATGTCGTGGCCGCGAAAGAGAATGCGACCCTTGGTGATTTCGTAGTTGCCAAAGCCCATGAGCGTCATCAGCAAGGTGGTCTTGCCGGAGCCGTTGGGGCCAAAGAGGATGAAGGTTTCGTTGTCGGCGATGTGCAGATTGATGCCGGAGAGCACTTCCCGGTCGCCGATTTTGACATGCAGATCTTCAATGCGAAGCATGATTCCCTCGCTTTTTGCGCCCTTGCGGCGTTACTCCGCCTGGGATCTACGGAAAAACCCCGGCAAAGTCCACTCATCCGGCCGCCGGGGCTCCCCCCCGGCAAAGCCGGGGAGTTGCGCCCGTAAGCTGCTCAAAGCGGCATACTCTCCGGGGCCGCCGCACGCGGCCCCGGGTTTACAGCCAGTCCAGCCCGATGACGTGCACGGCCAGCGGACCGTGGACGCCGCGCACATAAACGAATTCAATGTCGCCTGTGCTGGAGACGCCGGACACGCAGTTGACGGCACTGGGCATGGGGGCCTGGCCGAGCAGGTCCAACAGGGCCGGCAAATCGGGCAAAAGGCGCGACTTGGCGACCAAAGCCACATGCAGGCGCGGCACCAGCGGCGTGCCCCGTTCCCGGCCCGGGGCGGCGGCCAGAATCAGGCTGCCGGTGGCGCACAGCGCGGCTGTCACGGCCGTGACGCCAAGATCCACGGCCGCCAGGGACGGACACACCCGGTCGGGCAATTCTTCGGGCGCAAGAACCGCCACACCGGCTCCGGCCAGGGTTGCGGCAGCGTCCACGGCGTCGAGGTCGGGATGGTCCCAGCGCACGGCGGTTGTGACACCGTTTGCCGCCACAAACCCGGCCAGGGCGGCCTGGGCTTCCCCGGGGGTGCGGGCCAGCGCAAAGGTCGGGCCGAGGGTGGTCAGGACGGCGGCAAAGGTCTCGAAATCGGCCACGCCCCGACCGGGCCGGCGGGGAATGGTCGCCGCCGCCGGACGCGGCAGGCCGGGCCTGGTTGCGGCCCGCAGGCGGGCGTAAATGGCGTTTTTGGCGCGGGTTTTCACGAGCGGCCTCCCTGGCGCGACAGGCGTCGGGCCAAAGCCTTAAACCGCCTGGAAAAAGGACGGGACAGGCCGGGAAACTCCCGGCCGCGCAAAAACCGGCCCACCGGGGAATCCGGGGCCACGGCCGCCACTTCCCGCAGTTTGGGATCAAAGGTCCGGCCAATTGCTGCTGCCGTGTCAAAGAGCAAGGGATGGCGGGCCAGGAGACTGAGGGCCGTCACGGCCGGATCGGACGCCTCGGCCGAAATGCGCCGCCGCAGTTCCTGCAACAGGGCCGGATGGTCGATGCCGGCCGGGCAGGCCTCGGCGCAGGCGGCGCAGTGGGTGCAGGCAAAGGGCTGGCGGGCGTCGCCGGGGTTGTCCTTTAACAGCGGCGAGAGCACCGAACCCATGGGGCCGGGATAGACCGTGCCATAGGCATGGCCGCCAACGCTCTGATAGACCGGGCAGACATTGAGACAGGCCCCGCAGCGGATGCAGCGCAAAATGGAGCGCAGGACCGGATCGGCCAGCAGTTGCGAGCGGCCGTTGTCCACGATGACCAGATGCATTTCCTTGGGACCGTCGCGCTCGCCCTCGCGGCGTGCGCCGGTAAAAAAGGACAGATGCACCGGCAGGGTCTGGCCTGTGGCCGACGGCGGCAGAATGTCCAGAATGACGGCGGCGTCGGCCAGGGTTTCCACCACTTTTTCCAGGGTCATGACCGCCACATGGATGGGCGGGCAGGAGGCGGACAGACGGATGTTGCCCTCGTTTTCCAGCACCGTCACCGTGCCGGTTTCGGCGATGGCGATGTTGCAGCCGGTGATGCCGGCATCGGCGGCCAGAAACTTCTGGCGCAGGCTGTCCCGGGCGATGCGGGTCATCTCCGGGATATCGGTGCTGGTGCGGCCCAACTTGTGGGCGAAAAGCGCCGAAACCTGCTCCTTGGACACATGCAGGGCCGGGGCCAGGATGTGCGAAGGCTTTTGCCCGGCGAGCTGGATGATGTATTCGCCAAGATCGGTTTCCACCGCCTCGATGCCGGCGGCGGCCAGGGCGTCGTTGAGGCCGATCTCCTCGCTCACCATGGACTTGCCCTTGACCACCAGCCGCACGCCCCGCTCGGTCAGCAGGCGGGTGATAAGCCCCGAGGCCGAAGCGGCGTCCTCGGCGTAATGGACGTTGCCGCCAGCGGCCACGACCTTGGCTTCCAGCTTCTCCAGCAGATCGGGCAGCCGGGACAACGTTTTTTCCCGCACGGCCACGGCCCGGGCCTGGCGCTCGGCAAAATCCGGCATGGCATTGACCGAACGCTGGCGCAGCACCCGGATATGGCCAATAGCCTTGTGCAGAACGGCCCGGCTCTGGCGGTCACGCAAGGCCTTGGCCGCAGCCTGGCCGAAATCGTAGGGCACCGTGCTCATAACGCCTCCCCGGCCAGGACTTCGGCCAGATGCAGGGGCCGTATCGGCAGTTCGCGCTTGGCCAGGGCCGAGGCGATGTTGACCAGACAGCTCGGTTCGGCAGTGATGACCACGTCAGCCTCGCTGGCCACAATGTCGGCGATCTTCTCGGCGAGGATGGCCTGGCTGACTTCAGGGTAGTCCACACTAAATGCCCCGCCAAAGCCGCAACAGTTTTCGGGCCGGGCCAGCGGCACCAGCGACAGGCCCGCGACCTTGGCCAAAAGCGCCTCGGTGGCCGAGCCGGCCCCAAGCACCCGGGTGGTCTGGCAGGAAGCGTGCAACGTGGCCCGGGCCGCAAAACGCGCCCCAAGATCAACGATGCCGAGCTGTTCCACCAGAAACTGGCCCAGTTCAAAGGTCTTGGCCGCAACGGCCTCGGCGCGCGCCCGCCAGGGGTCGCCCTCGGCAAAAAGCGACGGATAGCGCCGCACCATGGCCGTGCACGACCCCGAGGGGCACACGACAGCCGGGGCGTCGGCGAAAATTTCCACAAACCGCCGGGCCAACGGCCGCACCAGATCGGAGCGGCCCCGCTTGTACGCGAACTGGCCGCAGCAGGTCTGGCCCTTGGGCAATACAGGCGCAACACCGGCCCGGGACAGGACCACAGCGGTCGCCTCCCCCACCTGGGGCAGTACATGCTCGACCAGACAGGGAATAAAAAGAAACGCTTCCACGAGAAATCCCTCCTTGTGACGGGGCGCGACTTTACGCTTGTGGCCTTACGGGTCAAGACCGCACCAAAGCAGCACGCGGGCCGGGCTGTGGATTATTGACAAACGTCGGATGTATCCGTAAGTGCGAATCGACTTTCTCCGATAACGAGGCGCTGCCGCTGGTCGCTGGCATTTCTTAGCCTCGTTCCCCACGGCGCACACTGCGCCTTGCTGGGGAAAAACCCTAACAACGAGAACAGGTTATGAATCTTTGTATCGTAGGCACCGGTTATGTGGGTCTGGTAAGCGCCGCTTGCTTCGCCGAGATGGGCAACGACGTCTGTTGTGTGGACGTCAACCCCACCATCGTCGAAAATCTGCGTCAGGGCAAAATCCATATCTACGAACCGGGACTCGATGAATTGGTCAAACGCAACGTGGCCGAAGGCCGCCTGCGTTTCACCACCAAAGTGTCCGAGGGCATGGAGAACGCGCTGTTCGTGTTCGTCACCGTCGGAACCCCGCCCCGTGAAGATGGTTCCTGCGACCTTTCGTTCGTGTATCAGGTGGCCCGCGACATCGGTGCCAACATGAAAGACTACAAGATCGTCGTCGACAAATCCACGGTGCCGGTCGGAACCGCCGATGAAGTGCGCAAGCTGATTGGCGAAGAGCTCAAAAAGCGCGGCGAACTCATCGAATTCGATGTGGTGTCCAATCCGGAGTTCCTGAAAGAAGGCGATGCCATCAACGACTTTTTCAAGCCTGACCGGGTGGTTGTCGGTACCGACAACGTCCGCACCGGCGAACTTTTAAAGGCCCTCTACGCCCCCTACGCCCGCAGCCGTGAAAAAGTCATCGTCATGGGCGTGCGCTCGGCTGAAATGACCAAGTATGCCGCCAACTGCATGCTGGCCACCAAGATTTCGTTTATCAACGAAGTGGCCAACATCTGCGAGCAGGTCGGCGCGGACGTGCGCGACGTGCGCATGGGCATCGGTTCCGACCACCGCATCGGCTACCAGTTCATCTACCCGGGCCTGGGCTACGGCGGCTCGTGCTTCCCCAAAGACGTCAAGGCGCTGATTGACACCGCCCGCAAAATCGGCTTCGAGCCTGAGTTGCTGGCGGCTGTTGACGAGGTCAACAAGCGTCAAAAGCATGTGCTGAGCAAGCGGATCGAGACCTATTTCGCTCCCCAGGGCGGCGTCAAAGGCAAAACCCTGGCCTTGTGGGGTCTGGCTTTCAAGGCCAACACCGACGATGTGCGCGACGCTTCGTCCTTTGAACTCATCGCCGACCTGACCGCCAAGGGCATGCGCGTTGTGGCCTTTGACCCGGTGGCCGGTCCCAACACCCGCGCCCATTTCAAGGGCAACGATCTGCTCACCGTGGTCGATGAGCAGTACGCGGTGCTGGAGAAAGCCGACTGTCTGGCCGTGGTGACGGAATGGAACCAGTTCCGCAACCCGGATTTCAGCCGCATCAAAGCAACGCTCAAGGCCCCGATCATCTTCGACGGCCGCAACCTCTACTCGCCGCAGCTTATGGCCGACCTCGGTCTGGCCTACTTCTGCATCGGCCGCCCGGCGCCCACGCTCTAGGCGACCGCCGCGTCCCCCGAGCCTGTGGCAAGGCGGCCCTCGCCTTGCGCAGACCAGACACGCCCCTGCCGGCACTCCCGGCAGGGGCGTGTTTTTGCATGCAACAAAAGACAGACAAAGCCTGAAGGCTTGATGCTCTTCCCGGGCTTGACTTTGGCCCGGCCGTGGACAAATAACGGGATGGTCAAACGTGCAGCCAGTGGCTGGAAACTGCCGCGTGGCCGGCATGGCGGTCGGACTCTCTAACGCACAAGGTGAGCGGCATTTTAATCGGCACCGCCTCCCCGCACACAGACAGCCACGCCACAATCGCCTGGCTGCGCCCTGTTGTGCTGGCGCTGCTCCTGGCAGCACTTCCCGCCTCCCTGGCTCAGGCCGGCGACGCGACCCGCTTCTATGACGCCTCGGGCCGCTATCAGGGCCGGGCCAGCACGAATACGGCCAACCCCAAACAACAAAACCTCTATGACCCCCAGGGCCGCTACCTGGGACGCGTCATGACCGACAAAAACGGCAACGCCCGCCTCTACGACAAACAGGGACGGTTCCTGGGGCATACGACGAAATCGCCGGCCCAGCCGGCTCCACAGCAATAATGCAGGCAAATTCGCAGCAGCAGGACTGAGCAGCTTGGACTGCACATGGCATACAAATTTGCGCAAAAAACAGCCCCGCCCCTCTCCGGCGCGAAGAAGGCACGGGCGTTGTGCTCTATCCTATCCTGCACCAGTAACATTATAAAAAGGTGACACAACAATGAACAGCTCAACCAAGAAAAAGATCTCGAAAGCATCAACCATCCTTCAAGAGGTTGCTGACTATCTGGAAGACAAATCAACTGAAGAATTTGAATTATACGGACAACGCCTCTTTGATTTAGCCGATGAGATAGAAACACTCCTGGCTGAAATCGAAGACAATGAGACGGATGCCGATGATGACGACAGCGATCAAAACGATGACAGTTAAATTTCAACCATCCTTCGCATAAATTCTTCTATCGCAAGAAAATGGTGCGTTACAGGGCCATGGAACAGGGCTGACATCCATGCCACAGGTCGCATGACCGCCCACTCGCTTCCACCCCACAGTCTCCTGCCAGGAATGTTGCAACATTCCTGGCAGGAGACTCCCCCAAGGGGCCAGGCGTGGCCGCTCTTTTGTTGCGCTGCGCGCCAACAGGCCAGAGTGGACAGGGGCCTGGCAGCGATCACCGGGCTCACCGGACAGCTGTTTTTTCTGGTGAGCCCGGACCCCACGGAGCAGCGCACGGGTGTGACGCCGGGGCGTTGGACCATGCGCACCAGCTTTTGGGTTAACCCTTGCCGCACCAAGCATCGCACTGCCGCCCTCCCCGACGCGCCCTGCCTGGGGCACTGCCCCCCCCCAGACAGGGCCGGCAATCCGACAATCCCTCGTCAATTGCAAAATTCACAGAACTTGGCACCTGCCCGCGTTCTTTCCCGGTAGGCAACAAGCCTGTTCTTTTGTTACACAGAGTCCTGTAGGGTCCATTCCTGAACCGGCGACTGCGACATAGGGACAGACGGCCGCATTTTTTTGCATGCCGATTACCAAGGCAGGGGGTACGCAGATGACTGGATTTCGCATTGAAACCGACAGCATGGGCGAGGTCAAAGTCCCAGAAGACACACTCTGGGGAGCGCAGACCCAGCGCAGCCTTGAACATTTCAGCATCGGACGCGATCTGATGCCACGGGAGATGATTGCGGCCTATGCGATCCTGAAAAAAGGGGCCGCCCTGGTCAATTTCGAGGCCGGCCGGCTGCCCGGCGAGATCAAGCAACTCATTGTCACGGTTTGCGACGAGATCCTGGGCGGTGCCCACGACGACATGTTTCCCCTGCATGTCTGGATGACCGGCAGCGGCACCCAGTTTAACATGAACGTCAACGAGGTTATCGCCAACCGCTGCTCCCAGATTGCGGGGCAACCGCTGGGTTCCAAAAAACCCGCCCACCCCAACGATCACGTGAACATGTCCCAGTCGTCCAACGACTCCTTTCCCGCGGCCATGTGCATCGCCGCCGTTCTGGGAACGGTCCGCGATCTGTTGCCCGCCGTGGACAATCTGCGCCAGGGCCTTGCTCGCAAGGCCGAGGCCTGGAAAACTATCGTCAAAATCGGCCGCACCCACCTCCAGGACGCCACGCCGCTCACCCTTGGCCAGGAGTTTTCGGGGTATGCGGCGCTGCTGGAAGACAACACCAACCGCTTAAACCAGTCTGTTGCCGGCGTGTTGCGTCTGGCCCTTGGCGGCACGGCCGTGGGCACGGGCATCAACGCGGCCCCGGGCTTCGACGCGGCGGTGGCAACCAAGATAGCCGAACTCACCGGCCTGCCCTTTGTCACGGCCCCCAACAAGTTCGCGGTCCAGGGCAGCCACGACGATCTGGTGCATCTCTCGGGCGCCCTGCGCACGCTGGCGGTCTCACTGTATAAAATCGCCAACGATATCCGGCTGCTCTCCTGCGGCCCGCGGGCCGGATTCTATGAACTGATCATCCCCTCCAACGAGCCGGGGTCTTCCATCATGCCCGGCAAGGTCAACCCCACCCAGTGCGAAGCCCTGGCCATGGTGGCGGTCCAGGTCATGGCCAATGACACGGCCGTGGGCCTCAGCGGCGCTGGCGGCTACTTGGAAATGAACGTCTACAAGCCGGTCATGATCTACAACATCATGCATTCCATTCGGATCATGGCCGACTGCATGCATAATTTCCAAAAGTATCTTGTAGACGGCATGGAACCCAACACCAAACAGATCAGCGCCTATGTGGCACGCTCCCTCATGCTGGTGACGGCTTTAAGCCCGGTGATCGGCTACGACAAGGCTTCGGAAATAGCCCACCACGCCATGGACAAGGATCTTTCCCTGAAACAGGCCGCTCTTGAACTTGGCTATGTGAGCGAAGAGGAATTCGACCGCATTGTCGATCCGATCAAGATGGCCCATCCGTACGTGGCCAAGGACTGAAAGGACGCATCCCGCTGCTCGAAAATCCAATGCATGGAGACACGCTCATGGCCAAGACCGAACGCTACGGCTTGGACATCCTTATCGACGCCTCGCGCAACAAATCTACCGCCTTTAGTGAGAAAGAAAAAAAGGCCCTGGGGCTGATCGGCCTCGTTCCGGACGCCACCGAGACCCAGGATCTGCAGTTGCAGCGGGTGCTCATGCAGCTGGGGCACAAGTCCACGGACCTTGACCGCTATATCTATCTGGTCAACCTGCTGGACCACAACGAGACGCTCTTTTACCGGACCATCATGTCCGACCCGGCCCGCTTCCTGCCCATCGTCTACGACCCCACCATCGGTGAAGCCTGCCTGAAATTCGGCCACATTTTCCGCCAGCCCCGGGGCATCTATCTGTCCATCGAGCGGCGCGGCCAGGTCAAAGAGGTTTTAGAGAATTGGCCGCGCCGGGACGTGCGTTTCATCTGCGTGACCGACGGCGGCCGCATCCTGGGCCTGGGCGACCTGGGTGCCAACGGCATGGGCATCCCCATCGGCAAACTGCAACTCTACACCGCTGCCGCCGGCGTGCCGCCCGAAGGCCTTTTGCCCCTGTATTTAGACGCCGGGACCAACAACCAGGGCCTGCTGGCCGATCCGCTCTATTTGGGTCTGCGCAAGACCCGCCCCAAAACCGAGGATCTTTTTTCTTTTGTGGATGAATTCGTGGAAGCGGTGCAGACCGTTTTTCCCGAATGCTGCATCCACTTCGAGGACTGGACGGGTGTTGACGCCGTGCATCTTCTGGAACGCTACCGGGACAAGGTCTGCTGCTACAACGACGACGTGCAGGGCACGGCCGGGATCACCCTGGCGGGCATGATCAACGCGTGCAGAATCAAGGGCACGCAATTACGTGACGAGTCCTATCTTTTCCTCGGTGCGGGTTCCGCCGGCATTGGCCTGAGTAACCTCTTATGCTCGGCCCTGGTCATGGAAGGCCTGACCTTGGAAGAGGCCCGGTCGCGCATCCACATGATCGACGCGGTCGGCTTGCTTGAATCCACGCGCACGGATCTGGTGGACTTCCAGCTCCCCTACGCCCACCCGCATGCGCCCATGGGACCGGGGCGGTTTGCCGAGGCCGTGGAAACGTTTAAGCCCACCACCATCATCGGCGTGAGCACCACAGGCGGGGCCTTTGATAAAAAGGTGGTCGAGGCCATGAGCCGCGTCAACGAGCGGCCCATCATCCTGGCCCTGTCCAATCCCACGGAAAAGGCCGAATGCACGGCCGAACAGGCCTATGCCTGGAGCGGCGGCAAGGCCATCTATGCGGCCGGCGTGCAGTTCCCGCCCGTCAATTTTGCGGGAACGACCTTCCTGCCGGGGCAGGCCAACAACTTCTTCATCTTCCCGGCCATCGGCATGGCCATCTATGCCACCAAGGCCTCAAGGGTGACGGACACCATGTTTATCGAGGCGGCCAAGGCCGTTGCCGATCAGGTCACGGACGCCCAGCGGGCCCAGGGCCTGCTCTACCCGCTCCAGTCAGACATCCTGGAAGCCGAAATAAAGACAGCCGCCCGGGTGGCTGCCCTGGTCTTTGACGAAGGCTTGGCCCGGGTGGACAAGCCCAAGGATTTTGAGTCTTTTATCCGTCAATTGGTCTACCGGCCGGACTACCAGGAACTCGTCTGAACAACGGCAACCGCCTGGAGGCGGACTGAAGAAAAAAAGCCCGGACCGCCTTGGCGATCCGGGCTTTTTGCCTGGGGAATCTGATGGTTATTTGACGCCGCGTTCAATAAAAAACGGCGCGTACTTCTGGTCCGTCCCCTTGATGTGGCCGACCAGCCAGTTTTTCAAAAAGTTCATGACCTCGGTGGTCAAGGCGGCCCGGTTCTCCCGGAAATCGTTGCCAAAGGCGATGACCTTGTCCACGAACGCGACATGCTCTTTGCGGTGGTTGAGATACCCCGGGTACTTGTACTGCTCCATGAGCTTTTCCTCGTAGCCGAAGTGATCCACCGCGTAGTCCGACAGCTCGCTGATGATGGTTTCCAACTGGGCCTTGCCTTTGCCCGACCGCATGGCTTCGTGCAGATCGCAGATCATCGAAACCAACACCTGATGTTGCCGGTCGACTTCGCTCAGGCCCGTGGCCAAAGATTCATCCCACTGCAACAGGCTGCCGCCGATGGAGCAGACCCCGGGCGAGCCGCCGTTGCTGCCGGCCGGTTTGGCGGCAGAAGCACTGTGGGGCGGCAAAGCCCTGGGCGCGTTGGCCGCCTTGCCCGCAGGCTTGGCGGCGGGCTTTGGCCGGGCCGGGAGAGGCCGCGCTGCCGGCAATGCCTTGGCAGCGACCGGCCGCGCCGCCGGCAGAGCCTTGGCTGCGGGTGACCGGGAAGCAACAAGCGATTTGGTCGCGGCCGGCCGGGCAACCACGGCGCGCGCCGGAGCAGCGGCCTCCCCGGTCATCTGGCGAATGATGGCGTCGAGCTCATGGGACAGGTCCGTAAGGACCGCCAGGGACTCGACGGCCACGGCCGTGCCCTCGGCTGTCTCCCGGGCAATGCCGTTGACTTCCTCCACCGCCCGGTTGATCTCCTCCGAGGTGGCAGACTGTTCTTCAGACGCCGTGGCAATGGACTCCACCTGGGCCGCGGTGGAATCGACAATGCCCACGATCTCTTCCATAAAACGCCCGGAAGCAGCGGCCGCCCGGGTGCTTTCTTCAATACCGGTGGCAGCGGACTCGACCGCAGCGATATTCTCCCGGGCCTGCCCCTGGATGGACACCACGGCGTCACCCACTTCCTTGGTGGCGGTCATGGTCTTTTCCGCCAATTTGCGCACTTCGTCGGCCACCACGGCAAAGCCGCGTCCGGCATCCCCGGCCCGGGCCGCCTCGATGGCGGCGTTTAAGGCCAGCAGATTGGTCTGGTCGGCGATGTCGGAAATGACGTTCATGATATGCCCGATGCTGTCGGCCTGCCGACCAAGGCGGGTCATGGATTCCTTGAGTTCCAGGATGCGCTGGCGGATGGACTCGATGGACTCCACGGCCGAACGCACGCCGGTCGCGCCGATGACCGCCTTGTCCTTGGCTTCAGACGCGCTGGTGGCGGCGCTGGAGGCGTTCCGGGCCACTTCGAGCACGGTGGCGTTCATCTCCTCCATGGCCGTGGCCGTGTCCATCATGCGGTCGCGCTGCTGCCCGGCCCCCTGCCCCACATGCTCGATGCGGCCAAGCAGGCTCCCGGATTGCTCCATGACACTCTCGGAAACCGCCCGGGCCTTGGCTGCGCCATCATTGAGGCGGGCCAGCACTTCGGCCGTGCGGGCTTCCTGCTCCTTGACCCCGGCCAGGGCGCGCTCAGCCTCGGCGGCATGGCGCTCGGCTTCGCGGCTTTTGCCGTCCACCTCGGCCATCTTGGCCTCCAGTGAAGCCACCATGCGGGCCAGGGCGTCGCGCACAACGGCCAGTTCCGGGGGATAGACGCCGGCTGGCGCGGCCTTGAGATTGCCGCCGGCCACGGCCTCGGCATAGGCGCGCAGTCTGGCCAGCGGCTGGTTCAGCCTGCGGCCGAGCAGCACCAGCACAGCCAGGAAAACCAGGATGCATACGCCCATGCCCCCGGCCTGAATGGTCATAAGCGTGGCTACGCAGCCTTCGGTTTCGGTTTGCAGCCGGGCCACAGCCTTGTCCTGGGCCGCCACGACAACTTCGGCGGCCGCTGCCAGCCGATCTGCCGACGCGCCGTCGCCCTTGGCCAGGATAGTCTCCACTTCGGTTTCAAAGGGCTTGGCCAGGCGGCTGGCTTCTTCCAGCAACCCGGCGGCTTCCCGGCTGGGCGCTGCAATGGTGAAGGTCTGGCCGTTGGTGTAGGTGCCGCCCTTGGTCAGCAGGCTCTGGGTGGCGTTTAATTTCCCCACCCGTTTACGAATTTCGTCAGGCAGGGAGGCCGCACCGGCCCCGGCCTTGGCCTGATGGGCATAGGCCAGAACATCCTTGGCGATTTGTTGCACCAGCATGCGCTGGCGTCCGGCCAGGTTGATAATCAGACCATCGGCCTTTTGCTGGCTGGTGATCGACCAGGTGGCACCGAACATCAGGAGAACAACGAGAAAAAGCACTCCCAGCGAAGCGAGGAGTTGGGCACGTATGGTCATGAAAGAGACTCCTTGGTAGATACGCCGACACAAAACAAGAACCCCGCCGGCACCGTGCTGTTCCAGCACGGCATTTCTGCCAAGTCAACGAACTTTTTAGGTTCTTTATTACTGGTCGGAAAGGTTTCGCCGTATAATAACGTCCTTGGCGGGCAACGATCCGCACCCCAGCAGCCTTACTCGAAATCGGTCGCCCCACCGCCGGGGCAGGGGAAATCCCAGCGCAGCCGTCGCAGCATCGGGATTTCCCACCACAATTGTCAAGAACAAAAAAACAATGTCTGGGAATTGTTGCAGATACAAGACAGACGAATGGAGTTGCTGCGGCAAACATCGCACCCATCAACTGACGCGCGCCAGCCTGATGGTGTTTTGCACAACCACCGACGAGCCCGGACACCCAGGCGCGTCAGATCGTTAATGCACTTCCACTGCAACAACGTGTTCCTGGCGGTCGTCAGCCAACGGAATCAGGGCATAGGCGGTCTCATCCCCGCTTTGGCCGACGGATTCAAGCAGCACGCCGTCGAGACGCACCTGCATGTCTGGCCCTGTTTGCCCTTGGCTGCGCCCAACCGTTACGTGGTAGACCGTGTTGCGGTAGCGGTAGTGGATCTTATAGGAATCCCAATGGGCCGGCAGACAGGGCGTAAGGCGCAGGCGGTCCACTTCCAGGCTCAGCCCAAGCAGTGTTTCCACGGTCAGCCGGTACATCCAGCCGGCCGCACCAGTGTACCACGTCCAACCGCCCCGGCCGGTATGCGGCGGCGCGGCATAGAGGTCGGCACTCATGACATAGGGCTCGACCTTGTAACGGGCGACCTTTTCCGGGCTGTCCCCATGCCCCACGGGACTGAGCATGGCAAAGAGTTCCCAGGCCCGCTCCCGCTCGCCAAGCCCGGCCAGGGCCATGGCCGCCCAGATGGCGGCATGGGTGTATTGTCCGCCGTTTTCCCGCACACCGGGCACATAGCCCTTGATGTAGCCCGGCTCCAGGCTTGAGGTGTCAAAGGGCGGGGCCAGCAGTTTGACCAGTCCGTCCGGGCGTGACACCAGCCGCGCATCCACCGCCGCCATGGCCTGCCTGCACCGCCCGGGATCGCCGGCCCCCGAGAGAACAGCCCAGCTCTGGCTGATGGAGTCGATCTGGCATTCCGGGTTTTCCGCCGAACCCAGCGGCGTCCCGTCGTCGAAGTAGGCCCGGCGGTACCACTCCCCGTCCCAGGCCTGGCCCTCGATGTTGTCGCGAAGCTGGGACGCCTGCCCAAGGCAGGTTTCGGCCAGGACGGCATCCCCACGACGCAGGGCCAAGGTGGCAAACAGGTTTAGGTTCTCGTAGAGGAAAAAGGCCAGCCAGACGCTTTCCCCCCGCCCTTCCTGGCCGACCCGGTTCATGCCGTCGTTCCAGTCGCCGCAGCCCATAAGCGGCAGGCCGTGGACGCCGAAACGCAGCCCGTGCCGTATGGCCCGGGCGCAATGCTCATAGAGGCTGGCCGTTTCCGACGAACGCTGGGGCTGGTCGTAATAGGCCTCCTCGTTGGGATCGAGTTCGCGCCCCTCCAGAAAGGCCACCGGCTCGTCCAGAACCCCGGTGTCCCCGGTGGTCAGCACGTAACGGCTGGTGGCATACGGGAGCCACAGATAGTCGTCGGAGAAATGGGTGCGCACGCCCTGGCCGTTGGGCGGATGCCACCAATGCTGCACGTCGCCCTGGAAAAACTGCCGGCCGGCGCAGCGCAGGAGCTGCTCGCGGGCAAGGTGCGGTGCGGCGTGGACCAGGGCCATGGTGTCTTGCAACTGGTCGCGAAAGCCGTACGCCCCGCCGGACTGGTAATAGCCGCTGCGCCCCCACAACCGGCAGGACAGGGTCTGGTAGACAAGCCAGCCATTGGCCAGCACGTCCAGCGCCGGATCAGGGGTTTCCACATTGATGGTGCCCAGTGTCCGGTTCCAGTGCTCCCAGACGGCCTCCAAGGCCCCACGCGCCCCGGCCGGGCCGCCGAAACGTTCGATGAAATACCGGGCTTCGTCGTTGTCCCGGGCAGCACCCAGGAGAAACACCACCTCGCGCTCCTCGCCCTCGTCCAGTTCGATCCGGGTCTGGATGGCGGCGCACGGGTCAAAGCCGGCCCCGGTGTTGCCGGACAGCGCGGTGCGCCCCAGGGCGGCGGGATTGGCCTGGGTACCGTTGCGACCGAGAAATTCGGTCCGGTTGCCGGTCACCGACCGCTGTCCCTCGCTGGCCTGGGCAAAGACGATGCGGCCGCCGCATTCCCGGCCGTAGGCATTGCGGGCGAACAGCGCCTGGGTCAGAGGATCTTTTTCGGTAACGATGTGCAGCAGGTTGGCGTGCCGCCATTCCCCGAGCACCAGTTCGAAGTAGCCGGTCAGCGACAGGCGGCGCGCCCGCCTGGAATGGTTGCGCAGCTTAAACACCATGAATTTGACCGGCGCGTCCATGGCCACATAGATGGAGAGTTCCGAGGAGATGCCGGCTTCGTCGTGCTCGAACACGCTGTAGCCAAAGCCGTGCCGGCAGACCGTCCCGGACCGGCCAGGGGCCGGGAGGCCCGTTGGCGACCAGAAGGTCCCGGTGGCTTCATCGCGCAGATACAGGGCTTCGCCGCTGACATCGCTGACCGGGTCGTTGTGCCAGGCGGTCAGACGGAATTCGTGGGCGTTTTGCGCCCAGGTATAGGCGCTGCCGCACTCGCTGACCACCGTGCCGATGTGCGGACTGGCGATGACGTTGGCCCAGGGCGCGGGTGTGGTCTGCCCTGGTTCGAGCATGACGACATATTCGCGCCCGTCAGGCGTAAAGCCGCCCAGGCCATTATCGAAAATGCGCTGACGCGCCCCCAACTGCCAGACCCGTTCAACAGGCTGCCGGGTCAGCATGTTAAGCGGCTGGGGCAGACGCCCGGCCGGGCTGCGGCGTTCCACCTGCTCGGCCAGGGTCTCGGCGGAATCAGTCACCACGACCCGGGCCACGGTTTGAAAGAGCACCCGGTCCTCTTCCGAGAGTTCCTCGGCGCGGCGCACGAAAACACCTCCGGGGGTATCCAGAATGGCCGCTTCAGGCCCGGCGTGCAAAAGCCCCATGATCCGGTCGTGGAGCACGGCCCGGTAACCCGAAAAATCCTCGTTGATAATCACCAGATCCGAGGCCAGGCCCTTCATCCGCCAATAGGCGTGGGCCTGAAGCATCTGCCGGATCAGATCGATGCGCTCAATATCGCCGATGCGCACCAGGATGATCGGCAGATCGCCGGAAACGGCAAAGCGCCACAGTCCCGACTGGCCCAACTGGTTGCGGGCGATAACACTGGGCGCTGCCCGGCGCAGGCCGTTGCCAAAGACCACCGAGGTGGCCAGCCGGCCGTAGATCTGGGCATCGGCTTCGCTGGCGCCAAGCCGGCGCAGCACTTCCTGGCTCTGAAACCAGGCCATTTCAAAGGCCCGTTCGACAAAGTGGCGGTCGCCGTATTTCTCGATCACGGCCAGGGCTGCCTCGCGCGTCTCGGCCACGCCGGAAATGATCTGCACCGTGGCCGAGGCGTCAGGAGGCAAGGTGACGGTACGCCGGATGGCGACGATGGGGTCAAGGACCGAACCGGCGGTATTGGATAGCGCGGCCGGACCGTTGACGGCGTCCAGGGCCAGGGGATTGGCCGGGGTGCGCCCCCGGCCGATAAAGGCGGCCCGGTCCGTCTCAAAGGACGGATCGCTGACCTCCATGCCCGGGGCGGCAAACAGATGGAACAGCCACGGCGTGTGTTCCTCTGGCGTGCGCCGACGGCGGGTGCACAGGATAGCCTGCCGGTCGGGCAGGATTTCGGTCGTTACAAACAGGTTGCTAAAGGCCCGGTGGGCCAGATCGGCGTTTTGCGGGGCCATGACGACTTCGGCGTAACTGGTCATCTCGATATGCCGGGTGCGCGAGGACAGGTTGGTCAGGGTGACCCGCCGGATCTCGACGTCATCCTCCGGGGAGACGCTCAGCTCGGTATGGGTCTCGATGGCCTGATCCTGGCGGCGGTATTCGGCCCTGGCCTGGACAAAGGCCGTTTCAAAGGACTCGGCCGGGTGCAGCGTCGGCTGGTGGGTGGTGGACCAGTAGCGGCCGGTGTCGGTATCGCGCAGATAAATAAACGTGCCCCAGGAATCGGCCGTGGCATCCTCGCGCCACCGGGTGACGGCCAGATCATGCCAGCGGCTGTAGCTGCCGCCGGCGTTGGTGGCCATGACATGGTAGCGGCCGTTGGAGAGCAGATGCACCTCTGGCAGGGGCGTATCGGGTTTGGTGAAAACGCGCATGATCGAGCCTGCTTCCGTCACCGGGGGATGGGCGCTGGCGCTGACTTCGGCGGCATGGGGATTGATGGTCGCCCCATCCTTGGGCACGCGTTCCTGCAACAGCGATTCGGTGGCCCGAATGAAAGGGAAGGACAAAAAGCGCCGCTGCATGGGCTCCCCTAAAAGGGCCTGGGCAAAGGACAGCAGGCTCATGCCCTGGTGGTGGGCCATAAACGCCCGCACCACGGCATAGTGTTTGCCCCGGGGGACGCGGCTGGGCGTGTAGTCCACGGCCTCGAAAAAGCCTTGCCGGCCAAGGAACCCCTCGGCAGCCAGCCGTTCCAGATTGCGACAGGCCTCACCAGGGGCCACCAGCAGGGCCAGGGCGCTGGCATAGGGGGCGATGACCAGATCGTCGCCAAGGCCGCGCTTAAAGCCCAGCCCCGGCACGCCAAAGGCCCGGTATTGATAGACTTGGTCCACGTCCACGGCATTGTAGCAGGATTCGGATATGCCCCAGGGGACGGCCCGTTGGCGGCCGTATTCGATCTGGCGCGACACCGCGGCCTTGCAGGTATGATCCAGCAGGGTGTTGGCATAGGCCGGCATGACGAGCTGGGGCATGAGATACTCAAACATCGAGCCGCTCCAGGAAATAAGGCTCGGGTCGCCGCCGTGGCTCGTCAGCAGGCGGCCCAGGGAAAACCAGTGCTTTTGCGGGGCCTGCCCTTCGGCGATGAGCAAAAAGCTGGTGAGCCGGGCTTCCGAAGCGAGTAGATCGTAACAGGACGGATCGCGGCGGCGCTCCCCGACGTCGTAGCCGATGGCCAGCAGATCGCGCGTCGTATCGTAGAGGAATTCAAAATCCATGACCGCCAGTTCCCGACAGCGGCCCACCAGTGCGTCGATGCGGCCAAGCCGCTCCATGGCGGCCTTGGCCCGGGGCAGAGCAGCGGCGTTGGGTGCCCCACTCCCTTGTGCGGCCGGGGTTTTGGCCGCTGCCGCATCCTCCTGGGCCAGGGCGGTCAGGGTCGCAATGCCGCCCGGCCGGCCCGGCCCCGGGGACAGCAGCTCCAACTCTTCCAGCAGGGCGCGAACCTGATCGTCAAAAGCCCGGACCCAGTAGCCCAGTTCGCCGTCCACGGACGCGTCTGCGGCCAGCCCGGCCGCCAACGCGCCGCTCAGGCCGCTCAGGGAGGCCAGGAGCGCCTTTGCGTCACCCAGCGAGCGCACCGGACCATTGTCGCAACACGTTCGCAACCTGTCATGCAACTGCCCGATTTGACCGGCCATCACCCCGGCGCGCGCCGTCGGGGCCTGTTCGGCCAACAGCCCCAGGGTGTCAAAAAGCCCGCGAATCGCGGCCGGCGAAAACACCGGCTGCTCTTTGACCTCGGCAAGCCCGGCCTGCAAGGTGAGCAGACAGCCGGCCAGATTGCCGCTGTCCACCGTCGAGACATATTGCGGCCGCAAGGGGGCCAGCGTCCGGGTGTCGTACCAGTTGTAGAAATGGCCCCGGTACCGCCGCAGCTTTTCCATGGCCGACAGGGTGTTTTCCGTCCGCGTTAAAAACTCCCCGGCGCACAGATAGCCGAAATCGTAGGCCGCCTGATTGGCCAGCAGGGCCATGCCGATGTTGGTCGGCGAGGTGCGCGAGGCAAGCATGGCCGTCGGGTATTCCTGGAAATTGTCCGGTGGCAGCCAGTTGTCCTTCGCGGTGACAAAGTCCGCGAAATAGCGCCAGGTGCGGCGGGCGGCACTGCGCAGAAACAGCCGCTGGTCCGGCGAGAGCACCTGCTTCGGGGCGGCCAGGGGCTGGCTGATCCACCAGGCGAGGGCCGGGGCGACAAACCACAGGAGCAGGATGGGGAGGCTGGCCGGCCAGGCCGCCGGCCGCTCGAAAAATACCGCCAGGGCCAGGGTCGCGGCCAGGACCGGCGCAAACCAGAACTCCAGGCAATAATCGGCCAGCGTCTGACGGGCGTTTCGGTTGGCATAGGCCGGGCCGTGCCACAGAAGCAGTCCGCGCCGGGTGAAAAGCTGGCGCAGGCCCGAGCCGGCAATGGCGTCCAGGCTGAGCAGCGCCTCGTAGGGCAAAAAGGCCAGGGTCAAGAGCGCCAGCAAAAGCGGCCGGACGGCTGCCTTGCCGGTCTGGCCCACATGGGCCGTCCAGGAGCGTTCCTCGGGCTTGCACAACAGCCCGATGGCGATTGCGGGCAGGCTCGGCAAAAAGACCACGGTCAGGACCGCCAAGGTCCACACCCAGGCCGGACCCGGGCCAAGGAGCCAGCCGACGCCGAGCAAAGCGCACAGCGCCGGCGCAATGAGGCTGCGGCGCAAATTATCGCACAGCTTCCACACCGACAGGGCTGTCAGCGGATTGCCTCGCCGTTGCGTTTGTGCCCCATTGGGTCCGCAAGGCCCGGGTACACGCGGCAACAGCCAGTCGATCAACTGCCAGTCGCCGCGTATCCAGCGGTGGCGACGGCTGGCATCGGCGGCGTAACTGGCCGGATGCTCTTCGATCAGGTCCACGTCGGTGACCAGGGCCGAACGGGCGTAGCCGCTCTCCAGCAGATCGTGGCTGAGGATGCGGTTTTCCGGGAAACGGCCGTCCACGGCCAGCCGGAAAGCGTCCACGTCGTAGATGCCCTTGCCGATAAACGAGCCTTCGCCGAAAATGTCCTGGTAGGCGTCGGAGACTTCGCGGGTGTAGGGGTCGATACCGGCTTCGCCGGCGTAGAGCCTGGAAAAACGCGACTGGCCGGCGCTGGTCAGGCTGATGGAGACGCGGGGTTGCAGGATGGCGTAGCCCTCGACCACCCGGCCCTTGGCCGCATCGTAGACCGGGCGGTTGAGCGGATGGGCCATGTTGCCAACCAAAGCCCGGGCCGCGTCGCGGGGCAACTGGGTGTCGGTATCCAGGGTGATGGCGTAGCGGATGGAACCAAAGAGGGAAGCGTCGCCTACGATCTCGGAAAAAGCCGAGGCGGCCTCGCCGCGCAACACGGCGTTAAACTGCTCCAGCTTGCCGCGCTTGCGCTCAAAGCCCATCCAGGTCTGTTCGTAGGCATTAAACACCCGGGGGCGGTGCAACAGGTAAAAGATGCAGGGCCGATCCTCGCGGTAGGTGGCATTGAGCGCCGTAACCGCCGCACGGGCGGCAGCCAGCACCGCAGCGTCACCGGGCAGCGTTCGCACGTCGGCGTCGGGAAAATCTGTCAGCAGGGCAAAAAAGAGATTGGCATCGCGGTTGCCAAGATACCGGATTTCCAGAGCTTCAAGCAGAATATCAATATCATTTAGGGAGGAAAGCAAGGTGGGGACAACCACCATGGTGCGCGCCTCAAGCGGGATGCCTTTGGAAAAATCCAACCGGGGCAGCGGGCGCGGCGACAAGGCCAGGGTGGCCGCGAGGTTGACCAGCGGGACGGCCAGGGCCGAACCGCCGAGCAGGCCGGTCAGGGCAGCCAGCCAGTACCGCCAGTCGCCGGGTGCAAAGCGGTCAAACGTGCCGAGAATGGCCCAGGTCGCCACGGCGGTCAAAAGGGCGATGCCGCCGAGGTAGCAGAGCAAGCGGCTGGTGCGGCTCAGCCGAGCCGCCAGCGACTTGACGGACACACGGCTGCCGACGGCGCACTCCAGGCCGGGGCGTCCGGCATCGAGCAGATAGTAGCCGACATGGGCCGACCGGTCGCCGGCCCCGGACCGCTGGGCCGCAGCCCGGGCCAGGGCGATGGCCTGACGCGCCACGGCCGGCTCGCTGTGCGTACTGCCCCGGGCGACGTTTTCAACAACATGCCGGTAGCGGTCGCGGGTGGCAAAATCCTGAAGCGCGTGCATCCCGGCCGGGTCTTCCCGCAGCGTTTGTTCCACAACGCTTAAGGATTCGACGTATTCCCGCCAATCCATGGCTCCGATAAACCGCAGGCTGCCGATGCTGTTGGCGATGGAAAGCTGGATGGTTGCCGCGGTGCGGCCGGCCGCTTCCGAGAGCTGGGTGGCGGTGACGCCTTGTTCGAGGAGCTTTTGGGCCACCCAGGTCTGGATAAAGGCCATGGAAGCGCCCTGGGCCTGGAGCCTGGAGTGGAATTCCTCCACAAAGGGAGCGGTCAGCGGCACATCGGCGTTGGCAAACTCCGCCAGGAGCAGGATGAGTTTTTTCGGCTCCTTTTCCGCCGTGGCCAGCATCCGATCCGCCCAGACAACGGCCGCGTCGCGTTCCTCGCGGCGTTTGGCGATGCGCAGCCCCACGCGGCGCAGATTTTCCAAAACCGCCAATTGCAGCATGATCGGAAAAGCCCACAATTCGCCCAGGGTCAACGGTTCGACGGTCTGATAGGCGGCCACGAACTGGGTGGCGTTGTCGTTGTCGATGCGCCCGTCCATGTGCGAAATGAGTTCCAGGGCCAGATCGTAGATGCGGGGAAATCCGGTCAACGGCCCGGTGGCCAGCCGGGGCAATTGGCGGCTGTACCCGCGCGGCAGATGCCGCCGGGCCAGCCCGATCTGCTGCTCGATCAGATAGAAGTTGTCCAAAAGCCAGGCTTCGGCCGGTACGATCCGCCCGCCCTCGGTGGCCGCCTCGGTGACGACAGCGTACGCCGCCCGCAGCACCCGGGCGTTGTCGGCCAGCCGCGGCAAGAGCATATCCGGTCCAGAGTGGGGGTCGATATTGTGCAGTCCGGCCAATTTGGCGGCATGGAGCGCAAGCTGGTTAAGGCTTAAAAGCTCAGAACGCAGCAATTCGGTATTCTTATCGTTTCGCAGGGCGTGGCGGGCCCGTGTAGCCGATCCAAAATCCTTAATGCTCATGGTGGTTTCCTTGATCGAATCCGGGATCCGAAGCGCCACTGATTCCTCATTTGATGCTTGCAAAGATCATCGGCAGGTAGTTGTTGACCCGAAGCGCGTCTCGGGCGTCACGAACCAACTCGAGAGAATATGCTTATTTAACATTTCCGCTTTTTTTAAGCGGCACGTATAGAAATTCAGAAAACAAATTAGCAAAGAATCACAAGTTGATACAAACACCAACATTGTGATCCGCTACACGCAGCACTCCTTTTCAATCAGTGCAAGGACGATGGCGCTTACAGACAGCGCCATCGTCGCAGCGTCAGTACGGCTTGAGACATTGCTCGCGTTGGTAGTCGCAATTCTCGAGACAGCTTCGCCTATTTCCCAGACCGGACGGGTCATAACACCGCGCCGTGCACGTTCTCCATTGCTTGTTGCAATACTCCAGACTGCGCGCCTGTTCGACTCTCGGATAAACTCCCCCGCTCAGAAGGGGCAACGGATCAATGACCTTGCCCGCGTCAGCGTCTTCCAGAAAGATATCCCGGCCGGAAGTATCCCGATAATAGAGCCTTCCGTACTCATTGGTGGAATAGGTTACATTGTCTTCGTCCAGGATATAATACATCCCGGCCTTGCCGCGCTCGACCCGCATATTTCTCTCAACGATTACGGGACTCCCCGCCTGATCGAGGTAATAAATCTTGCCGTTGCCATCCCGATAATACAGGCGCTGCCCTTCGTCGCCCCGATGGACGATCATGGCCCGTTCGCTCGGGTAAGCGGCCACGGTGTTGGCGGCATCCGGCGGGAGCGCTGTCCTGCGGACACAGCCGGAAGCGACGACCAGAGCCAGGATCGCAAGCGATCCCAACAGATATGGCATTCGAAGCGTGTTGCTTTTCATGTATTGCCTCTTGTTGGCAACGTGTGGCCCGGCAAAGGCCCAGGCCTGTTACCGTGAGCTGTCGGCCGGCGTCCCTGCCCCAACGCATTGAGACCATTGTCCTGCCGACCGACAGGCCGGGTCTTTTCGCAGGGGGCTGACGCCGGGCCATCCAGGTATTGTTATCGCCTGCCGCAACCGGAATAGGTGCTCTTACAACTTGAGATACAGGCGTTTACGTTAAACCTTGATCTGTTATTGGGATCGGAACGGCAATCATTCGTGCATTGGCGCAGTTGCTGCTTGCAAAACTGCGGTGTTTCAGCGCGCGGGGCATCCAGTTGATTGGGCTGGGCCGCCCCGGGCGTTTCAGGATTTACCATCAGCCTGTTGCCGTCCCGGACCACATGCTGCCTGGCCACGCAGGTAAGGTTGCAGGCCTCGCAATTGCGGTTGCAGATGGTGCTCGGATCGCCGGACGGAGCATTGACCGTACACACCACCGAGCCGTCAGGACGGATACATTGGAAGGAATTGGGGCCGCCGGCAAAGGCTGCGGCAGCATTGAGACAGACAAGGGTCAGGGCAATAAGAATCAGACGATGCATCACGTCAAACCTCCGCAGTGTTTCGGCTGCCGTGGGCAGCATTCTTGCGCGATACCTGAGGGTGCTGCCACCGCACGGCGGCAGGACAGCAGCCTCGCGCGTTATTTCCTGGCCAACAGCCAGCCGAGCAGCAAACCGCCAAGGCAGGCACCGCCCATGGCGTAATACGGCTTGGCGTGGACAACCGCGTCTGCGGCCGAAACCTTGTCCAGAAAACGGTCTTCAACCCGGTGAAACGTGTTTTTGGCCGATTCCAGGCGTTCAGAGAGAGCATCGCGGGCAGCCAGGATCCGGGCTTCCTGCTCCCCGGCCGTCGCATCGACAAGGGCCTGAGCCTGGTTGACGAGGTGATGCAGCTCCCTACTAACGGACCTGGAGACATCTTGTATATGCGCCATATGACACACTCCTTGTATTTTGTTGCAAATATTGCCTCAAAACCAAAATGCGAAATTGAGGAACTTAGCAAACAATAGCACTCCAAAATTGAAACTGTCGAGGGTAATAAGCATCTTTTTTACAACTCTTAAAATATTTATCGCAACGCACCGTTCTTATTTAACAAGATCAAATCAATCAACAGGATCAATAATTTTGAATTCAATTGAACTGCTACAAAAAAAGCACCCGCAATGACGCACAATACCCTGGGACTTCTGGAGATCATCAGAGCGCGTGCCACGCTCGCGGGAGGGGCCGGCTTGCGGGAACCCGGGTGGGGAGCGCCGGGCGGGCCGGCCAGAACAACCCTTCCAAACCGCGTGCAGCATCGCCGGGCGGACCTCTCCCCCCGGCCAACCCCCGCGCAGAATGAGCGGGCGGGCCTCTCCCCTTCGGTCAAACCGCGTGCAGAACGGGCAGGCGCTTGATCCGAACCTGCCCGCCTGCACCACCGTCCTTCCCCCCCGGCCCAGCTGCAATCAGGCCACGCGGGATCGCTCCCCCCGTGACCTTGCCAAGCCGCCATAAAACCAAGCGGCTCAAAGCCCGCAGGACCCTTTTTAAGAATTAATGCAAAAAGGCGGCTTTTTCGCTGGCAAAATTTCAATTATGGGGTAGAGTGACGTGGTATGGCTTTCTTTATCTCCATACACATGCGCAAACACTCCTGTTTTCTGCCGTGTAATCTTCAACCTAGCAGAAAGCATAAGCTGCCACCATGAAGCAAACTTCTGAAAATAGTACAGAAAAGCTACAGAGCGTTATTGAGGCTGTGGGCAGTATCATCAACTCGATCTGTGGCCCGTTAGCGGTCTTGAATTCTGATCTTGTCGTCTTAAAAGCCAACGAATCCTTTTACAAACTTTTTAAAGTCACCCAGCTTGAGACTGAAGGAAAGCCCCTCCTTGGGCTTGGCAACCAGCAATTGGACTGCAACAACCTTCAGGAATTTCTCCAACGCGCGCTGACGACAAAATCAAAATTCCACTCGCTTGATATCGCCTATAAACACGCATCGTCCGAGCTGACGACCATGCGTTTAAGCGCGCGCGTTGTTCACAAGACAGACATCCACACGCAACTCATCATTATCTCTGCTGAAGACATAACACACATTGAACAAAACAAGGTAAATGACCGCTTAATAACCAAGGAAAGAACCCAGGATCTTGTTGCCGCCCGACATTACTGTCCGGCTAAGAAAAGGCTTGACGCCTGAAAGCGACAACTGGTGCAAGCTCATGATGCCTTTCCACTTAGGCGATCAATTTTGAAAAAATGGCATAAATTGCCATGACATCAAGTTCAA
>NZ_WVUD01000020.1 GCF_009856865.1 Solidesulfovibrio aerotolerans | reverse complement strand
CCGGCTGGTGCAACGAAATCTGTTTCAGCAATGTGAAATTCTCGACCTCATTGACCCGCGACGGCAACGCTTAAAACCAAACAATTCTAGCAGGCTATCTCTTCTAAATTAGCCGGACAGAAATGATAATAAGTATATGCTTGTACGGCAGGTTGGGCGCGGTGCTTTTGGAGAAGTCTGGTTGGCGAAAGACCATGCCTTAGACCGTGAATTCGCGATCAAAATTTTGGATAACGGGATCGAGATTGATCAGCGTTTAAAGGAAGCTCAAGTCGGTCATTTGTTTACACATAATAATTTGGTTAGAGTGCATCAGGCTGACGTCGCAACAGATGGAAAGGTTGTCATCGCTATGGATTTCCTCCCGGATGGTTCTATCACATCCCAGGCAAATCCGAGTAATTTTTTGCCTTTACCGATAGCTGTTCGTGCGATGATTGATATAATGCAGGGCCTTGAACACTTGCATTTGAATAATATGTTTCATAACGATGTAAAGCCTGAAAATGTTTTGCTTGGGTTACAGGGGCAGGCAATGCTTGGAGACTATGGAATCGTGTGCGTTTCTTCAGACGGTTCTCCTGTGTTGCCTTCAAAGTGGTATGTGCTTCATGCAGCACCGGAGACGTGCTCTGGGTGTGGCATTGAAGCACGGACTGATCTTTTTCAGGCTGGCTTAACGTTTTTTCGAATGCTCGTGGGGCTCGGAGCACTTAAAGCTAAATTTCAGGCTCTTGGTCAATCAGGTTATGAGAATGCGCTCGCCAAGGGCACGCTAGTTACAAAAAATGATTTCCCGCCGTTTATTCCAAGTGCCATTTGTCGCTTAATTTTGACCTCAATTTCTCCTAGCCTTGATGACCGTTTCCAATCGGCGCTTGAAATGAGGCGTGCACTCGAAAAAATTCCCTTCTCAGGGTATTGGACAGTTGATTCTACTGGGATGTTGGTTGGAAAGGACAGTAAATATACCTACCGTTTTGTACGGGTGTGCGTGTCTAAGAATAATTATACGTTCACAGCATTCAAAAAGTATAACACGTCAGGGCGGGAAACAAAAATTTCAAGCTTTTCGAAGAAAGATATTACAAGCTCTGATGTTCGGAAAGTTGAGGCACAATTTGTCAAGGCAGTGATACAAGGCAAAGTATTGTAACTCCTGGTCTAATTCAACGACGAAAAGGGCGGAGGGGTAAACCCTCCGCCCAAAATTCTGTCGCTTCCCGGATCCGGTTTGTTAGGCTGCGGCCGCAGGGGCCTGGGCCGGAACCACGTGGATGCGAGTCTTGACTTTGTTGTTGCGGGAATACTTCTCGAACTGCACCACGCCGTCCACGAGGGCGAACAAGGTGTAGTCGCGGCCCATGCCCACGCCGTTGCCGGGGTGGAACTTGGTGCCGAGCTGGCGCACGAGGATGTTGCCGGCCAGAACCGTCTGCCCGCCGAAACGTTTGACGCCACGCCGTTGACCGGCGCTGTCGCGGCCGTTCCTGGAGCTGCCGCCTGCTTTTTTATGTGCCATGTCGCGACTCCTTCAAAGATGCTGCTAGACCGAGATGGCCTTCACCTTAAGCTGGGTGTAGCCCTGGCGATGCCCCTGTTTTTTGTGGGAATCCTTGCGGCGGCGCTTGTGGAAGACCACGATCTTTTTGCCCTTGACGTGGCCAGCCACCTCGCAGGTGACCGCCGCGCCGGCAACATAGGGCGCGCCGAACTGGAATTCGGTTCCGCCAACCATGAGCACCTTGTCCAGCACGTATTCCGAGCCGGCATCGGCCGCAACGAGATCCACGGTGATGGTGGCCCCTTCCTGGACCTTGTATTGCTTGCCGCCAGCCATAACGATTGCGTACATAAAATTGACCTCCGATAGGGAAGAGGAATCCTCTATACCTGGTGCTCCCCGGGGTCAAGTTCTTTTTGCGCCAGGCTCGACCCTGTCGCCAAAAGTCTCGCCTGCCTGGCCCGCAGCACATCCAAAACGGCGATGTCCACCCGCAGGCTGCCGCGCCCCCGACCCAGTTCCACCTCGGGCTTGGCCGCGCCATGGTAGTCCGAACCGCCGGAGACAGCCAGCCCGAGCTTGCGGGCCAAGGCCAGGTATTCCAGCGTCTGGTACTGGGAATGCTCGGTGTAAAAGGCCTCGATGGCGTCCAGGCCGGCGTCGCGGTAGCGGGTGACGGTCTCGGCCAGCACCGGCCCGGACTGGCCCAATATGTAGGGATGGGCCAACACCGCCAACGCCCCTTCGGCGTGCAGGAGTGCAATGGCCGTTTCCAGCGGCAGCTTGTCCTTGGGCACGTAGGCCTTGCCATAGACCCCGAGAAAGCGGGTGAAGGCTTCCTTAAAGCTCGACACCACGCCCTGGGCCAAAAGCGCCTGGGCGATGTGCGGCCGGCCCACCACCCCCTGGGCCAGGACCGTGACGGCGTCATAGTCCAGCGACACCCCAAGGCTTTTGAGCTTTTCCAGGATGCGGTGGTTGCGGTCGTGGCGACGCTGGCGCAGCCAGTCCAGTTGTTCGGCCAGGGGGCCGGGCGTCTCAGGCAGAAAAAGCCCCACCAGATGAATGCTGGACGGGCCGTCGGCCACGGAGAGTTCCACCCCGGTCACCACGTCCACGCCGTGTTCGGCCCCGGCCAGACGGGCTTCGGGCAGCCCGGCCAGGGAATCGTGGTCGGTGATGGCCACGGCAACGAGGCCTTTTTGGGCGGCCCGGGCCACCAGTTCCTTGGGAGTAAGTGTTCCGTCCGAGGCCGTGGTATGGGTATGCAGATCAATAAGCGCCATCACTGACCCTAGCCCGCCCGGGCCGACTTGTGAACCTCACATTGCGCGGCCGGCCCGATTTGGCTATTACCGGGACACACTCTCGCCAAAGGAGACCGTCCGTGAGCATACATCCCGATCTGCTGACCATCCTGGCCTGCCCCAAATGCAAGGGCGAACTGACTGTTGTTGACGCCGAGGCCGGTCTTTTCTGCCCGCCGTGCGCCGTGGTCTATCCTGTGCGCGACGACATCCCCATCATGCTGGTGGAAGAAGCCGTGGCCAAAGCCGACTGGGACGCCGGCAAGCGTTCCGTCAAGGACAGCGCCGCAAAATAACCTGGAGAGCGCCGCCGCCCGGGGGCTGGTTCCCATCGGGCAAGGAGTCGTCATGGCCAAACTGCACTGGACGCCCTGGATGGCCTTGGCCGAAATCGGCAACGAGGCCGGGCGCATGATGGAAGAAGCCGCCGCCGGAGCCCGGGACTGCGCCTATGCCTGGCAGCCCGTGGCCGATGTGGTGGAAACGGAGGCCGAGTTCCGGGTGACCCTGGAACTGGCCGGCGTGGCCCGGGAAGACGTGGCCGTGGAGATCCAGGGCCGGGAGCTGCTCATCCAGGGGTCGCGCCGCTTCGAAAAAGACGTCCGGGGCGGCCTGTACCAGATGCTCGAGCGCTCATACGGGCCGTTTGCCCGCAGTTTCGCCCTGCCCAAGGGCGTGTCGCGCACCGAGATCACGGCCGTTTTAAAAGACGGGCTGTTGGTGGTGTGCCTGCCCAAGATGCGCCCCGAGCGCCTGCACCGCCGCATCCCCATCAGTTGACGCCCCAACCTTTCACCCCTGCCTGGAGGCTTGCCATGGGCCGCAGCGCCCTGTGGGCGAATCGCCTGTTTCTTTGCGCTTTCCTCATGTTCTTCCCCCTTTGCAGCCACTGCCCGGCGGCTTCGTCCGGGCATGAGCTGCGGCGCACGCCGGTGGTCACAGCGGTGGCTGCCGTGGCCCCGGCCGTGGTCAATATCACCTCGGCCCGCAGCGTGGACCGGCGCGGTGCGCCGGGACCGTTTTTCGACGATGATTTTTTCCGCCAGTTTCGCGGCCCGGGGTCAGCCGCCCCCCAGCGCCAGACCCAGGAAAGCCTGGGGTCGGGCGTGATTATCGACGGTAAGGAGGGGCTTGTCCTCACCAACGCCCACGTCATTGCCGGTGGCACGTCGATCAAGGCCCGCCTCCAGGACGGCCGGCTCCTCGACGCCGCCCTGGTCGGCGCGGACCCGGATTTCGACGTGGCCGTGCTGCGTCTGTCCGGCGGCGGCACGCTGCCCCAGGCCGCCATGGGCGATTCCGCCGACATCATGATCGGCGAGACCGCCATCGCCATCGGCAATCCCTTTGGCTACACCCACACCGTCACCACCGGCGTTGTCTCGGCTGTCGGCCGCTCGCTCAAGCACGAGGGCGGGGCCTATGCCGACCTGATCCAGACCGACACGGCGATTAACCCCGGCAACAGCGGCGGCCCGCTGGTCAATCTGGCCGGCGAGGTCATCGGCATCAACATGGCCATCCAGGCCGGGGCCGAAGGCATCGGCTTTGCCATCCCCATCAACAAGGCCCGGCGGGTGGTGGCCGAGCTTATGCGCGGCGGCCGGGTGACGCCGGCCTGGCTTGGCATCATGGGCCAGGACGTGGATGTCCGCACGGCCCGTTATTTTGGCCTGAACCGGCCGCGCGGCCTGCTGGTGGTCGAGGTGGTTCCAGGCTCGCCGGCCGAAAAAGCCGGGGTGCGGCCGGGGGATCTGCTCACGGCCGTGGGTGGCGCAGACCTCGACGACAAGGAGCAGTACCGGGGGGCGCTGGCCACCTCCACAGTGGGCGAGACGCTGACGCTGACCGTGCGCCGGGGCGAGGAGGAGCTGAAAATTGCCGCCGCACCCGCCGCTTTCGGCGACGGCGAGGCCGTGACCCTGGCCCAGGCCCGCTGGGGGCTGACCGTCAAGGCTGGCCAGGGCGTGCGCGTGGCTGCGGTGGCTGCCAATTCGCCGGCCGCCCGGCTGGGCCTTAAACCCGGCGACGCGCTGGTCCAGATCGGCGGGGAAAAGCTCACCGGCCAAGGTGATTTCACCCGGGCCGTCTACGTCAACCGCTTAAACCGCGTCATCCTCGTCATGATCGAACGGGGTGGCCGAGGCTACTACGCCCGCATGGGCGTGGAATAAGGCGAAGGGAGAAGGCAGAAGAGGCCTCCGGCGGCCAAAGGGGTGACCCCTTTGGAATCCCACCTGGAAGGCAAGGGGTTAAGGGGGAACGGCATTGCTGTGACGGCGGTCTGACGCGACCGACGAGCGCATTTTCTGCTTCCGGCCACCGTTGCGACAAGGCCCATAACCCCTAGAAAAACTTTTCCTATCAAGGGGGTCCGGGGGGGATTATCCCCCCCGGCCGCCGGAGGCTTCTTCCTCTTATCTTATTAACGCAGCCGGTCGGCGTAGCGTTTGGGCAGACCGCGCTCGACGATTTTTCGGGCCACGGCTTCGATGTCATAGGGCACGGCCCGGATGGTCAAAACGTGGCTTTCCGTGTCGAAAATCCCATATTTTGCCCGGTTGTCGCCGTCGCGGGGCTGGCCTACGGCACCGACGTTGACGATATGGCGGTCGGCCGGGTCCAGGGGATTGTCGCCCAGCGACAGCTCGAAGCGGTCCACGCAGCGGCCTCGCAAGGTCACTCCTTCGAGCATGTGGGTGTGCCCGACCAGGGACACCGGTTCCGGGGTGCGGGCAAAGCACCGGCGCAGTGTCGTCTCGCCGGCCTCGAAGAGGTAGCTGGTGGTGTCGTTGGGCGGCAGGCCGTGGACCAGCCGGCAGCCGGCCGTCACCAGCGAGGTCGGATAGTTGGCGATGCGGGCCAGGGCCTCACGGCTTAACAGCCCTTCGGTGCGGATGAGCGCTTCCAGGGCCTGGGAATTGAACCCGCCGCGCCGGCTGGGGTCGACGGCGGCCCATTCGTGGTTGCCGCGCACGCTGGGTATCAGGCGCGCCTCCAGCAGCTGCAGCACGGCTTCGGGGTCCGGGCCGTAGCCGATGTTGTCGCCCAGGCTCACCACAAGGTCGGGGGGGCGGGCGTCGATGTCGGCCAGAACGGCGACGAGGGCTTCGAGATTGCCGTGGATGTCAGCGATGGCAGCAAGGAGCATGGTGGGGATAATGGCAGCTTTGGCGGCAAGTCACAAGGTCGCGGTGTGGGTGGGCCATTTCCCTCTTGCCTTCCAGGTGGGATTCCAAAGGGGTCACCCCTTTGGCCGCCGGAGGCCTCTTCTGTCTTCTCGTCTCGTCTCGCGTCGCTCACTCCCCCCGCCGGACCGGCATCAGGTCGTTTAATTCGTCGATGTAGTTTTTCTCCATCACATTGACCCGGTCGATGTGGGTGCGAAAGATCATGTCCATGCGCGGATCGAAGAAGCGGTGGGCGCTGTAGCTCGACACCGAGGCAAAGCCGCGTCGGGCTTTGTGCGCCCCGCCCATGCCGGGGTCGTAGCGGCGAAAGCCATTGGCGATGGCGTAGGCGATGGGAGCGTAGTAGCACAGTTCGAAGTGCAAAAAGGGCACATCCTCAAAGGCTCCCCAGTAGCGGCCAAAGAGGATGTCGTTTTTGTGGGCCAAAAGGGCCAGGGCGATGGGTTCGCGGCGGCCCGGCCGGTAGGCGGCGGCAAAGGCCAGACGGTGGCGAAAGGCCCCGGCCATGCCTTCGAAAAATTCCTCGGTGAGGTAGCGGCAGCCCCAGGGGCCGAATTTGGCGTTGGTCTTGTCGTAGAGGCGCTGCATGAGCGGGAAAAACGCGTCCGGGATGTCGCTGCCGGCCACGATTTCCACGGTGACGCCGGAATCGGCCAGGGCTTTGCGTTCGCCCCGGATGGTTTTGCGCCGGTTGGCGTTGAGCGTCGCCAGGAAAGCGTCAAAATCGGCAAACCCCCTGTTGCGCCACAGGTAGCCCTGGTGCCGCCAACTGGTGAAGCCGTAGTCTTCGGCAGCGGCGGCAAACTCCGGTTCGGTAAATAGGAGCGCCGCGCCCTGGACGCCGTTGCCCAGGCAAAACTGTTCCATGGCTTCAAAGAGCCGGCGCGACAGGCGGGTCTGGTTGGCCTCGGGATCAAGCAGAAAGCGCAGCCCGGTGGCCGGGGTAAAGGGCGTGGCCCCGACCAGCCGCGGATAATACGGCAGCCCCAGGCGCACGGCCGCTTCGGCCCAGAGCTGGTCAAAGACGAATTCGCCGTCGGAATGCCATTTGAGATACATGGGCAGCGCGCCGATGAGCCTGCCGCCGTGGGTGGCGATCAAATGGTTGGGATACCAGCCCCGGGCCGGGGCGGCGCTGCCGGAATCCTCCAGGAGTTTGAGCCACTCCCATTCGAAAAAGGGCGTGTCCAGGGACGCGGCCAGGGCGTTCCAGGACGGGCCGTCGATCTCGGACATGGAGCGGGCAAAGCGCAGGGTGAGCTGTTCGTTTGGCACTGTCATGGCCTAGCTTATAAGCCTTGCCGCAGCATCTGTCACCTCACTGGGGCGACAAAGGCGACGGGACGACCGGGCCGGCAGGGGCGGCCGGGCCGGCAGAGGCGGCTGGGCCAGTGGGGCCGACTGGGGCGACAGAGCCAGCCGGGGCGGCCGGATCGATTGGGGTGACAGGGCCGGCAGAGGCGGCCGGCGTTTCGGGGCGGCAGAAAATGGAGGTACGCCATACGCCATTTTCATAATCCCGGCGCGTCCAGCCGGCGGCGGCCGCCGCAGTAAAGATGGGGGCGTATTTTTCCCATTCGCTGTTGTCCAAAAGGAGAAACCCGCCCGGGCGCACCCGGCTTAAGGCATTGTAGGCGCATTCCACCCTGGCCCGGCCGTCGATGAGCACGAAATCAAAGCAGTCTTGGGGGTATTCCAGAATGGCGTCGGTGTAGGCGGCGTACTGCGGCTGGCCATGGACATGGCTCAAGCGTTGCCAGATGTCCGGCCGGGCCTCGGGCCGGCCCGGGGCGTCGCCGGCCGGCACAAACCGGCAGGAGACGTTGGCGAGGGCCTGGCTGGCCAGAAGCGCCGCCGTGCGCCGCCGCCATTTGGGCTGGTGCTCCACGCTGACGAGGGTGAGCACCCGCCGGGCCACAAAGGCGGTGCTGCGCCCGCCGCCCCACTCGAAGCCGGTCATGCGTTTGGTCAGATGGGACTCTAAAAAACGCACGGCCCCGGCGTTGAGCCAGGGATAGCAGGGATTTTGCGCCATGCGCCAAGCGGTTGGCAGATAGAGTACGGCCCGGACCGCCCGCCGCAGGCCGGCGAAAAAGCCGGTTGCGCCGGGTGTGTAGCGGATCAGCATGGGGGCAGGGGGGAGCCGGCTCAGTCCCTGGCGGCGGCCAGGGCGGCCGGCACGTCGGCATGCAGCGCAAAGACCTTGCCCAGATCGGCAATGCGCAGCACTTTGGCCACGCCGTCGGTGATGGAACACAGGCCCACGGTCCCGCCGGCTGGCAGCAGGCGGTTGCGTATGGTGATCAGGCTGCCGATGGCGCTGGAATCCATGAATTCCACGCCGGACAGGTCAAAGACCAGGACCGCTGGGGCTTTTTCGAGATGCGCCGCCAGAAGCCGTTGGAAGTCCGGGCAGACGGTATAATCAAACATCCTGGGCAGACCGGACACCAGGGTCAGCCGGTCGTGCTGCGTCACGTGCAAGTCCATTGCGCCTCCGTGTTGCCGCATAAGCAATGGGCGGTTCCTACCATGGCGGCCGGCCCCGGGCAAGCCGGCTCCGGGAGTTGGCCCTCCCCCCTTCCAGTGGGATGAAAATGCATGTATAGGCTGCAATGAAGGTAATCAAGACATCACAGTGAGGTGCGCTCCGCTCATGAACAAGGATACCGGCCCCCCAAGGAAGCCCATCGCTTCCAATGCCTGTTCCGAATCGGTCTGCGCCATGCTCGACCGTGTGGGCGTGCCCCGCGACTCGAAATGGCGGGGTCTTATCCTTTATATGCGCAGCATCAAGAGCTATGATTTTCTGGATACCGAGCAAAAAGAGCAATTCCAGGCGCTGGTCATGGAAGTGCTGCGGGCCGGGGACTTTACCGACGAAAAATTTCGCGAGGTCATAAAGGCCAACGAACGCATCCTGAGCACCCCCTGGAACCGGGCCCTGACCCGCACGCTGGCCGAAACCGCCGCCCTGGTCCAGGAGTTTCAAGACGCCATGTTCCGGCACAAAGGCGGCGTGCAGAACCTGGAAGACGTCACGGTCCAGGCCGTGGAATCCGGCGGCGATGTGGACCGCATGCTCGGCACCATCCGGCGGGGGTTCCAGGAAATGGTCACCCTGATCGAGGAAGACGCCGAAAAGATGGTGGCGTTGACGCTGACCGACTCCCTGACTTCCATTGCCAACCGGCGCGCCTTTGACGAACAGATGGGCCGCGTCGTGGCCCAGGCCGTGGCCAAGGGGCATCGGCTGTCACTTTTTATGTGCGATATCGACCATTTCAAGCGTTTTAACGACGAGCACGGCCATCGCATCGGCGATCAGGCCCTGGTGGTGGTCGGCTCCATCCTGCGCGGCTTTGCCGAGGAAATGAAGCAGCTTGAAGATCGCGATATCTTTCCGGCCCGCTACGGCGGTGAAGAATTCGCCGTGACCCTCGTCGATGTCGCCAAAAATGAGGCCACCGAACTGGCCGACATCATCCGCCGCAAAATCGAGCGGTATAATTTTGTCATCCGCGACCCGGACGGCCAGATCCTGGCCGCCGGCATCAAGATCAACGTCAGCATCGGCGTGGCCGAGTTGCTGGAAGATTGTCCCACTCCCGATATTGACCACCTGGTCGATGCCGCCGACAAGGCGCTGTACCTGGCCAAGTCGTCAGGCAGAAATCAGGTGTGCGCGTATGTGAAAGGGTAGCCCCGCGTGCGTGTCAGGGGTCGCGCCAGGCCCCCCGAAGCGTCCTTGTGAGGCGTTTCGGGGGGCTTTTGCGTTGGCCGGCCTTACAGCGCCTGTTGAAAAATGCGCTCCACCACCGCCGTATCGACCCGGATCGGGGCCAGGGGCAGCAGCGTCTTGGACAGGCAGGATTTCATGACCATGCGGGTGAGCGCCGGCACGTCTGCGCCGGTAAAATAGGCCGACATGCCGCTGGGTTGTCCGATGCAGGCAAACCATTGCCGCAGCCCTGCCACGGCGCGGTCGGCTTCGCCGGGCAGACCTTTAAGCTCCGGGGCGATGGGCCGCAGCACTTCGGCCAGGACTTCGGGGGCGGCCGGGTAGATTTCGGCCAGCACGGCCGGCAGGAGCAGGCCCAGGCCGTCGCCGTGGGCCACATCGGCGTTGAGTGTGCTCATGACGTGTTCCAGGGCGTGGGCGATGTGGAGCATGCCCAGATCGAACCCGATGCCGGCGATGGCCGAGGCGTACATGAGCCAGTAGCGGGCGGCGAGGTTGCCGGGCTGGCGCAGGGCGGTGGGGAGCCAGGCGGTAATGAGGCAGACGGCCTCTTTGGCCAGACAGATGGTATAGGGCGAGGCCGTGGCGGCGGTGGCAGCTTCCAGGGCGTGGCTCAAGGCGTCGATGGCCGTGGCCACGGCCTGTCTGGCCGGCAGGGTGACGGTCAGCGCCGGGTCTTCGATGACCCAGGTCGGGTAGAGGTGGGGCGAGTGGATGACGGGCTTGTCCGCGCCGTCGGTCTGGGCCACGGCGTAGGCGTTGCATTCCGAGCCGGTTCCGTGGGTCGTGTTGATGGCGATGATGGGCAGGGCAGCCGTTATCGGGGCGTGCTTTTCGTAGAAATCCACGGCTTTTTTGCCGGGGTGGGCCAGCAGCACGGCTGCGGTCTTGGCGGTATCGATGGCGCTGCCGCCGCCAATGGCCAGGACGGCTTTGGCCGCCATGGCCCGACCTGTCGTGGCAGCAGCATCGCAGTTGGCATAGGTCGGGTTGGAGCGCACGCCGTCGTAATGTTCCCAGGGCATATGGCGGTCCAGGGCCGGGCGTACGGTGTCCCAGGCCCCGCTGGCCTTGTAGGCGAGAGGGTCGGTGACCACCAGGACGGCGTCGCAGCCACCCTGGCGCAGCTTGTCCAGGATGTCGTCAATCCCGGCCAGGGCACCGACACCGAAAACAGTGTGCGGCCGGGTGGGTTGTAGGACAAAGGTCCGGTGTATATCGATTTTGCAATGCCAGCTGCCCATGGCGCACCTCGTTTCATTGGGTTGCTCGGGGTCCGTCTTGAGGTGGCGGTCCGGGGCAGAGGCCATCAATTCCCGTGCCAGACGGGAGAGTGCTGTTTTTTTGGGGGAATATCGGCTCGCCGTTGGACTACAGGTGGGCAAATCAACCCGCTGGCGATGGCGGTGCCGGTTTTAAGGGCCGTAAGCAGAGCAGGGCCGGGGATAGAAGCCTTTGGGTAAAAAAGTAACACACAATTGGGATCGGGGACTTATTGACCCAGGCCGGTGAACCAAGCCAGGCAAAAAAGAAAAGTCCCGGCTCCAGGCTGGCGGTCGGGACTTCCGGGCCGGGGCGGTCAGGCTACTTGGTGACCGTGGTCGAGCGGTTGACGTCGGCGCTGTTGCCTTGGGGACCGGTGTAGGTGGTGGTGTTGTTCCAGGTCTTGGTGGCCGGGTCCCACTGGCCCTGGGAGGTGCGGTTGACGGCATTGTTGTTTGGCCCGGTGGTGGTGGCGCTACGGGAATAGCCGCCCGGAGTCCGGGTGGTGGTGGCCTCATTGGTCACGCTGCGATTGCCGGGACCGGTGACGGTGCTTTGGCGTTTAAAGGCCTGGGCCTCGATGGCGGTGCTCAAAGCCAGTCCCAGGGCGATGGCGACGACGGCGGCGAGGCGGGCGCTTGTCTGGACGGCGTTCATGGAATGGTCTCCTTGGCGGGTTTGGCACGACGTTTTGGGGCCGGGCGCGGGTACTCGCCTTTTTTTCTTACCGTAGAAGCCAGGATTGTGCCATCGCAGCGGCGGCAAAAGAGACCTGTGATAGCGGCATGTTACCGTCAGGCATGCAAAAGGCCGCCCGGAGGCGGCCACAACAGACTGCAAAAAAGACGAAATGTCGGCAGAACGTCAGTGCATGCCTTCGGGCATTTTGGAGCCCATGGGCGGTTTTTTCATGATCCACATAAGCACAGCCAGCCCCAGGAACATGACGCCCTGGGCATAAAAAACATCGCAAAAGGCCATGGCGTTGGCCTGTTTGAGCATGAGCCGGTAGAGGGCGCCGCTGGCGGTCTGGGCCGCGTCGTGGATGCCGAGCAGTTTGGGGGCGAGATAGGCGGTCAGGCGCTCCTGGACCGACTGGAAGGTGAGGTCATAGGGGGTCAGGTTTTCCACCAGCCGGGACTGGTGGAACTGGGCGCGCCGGGCCAGCAGGGTGGTGACAAAGGCCACACCAAAGGAACCGCCGAGGTTTCGCAGCAGATTAAAAACCGCCGAGGCGTTGTTCATGGCTTCGCGGGAAATATACGCCATGGTCAGATAGGACAGCGGCACAAAGAACAGGGCAATGCCCACGGCCTGGATGTTGCGGGCGGCAATGGCCGTGCCGATGTCGATGTCGAGCGAAAACCCCGACATGTTAAAAAGCGAATAGGCGCTCACACAAAGTCCCGCGCACAGAATAAACCGGGCGTCGATTTTATTGGTCAGCTTGCCAACGATAGGCAGGACGGCCAGCATGATAAGGCCCCCCGGCCCAAGCACCACACCGGCAAGAAAGGCCGAGTAGCCCATGAGGTTTTGCAGATAGAGCGGCAACAGCACGATAGCCCCGAAAAAGGCGAAATAGCCGAAAAACATGACCACGTTGCCCATGGCGAAACTGCGGTCTTTAAACACGCGCAGATCGACCACCGGATGCTTGCACAGCAGTTCCCAGACGAGAAAGGCGGCCAGGGCAATGCCGGCGATGATGGACAGGATGAGGATGAAATCGGAATTAAACCAATCGTCCTGCTGGCCCTTGTCCAAAACGATTTGCAAAGAGCCAAGGCCAAGCGTGAGCAAGGCCAGCCCGATATAGTCCACCGACTCCCCGGCCTTGCGGCGCACCAGATAATCCGGATCTTTGATGTAGAGCCAGATCATGCCCACGGCCAGGATGCCCACGGGCACGTTGATGTTGAAAATCCAGCGCCAGGAATAGTTGTCGGTGATATAGCCGCCCAAAAGCGGCCCGAGGATGGGGCCGAGCACAGCACCCATGGCAAAAATGGCCATGGCCAGACCGCGTTCCTGGGGCGGGTAGGCTTCGAGCAAAATAGCCTGGGACATGGGTTGCAGCCCGCCGCCGCCAAGGCCCTGGATGATGCGGAAAAAGACCAGCATGCCAAGGCTGGTGGCCAGACCGCAGAGCATGCTGGCGATGGTGAAGATCACCACGGATAAGAGCAGGTAGTTGCGCCGGCCAAAGAGCTTGGACAGAAAACCGCTGATGGGGATGACGATGGCGTTGGACACGAGATAGGAGGTGAGCACCCAGGTCACCTCGTCCTGGCCGGCGGACAGGCTGCCCTGGATATGCCCCAGGGCCACGTTGGCAATGGAGGTGTCGAGAATCTCGATGAGCGTGGGGATCATCACCGCCAGGGTGATCAGCCATTTGTTGGGGGCGGGGGCGGCCATACGGTTACCGGGTGTGGATGGTGGGCACGACGCTCATGCCCAGGCGCAAGGGCGGCAGCGCGGCCTTGTCCACGTCAAACACGATCTTGACCGGGATGCGCTGGACGATTTTCACGTAGTTGCCCGAGGCGTTTTCCGTGGGAAAAAGGGAAAACACCGAGCCGGTGCCGGCCATGATGGATTCCACCACGCCGGTGAGCGGGTAGTCGGGGTAGGTGTCCACGTCGATGGAGACTTTCTGGCCCGGCCGCACGTCTTTGAGCTGGGTTTCCTTGAAATTGGCCGTGATCCACAGTTGTGTGGGCTCAAGGGGCACAATGGTCATAAGGGACTGGCCGGCGGCCACCAGCCGGCCGGATTCGATCTGCTTTTTGGTGACGTGCCCGGCCACGGGCGAGACAATGCGGGTGTAGGACAGATTGAGTTCGGCCTGTTTGACCTTTTGCCGGGCCAGTTCCGCCTTGGCTTTTTGGGCCGAGGCTTCCCGGGTCTGGATAACGGCCTGCTCCTCGCCGGTCTCGGCCAGCACGATGGCCGAGCGCAGCCGTTTGATATCGGCCAGGATGGATTCCAGACGGCGGCCGGCCCCTTCGGCCTTGGCCCGGGCGGCCCGCAGCTGGGCTTCGTGGGCGCGGCGCTTGTTGTCGATGGTATCAAGGTCGGACTGGGACACCGCATCCTTTTGGCGCAACTGGCTGATACGACCCCAGTCGAGCTTGTCCTGGTCGAGCTGTGCCTCGATCTGGGCGGCGTCCTGGACAGCGGCGTCGCGTTCCTTGGTGGCCTGCTCCAGGCTGCGCTGTTCGCTTTCGAGCTGGGCCTGGGCACCCGTCACCTTGGACGAGGTCTGGGAGCGTTGCAGGGGCACGCCCAGTTCCTGGGCCGCAAGCTGGCTCTCGGCCGCGGCCAGATCGGCCTTGGCCTGGGCCAGGGCCACTTCGTAATCGGTTGGGTCCAGTACGGCCAACACATCGCCAGCGGCCACGAGCTGGTTGTCTTCGACAGGAGCCTCGTTGACGTAGCCGGCCACCCGGGGGGTTATGGGATGGATGCGGCCGTCGATAAAGGCGTCGTCCGTGGAAACCTTGCCCCGGGAATAGAAGACATAGCCCAGGCTCAGGACGGCAACGACTGCGACGGCCAGGATCAGGACGGTTTTTTTGCGGCTGGCGGGTTGCCCTTCGGTTTTGTGCTTGGGGCGGAAAAACGGTTTCATACGGCGTCCTTGGGTTCGAGCATGGCGTCGAGGCGGTCTTCAATGCGGCCGAGAAGGCGGCGCAGGGCGTACCTGTCGTCCTCGGTCAGGTCGGCGTAGGCGGCCGCAGCAAAGGTTTGCACCAGGGGGACGAGCCGGCGCACCGTGGCTTCGCCCTCGGGGGTGAGGTACAGGCGCTGGCTGCGGCGGTCGCGGGGGTCGCGCTGACGGGTCAGCAATCCTTTTTCTTCCAGCCGGTCGAGGATGCGGGTGATGGTGGTCTTGTCTTTGACCGTGCGTTCGCCCAAACCCGCCTGGGTCAGCCCGGCTGTTTCGGCCAGACGGTTGAGCACCACCCACTGATCCGGGGTGACATCGTGGCCGGCGGCGACAAACACCCGGCGCAGGGCAATCTTGATCTTGGCCGCCGCATGGCCCACGGCATAGCCGACGGCCTGATCGAGAGCATAGGGCAGGGTTGGGTCCATGGCGTCCTGGAGCCGGTCGGCCGGCAAAAGTTGTCGTGCGGAATGTATTGATAGCAACTATCTGTGTCAAGGCGAGGCGGGCGGCTTGGCAGGGCTGGCGCATCCCGGGTTGGCCCTGCCAAGCCGCCCGCGCCCGCCGCGCCTGATTGACGCGTGGAGCCGAATATTTTAGCTTCCCGTACTTTATGATCCGACAATCAGAGCGCTCCCGCGCGCTCAAACCAAGAACCAGGCGAAACTTATGGAAACCCTCCGCACTCTCCCGGGCGACGATGTCCGGCAAATTATGTGGCGCTACGCTGATCGCTTCGATCTCCAAATGGCCGTCCAGTCGGCCCGTGGCGTGGCCCGGGGAGTCGTCGCCCGCATGGTCGCCGACGGCGTGCGCCACTCCCACGAATGGACCGAGCAGAAGGACTCGCTGCTTAAAGCTTTTGACGAAGCCGGCATAACGGCCGTCTTTTTGGACCCGCATCAGGGGGGCTTTATTGAAGGCCCCAAAAATATGGCCCTGTCCCTGGTGGCCTTTGAGCTGTCCTGGGTCGATGCCGGCGCAGCCACCTGCTCGCTTGCCAACAACCTGGCCCTGTCGCCCATCCACGAACGCGGCACCACCGAGCAGCGCGACCATTACATGACCCTGTGCGCCCCGTCCCCGGACCGCGCCCCCTGGCGCGGTGCCTTTGCCCTGACCGAGCCGATTCCCTATGTCGGCGTCGATACCGGCGTGTTGACCGGCAAGGTGCGCATCGATTCCTGGGAAGAAGGCCAGGAGCCCATCCTGCACGTCGAGAAGCGCGGCCGTTTCATCACCGGCATGGATTTCGCCAACTACGCCACCGCCGCCGTGGATACCGCTGATCCGCGCATCAAATCCTCCTGCATCATCATCCTGGAGGAAACCGACCCGGGCCTGTTCGACCGGGGCGCGCCGACCCTTAAAATGGTGCACCAGCTGTCTTCCACCCGCGATCCGGTCTTTAATCTCAAGGTGCCGGCCAGCCGCATCATCGGTGGCTACACGGTTAAAGACGGCTGCATCGTCCCCAACTATTCCCATTCCGAGGTCATTGCCGCCGTGTTCCACCGCACCCGCGTGCCGGTGGCCCTTATGACCACGGCCAAGCTGCTTTCCGCCATCGAGCCGGTCATCCGCTACCAGCGCACCCGCTTTCGCGGCGGCGACGCCTGCGGCGAAGGTTCGCCCAAGTATGACCTCGGCCTGCAACAAAAGCAGGATGCCGTCATCCGGCTGGCCGATGTCTGGGCCGCCGGTGAAGCCGGAGCCTCGCTCGGGTTTGCCACGGCGCGCCTTTTCGACCAGCTCGATCCCACGGAAAAAGCCAAGGACGCGGCCTTGGCCAAGGCCGGCGTGGTCGGCGTGCGCGGCCAGATGGTGGCCCTTAAAAAGGTCCAGCCCCAGGCCATCGAATACGTCAATCTGCTGTTTGTCCCTGAGGCCGAGCGCGACGCCGCCCGGTTTACCGCCCTTGACGCCGACCCGGTGGTCAAGTTCCAGGCTCTTGAAGCCGAAGCCGGCGTCCTGTGCCCGGCCTGCAAGCTCTGGAACACCGGCCACGGTGCCACCGTCATGCGCGAAGCCGTGGCCCTTATGGGCGGCTACGGCATCACCGAGGACTGCCCCGGGTTCCTGTTCCACAAGTGGAACGACACCCAGCTCGAAGCCACCTACGAAGGCCCGGAATGCGTCCAGCGCCGCCAGCTCGGCATCACCATGGCCAGTGAGATCTTTCAGGCCTATGTCGTGAACTACATCGCCGAGATGGACCGCGTGGCGGCCACCCATCTCGAGACCGGCGCCGGTTCGGTTGCCGCCGGCCTGCGGCTGTGGAAGCAGACCTTTGACTTCCTGTGTGCCAACAAGGACGCCGACGGCAAAAAGCTCTACCACAGCAACCGCCAGGCCGTGACGTTCCCCCTGGCCGACGCCCTGTGTCCGCTCCTGGCCAGCCGCCTGTTTATCCTCGACGTGCTGGAACTGGCAGCCAAGGGACCGGAAAACCCCATGGTGGCCGAGGGCCTGGAAGGCTATATGGCCTTTTTTAACGACATCGCCCGGATGCAGGCCGCCCGCGCCGCCGGCGAAGCCGCTCGCCTGTGCTCCGGCCTCGTGCACGGCTACGCCACGCCCGACGCCGACGTGGCCGCATTTGGCCCGCTGCGCCAGGCGCTGGATACGTCCCTGGCCGGCCTGGGGCTGGCCCGCGAACGCGCCGGTGCCGCACTCACCCAGGTGATGATCCCCGAAGCGCTCGATTATCCCATGTAAGTAGTATTGAAGACTGGGGCGCTGCCCCAGACCCCGCCGGGGGGGGATAATCCCCCCCGGACCCCCTTGGTTGGGGTTTGTCCGATGACTCGTGTAGTTAGGCTACGAAGACCCCTTTGAAAGTTTTTGTGGAAGGTGGGGGTCCGGGGGAGGGAACCCCTTTTTTCAAAAAGGGGTTCCCTCCCCCGGTTCCTCTCCCTCCTTGACCACCCCACCCACCGACCGACCCACGGAGGCGCATATGAATGAGCGGCAGAGCATGGAAACGGACATTGTCTGCGTCGGCTTCGGCCCGGCCATGGGCGGGTTTCTGACCACCCTGGCCAAGGGTATCGTCAACGAAGACGGCTCGGCGGTCATGGAAAGCACGGTCGTGCCCGGATTGCCGCCCCAGGTCATCTGCTACGAGCGGGCCGACGACATCGGCGTCGGCGTCTCCGGCGTGGTGTCCAAGGCGCGCGGCATCCGCGAGAGCCTGCCCGAGCTTGATCCGGCCTGTATCCCGCTGTGCACGCCCATCACCGAGGAAAAGGTCGTCTATCTTGTCGATCCCCACGGAGCCAGCCGCCGGTCGCTGCCGCTCAAAGCCGCTGACGCGGCGCTCAAACTCCTCGGCGGCAAGTTCCCGGGCTGCCGCTACAAGGACATGGCCGTTGAACTGCCGTATATTCCGCCCTTTCTGGAAAAACACGGCGGCCTGACCTTTTCCCTGGGCCAGTTCAACCAGTGGGTGGGCAACACCGTCATGGCCACCGGCGCGGCCCAGATCTGGCCGGCATCGCCCGTTGCCGCGCCCATAATCGAGCACCGCAAGGTGGTCGGCGTGCGGCTGGCCGACCAGGGCGTGGACAAGGCCGGCAAGCCTGACGCCGCCTACATGCCCGGCATGGACGTGCGGGCCAGATTGACCGTGGTCGGCGACGGACCGGTGGGACCGGTCGGCCGGGCCATCGACGAGGCGCGCGGCCTGCCCATGGGGCACCACCAGCGCGACTACGCCGTGGGCATGAAGTTCGTGGTCGATCTGCCCGGCAACTGCCCCTGGAAGGTCGGCACGGTCATCCACACCATCGGCTACCCCGAGCCTGAGATTTTCGGCTTCCTCTATGTGCTGCCCGGCCATGTGGCCTCCCTGGGCATCTTCGTGCCGAGCTGGTTTGATAATCCCGTGCGCACCGCCTACCGCTACCTCCAGCACTGGATGCAGCATCCCTATCTCTGGAAATACCTCAAAGGCGGCACCATCCGCTCGTTTGGGGCCAAGACGCTCCAGGAATCCGGCAAAAACGGCGAACCCTATCTCGTTGGCGACGGCTACGCCCGCATTGGCGAAGGGTCCGGCACCACCAACGTGCTGACCGGCTCGGGCGTTGACGAGGCCTGGACCTCGGGCGTGCAGCTCGGTCAGGCCGTGGTGGAACTGCTGGAAAAGGGCCTGCCCTTTACCTCGGAAAATCTCGAAAAAACCTACGTCGCCCGCCGCCGGGCCTCCTGGGTCGAGGCCGAGGCCAAAATCGCCGCCCGCTCCCGCGAGGCCTTTGCCTCCGGCTTTATCCCGGGCATCATCGGCATGGCCCTCACTGGCCTCACCAAAGGCGCACTGTGCTGGCCGGCCGATTCCGAACCCGTGCACAAACGCATCCCGTCCATCGAGGAATACTACCACGGCCGTATCTCCTGCGAGGAGATCACGCGCATCCGCCAGGAAGCCACGGCCAAGGGGCTGGCTCTGCACGACGCGCTCATGGACAAGGTCGGTTGGCCGGAAATTGAGTACGACGGCAAGCTGCTCATTTCCCACCAGGACGCACTGCTGCTCGGCGGCAAGGTGCAGGCCGCGCCGGGCTACGCCGATCACGTCACCTTCGAGTGCCCCGACACCTGCCGGGCCTGCGCCGAAAAGACCTGCATCGAAGCCTGCTCCGGTCAGGCCATCACCACCAACCCCGACGACGGCGTGCCGCTTTTCGACCGGGAAAAATGCGTGCATTGCGGTGCCTGCCTGTGGAACTGCTCCAAACCGTCCAAGGCCGATCCCGAACGCACCAACGTCCGCTTCGCCGCCGGTGCCGGCGGCCTGCATTCGGCCGAGAATTAAACCGGGGCGCTGCCCCGGACCCCGGCAGGGCTCTGCCCTGCACCCGCCGGGGGGGATAATCCCCCCCGGACCCCCTTGGGGGGGGTGCAGCAGGGACACGGACGAATGTCCCGATTGCACCCCCGAAAAGGGAAAATAAAGCCAAAGCCTTAAGACTATAAAGAGTTTTTGGGGAAGGTGGGGGTCCGGGGAGGAAACCCTTTTTTGCAAAAAAGGGTTTCCTCCCCCGGTTCCTCCTGCCGCCCAAAGGGAGTGCTTATGTTTCATATCGTCGTATGCGGCGGCATTGTGCCGGACCCGTTGCAGACGTTGGAGCCGGTCAAGGGACCGGCCGGCTGGGGCCTGAAAAACGAATTGATGCTGCCCTCCATTCTGGACCCGTGGGCGTCGCACGCCCTGTACGAGGCGGCGCATCTGGCCAAGGCCGTGCCGGGCAGCAAGGTCTGGCTGGTGTCCCTTGGTCCCAAGGCCAAGTTGCAGCAGGTGATGATGACCGTGGCCCAGAAGGCCCCATTTGAGCTGGTGGTGGCCGACGGTCCGGCCGGCGGCTTTGTGGATTCCTTTGAGGTGGCCGAGGCCCTTTTCGCCGCCATTTCCGGCATCGCCGGCCTGGACGCCTCCAAGCTGCTCCTTTTTGGCGGCTGGCAGTCGGCATCGCGCGGCTCGGGTTCCACCCTGCAGATTTTGGGCGAAAAGCTCGGCATAACAGACCAGTTCCAGGGCGTGGACAAGCTGACCGTCGGCGCTGACGGCAGCCTGGAAGTCATGGAACGCATCGAAGGCGGCGCGTACCAGATTTCCACCTGCACCGGCGCGCCGGCTGCTCTCGGCTGGGCCACGGGTGAACTGCCTGAGCCGCCGAACAATCCGCAAGTGGGCATGGCCAACATGCGCCTGGTCATGCCGGCCCTGCAAAAGGCCAAACCGGCCGCCGTCAACGCCGCTGCCATCGACTATCAGTCGGTGACCCTGCCGGCCCAGAAGCGCGAGACGCGCGTGGTCAAGGACACGCCCGTCGATGTCATCGCCCAGGAAATCATCGACTGGCTGGCCAGCTAGCGACGGAGGTTCACCCATGGAAACCATTCTTTTTTGCGCTCCCGTCGCTGCCGACGGCACCCTCGCCAAAGCGTCCCTTGAAGCCCTGAGCGCCGCCAAAACCCTGGCCGAAGGCCTGGGTGCGACCCTGGCTGTCGGCCTGTTCGGGGCCGACGTCGCCCCGGCCGCTGCTGCGGTTGCCGCCTGCGGCCCGGTGTTCGCCGTCACCGGCGAGGCCTTTGCCGTGGCCCGCTACGCCACCGACGCCGCCGCCCTGGAGGCGCTGGCCAAGGCTGCCTCGGCCACAATCATCATTGCCGCCGACGATTCCCGCGTCTCGCGGGCGCTGCCCGGCGTGGCCGCACGCCTGAATGGCCGCATCGACGCCCATGTGGTCGCCATTGCGGCCAAGGACGGTAAGCCCCTGGTCACGCGCGGCTATTACCGCCAGCGCATGACCGCCGAACTGACCCGGGCCGCCCGGCCTTGGTGCGTCACCGTCTCTGGCGGTTGCTACGCCGCCTACGACGGCGCGCCCGGTCAGGCGAGCCTCACCGACGTTTCCGTGCCCGTCACCGAGGCCATGACCCGCACGACCATAAAGGCTGTCGTCGCCCCTTCGGCCGACGAGCAGACCATCCGTCCCGACGCCAAAATGCTCTTTGTGGCCGGTGCCGGCTGGACCAAAAAACAGGGTGACGGCGCGGCCCATGTGCCCGAGGCCGGCCAGCTCATCCTGGGCTTTCTGGGCAAGGCCAAAGCGTCGCTGGGCAGCAGCAAATCCTTGGTGGATATGGGCGGCGAAGGCGAATCCGTGCTGCCGTTTCTCACCCACCTGCATCAGGTCGGCCAGACCGGCGCCACGCCGCGCCACCAAAAGGGACTGGCCACCTGCTGCCACGGCGAAGAACCCCATGTGGTCGGCTGGCGCTTTATAACGGAGCGCCGGGCCGTCAACCTCGACGCCGCCTGCGGCTGGGCGCAAGGCAAGGCCGATGTGCTCTACGTGGCCGACGCCTTCGAAGTCATGCGCAGGGTGAATGAACTGTTAGGATAGGATAAGATAAGATGCCTCCGGCGGCCGGGGGGGATAATCCCCCCCGGACCCCCTTGATTTAAGAAGTTTTTCAAGGGGTATGGGCGTTGGCTGGTAATCTGGGCCTCTATCTGCTTTACGTTCCTCGCTGATCCCTTTCCCGAATCCTCACTTTCTGGGGCGCGCTTTTTCTTGAGGCCTCGGCCTCAAGAAAAAGCGCGCCCCAGGTAGGGAGGGTCCGGGAGGGGGCTCCCCCCTCCCGGCCGCCGGAGGCACTCTTCATCTTCTTTCTTCCCTCAAACAATAATGACCTGTTTGCCGACCATGGTGCCGCTTTTTTGGCGCAGATGGGCGGCCTGGACGGTTGCGGCGGTCAGCCCCTGGCTGACGGCGCTGGCTGTGGTGCGTAGCGTTCCGGCTTCCACCATCCGGGCCAGACTGTCGAGAATAAGGCCTTGGCGCGGCATGTCGCCGGTGGTGAAAAGCGACCGGGTGAACATGAATTCCCAGCAGATTCGGGCGGATTTCTGCTTGAAAAGGGTGATATCCAGCGGCCCGGTCGGGTCGTCAATTAAGCAGACTGCGCCCTGGGGGGCGAGCACTTTGGCCATGGCTGCCCAGTGTTCTTCCATGTGGGTGGTGCAGTAGATGGCCTCGACGGCAGCGACCCCGGCCCGGGCCAGTTCTTCGGCCACGTCCCCCCGGCCGATGACTGTGGTTGCGCCCAGTTCCCGGCACCAGGCTGCTGATTCGGGCCGCCCGGCCGTGGCCGAGACTGCCAGTCCGGCCCAGGCCCCAAGCTGCACCGCCATGGAACCGACCCCGCCGGCACCGCCGATGACGAGCAGGCGTTTGCCGGCATTGGCTCCGGGGGCCGGTGTGAAGCCCAGGCGGTCAAAGAGGCCTTCCCAGGCGGTCAGGCCCGTCAGCGGCAGGGCGGCGGCCTGCCCCGGGTCCAGATTGGCCGGGGCCAGGGCGGCCAGACGTTCGTCCACGAGTTGGTATTCGGCGTTGCTGCCCGGCCGGATCGGGGTTCCGGCGTAATAGACGGTCTGGCCGACTTCGAAGCAGCGGGCTTTGGGGCCGATACCGGTCACCACGCCGCAGGCGTCAAAACCCAGGATACGTTCCTCGCCCGGGGCCAGCCGGCCAAAGACCTTGGTGTCCACGGGATTGACCCCGGCGGCGGCGATGCGCACCAGGATGTCGCGCTCTTCGGGCCGGGGCATGGGGCGCTCGGCGTCAACGAAGGCTTGGGGCGAGGCGGGATCGTGCCCGCCGACGGCGATGACGGCTTTCATGGGCGTGGCTCCTTGGGTGCAGTCGTACCGTTTACGCGGCAAGGCGTCCCCAGGCTCAGGCCAAAAGGACGGCGGCCTCGGCCATGATGGCGGCGATGCCCAGTCCACGGGGACAGGCGGCTTGGGCGGCAGCGAAATCAACGCTGCCGTCGGTCCGGCGAAGGGCCTCGGGCAGGCTGGCGTAGAGTTCCCGGGCCAGTTCGCGTTCGCCGTAGTCGCGGTAATACATCATGGCCCGCATGACATCGGCCACGGGGAGTCTCCCGCCCGCAGCCGCAGCGCAGACCGTGGCGCAGCCGGCGCAGTAGTCGGAACACGTGTCGGCGGCGTAGCGGGTGAGCGCCTCGACATCTTCGCGGGCCAGGGCGGTCGTGTCGCGGGCGGCGGCCACATTGGCTGAAAGGATGGTGAGATTGGGCATCTGCGAACAGACAGAAGCGATGGCCGGATTGTCCCACACGGCCTTGAGCTTGGCCTGCTTGTCGGTAAAGCCCTTGGCCAGAAAGCGTCCGGCCATGTCCAGTTCGGCCTGGCTGTCGGATTTGACCGGCCCGCCGCCCTGGGTCTTCATGGCCACCACGCCGATGCCGGCCTTGGTGCAGGCGTTCAGCGCCTTGACCATGGCCGGCTCGTGCATGAGCCGGAAATTGTACGAAATCATGACGGCGTCGATGAAATCGAGTTTGGCCGCGCCCTCCAGGCAGGCTTCCATGTTGGAGTGGGTGCTAAAGCCGAAGAATTTGATCTTGCCGGCCTTTTTCTGCTTGGCTGCCCAGTCCCGCCAATGCCCGCCCATCTCGTCGATGCCGGAGATGGCGTGGACGTAGAACAGATCGACGTAATTGGTTTTGAGGCGGGTAAGCGCCTCGTCCAGGCGCTCGTCGAAGCGGCCGGCCTTGGTCGTCAGCTTGGTGGTCAGGATCACCTGGGCGCGGGTTTCGGGATTGCGGGCGAAAAAGCGGCCGAAACCGTCCTCGGACTGGCCGTTGCCGTAGGCCTCGGCCGTGTCCCAGAAATTCACACCCCAGGCCAGGGCCTGTTTGAGCAGGAGCTGGCTGTTGATGGTGTCGAACATGCCGCCGAGGTTTAAGATGGAGACCTCAAGGCCGGTCTTGCCCAGTTTGCGTTTGGGCATGGTTTGCGGTTTGTCCGGGGCCGGGGGTTGCCCTGCCGGGGCCTGGGCCAGGGCAGTGGTCGCGCCAAGGCCGGCCCCGGCAGCGGCCAGACCGCCGAGGGTCAGGGTTTTAAGGGCCGTGCGGCGGGTCAGGCCGGGAAGCTTTTCCTGCGCCATGATCGTCCTCCTTGTCGGGCGGCCTCGGCCAGCATGCGGCCGGGACCGGAACGGGATTCGTTTTCGCTGGTGACGCGGATGGCACGCAGACCCGACACCGGGCATTCGTGCTCGCACATGCCGCAGCCGATGCACTGCGCCGGGTCCACATGGGGCTGTTCCAGGCGCACGACGATTTCGACCTCCCGGCCCGGGGCGGCCTCGGCCAGGGGGGCGGCCAGAGTCAGTTGCGCTGCGGCCCGGCCCAGGATGCGCTGGGGCGTGGCCTGGGGGAGGCCGGCTGGACGCAGGAAAAAGTCGCCGGCCGCCAGATTGCGGCCAACAGCCGGCAGGGCGGCCAGGGTCACGACCGTGCCCCGGCTGTCGGCTACAGCGAGGCGCGGCAGGCGCAGGGGCTCAAAGACCTCGCGCACGGTGATGGCCTTGGGGCTGACCGGGCAGACCTCCTGGCAGACCAGACACGGCCGGCCCATGGCCCAGGGCAGGCAGCGGGAGCGGTCCACAAAGGCCGTGCCCAGGCGCAGGGGACCGGCGGCGGCGAAATCCCCCAGGCCGCGCTTTTCCTCGATGGACAGGGGCCGGATGGCGGCGGTGGGGCAGACCTGGCCGCAGGCGATGCAGTTTGGCAGGCAGCCGGCCCGGCCCAGGCGGTAATCCAGGGCCGGGGTCCACAGTCCGGCCGCTCCGGCCACGGTGACCGCCGGCTGGATGACATTGGCCGGACAGACGCGCATGCACTGGCCGCAGCGGATGCACCGGGCCAGGAACCGGGCTTCGTCCAGGGACCCGGGCGGGCGGATGAGCCCCGGGTTGCGCCCGATCCCGGCCACGCCGCCAACCGACCACAACGGCGCGGCGAGCAGGCCGGCCGTGCCCGAGGCCAGGACGAGCACCGCCCCGCGCCGGGAGAAATCCGGCAGGGGTTGTTCCCCGGCGGCAGACGGGCGGCCGGCAAAGCCGATGCGGCCGGTGGGGCAGCGGTCCAGGCAGTTCAAACACAGCACGCATTCGCTGACGATCAGCTGCCCCGACGGTCGGCAACCGCCCTCGCAATATTCTTCGCATAGCCGGCACGTGCCGCAATTGCCGGTGTCTGCCTTGCCGATACGCCAGGGGGAAAAGCGGGTGAGCAGCCCGAAAAAAGCCCCCAGCGGGCAGAGGTAGCGGCAAAAAAAGCGTGGCCGCAGGGCATTGAGCGCCAGGATCGCGACCAGCAGCAGACCGACTACCCAGGCTCCGTCGTAGTGGCGGGCTTCGGCCTGTCCCAGCCCCTGGCGCGGGTCAAGAAGCGGCAGGACCGCCAGACTGGCCGAGCGGGTGAGCAGGGCCAGGGGATCAAGCAGGCCGGTCTGGACATTGCCGAGCACTGCCGCTGCCAGCAGGAAAGCGAGCAGGGCGTATTTGAGGCCCTGGGCCGGGCTGGGGTGGTTGTCCTCGGCCCGGCCGGCCCGGCCGAGGGTTTTGCGCGTCAAATAGCCGCTTAATTGGTTGAGCGTTCCCAGGGGACAGGCGAAGCCGCAGAAAAACCGGCCCAGAAAAAGGCTGGCGATGACCACGGGTACGGCCCACAGGAGCGGGGCAAAAAGGCTCCCCGTGGCCAGACCGGTGGCCAGGGCGGTCAGCGGAGCCAGGGAGAGCAGCCAGTTGACCGGCCAGCCCCGCAGCTCGAACGCCCCGTCGCCAAGCGTGGTCACCAGGCACAGCCAGCAAAAGACGAGGAGGAAAAAACCTTGGCTCAGGCGTCGGGCGGTGACGATACCCATGGCCTAGCCCGCCGCCGGTTCGACGTTAAGGGTGACGGGATTGAGACTGGTCGCATCGATGCTGCCGACCCCGGCCGCCTGGGCCAGGGCCAGATAGGGCAGATCGGCCGGGGTGAGATTGAGAAGTCCGATGCCCTGGGCGTCGGCGGCCACGGGATCGGTGGACAGGATCATGGTCCCCGTCGCCTTTAAATCCGACAGGGAGCCGCCGGTGGGACCGTTGGTCATCATGGACACAACGCCGTCCAGGACGCACAGGCTGGGGCGCACCAGGCGGCCCAGTTCGGCGATGATGCCGTTTATGTCCTGGTGGAAGATGTTTCGCCGCCCGCCAAGGAGGCCGTAGAGATTTTTGAGTGTTAAGGAGGCCACGGCCCGCTGGTGGTTTTTGACCTGGGAAAGGATGATGCATTTGGTCACGCCGGCAAAGGCCCCGGCCAGCACCGGCCAATCGGTGAGCAGGGCGGCCTTGGGCAGGCTGACGGGGCTAAAAAGGGCTTGCCTGGGCATGAGGATGGCCGCACCGGACTGCCGGGCCGCCCCGGCCAGCCCGGACACCGCAAAGCAACTGTCCGGGTTGTGGATGGGATTGTCGGTGACCAGCACTTTGGCGGCTCCGGCCAGTTTGCAGGCCTCGGCCACGGCGGCCAGCAGTTCGGGATTGGTGGTGGCCGCCAGCAGCGGCGGCGCGGCAATGACGGCATTGACCTTAATAAGCACCACGTCGCCCCGGCGGATAAAGGCCTCCATGCCGCCCAGGGCGTTTATCCCCTGATTGAACATGGCCCGGCGGTCCGTGCCGTGGACCGTGGCCAGCCGGGGCGTGGTCGGCGTTTTCGGGGCCACGGAAAAATCGCCCAGGCCGGTCAGCACCCGCCCGCCCGGGACAGCTTGGGGACCGTGCGGGTCGCGCAGGGCCAGCCCCAGCCCGCCGGCGGTGGCGGCCAGGGCCGAGGCCACGGCCAACCGGCGCAAAAACTGTCGCCGGCTGGGGCTGTCCGGCGCGCCGATGTCCCGGGGCGCGGGCGCTCCGGGCGGGATACGGGGGGGGACGGGCGTCACGGTGTCTCCTGCGCCAAGGCTTTGGCCAGCCCGGCGTCCAGTTCCCGGGCCAATTCCAGGGCGGCTTGCCGGCTGGTCGCGTCGTGGACCCCGGCCAGCATCCGGCCGCGCGTCCACAGGATTTCATACGAGCCGTCGGCAACCAGCAGCACGGCCCCGGCCGGCAGCGGCGGGCCGTTTGGCGGCAGGGGGGCGGCGGCGTAGCCGTTTTGGGTCAAAAAATCGGCAAAGGCCCGGGCCTCGGCCGTAGCCGTGGCCGGGGCGTCGCGCCAGGCGAGCAGGGCCGTGGCCGAGCCGTCGGCCAGGACGTATTCGGCGGTATAGACATTGGAAAACCCGGCCATGCCCATGGCATCGGCAGCGGCCAGCCGCAGGCTGTCGGCGGTGAGCCCGGCGGTGGGGAAGAGCGTTTTTTCGTCCACCACTGTCGGGACAGCCGGCGCGGCAACGGCGGTCGGGCCAGGGGCCGGGGGGGCTGCTGGGCCTGCCGCCGGCATCGGGGCCGGGGTCTGGGTTGGGCTCGCAGCAACAGCGGCCGCCCCGTCAGGCAGGGCGGCATAGAGGCTTGCGGCCAGCCGTTCCAGATCGGCCATGGTTGCGGCGTCGGCCCGGTCGGCCACCAGTTCCACATAGTGGTTGGCCCGGGTGAAATAGAGGGCGTTTTCGGTGGCGTAGGCGTCTGGGGCCAGGGGCAGGGGACGCGAACCGGGGCGGCGTTGGGCGCTTAAGACGGCAAAGGCATCCTTGGGCGCGGCCTGGGCGTACACGGAGGCGTCCACATGGGCACCGTTTGGCAGGATAAAGGCCCGGCAGGACATTTCCTTAAAATTGGCAGCCAGGTACAGCTCGGCCTTGCCGTCGATGCGGTCGGACAGGGTGGCCGGATCGTAGCTTTCCACTGGCGAGGCCGGGGTGACATCCGGCAGGGCTTCCAGGGGCGCAGCCGTGGCCAGGGCGCGTCCCTGGACCCCCTGGGTGGGGCCGGCGGCGGCCATGGAGCCAGTCAGTTGCGGCGGCGACAAAGCCACCAGCACAGCCGGATTGAACCGGGACTGGGTGAGCCCCAGCCAGCAGGCGACGGCGGCCAGACAGGCCAGGACCGTCAGGGCGGCCCGGCGTTGCCCACTTCCCGGGACACCGCGTGCTTTGACCATGAGGCCTCCGGTCAAAAACGGTTACTTCTCACTGCACCGTAGTCGGTGTGCCAGCTGATGGCAAGAATTGGAGCGGGGAATTGGAGCGGGGGACGCCCTGGTGTGGGCCTGCTTTACGCCCGGTGCCGGCCCGGTGTAAGCTGATCGGATAACGGCCGGCCGGGTCCGGCCCTACTGCTGCGGGAGAACACGCCATGACCACACGTTTAGCCACGTTTGAAGCCACCTGCCCGTCCTGCGGCCAGACCGTCACGGTGACGGCCGCCGAAACCGACATCCGGGGCGCGTCGGTGGCGGTTGCGGAGAAATGCCAGCGCTGCCTGAGCCAGTTCGAGGCCATCACCGATCTCGACTGCCTGGAGTGGGACGAGCAGTGTAAAATCGAGGTCGGCCGCCTGGGATAAAGCGGGCACCGAATTAATCCCGACCGGAGGGCGGCCATGGGCTATTGGTTGATCAAGTCCGAACCGGGCTGTTTTTCCATCGACGATCTGGCCGCTGCCCCGCACGGGACAACGGGCTGGGACGGGGTGCGCAACTTCCAGGCCCGCAATTACCTGCGCGACGGCATGCGCCTGGGCGATGGGCTGCTTTTTTATCACAGTGTCACCAACCCGGGCGTGGCCGGACTGGCTGAGGTGGCCCGCGAGGCCTATCCCGACGTGACGGCCCTGGACCCGGCGTGCGACCACTACGACCCCCGGGCCAGTGCTGAAAACCCGTTGTGGTTTATGGTGGACGTGCGCTTTGTGGCCAAATTCCCCCAGCTTGTGCCGCTTAGAGCCTTGCGCGCCGTGCCGGAGCTGGCCGGCATGGAACTGTTGCGCAAAGGGTCACGCCTGTCGGTCATGCCGGTGACCGAGCCGGAATTCGCCTGCATTCGCGCCCTGGGGCTGGCTGGCGGCTAAGGCCGGGCAGGCTGGCGGGCAACCAATACGCACTAGAAGATGCTTCGTGACATTTTCCTGACAAAATGACGACGTTGCCCGCCTCCGGGGATTTTCGGCTATGGCATTGCCATGCGAACGGTATTGCTGGCTTGCTGCTGTCTTATGCTCTTTGGCGCGTTGACGTCGTTTCTCTGTCCGGCCCAGGCCCAAACCCGGGACCGGCTGGGCTTTGGACTTGTGGCCACCTCTGCGCCCGGTGCTGTGCGCGACAGATGGCAACCCCTACTCGACGACATGGCCCAGGCCCTTGGCCTGACGGTGCAACCAACCATTTATGACGATTACGCCGGGGTGATCTGGGCCATGGGCAACGGCGATATCCAGGTCGCCTGTGTCGGCAACAAAGTCGCCATTGAGGCCGTGGACCGGGCCGGGGGCGAAGTCGCCTTCAAGGCCGTGGAGGCCGACGGCCGGGCCGGCTACAATTCCCTGCTCCTCGCCCGGGCCGATTCGGGTCTGCGCACGGTGGAAGACATGTTCGCCCGGGCCGGGGAATTGACCTACGGCGACGGCGACATCAATTCCACCTCGGGCCACGTGATTCCCGGCCACTACCTCTTTGCGCCCCGGGGGCTCGAACCCCGGACCGTGTTTCGCCGGGTGGTCCAAAACAACCATGAGGAAAATTTTCTGGGCGTGGCGGCCGGCCGTCTCGATGTGGCCACAGGCAACAGTCTCAATCTGGCAACCTCCACGGCCCGCCATCCCCAGGCTGCCGCCGCCGTAAAGGTCATCTGGACTTCCCCGCTCATTCCGTCCGATCCCCTCGTCTGGCGGGCCGATCTGGAACCGGCGCGCAAGGCGGCCCTGCGGGCCTTTTTGCTCGACTACGGCCGGCCTGGACCGGACAAGGCCCCCGAGCGCCTCAACCGGGAGCAGGCGGTGCTGCGGGGCATGGCCCGGGCCGGCTTTCAGGCCTGCGACAACAGCCATTTGCTGCCTGTGCGCCGCATGGAGCTTGTGCGCCAGCGCAGCCGCATTCTGGCCGACGCGGCCTTGCCCCAGGCCGAACGCCTGCGCCGGCTGGCCGCAATCGACAAAACATTGCAGGCGCTGCCGGAAGCCGTGGACTGATGCGGTCTTTTTGCGGCTTCCTTGGCCAGGCGGTCGGTCGCTCCAGACAGGGGCTGGCCGCCAAGCTCCTCCTGCCGGCCCTGTCCCTTTCGCTTGGGGTGGGCTTGCTCTTGTTCCTGTTTTTTTCAGAAAAGTTCGCCCGGCAGGCCGAAGAGGATTTGCGCAACCGGCTGGACAGCTTCCTGTCCACCCAGGCGGCGGAACTCGAAGGGCCGGTCTGGGAATTCGACCAGGCAGCCATCGACCGGCTGTTTCGCAGCTACGCCCTGATGCCTGATTTGCAGCGCGTGCGCCTCACCGACAGCCAGGGCGCGACCCTGGCCCTGGCCGGTGCGGACCCGTCCCCCAGCGACCGGACGTTTGCGGCCAGCCGGCGGCTCACGCGGCAGGCCGGCTCGGAAACCTATAACCTGGGTCGGCTGGAGGTTGTCTTTAACGACAGCCGGATACGCCAGGGCCTGGCTGCCAGCCGCAAGGCGGAGCTGCCGGCCGCCCTGGGCCTTGCGGTGTTATTTGCCGGCGTGCTTGTGGTCACGGTGCATTGGCATCTCGGGGTGCCGCTGCGCCGGTTGCGGGAATCCCTGGAACGCAACGCCGCTGCCGGGCTGCGTTCGCCGCTGCCCTGGCAAAGCCGCGACGAGCTGGGGCAGGTGGTGGACGCCTACAATGCCATGCTGGCCGAGGTGAACCAGTACACCGGCTCCCTGGAACTGGCCAACGCCGAGCTGCAGGCCGAAAATCTCCAGCGCCGTCTGGCCGAGACCCGCCTGACCCTGTTTAAGACCATGGTGGAGGCCACGGATACGGCCATGGTCATTACCGACCGTGAACTGCGGGTGCAGGAAACCAACGCCGCCTGCCTGCGCCTCACCGGCTTTGCGGCCGAGGAACTGGCCGGCCGGCCGGTCTGGGAGACGTTCCTGTTTCCCCATGACCGTGATCGGATGGCGGCCGTGCAGCGCTGCCTGGAAGCCAACGCCGCCTGGGCCGGGGAATGGCGGGGGTTGACCAGCCAGGGCGCCCGCCTGCCCCTGCGGGTCACGATCAATGCCCTGCATTTTAGCGGCGACGCCGCTGCCCATCATGTCCTCGTCTTTACCGACATCAGCGAACAAAAGGCCACCCAGAAGCTGCTCAAGAGTTTGGCCTATTCCGACAGCCTGACCGGTCTGCCCAACCGCGCCCTGTTCATGGATCGCCTGGAGCGGGAAATCTGCATCGAAACCCGGCGTGGGCGCGGTTTTGCCCTGCTTTTTGTCGATCTCGACAACTTCAAATGGATCAACGATTCCATGAGCCACGCCGTGGGCGACCGGGTGTTGGCCGCCCTGGCCGGCCGTATGCGCCAATGCTTGCGGGCCGAGGATACCCTGGCCCGGATGGGCGGCGACGAGTTCACGGTGATTTTGCGTGAAACCGGCGATGCCGTGGTGGTCGAACGCGTTGTTGCGGCGCTTTTGGCCCGCATGGCCGAGCCGTTGGAGGTGGACGGGGCCACGCTTGAGATCGGGGCCAGCATCGGCGCGGCCCTGTATCCCAACGACGGTGCCGCTTCCGAAACGCTTATGAAAAACGCCGATACCGCCATGTATGCGGCCAAGGCGGCCGGGGGCAGCCGGCTGCGCTTTTTCGAGCCGGCCATCGCCCAGAAAGCCCAGGCGCGCCTGAACCTTCGCAACAAGCTCAAAAGGGCCATTGCCAGGCGGGAATTCGTTTTGCACTTTCAGCCCATCGTGGCCATGGCCACCGGGGCCCACGTCCACTATGAGGCGCTGGTACGCTGGAATCGGCCCAAGGCGTTGGTGCAGCCGGCCCAGTTTATTGAATTTGCCGAAAACGAAGGACTCATCAATCACATCGGTCGCCAGGTCTTTGATATGGCTTTTGCCCAGTTGCGGGACTGGGCCGGGGAAGGTGTTCCCGCCACCATGGCCGTCAACGTCTCCCGCAGCCAGTTTCTGGAAGAGGATTTCGTCGAGGATCTCCTGGCCCGGGCCACACGCCATGGCGTCGCGCCCAGCCGGATGGTGCTTGAAATCACCGAATCGCTCCTGATCACCGATTCGGCCGCAGCCAAGGTGGTGCTGGCCCGGCTCATCGCCAGCGGCTTTCGCATCGCCGTGGACGACTTTGGCGTGGGGTATTCTTCGCTCAGCGTATTGGTGGAATACCCGGTGCAAATCGTTAAGCTCGACAAGTCGCTCATCCGCCCCCTGGAGTGCGACCCCCGGGCCAGGGCCATGGTGTCGGGCTTTATCGCCCTGTTTCAGAGCCTGGGCCTCGAGGTCGTGGCCGAGGGCGTGGAAACCGCCGTGCAGCATGAGTTCCTGGCCGCCGCCGGCTGCAACCTGGGCCAGGGCTGGCTTTACGGCAAACCGATGCCGGCGACGCCTGCCCTGGCCGCTGCCAGCGCCATGGAGTCGCGTCTGGTTGTCAGCCGCCTGCGCGACAAGGACCGGCCCGTGGCCCAATAGCCACCCCGAAAGACGCGGGTTCCTCTGCCCGGCCACAGGCAGGAGCACACCCTTGGCGGGAACACAATTCATTGACGCTCCACCTCGTCGGTCGTATCAAGGAGTATGCGATGCTATCCTCCAAGCGGCTCGGCTGGGCGATCTAGGACTGTACTGCAGTGCCGGAAAAGGGCGCGGTTGCTTGGCGTAATTGCTTTGTGCCGCTTTGGACCAGGACTGTGTCGGCGACGTTTTCGAGCGTTGTGTCTGGCCCTCTTTCTCCTCATTCCGCTCAGCTGGCCAACAACAGCCGGGGCTGGCACGGCCAAAGATGTTTTGTTGGTCTTGTCCTACGATGTCCAGGATGCCTGGTCTGTTTCAGTGCTCGAAGGCTTGCGCGCCTCTTTGGAGCAAGCCGAGGCCACGTTGCATGTGGAATGGCTCGACGCCAGACGCAAGGAAGGTGTTGGGAGCGTCGCAGCCTTTGAACGCTTTTTGTTGGAAAAATACGGCCGCAGCCACCTGGATATGCTGGTGGCGGCGGACAATGCGGCCTTTGACTCCCTGCGCCGTTTCCGGGCCGCCCTCGATCCGGCCTTGCCGCTGGTCTTTTGCGGCGTCAACAACGCCACCCCGGCCATGTTGGCCGGCGAGTCCGACCTTGTCGGCGTGAGCGAGACCGTGGACATTACGGCCACGGTCAACCTGGGCCTGGGTCTTTTCCCAAAAACATCCCATCTGGCCGTCATCGCCGATTCGACCCGCGGCGGCCTGGCCAATCTCGACGTCCTGCGCCAGGTAACGCCCGGTTTTCCCCGGTCCCTGGCCGTGCCGGAGTTTGTTGACGTCAAGTACGGCGACTTGGCAGGGATACTGGGAGGGTTGCCCCGGGACACGCTGTTGCTGGTCCTGGGCGTTGTCCAGGGGCCTGACGGGGTGCCGCTGCCCGTTGCGGACAGCATGGCCGCGTTATCGGCGGCGTCCCCATTTCCGGTCCTGACCTGCTGGGATTTCGAAGTCGGTGCCGGAGCCCTTGGCGGCGTGGTGGTCAGCGGCCTGGAGCAGGGCCGGGCAGCCGGCGGGCTGGTCCGACGCATCCTGGCCGGTGAAGCAGTGGAGAGTCTGCCCCGCATCCTCAAAAGCCCTGACGTGCCCATGATCGATGCCGTCCAACTGCGACGCTTTGGCCGCAGCCTCAGCGATCTGCCCCCGGGCGTTGTGGTCGTCAACCGGCAGGAGACCCTGTATACCCGCTACCGGGGGCTGGTCTGGACGGCCCTGGCCGTCTTTGCGGTCATGGCCGGGTGCATCCTGGCCCTGGCCCTGGCCCTGGCCGCCAGGAAACGGGCGGTCACGGCGCTGGTGGCCAGCGAGGCGCGCTACCGGACCTCTGTCGACAGCGCACCCACCGCCATCTTTATCGCCGACACCGCCGGCTGGCTGCGCGATGTCAACCCCGCCGCCTGCCACATGACCGGCTGGTCGCGCGAGGAACTGCTGGCCAAAAATATCGCCGATGTGCTGGACCCCGCCAGCCGGGAAGAGGGCATGCGGGGATTTGCCGCCATCGACGCCCAGGCCAGGACAGCCGAGGTGCTTGGCCGCACAAAGGACGGCACGCCGCGCTGGTGGTCCATTGCCGCCGTGCAGCTGGCACCGGATCGCGTCCTTGGCTTTGTCGCCGACGTCACCGAGCGCAAGGCCGCCGAAGCCCGGCTGCGCGACAGCGAGACGCGGTACAAGCTGCTGGCCGAGCAGGCCCCCATTTCCATCATGGCCTTTGACGCCAAAGGTGTAATCACCTTTGTGAACAAGCGGCATCTGGATGTCTTCGCCGGGGGGCGCAAAGCACCGGAATTTTTCCTGGGTCGTGGGCTGCTCGAACTGCCGGGCATTGTGGGGGCCGGCATCGCCGACAAGCTGGAACCCCTCCTGCGCGGCGTGCCCATCGATCTGGAGGCCGTTTATTTCCCGGAGTTCACCGGCGGCCACGCCGGCTACGTCAACCTGCGCGGCGTGCCGCTGCACCACGAGGACGGCACCTTTGCCGGCGGTATCCTCATCCGCGAGGACGTCACGGCGCGCATCGGGATGGAGCGCTCGCTCACTGCCGCGCGCAACGCAGCCGAGGCCGCCAGTCTGGCCAAATCCGCCTTCCTGGCCAATATGAGCCACGAAATACGCACGCCCTTAAACGGCGTCCTGGGCATGCTCCAACTGCTGGCAGCCTCGCCCCTAAGCAGCGAACAGGCCGAATATGCCGCCCTGGCCATCCAGTCGAGCAAGCGTTTGACCCGATTGCTCTCCGACATCCTGGACCTGTCCCGGGTGGAGGCCGGCAAGATGCAGATACAGGCCGAACCGTTTCAACTGTCTGAGGCCTTGCGCCAGGTGTTGGCGCTTTTTAACCCCATTTCCCAGCAGACCGGCGTATTTCTGACCAGCCATATCGATGTCGCCCTGCCGGCCATGGTGGTGGGGGATGCCGCGCGTTTGCAACAAGTGCTGACCAATTTGATCGGTAACGCGTTTAAATTCACCACCACTGGAAGTGTCGTCGTGGAAGCCTATCCGCTGCCGTCGCGTCGGGCCGGCGAGGTGCGGATTCTGTTTTCGGTGGCCGACACCGGCTGCGGCATCCCGGACGCAGATCTTAAAAAATTGTTTGAGCCTTTCACCCAGGCCAGCCAGGGCTTGCAGCGAAACGTCCAGGGGGCCGGCCTTGGCCTGTCCATCTGCCAGCATCTGATCAGCCTCATGGGCGGCAGCATTGCCGTGGACAGCGAGCCGGGCCAAGGCACGACCTTTCTGTTCTGCGTCACCCTGGGCCGCGTCCAGGCCCTGGCCGGCCAACTCCGCCCAGCCGGCGGCCCTGCCGACCAGCTCCGGCCCCTGCGCGTGCTCCTGGTCGAGGATGATCGGGTGACCCGGCTGGTGGCCACCCGCCTGCTGGAGAAATTCGGCCATGGCGTCACCGTCGCCGAGAACGGCCGGCGGGCCTTGGACGTCCTGGCCGAGGGGGAATACGATCTCGTGCTCATGGATATCCAGATGCCCGAGATGGACGGGCTGGAGGCCACGGCAACCATTCGCAACGCCCCCCGGTTTGCGGCCAAGGCCGCCATACCCATCGTGGCCATGACCGCCTACGCCATGGCCGGCGACCGGGAACGGTTCCTGGCTTCCGGCATGGACGACTATGTGGCCAAGCCGGTCTCCATCGAAGACCTGCGGGCGGCCATCGAACGGGCCATGACCAAGGCCTCGGCAGCCTGACCGGCCGGGCCAAGCGACGGGGAGGGGGGCCACATTGGCCTACTCCTTGCCTCGGCTCCGTGCTAACGAACCTGTCCATGCAACTCGTCACACGCTGTGCCCTGGCCCTAACGAACCTGTCCATGCAACTCGTCACACGCTGTGCCCTGGCCCTCACGAACCTGTCCATGCCAGCCATCACACGCTGTGTCCTGGCCCTGTGGCTGCTGTTTGGCCTGGGCGTCCAGGCTTCGGCCCAGGCCATCCCCGGCATCACCCGGCCGGTGGTCGTTGGCGGGGACCGCGATTACCCACCCTACGAATTTTTGGACGGGAGCGGCCAGCCGGCCGGCTTTAACGTGGACCTCAGCCGGGCCATCGGGGAAGTCATGGGGCTTCGCGTCGAATTCCGCCTGGGCTCCTGGGCCGAGATGCGCCAGGCCCTGCTCGACGGCGAGGTGGACATCCTGGAGGGCATGAGCTTTTCCGAGGAGCGCGCCGCCGGCGAAGTGGATTTCGCCCCGCCAAGTGCCGTGGTCAACCATGCCATCTTCGCCCGAAAAGGCGAGCGCGTAGTCAGAAACCTCGACGATCTGGCCGGGTCCAAGGTCATCGTCCATCGGCGCGGCTACATGCACGATCTGTTGGCCGGAAAAGGCTTTGAACAGGACTTGCTCCTGGTCGATACGCCGGCCGACGGCCTGCGCCTGCTGGCCTCGGGCCAGGGCGATTTCGCCGTGGTGGCCATGCTGCCCGGCAACTATATCATAAAAGACAATAAGCTTGACAACCTCGCGGTGGTGGCCCGGTCCGTCGCCACCCTGCGCTACGGGTTTGCGGTCAAAAAAGGCAACGAAGCCTTGCTGGCCCGGTTTAGCGAAGGTTTGGCCATCCTGCGCGGCACGGGCCAGTACGAGGCGCTGTATAACAAGTGGCTGGGCGTGCTGGAAGACCGGCCGCTGCCCTGGACGACCGTTGCCCGCTACGCCGCTGCCGTGGCCGTGCCGTTATTGGCGCTGCTTGGCGGCACGGTCTTGTGGAGCCGCTCCCTGCGCCGGCAGGTGGCCCAGCGCACGGCCTCGCTGACCCGCGCCCTGGACGAACTGTCGCGCAACCAGCGCCAGCTCGTCCAGGCCGACAAGATGGCCGCCCTGGGCATTCTGGTCTCTGGCGTGGCCCATGAGATCAATAATCCCAACGGCTTGATTTTGCTCAATATCCCCATCCTGCGCAAGGCCCAGGCCGATTGCGCCCGCATCCTGGAGCGCCGGTTTGAGGCCGAGGGCGATTTTTTACTCGGCGGCATTCCCTATTCCCGCATGCGCCACGAACTGCCGCGGTTGCTCGAAGAGATGCAGGAGGGGGCGCTGCGCATCAAACGCATCGTCAATGATCTCAAAGATTTTGCCCGCCGCGAGGAAGGTTCTGGCCGGGCGCTGATTGACGTGGCCGATGCCTCGCGCAAGGCCGTGCGCCTGCTCGACGCCGCCATCCGCAAGGCCACCGACCATTTTTGCGCCGACTACGACCCCGATCTGCCGCTGGTCTGGGGCCATTCCCAGCGCATCGAGCAGGTCATCGTCAATCTGGTCTTAAACGCCTGCCAGGCCTTGCCGGACCGGTCAAAGGCCGTCACCGTGACTGTTGGCCACAACGAGGCCGCCGGGCAGGTCGTCCTGACTGTGCGCGACGAAGGCTCCGGCATCGCCCCCGAACATCTGCCCCATGTGACCGATCCCTTTTTCACCACCAAGCGCGAAACCGGCGGCACCGGGCTGGGACTGTCCGTCTCGGCCGGTATCCTCAAGGAATACGGGGCCGTCCTCAGCTTCACCTCGGCCCCGGGCCAGGGAACCACGGCCGTCGTCGTCTTCCCCGTGGCCCGGGAGGAGGGCACCCCATGAACGACACACCCTTTCCCGCTTTCGGCATCCTGCTAGTGGACGACGAGCCGGCCTGGCTGCGCTCCCTGTCCCTGACCCTGGAATCCTCGGCCGGGATCACCAATCTGTTCCTGTGCCAGGACAGCCGCGAGGTGTTGTCGCTTGTGGAAAAAGGCGGCATCGGGCTGGCCTTGCTCGACCTGACCATGCCGGGCCTGTCCGGCGAGGAACTGCTGGGCCGCTTAGCCGAGCGCCACCCGGAAGTGGCGGTCATAATCGTCAGCGGTGTCAACCAGATCGACGCCGCCGTGCGCTGCATGAAGCTTGGGGCCTTTGATTATTACGTCAAGACCGACGAAGAGGATCGTATTGTCGGCGGCGTCATGCGGGCCATCCGCATGATCGAACTGCGCGAGGAAAACCGGGCCGTCTCCAGCAGCCTGACCAGTCAGGCCCTGGCCCATCCCGAAGCCTTTGCCGGCATCATCACCCGCTCCCGGGCCATGTTTTCCGTTTTCGCCTATATCGAGGCCGTGGCCCGCAGCAGCCAGCCCTTGCTGGTCACCGGCGAATCGGGCGTTGGCAAGGAAAACGTCGTGCGCGCCGTCCATGCCGTGAGCGGCCGGGAAGGCCCCTTTGTGGCCGTCAACGTGGCCGGCCTGGACGACACGGTCTTTGCCGACACGCTCTTTGGCCATGTGCGCGGGGCCTACACCGGGGCCGAGGCCCCGCGAAAGGGCATGATCGAAGAGGCAGCCGGGGGGACGCTGTTTCTCGACGAAATCGGCGATCTGTCCGTGGCCTGTCAGGTCAAGTTGCTGCGCCTGCTCCAGGAAGGCGAATATTTTGCCCTGGGCAGCGATCTGCCCAAGCGGCTGCGCGCCCGGGTGGTGGTGGCCACCCACTGCGATCTGGGGGCGCAGGAGGCGGCCGGCCGCTTTCGCCGCGACCTCTATTACCGCCTGCGCACCCACCAGACCCGCATCCCGCCCCTGCGCGAACGGCGGGAGGATATCGAACCGCTGGTCCGCCATTTCGTTACGCAGGCCGCCAAAGCCATGGACAAGCCCGTGCCGGCCCTGCCCCGGGAACTCATCGCCTGCCTGGCCGGCTACGCCTTCCCCGGCAACATCCGGGAATTGCGGGCCATGATTTTCGACGCCGTGAGCGTCACCACCGGCCCGACCCTGGCCCTGGCCGGCATCGAGGCTGTCGTTGGTGGCTGCGCGACCTGCCGGGAGTCGGCCCCGGCCAATCTTTTTGCCGGCTGCGACCGGCTGCCCACCTTTATCGAAGCCGCCGATCTGCTCGTCACCGAAGCCATGGCCCGCGCCGGCGGCAACCAGACCCTGGCCGCCCGACTGCTGGGCATCTCCCAGCCAGCCCTGTCCAAACGCCTCAAATCCCGCCGTGCTAGCGATGTTACGTAGGGGGAGCGAGAAGGGGAGAAGACAGAAGAATGCCTCCGGCGGCCAAAGGGCTGAGCCCTTTGGAATCCCACCTGAAGGCAAGGGGTTAAGGGGGAACGGCGTTGCCGTGACGGTGGGTGGGAACGGGAAAAGTATTTCCATCGAGCGGGCAATGCCGCTGGGCAAACTTGACGGGAACCACCGTTGCTCCGGCGGCCGGGGGGGATAATCCCCCCCCGGACCCCCTTGATAGGAGAAGTTTTTCAAGGGGTTATTGACTTTTGCTGGTAGGCCGGTCGCCGGCAACGGGGCGAGGGCATAACTTTGGGAATGGTTGGGATATTTGCGTTATGATTCAGTAACTTATTAAAATAATAGTATAATATCCATAAGCGCCGGGGTCGGCCATAACGCAGGTTATGGCCGGCCCCGGCGCTTGTCGTTTGCTTGTGACAAATTGCACTTTGATTGTGGCGGGTTAGCGACGGCGGTCAGCCTTGGCATTGTCCCTGCTTAAGCAGTTGTGCCTGTACCCACGGCCGGTTTGCCGGCGGTGGCGGTCCGCCCCAGGGCCGCCGCCGCCGGCAGGAAACCGCTGCCACCTTCGGTGGCGGGCCGGGCCGGGCGAGTCCGGGCTTGGGAAGCGGTGACGCGACGGCTGCCGGTCGCGCCCGGGATATCGGAACCGAGCAAAAGGAGAGTGCGTCATGCTCACCCTGCAATTGTGCGTCATCCTGGCTTGCTTGCTGCTGGGCACCCGCTACGGCGGCATGGGCCTGGGTCTTATCAGCGGCATTGGCCTGTTTGTGTTGTGCTTCGTCTTTGGCGTGCAGCCCGGCAAGCCGCCCATAGACGTCATGCTCACCATTCTGGCCGTCATCGGCTGCGCCGCCACCTTGCAGACGGCCGGCGGCCTTGATGTCCTCATGCGGGTGGCCGAGCGGGTTTTGCGCAAGCATCCCGAGCATATCACCCTGCTGGCCCCCATCACCACCTGGTCGCTCACCGTCATGTGCGGCACCGGGCACGTGGCCTACACCATGTTCCCCATCATCTACGACATCGCCATTAATAAGGGCATCCGTCCCGAACGCCCCATGGCCGTGGCCTCGGTGTCGGCCCAGATTGGCGTGTGCGCTTCCCCGGTGTCGGTTGCCGCCGTGTCCATGGTGTCCATGCTGGCCCAGGCCCACGGCATCGGCAAGGCCATCAGCATTGTCGATCTGCTGTGCATCTCCATCCCGGCCACCTTTGCCGGCGTGCTGTGCGCGGGCCTTTGGAGCATGCACCGGGGCAAGGATCTGGACAAGGACCCGGAATTTCAGGCCAAGCTGGCCGATCCCGAACAAAAGGCCTACATCTACGGCGGCGGGACCACCCTGCTCGACAAGGTCTTTACCAAGGAATCCTACCGGGCCGTGTGGTTTTTCTTTGCCGCCATCGCCACGGTGGTCCTGCTTGGCGCATTTTCCGAGCTGCGTCCCTCCTTTGGCGTGCCGGGCAAGCTCAAGCCCTTGTCCATGAATCTGGTCATCCAGATGGTCATGCTCATGGCTGGCGCGTTCATCCTCATTTTTTGCAAGGTCAAGCAGCAGGCCATTGCCAACAGCGCGGTTTTTAAGGCCGGCATGGTGGCTATCTTCTCGGTCTTTGGCGTGGCCTGGATGACGGACAGTTTTTTTGAAGCCCACTACGCGATGCTCAAGGAAAGCCTTTCCGCCGTGGTGGTGGCCTATCCCTGGACCTACGCCATCGTGCTGGTGGTGGTGTCCAAGCTGGTCAACAGCCAGGCTGCGGCCCTGGCCGCCGTGGTGCCGCTCGGGTTGTCGCTGGGCCTGGAACCCAAGATCCTGCTGGCCTTTCTGCCCATGTGCTACGGCTACTTCATTTTGCCCACCTACCCAAGCGATCTGGCCTGTATCAACTTCGATCGCTCGGGCACGACGCGCATTGGCAAGTACATCCTCAATCACAGCTTTATCATCCCGGGTGCCATTGGCGTGGGCTGCGGCACCATCGTCAGCTACACCCTGGTCAAGCTGTTCATGTAGCGTTCGGGCGACGACGGTTTGCGTCCTGGACTGCCAGGGCGCAGCGGGGCGAGCATCCGCAGGGCAAAGGGGCGACGGCGACGTTGCCCCTTTGGCGTAGCCGGCAGGGTTTGATCGAGAGGCCGTTTTGACGGTATTGTAACACCGCTTCGCCGCAACCAGTCCGCCGCCCCGGCCAATCCGCCGCCAAGGGCCGCGACAGGCCGGTTTTTGGCGTGCAAGCCTTGACAGAACCGCTGCCATTGCCCAAGAGACATTTTTCACCATGACGCAATCGTCATAAACGTCCCTGCCCGGAGGCTCCATGAAGCGTCTCGCTCCTGCTTTGGCCTTGGTATTGTGCGCCGCCATCCCGGCCCTGGCCGACAAGGTGGCCACTCCCATCCCCATCGGCATTGCCGTGGGCCAGACCAGCAACGTGGCCCTTTTTGGCCAGGAGCAGGTCAACGGCGCGAAAATCGCCGAAGAACGGTTAAACGCCGCTGGCGGCGTAAACGGCACGAAAATCACCCTGGTCTTCCAGGATACCGCCGGTGACGAGGCCGGGGCCGTCAATGCCTTCCAGAATCTGATCAACCGCGACAAGGTTGTGGCCATCATCGGCCCCACCCTGTCCCAGCAGGCTTTTGCCGCCAACCCCATTGCCGAGCGGGCCAAGACCCCGGTGGTCGGCCCGTCCAATACGGCCAAGGGCGTTCCCGAGATCGGCGAATTTATCGGCCGCATCTCCGCCCCCATGACCCAGGTGGCCCCGTACTCGGTCAAGCAGGCCATGAAGCTCAATCCGGACATCAAGCGCGTGGCCGTGCTCTATGCCCAAAACGACGCTTTTTCCTCCTCCGAGACGGTCACCTTCCAGGACGCCGTTAAAAATCTCGGCCTGGAGACCGTCACCGTCCAGAAGTTTCAGACCACGGACAACGACTTCACCACCCAGGTGACGGCCGTCCTTGGGGCCAAGGCTGATCTGGTCATCATCTCCGGTCTGGCCGCCGATTCCGGCAATCTGGTCAAGCAGTTGCGCCAGCTCGGCTACAAGGGCCTCATTGTTGGCGGCAATGGGCTCAATTCCCCCAACATGTTCCCGGTGTGCGGGGCGCTGTGTTCCGACATCCTGGTGGCCCAGGCCTACAGCCCGGCCACGGTGGACAAGAATCCGGTCAACAAGGACTTTGCCACCGCCTTTGAGGCTGCCTACAAAAAAGGCCCGGCCCAGTTCTCGGCCCAGGCCTATACCGCCGTCCAGGTGGTCACCGAGGCCCTGGCCAAGATCGAGAAGGAAACCGGCAAGAAGATTGCCGACTTCGAGCTGGCCGAACTGCGCGAGATGCTCAACAAATCCCTGCGCACCGGCTCGTATATGACCCCGATTGGCGAGATCAGCATCCAGCCCTCGGGCGAAGTGGAGCAAAAGGACTTCTACGTCTCCAAGATCGTCATGAATCCCGACGGCAAGACCGGCTCTTTCGTGCTGGTCTCCGAATAAACCGCCCGATCCCGACGTCGGCCGGGGACGGTGCTCTGCCGTTCCCGGTCGCCCAAAAAAAGCAGTTCCCATGGATTTTGCCTGGCTCCTCCAAAGCCTGCTCAACGGCTTAAGCATCGGTTCGGTCTATGCCGTTTTTGCCCTGGGCTACACCCTGGTCTTTTCCATCCTCGGCATCATCAATTTCGCCCATGGCGCGGTTTTTACGCTGGGGGCGTATCTCACTTACGCCCTGGCCGTGGGGCGCTTTGGCATCAACGGTCTGCTGTCTGACCTCAGCCTGCCGCTGACCCTGCCCTTTCCGGCGGCACTGCTTGTCGGGGCGCTGCTTTCGGGCCTGGCCGGCATGGCTGTTGAGCGGCTGGCCTTTAAGCCGCTGCGCCGGCGCGGGGCTGATCCGCTGCTGGCCCTGGTCAGCAGCCTCGGCGTGGCCCTTATTGTCGTCAATCTGATCCAATATCTCGTTGGCGCGGAGATCTATTCCTTCCCCTCCGACATCTTCGGCGATCTGCCCATGGCCGTCATTTTCTCGGTTGGCGGTAAGCCCGTGGCCGTGCGCACCATCCAGATCATCTTGTTTGCGGCCAGTATGGTCATGCTGGCTGGCCTGGGGTGGTTTATCGGGCGCACCCGGGGTGGCAAGGCCTTGCGGGCCACGGCCGAAAACGCCGATACGGCCAGCTTGCTAGGCATCAGCGTCAACCGCTTCATTCTCGGCACGTTTTTCATTTCGGGCCTGCTCGGCGGCCTGTCCGGCACGCTCATCGGCGTGTCCTTTGGCATTGCCGGGCCGTATTTCGGCGTGTCCTACGGCTTAAAAGGTCTGGCCGTTATTGTCCTTGGCGGCCTTGGCAGCATCCCCGGGGCTGTGCTTGGCGGGCTGGTCATCGGGCTTGGCGAGGCTTTTTTGCCGCCGGATATGAGCTCGTATAAGGAAGCCGTGGCTTTTGTCCTGCTGTTTGCCATTTTGCTGGTGCGTCCCCAGGGCCTGCTCGGCGGCCGACTGGAGCAGAAGGTTTAATATGTCCGGCTTTTTTGAAAACTACGGCTTCCTCATCGTCACCATCGTGCAGCAGGCACTTTTGGGGCTCAGCATCTATTTCCCGCTCATGGCCGGCCAGCTCTCCCTGGCCAGCATCGGGTTTTATTCCCTTGGCGGCTATGTGGCCGCCATTATGGGCACGCATCCGTACTTCGCCCCCTGGCGCGCGGCCCTGGGGTTCTTCATGTTCCCGCTGGAATGGCTGTTCGCCTTGATCCTTGGCGTGGTGCTGGGCATCGCCGTCGGCTATCCGGCCTTGCGCCTGCGCGGCATCTATCTGGCCCTGGCCACCATCGCCTTTGTCCAGGTGGTCAACGTGGCTGTGCTCAACATGCCCGTGGCCGGCGGCGCGGTGGGCATTTTCGGCATCCCGCAGGCCTTTGAATCGCGCCTGGACTACATCTGGTTTTTCGGGCCGCTGTTTGCGCTGGCCATGTTCGTTGTCTATCGCATCACCGCCATCGGCCGGGGACTGGCCTTTTTCGCCGTGCGCGAGGACGAACTGGCGGCCGGGGCCATGGGTGTTCGCACCACGGCCAACAAGGTCACGGCCTTTGTCCTGGGCTGCGCCCTGGCCGCTGTCACCGGGGCCATGTCTGCGCCGTTTTTAAATACCTGGAACGCCCGGCAGGGCACCTTCGACGCTTCGGTTACCTGTCTGGCCTATGTGCTCATCGGCGGTTCGCGTTCGCTCTGGGGACCGCTTTTCGGTGCGGCCCTGCTGGTCAGCCTGCCTGAGGTGCTGCGGCCGCTCAAGGATTCGCGCATGATTTTAAACGGCGTGGTGCTGGTCGCCGTGTGCGTCTATCTGCCCCAGGGCCTTATGGGCGGTCTGGCCGCGTTGCGCACCCGGCTGGCCGCCGGCCGGGGAGGGGTGGCATGAGCGCGCTTTTAAAGGCTTCCGATCTGCGCCGCAGCTTCGGCGGTCTTATGGCTGTGTGCGATGTCTCCCTGGCGGTGCTCCCGGGCGAGATCATGGGCCTTATTGGTCCCAACGGTGCCGGCAAGACCACTTTTTTCAATCTGCTCACCGGCATGACCCGGGCCGACACCGGCACCGTGATCTTTGACGGCCACGACATCACCAGCGCCAAACCTGAGGCCATCGCCTCGTTGGGGTTGGCGCGTACGTTCCAAAACATCCGGCTCTTTGGCGGCCTGACGCTTATGGACAACGTGCGCGTGGCCGGCCGGGTCCATGCCCGCACCGGCCTTTTGGGCGGCATCCTGGGCACCCCGGCCAGCCGCCGCGAGGATCGGGACAATACCGAGCGCGCCTACGAATTGCTGCGCCTGGTCGGGCTTGCCGACCGGGTCGAGCATCTGGCCGCCTCGCTGCCCTACGGCGACCGCCGGCGGTTGGAGATTGCCCGGGCCTTGGCTCTTTCCCCAAAGCTTTTGCTGCTCGACGAACCGGCTGCCGGGCTCAATCCTTCCGAAAAGCTCGGGCTGGCCGATTTTATCCGCGACATCAAAGAGCGTTTTGATTTGACCGTCCTTTTGATCGAACACAACGTCCCCATGGTCATGGGTCTGTGCGACCGGGTGATGGTGCTCAGCTTCGGCCAGATGATCGCCATGGGCACGCCCGAAGCGGTGCAGCGCGACCCGGCCGTCATCGAAGCCTATCTTGGAGGGGACACCCATGGCGCTGCTTGAAGTTGAGGGCCTGTGCGTCAATTACGGTGCCGTTTCCGCCGTGCGCGACGTGTCCCTGTCGGTTGCGGCCGGCGAGATTGTCACGCTCATTGGTGCCAATGGTGCTGGCAAGACGTCCATTTTGCGCGCCGTGTCCAAGCTGGTCACCCCCCGCGCCGGGGTGCTGCGCTTTGACGGCCGCGACGTGACCGGCTTGCCGCCCGAAGTGCTCGTGCGCCTGGGCATGGCCCATTCCCCGGAGGGGCGGCAAGTGCTGGCCCGCCAGAGCGTTGGCGATAATCTGGAGCTTGGGGCTTACGTTCGCAACGACCGGGCGGCGATTGCCAAGGACATGGAGCGCATGTTCGAGCTTTTCCCGCGCCTCTCCGAGCGGCGCAAGCAGTCGGCCGGCACCCTTTCCGGCGGCGAGCAGCAGATGCTGGCCATCGCCCGGGCGCTCATGAGCCGGCCGCGCCTGCTGCTCCTGGACGAACCGAGCCTTGGGCTGGCCCCGATTCTCGTCTCGGAAATCTTTGAGATCATCGCCGGCCTGGGGGCCATGGGCACGACGATATTACTCGTCGAGCAAAACGCCCGTCTGGCCATGCGGGTGGCGGCGCGCACCTACGTGGTGGAGTCCGGCGGCATCGTCCTGGAGGGGCCGTCGGCGGAATTGGCGGCGGATGAGCGGGTGACGAAGGCGTATTTGGGCTGACGCATTTTCGATTTGAAAGGGAAAGCCCCCTATCCGGCGAGAACCGGGTAGGGGGCAAGAGATAGCCATGTGTTTTATACTTGGTGTAGAAGCCAGGATTTTTCCACGCGGCAGCAGTTGTTGCAACGATGCCTGCAAAGGAAACCGGCGTGGCGCTTGATGGTCTGCGCCACGCTACGAAAGCAGAGACTTCCGTAGCGTGACACAGCCTGCACGCTATTTAGTCAAGTGACGCAACAGCCGTCAAACTATTTCGGCAGCGCCTTCCATTCCTCAATAGCCTTTTTGCATGCCGGGGTGGCTTTCTCTATGTTTTCTGGCTTGGCCACGCATCCCCGCCGGCCGCCCCCGCCTTTTTGCACGTCGGCGCAAGGTCCGCCCGGAGCAATCAGCGCCGCACACTCTTTTTCAAACGAAGCCCTGTTCGCGGTGTCAGCAGCTTCATCGGCAGCAAAGGCACTAACACTGAGCAGCATCAACGAAATCGCAAGCAGAAAGATCCTCATCTCCTTACCTCCTGATCATGTTGAAGTTCACAAGAGTCAGTCCCGTCGAGCAGCCAATCATCGGACGCGAAATTCGTCCTTTTGAGCATGGCAGTCTGCCATAAAGTTAAAAAAATCACAAAACATTGCCTTTGTCCAGCGCAAAGAGACTTCACGGCTACCCCCCACCCCCGCCCCGAACAATCGCCATAATTGTGACCTTTTTCCCAAACGTCTCCGAAACCTCCCTGTAACCTTTGACAGCCGCCGCGACTCCGGGTATCACACTTTCGGTCCGCCTGTTCCGCCAGTCGGAACGGCGGTTCACATTTTTAGCAATCGGAGCCGATTTCGTGTCAGGAAAGGCCAATATCTCCGAATCACTGGCCAAAGGGCTGCTCATCCTCGATCTGTTCGGCATCGAGGACGCCGGCTTTACCCTAAGCGAAATCGCCGCCCGGGTGGGCATCAGCAAAACCTCCGCCCACCGCTACGTCACCACCTACTGCGAACAGGGCTATCTGGCCCGCGACCCCCGCTCGGGCCTCTACCGCCTGGGCGTGCGAACACTGGCCCTGGCCCAGTCCATGATCGAACAAAGCGAACTGGTGCGCCTGCTGCGACCGCTGGTTGACGAAGCCGCCGCCCGCCATGGCCTGCATATCGACGTCGGCATCCTGGCCAACGACGCCATCTATCTGATCTATCGCCGCGATTCCGTCGACACCCATGCCTTCCGTTCGTTTAGCTACGCCTCGGCCCTGCACTATCTGGCCGCCGGCAAAGCTGCCATGGCCTTTATCGAGCCGCGCGCCTTGGCCGAACTCATGGCCCGCCTGGAGCTGGTCGCCAAGACCGACCGCACCATCACCGATACGGCCGTCCTGGAAGCCGAACTGGGGCAAGTGCGCGAACTGGGCTATGCCCGCAATAACGAAGAATCCCTGCCGGGGCTTATAGCCATCGGCGCGCCGCTTTTTTCCCTGCGCACCGGAGCCGTGGTCGGCGCGGTGAGCTTTGACTCGTCCACCGCCACCTATTCCATGCAGGAGTTCGAACGCCTCTTCGCCGGCTATCTGGTGGAGTTGGCCAAGAAGATATCGGCTGTTGTTTCACTGTAAGCGCCGCAGCGGCCCGAGACCCCGGCGGTAACATGTAAACGTGGAGGAATCCTCATGCGCAAAATGATGCTTTTGTGCCTGGCCCTGGTTTTCGCCTTTGCCAACACGGCCTTTAGCGCCGAAGAAACCATCAAAATCGGCGTGTTCCTGCCGCTGACCGGCCAGAACGCCTTCGGCGGCCAGTTGGAACTGGAAGGCGTGCAGTTGGCCGCCAAAGAGAATCCGACCGTGCTTGGCAAAAAGGTCGAACTGTTTGTCGTGGACAACAAATCCGATAAGGTCGAGTCGGCCAACGCCGTCAAACGCCTGATCGAGAAAGAAAAAGTCCAGGCCATCATCGGCACCTACGGCTCCTCCCTGGCCATGGCCGGTGGCGAAGTCTCGGAAAAGGCCGGCATCCCCCAGGTCGGCACCAGCTGCACCAACCCGCTGGTCACCCAGGGCAAGAAGTACATCTTCCGCGTGTGCTTTATCGACCCCTACCAGGGCGCTGGCGCGGCCACCTATGCTTTCAAGACCCTGGGCCTGAAAAAGGCCGCCATGCTGGTTGACGTGGCCAACGACTATTCCGTCGGCCTGTCGAAGTACTTCAACAAGTCTTTCACCAAGCTCGGCGGACAGGTCGTCTCCACGCTCAACTACCAGTCCGGCGACCAGGACTTCACCGCCCAGTTGACCAAGATCATCTCCGAAAAGCCCGATGTCCTGTTCATCCCCTCCTACTTTGCCGAGGGTGCCATCATCATGAAGCAGGCCAAGGAGCTGGGCGCCACCTTTAAGATCATGGGCGGCGACGCCATGGACAACCCCAAGATCACCGACATCGGTGGTTCCGCTGTGGAAGGCTTCGTCCACACCACCTTCCCCTACGATCCGTCCATGAAGAACATGACCCCCATGGCCAAGAAGTTCACCGAAGGTTGGATGAAGCAGTACCCGGGCAAAGAGCCCAACGTGAACGCAGCGCTTGGCTATGACGCCTACATGATCATCCTCGACGCCATCACCCGCGCCGGCAAGGCCGATCCCGAGTCCATTGCCAAGGCGCTGGCCGCCACCAAGGGCTTCCAGGGTGTTACCGGAGCCACGTCCATCAACGAGACCCACGACGCCGAAAAGCCCGTCGGTCTGGTCATCATCAAGGACGGCAAGAAGGTCTACGAAGGCGAGATCACCCCTGACCTCTAAACCGTAGATCGTTAATAGCGCAGGGACGGGGTGCCGATACGGCCTCTCGTCCCTCGCACCGCCCGGACGGCCGGCGGCCAAGACGCAAGCAAGGATTCCCGCATGAACTCGGCAATGTTCATCCAACATATGCTTAACAGCCTGACCTTGGGCAGTCTCTATGCCCTGGTCGCCATCGGCTACACGATGGTCTATGGCATCCTGCGCCTGATCAATTTCGCCCACAGCGAAATGTTCATGCTCGGGGCGTATTTCGTTTTCTGGGGCATAACCCTTGGCCAACTGCCCTGGCCCGTGGCCATGGCCCTGGCCATTGCCGTCACGGCGAGCCTGGGCGTTTTGGTCGATCAGGTGGCCTACCGGCCCCTGCGCGACGCCCCCCGCATTTCGGCGCTTATTAGCTCCATCGGCGTGTCCTTTTTCCTGCAAAACGTGGCCATCGTCTTTTTCCAGGCCATCCCCCGCGAGGTCTACCGGCCCCAGTGGCTCGAAGACCCCATCATCACCCACGGCGTGCGCATTTTGCCGCTGACCCTTTTCGTGCCGTTTCTCTCCTTGCTGTTCATGCTTGTTCTCCTGTGGATCGTCTACCGCACCAAGGCCGGCCTTGGCATGCGGGCCATCAGCAAGGACATCGAGACGAGCTATTTGATGGGCGTGCCGGTCAACCGCATCATCGCCCTGACCTTTGGCATCGGCACAGCCCTGGCCGCCGCCAGCGGCATCATGTGGGCCTTGCGCTATCCGCAGCTCCAGCCCATGATGGGCACCATCCCGGGCTTTAAGGCCTTTATCGCGGCCGTGTTCGGCGGCATCGGCTCCATCCCGGGCGCGGTCATCGGCGGGCTGGCCCTGGGATTCATCGAGATCATGACCGTGGCCTTTTTTCCCGATCTGGCCGGCTACCGGGACGCCTTTGCCTTTGTGCTGCTCATCATGGTCCTGATGTTCAAGCCGACCGGCCTTATGGGCGAACGTCTGGAGGATAAAGTCTGATGCGACGCGGGCAAATTATACTGTTTAATTGTCTGGCCATGATCGCTGCCGGGCTGTTTCTGTGGCTGGCCAAGGATACCTTTGACGGCTACAAGATTCAGATTCTAAACCTCATCGCCATCAATATTATTCTGGCCCTGTCGCTGAACCTTATCTACGGCTTCACCGGCCTTTTCAGCCTCGGCCACGCCGGATTCATGGCCATCGGAGCCTATGTCTGCTCCATCCTCATCATGACCCCGGACCAAAAAGACATGCTGTTTATTCTGGAGCCGGCTTATGACTGGGTGCAAAACGCCCAGGCCCCGTTCCTGGCGGCCGTCATTGCCGGCGGGCTGGCCGCGGCCCTGGCCGGCATCATCGTCGGCTATCCGCTGCTGCGCCTGGGTGATGACTATCTTGGCATCGCCACCCTTGGGTTTGCCGAAATCGTGCGCGTGCTGGCCAACAACTTCCCGCGCCTGACCAACGGGGCGCTGGGCTTTAAAGGGATCCCGGACTATGCCAACCTGTGGTGGAACTTCGGCTGGTGTCTGGTCACCCTCTACGTCATCGTGCGTCTGCTGCAGAGCAACACCGGCAATGTGCTCAAAGCCATCCGCGACGACGAGGCCGCAGCCCGGGCCATGGGCGTCAACGTATTTCGCTACAAGCTCCTTTCCTTTACCGTGGGCGCGTTTTTCGCCGGCGTCGGCGGGGCGCTTTTAGCCAGTCTACTCACCACCATTGACCCCAAAATGTTTCTGTTCACCCTCACCTTTAATATCCTCATGATCGTGGTGGCCGGGGGCCTTGGGTCTTTAAGCGGCACGGTCATGGCCGGCATCGGCATCACCGTTTTGCTCGAATGGCTGCGGGTGGTGGAAAATCCGGTTGATCTCTTCGGCTTTGAGCTGCCGGGCGTGCCGGGCATGCGGATGGTGGTGTTTTCCCTGGCCCTGATCATCATCATTCTCTTTCGGCGCGAGGGACTTATGGGCATGCGCGAACTGAGCTGGCAATCCGTTGCCAGGGTCTTTTCCCGGGGGAAGGCGTAATGGCTGACGACATCATCCTGGCCACGGACGACGTGACCATGCGCTTTGGCGGGCTGGCCGCCGTGACCGACTTCTCCATAGCGGTCAAACGCGGCTCCATCGCCGGGCTTATCGGCCCCAACGGCGCGGGCAAGACCACCTGCTTTAATATGATCACCGGCTTTTACAAGCCGACCGAAGGCCGCATTCTCTACGAGGGGCGTGAGGTCACGGGGCTAGCCCCGCATAAGGTCTGCAAGGCCGGCATCGCCCGCACGTTTCAAAACATTCGGCTGTTTGGCAACGAGACGGTGCTGGAAAACGTCATGATCGGCCGCCATCTGCGCCAAAAGACCGGCTGGCTGCAAGCCGTGCTCTTTACCCCGGCCTATCTGCGCGAAGATAAAGCCATGCGCAGCCATTGCCTGGAACTGCTCGACGCGGTGGGGCTGGCCGATCTGGCCGACGATAAGGCCAACAGCCTGGCCTACGGTGCCCAGCGCCGCCTGGAAATCGCCCGGGCTTTGGCTACGGACCCCGGTTTCCTGCTGCTGGACGAACCGGCCGCCGGCATGAATCCGCACGAGTCGCAAGATCTCATGGGCTTTGTGCGCACCATCCGCGACGACTTCAACCTGACCATCCTGCTCATTGAGCACGACATGAAGGTGGTCATGGGCATCTGCGAACATATCTGGGTTCTGGACTACGGCGTCACCATCGCCCAGGGCAACCCCGAGGCCATCCGCCGCGATCCCAAGGTGATCCTGGCCTACCTCGGCGAGGAGGCGCTCGACCATGCTTGAGATTCGCGATCTGCATGTCCATTACGGCGGCATCCATGCCTTAAAGGGCATCTCCCTGGATGTCCCCAAAGGCTCGGTGGTCACGCTCATTGGGGCTAACGGTGCCGGCAAGAGCAGCACCCTGCGGGCCATTGCGGGCCTTTTAAAAAACAAGCGCGGCCACATCAGCTGGAAAGGGACGGACATCTCCGGGAAAACCCCGGTGGATATCGTCAAGGCCGGTATCGTCATGTCGCCCGAAGGCCGGCGCATCTTCGCCCACTTGACCGTGCTCGAAAATCTTCAGCTCGGGGCCTACAGCCGCAGCGACAAGGCGGCCATCGCCAAAGATATGGACTGGGTCTTTGAACTCTTTCCGCGCCTGTCCGAACGCCGCAACCAAAAGGGCGGCACCCTCTCCGGCGGCGAACAGCAGATGCTGGCCGTGGCCCGGGCCCTTATGAGCGCGCCCGAACTGGTCATGCTCGACGAGCCAAGCCTGGGGCTGGCCCCGCTGCTCGTCAAAGAAGTCTTCTCGATTATCCGCATGATCAACGACCGGGGCATGACAGTGCTTTTGGTCGAGCAAAACGCCTACGCGGCGCTCAAAGTCGCCCATCAGGCCTACGTGCTGGAAACCGGGACCATCACCCTGTCCGGCACCGGCGAATCGCTCATCGCCGACGCCCGGGTACGCGAAGCGTACCTGGGAGGATAAGTGCGAGAAGAGTGATAAGAGAGATAAGAGGGACGAGAGAAGATAGAAGAGGAAGAGGCCTCCGGCGGCCGGGGGGATGATCCCCCCGGACCCCCCAGCGGGAGAAGTTATTGAAGGGGTTTGTGGCGCGGGCTGGCAATCCAGTCGGCTACGGACCGGGATGGCCGGCCTTTGTGCGTAACGGAAACCGCCGTTGCTCCGGCGGCCGGCGTGCTGCCGCAGGCCGCAATCAGCACACGCGAGGAACAAAGTGAAATTAGCCGTCTATTCCATGGGCGGGACCATCGACAAGGTCTACTTCGATGACCTGTCCAATTACAGCGTGGGCGAACCGCAAGTCCGGGCCATCCTGACCCAGGCCGGGGTGGATTTCGATTTTAGTGTCACGGAAGTGGCCCGCAAGGACAGCCTCTACGTCACCAAGACCGAACGCGAGGAGTTGCGCTGGCTCATTGCCGCCGACCCCTGCCCCCATGTGCTCGTCACCCACGGCACCGACACCATGACCGAGACAGCGGCCGTGCTGGCCAACGTGCCCGGCAAGACCATCGTCCTGACCGGGGCCATGAGTCCGGCCCGGTTCGCGTCCTCGGATGCGGCCTTTAACATCGGCTGCGCTGTGGGCGCGGTCTGGTCGCAGCCGCCCGGGGTCTATATCGCCATGAGCGGCCGGGTGTTTGCCGCCGGGGCCGTGCGCAAAAACCGGGAGCGGGGCCGTTTCGAAGCCATGGAACCAGCCCGCGAGGATAAATGAGCATGATCGAACTTGCCGATGTCTGGGCTGCCGAGGCCCGGCTGTCCCCCCGGCTGCGGGTCACGCCGTTTCTGCATTCCCAGGTGCTCTCGGCCATGACCGGAGCCTATGTCCTGGTCAAATTCGAGAACCACCAATTTACGGCGTCGTTTAAGGAACGCGGGGCGCTCAATAAACTTTTGACGCTCACCGACGACGAACGCGCCCGTGGGGTGTCGGCCATGTCCGCCGGCAACCATGCCCAGGGCGTGGCCTATCACGCCAAACAGCTCGGCATCCCGGCCACCATCATCATGCCGGCCCACACCCCGTCGGTCAAAGTGGAGCATACCCGGGCTCACGGGGCCGAGGTGGTCCTGGCCGGTGAGACGCTGGTGGAAGCCAATGCCGAGGCCCAGCGCCTCACCGCCGAGCGCGGTCTGACCTTTATCCATCCCTTTGACGACGCCATGGTCATGGCCGGCCAGGGCACGGTGGCGTTGGAAATGCTGGCCGCCCAGCCGGACCTGGACGTCATCGTTACGCCCATCGGCGGCGGCGGGCTTATTTCCGGCGTGGCCACTGCCGCCAAGGGATTGCGGCCCGGCATTGAAATCTTCGGCGTCCAGGCCGCCTGCTATCCGTCCATGCTGTGCGCCATGCGCGGTGAACCGCCGACCGGCACGGGCAACACCATCGCCGAAGGCATTGCGGTCAAATATCCGGGCGAACTGACCACGGAAGTGGTGCGGGCCAGGGTGGACGACGTGCTGGTGGTGGATGAGTCACGGTTGGAGCAGGCTGTTGCCCTCTATCTCTTTATTGAAAAGACCGTGGCCGAAGGGGCCGGGGCCGCGCCTCTGGCGGCGTTGCTCGAATATCCCGAGCGCTTTGCCGGCAAAAAGGTCGGGCTGGTCCTAAGCGGCGGCAACATCGACCCCAGGCTCTTGGCTTCGGTCATCATGCGCGAACTCATCCGCGAGGGCCGGGTGGTGACTCTGCGCCTGCCCATTTCCGACCGTCCGGGGACCCTGGCCCAGGTGACGGCGGTTTTGCGCGACTGCGGGGCCAATATCATGGAAATCCAGCATCACCGCACCTTGCTGGCCTTGCCGGCCAAGGAGGCCAGCCTGGAAATCTCCTTTGAAGCCCGCGACCGCCCCCACGGCGAGTCGGTGGTGGCGGCGCTGGTGGCAGCCGGATTCGCGCCGCAAGTACTCTAAGCGGTTTTTCTTAAGCTGCGGCTGGAAGCCGAAAGCGCCTTGACTTGGGGCCTGATTGGTACGACTGGTGATTTATGGCGCTTCGCTTCGACGATCCCACAAGGCTGGAAAAGGCTCTTGGCGAGGAAGCGGCCGGTGTCCTTATAAACATCCTTGAAAAGCAGGATGAAGAGGCCAAGCGCGAGATTGCCACCAAGCACGATCTGCGCGAGACGGAGCTTCGTCTTTTGGCTGAGATGTCCAAGCTCAATGCCGACACCAAGGCCGACATCCTCAAATGGGTCGCGGCCATGCTGATTGGTCAGGCCGCGCTTATTGCCGCGCTCATGAAGCTGTTCACCAAGTAGCCAGCCCACGCACGACGTTATGCCCCCTGGGAAACCGGGGGGCTTTTTTGTTGGTGCGCCCGGCCGGGCACAGATCCATCACAGTGCGCCGCTTGTAGCAACGATCATCTCGGCAAAGGCGAAGCTGCCGGTAAAGGCCGGGGAGATGGCGTTTAAGACATGCAGCGACCGGGCGTCGCCTTCCAGAATATAGTCCATTTCCAGGCGGTTTGCCGCCAGATTGACGAGTTGGGGCCGGATGCCGGCCTTGGTCGTGGGCACCAGGTCGTCGGGACGCAGCGACGGCATGAGCCGCTTGGCGCACTGGTAAAAATGCGCTTTGCCGTATTTGCGCAGTTCGGTTGCGGCCAAGGCCCGGAAATGGTCGGTGTCGGCCAGCCAGAGCCGGGCCAGCCGGGCCAGGATGGCGGCTGCCTCCAGTGGGCGCGCTCCGGCCAGCAGGCCATAGTTCTCGCGGCCAAGGGCCGGGATGGCCGTGGGGCCGACGTAGACGTCGCCGCTGATGCTGCGCGTTAAATGAACGCCCAGAAACGGCATGGCGATGTCGGGCACGGGATAGATGTTGCCGTGAATGCGGGCGGCGCTGGCCGGAGTCAGCTTCCAGTAGAGGCCCTTAAACGGCACCAGGGCGTAGTTTTGGGCAAAGCCGTAGGCCCGGGCCAGCACGTCGGCATAGGCTCCGGCGCAGTTGAATAAAAAGCCGGCGGCAATGGGACCGGCGGTGGTGGCGATGGCCCCGTCCGGTCCTGGGCCGGCCACCCGGCGCTGGAAGAAAAACCGCGCCCCGGCCTCGGTCAGACGGGTCGTGAGCGTCGCCATGACGGCCTGCACATCGATGACCGCCGTGTCCGGGCAGTGGATGGCGGCCACAGCCTCGGGCGGGGCGGCCGGTTCCAGGGCAAGGAGCGTCTGGGTGTCGATGCGCTCGGCCCGGATGCCGCCGTCCCGGGCGTTGGTGAGGAGTTTTTCCACCACCGGCAACTGCGCCGGGTCGGTGGCCACCAGCACCTTGCCGTTGCGGTGCAAGCGTATGCCGTGTTCGGCGGCGAACTGGGCCATGAGCCGCCCGCCTGTGGCGCAGACTTTGGCTTTTTTCGTGTCGCTGCCGTAGTACAGGCCGCAGTGGAGCACGCCGCTGTTGCGGCCGCTGGCGTGGCGACCGGGGCCGGGTTCTTTTTCGATAACGGCGAGGCGGGCGGTCGGGGCGCGGTGCAGCAGGGCCAGGGCCGTGGTCAGGCCGACGACGCCGGCACCGGCGATGACGAAATCGAAGTGTTCCACAACGGGTGCGCTCCTTGCTGCGGTCGGGTGTTGCGCCGCCGGCCAAAGGGCCGGGGCCTGCAACGGTAGGGGCGCGGGGGCGGTCCTGTCAAACCCGGCTGGATGATACGGTTGTCGGCCGCTTCGCAGTGGAGTAGGGCTGGCAGGGCGGCGGTCCGGCAGATCGGGCCGGCACAGAAGGAGGCGGCAGCATGGCCAGATGGTTCCCCGAGGTTTTGGCGGCGACGTTCCTGGTCTTTTTCGCCATTCTCGGCGTTTCGCCGGCCTCGCGCGCAGTCTGGTGGGCGGAAAACATCCCGGTCATGGCCGTATTTCTTTTTTTCGTGGTGGCCAGCCGGTGGTTTCGCTTCTCCAACCCGGGCTATGCCCTGATGGCGGTCTGGCTCTTTTTGCACACCATCGGCGGCCATTATACCTTTGCCAACGTGCCCTTTGGCTTTGTCACCGACTTGTTCGGTTTTTCCCGCAACCACTTTGATCGTATGGCCCATTTTGCCGTGGGCTTTTATGCCTTTGCCCTGGCCGAATACCTCTGGCGCCGGCGGCTGGCCCATCCGGTCGTTATTGCCGTTTTTAGCGTCACCGTGATCATGGCCGTGGCCTGCGCCTACGAGATCATCGAGTGGTGGTACGCCGTGGCCGAGGGCGGCGAGGCCGGGGTGGAGTTTCTGGGCAGCCAGGGCGATGTCTGGGATGCCCAGAAGGACATGCTGGCCGACACCCTGGGCGCGCTGTTGGCCGTGGGGCTGTTTTGGCCGTACCGCCACCGCCTGCCGGTGACCGCTGCCGCCCCGACCCGTCCTGCCTGAGCGCCGCCAGCCCCAACCCTCCCGGCCAAGACCCTGGCGTTGGCAGCAGCCAGCGTCACAATGCACCAGTCCCCCTCCCTGTTTGCTGGTTTTTCGGGCAGTCGGCACCACTGTCTGCTCGCTTTACCCATGTTATAATTAGCCTAATAGCCGCCCGCTTGGTGCGTCGTCGCGCACCTGTCGCTTTTTGACCCATTTGCCGCCCCAAATTGACCCAAATGTCCCTGTTTTTAAAAAACAGTGTTATTTTGATGTATTAACACCCATTTGAGGGCAGCCGCCCTCGGCCGTGCCCACGAGGCAGGGTCACCATGTCTGCCGGGGAAGGGGCAACGCAAGGACAACGCCTGTCGCAAGCCGCCTGGGCAATGAAGAAGTATCATTGGCCTGTATATTGCTATTTGAGTGTGAGTGCATTTGTTATGTTTCGCAAAACACAGTGTAAGGATGATGTTAATAATAGCATGAGAAGTGAAGATGCTTTCTGACGCACTGCTAAAAGCAAGGCATATATTGCGTACTTTATGTTTTTGTTAACATAGATTTTCTTGCACACGTATGACAGGAACAGGCAGATTCTGTTCAGACAGCCTCTGTTAGAAAGAACATATTCTGCCGGCCGACCGCGACAGCCTGTGGACGGCAGGTCGGATTGCGGGGCTGATCAAAGCGCGCCCCTCCGAGTCGAGGGAGAGCCTCATTCCCGGCCCCCGGCCGCACCCCTCCCGCCGCCTGGGCCGGGGGGAGACGCACAACCAGCAACCGCAAGGGAAGCACAACGCGCCATGAACGCCACACACGCCGCACCCCTCCATAAAAACGCCCCCATGCGCAGCATCCCCGTCCATCATGCCGCCGGCATGGTGCTGTGCCACGACATCACCCGGATCGTGCCGGGTGAAGGCAAGGGGCCGGCCTTTCGCAAGGGGCATGTCATCGAGACGGGCGACATCGACGATCTGCTGCGTCTGGGCAAGGAACATATCTACGTTTGGGATCTGGCCGAAGGCTTCCTGCATGAGGATGACGCCGCCCACCGCATGGCCGTGGCCGTGGCCGGGGAAGGTATTGTCTTCAGTCAGCCCTGCGAGGGTCGCATCAATCTGCTGGCCGCCCATGCCGGCCTGCTGTGCATCGACGCCGCCAACCTGCGTCGGCTCAATATGATTGAGGAAGTGACCATAGCCACCCTGCACGGCAACGTGGTGGTGGAGCCGGGGCAGATGCTGGCCGGCACGCGGGTGGTGCCGCTGGTGGTGGACGCGGCCAAGATCGACGCCGTGGAAGCCTGCTGCGCCCAATACGGCCCGGTGGTCAGTGTGCGGCCGTTTAAGCCCCTGCGTATCGGCGTGGTCACCACCGGCGGCGAAGTCTACCACGGCCGCATCAAGGACGCCTTCGGCCCCATCCTGCGCCGCAAATTCGAGGCGCTCTCCTGCACCGTCATGCGTCAGGTGTTCGTCCCCGACGACCAGGCCATGACGGTACGGGCCATACGCCGCCTCATTGAAGAGGGGGCCGACATGATCGCCGTCACCGGCGGCATGTCCGTCGATCCCGACGATCTGACCCCGTCGTCCATCCGGGCGGCCGGCGGCGAAGTCGTCACCTACGGTTCTCCCACTTTTCCCGGGGCCATGTTCATGCTGGCCTATCTCGGCGAGATCCCCGTGGTCGGGCTGCCCGGCTGCGTCATGTACCACAAGGCCAGTATTTTCGATTTGACGGTGCCCAGGCTTGTGGCCGGGGAGCGGCTCAACCGGGCCGACATCGTGGAGCTTGGACATGGCGGCCTGTGCGCCATGTGTCCCGAATGCCGCTATCCCGCATGCGGCTTCGGCAAAGGCTAGGGTGGCGTTCACACAAAACATTTATGTTTTGTGTGAATAAAAATAATAAATTCAGTATGTTAGTGCTGGATAAGCCAGAGTAGCAATTGCCGAACGCGACACAAGCGGGCGGTTCAGGATCAAAGGCTGCGCCGCCGGGAACCTTTCCAGGCGTGCAGCATCGGCAACGCAACAAACCCTCAACCCGAAACGGAGCGAGACAACATGCTGGAAAAAATTCTCATCGTAAACGGCTTTGAGCGCAAACTCATCGTCGACCCCGAAGCGTTTCTGTCCGATGTGCTGCGCGACCAGCTGCACCTGATCGGCGTCAAAGTCGGCTGCGCCCAGGGCCAGTGCGGCGCCTGCTCGGTCATCATCGACGGCAAGGTCACCCGGGCCTGTATCACCAAGATCCGTCGCGTGGCCGATTACGCCAACGTGACCACCATCGAAGGCATTGGAACCAAGGAAAGCCTGCATCCCCTGCAGACCGCCTGGGTTGTCCACGGTGCGGCCCAGTGTGGTTTTTGCTCCCCGGGCTTTATCCTGTCCGCCAAGGGCCTGCTCGATCAGAACGCCAAGCCCAGCCGCGAAGACGTGCGTAATTGGTTCCAGAAGCACAAAAACGTGTGCCGTTGCACCGGCTACATCCCCCTGGTGGACGCCGTCATGGACGCTGCCAAGGTGCTGCGCGGTGAAATGACCCTTTGCATCAACCACAACATGCCGGCCGACGGCAACGTGTTCGGTTCCCGTGCCCCGCGTCCCACGGGCGTGGCCAAGGTCACCGGCCAGTGGCTGTTTGGCGACGACCAGAAGAGCATGCTGCCCCCGGGCACGCTGCATCTGGCCATTGTCGAAGCCCGCGTTTCCCATGCCAACCTCAAGGGCGTGGACACCTCCGAAGCCCTGAAGATGCCCGGTGTGCACAGCGTCATCACGGCCAAGGACGTCAAGGGCAAAAACCGCATCACCGGTCTGATCACCTTCCCCACCAACAAGGGTGACGGTTGGGATCGTCCGATCCTGTGCGACGACAAGGTGTTCCAGTACGGCGACGCCATCGCCCTGGTCGCGGCCGACTCCGAAGCCAATGCCCGCGCTGCGGCCGAGAAGGTCAAAGTGGACCTGGAAGTCCTGCCGGCCTACATGAGCGCCCCGGCGGCCATGGCCGACGACGCCATCGAAATCCACCCCGGCACCCCCAACACCTACTACGAGCAAAACCACGCCAAGGGCGCGGACGTGGCTCCGTTCTTTGCCGATGCGGCCAAGTACGAAGTCGTGGGCGGCGACTACTACACCCAGCGCCAGCCCCACCTGCCCATCGAGCCTGACGTAGGATTTGCCTACACCAACGACGCCGGCAAGCTGGTCATCCACTCCAAGTCCATCGGCCTGTACCTGCACCTGTACATGATCGCCCCGGGCCTGGGCGTTGAGCCGGAGAACATGGTTCTCGTGCAGAACCCCACCGGCGGCACCTTCGGCTACAAGTTCAGCCCCACCATGGAAGCCCTGGTCGGCGTTGCCGCCCTGGCCACCGGCCGCCCGGTGCATCTGCGCTACAACTACGCCCAGCAGCAGTACTACACCGGCAAGCGCTCCCCGTTCTGGACCAAGGGCAAGATCGCCGTGGACAAGGCCACCAAAAAGATCGTTGCCTCCGAAATGGAATGGATCGTTGACCACGGCCCCTATTCCGAGTTCGGCGATCTGCTGACCCTTCGCGGTTCCCAGTACTGGATGGCCGGTTACGGCATCCCCAACATGCGCGCCAAGGGCTACTGCGTGGCCACCAACCATGGTTGGGGCTCGGCCTTCCGCGGCTACGGTTCGCCGGAAATCATGTTCCCGTCCGAGTCGCTCATGGACGAAATGGCCGAAAAGCTCGGCATGGACCCCTTGGAATTCCGCTATGTCAACGTCTACCGTCCGGGCGACACCACCCCGACGGCCCAGGTGCCCGATTCCTGGACCCTGCCGGAGATGATCGACATCCTGCGTCCCAAGTACAAGGAAGCTTTGGCCAACGCCAAAAAGAACTCCACCGCTACGCATAAAAAGGGTGTTGGCGTGGCTATCGGTATCTACGGTTCCGGCCTTGACGGCCCGGACTCCGCCGGTGCCGATGCCGAGCTCAATGCCGACGGCACCGTGACCATCTACAACACCTGGCAGGATCACGGCCAGGGCTCCGACGCCGGTACGGTCGGCTTTGCCCACGAGACCTTAAAGCCCATGGGCATCTGCGCCAGCAAGATCAAGCTGGTTCTGAATGACACGAGCAAGTGCCCCAACTCCGGCCCGGCCGGCGGCTCGCGCTCCAACGTCGTGGTCGGACAGGCCATCATTAACGCCTGTCAGCAGCTCGTGGCCGCCTGCAAAAAGGCCGACGGCACCTATCGCACCTACGACGAGATGGTCAAAGAAGGCCTCAAGACCCGCTACAACGGCACCTGGACCGCTCCGGCCAAGGATTGCGACGCCAACGGCCTGGGTTCCCCGTTCTGCTGCTACATGTACGGCCTGTTCCTGGCCGAAGTGACCGTCGAGCTGGCCACCGGCAAGACCGTGGTCGACAAGATGGTCCTGGTCGAAGACATCGGCACCATCAACAACCGCCAGACCGTCGACGGCCAGAACTGGGGCGGCTTGGCCCAGGGCATCGGCCTGGCCCTGTCCGAGGACTTCGAGGACATCAAGAAGCATTCCTCCATTGCCGGCGCGGGCGTCCCCTACATCAAGGACATCCCCGACGCGCTGGAACTGATCTATGTTGAGTCGCCGCGCGAGCACGGCCCCTACGGCAACTCCGGTGTTGGCGAAGTGCCGCTGTGCGGCCCGCACCCGGCCATCATCAACGCTATCTACAACGCCTGCGGCGTGCGCATCCGCCACCTGCCGGCCTACCCCGAAAAGGTGCTGGCTGGTCTTAAGGCCCTTGGCAAATAAGACCGTTTCACGCATCCTGATGTGACCCCGACGGGGCGGGCGGTTGCCGTCCGCCCCGTCTTTGTAACCAGGAGGGGAGGCATGGACCAGCAGGGTTTGCACGATATCGAGTACCGCTGCATCCAGGAGGAACAGCCGGCCTGCCAGGCCGCCTGCCCGCTCCACGTGGATGTGCGCAAGGTGATGACCCTGGTCCGGGTAGGCGATTTGGCCGGCGCGCGAAAGCTCCTCGACCGCACCCTGCCGTTGCCGACGGTCCTTGGGCGGGTGTGCGACCATCTGTGCCAGGGCCCCTGCGTCCGAGGCTCCATCGACACCTCGTTGGCCATGGGCGCTGTGGAGCGCACCATCATAAACGCCACCGGTGCGGCCACCAAACCGCTCGCCATGCCCGGCAAGGGCAAACGCGCGGCAGTCATGGGCGGCGATGTCAGCGCCCTGACCGTGGCCTGGGATCTCGGCAAAAAAGGCTACGGCGTGGACGTGTATGTGGCCGGCGAGGCCGTGGGCGGCCATCTGCTCGGTCTTTCCGAACTGCTGCCGGCAGGCGCCCTTGCTGCCGAACTCGAAATCATGGGGCGGCTCAACGTGGTCTTTCGGGCGGGCCAAACCCTCAATGCCGCACTGTTGGACCGCTTGGGCGGCGAATACGACGCTGTCTACGTCGAAATGCTCGACGCAAATTTCCTGTCTGTGGGCCGCGAGGCCGTGGACGCCGTGACCCTGGCCCTGCTGGGTCGCGACGGCGTTTTCTGCGGTGGCTTTGTCACCCCCGGACAGCCGCTTTCCGTCATTGCCCTGGCCGGCGAAGGCCGCAAGGCTGCCGTGTCCATGGACCGGCACATGGCCGGCGTGTCCATCACCGCCTCCCGGGAGCGCGAGGGGGCCTGCCCCACGCGGCTTTTCACCAATACCCAGGGGGTTATTCCCCTGCCGGGCGTTGTCCCGGCCGATCCGGGGGCCGGCCTGACCCCGGCCGAGGCCCAGGCCGAAGCCGCCCGGTGCCTGGAATGCCAGTGTCTGGAATGTGTCAAATCCTGCACCTATCTGGCGAAATATAAGGGCTATCCCAAGGTTTACGCCCGCCAGATCTATAATAATCTTTCCATTGTGCAGGGCGCGCGGTCCTATAATCAGATGATTAATTCCTGCACCCTGTGCGGCCAGTGCGAGGAATTGTGCCCGTCGGGCTTCTCCATGCCCGATCTCATTGTGGCTGCCCGGCGCGATATGGTGTCGCGCGGCAAGATGCCGCTTTGGGCCCATGAGTTCGTGCTGGAGGACATGGCCTTTTCGCAGTCGGCCGCTTTTCGCCTGGTGCGGGCCGCACCGGGCGAGGCGTCGTGCTCCCACCTCTTTTTCCCGGGCTGCCAGCTCGGCGGCGATCCGGCCGCGTCCGTGCCGGCCGTCTATGCCCATCTGCGGGCCGGGCTGGCCGGCGGCGTGGGGTTGGGGTTGGCCTGCTGCGGCGCGCCGGCCTGGTGGGCCGGCCGGCAGGAGCTGGCCGAGGCGGCCATGGCCGCTTTTCGCGCCGACTGGGAGGCCCTTGGCCAGCCCCGGGTCATTGCCGCCTGCGCCTCCTGCCAGGCCACCTTCGCCCGTCTGGCCCCCGAAATCCCCGTGGTTTCCTTGTGGCGCGTTCTTTTGGACGAAACCGGTCTGCCCCAGGTGGGTGTTTCGCTGCCATCCGGCCCGGTGGCCGGCGTGAGGCTGCCGGCCGGCCCCGTGGCCGTCCACGACGCCTGCACCGGCCGCCACGACGTGGCCGGACTGGCGGCGGTGCGCGAAATCCTCGGCAGGATCGGCGTCGCCGTGGAGGAACTGCCTGCTTCGGGCCGGCTGGCCTCCTGCTGTGGCTTCGGGGGACTGCAAGCCAACGCCAACCCGGAACTGGCCGCCGCGACCCTGGCCCGCCGGGTGGCCGAAAGCCCGCGCGATTTCGTGGCCACCTGCTCCATGTGCCGCGACCGGCTGGCCGGGGCTGGCAAGCGGACCTATCATCTGCTCGATCTGCTCTTTCCCGGTGGATCGGATGACCCGGCCGAGCGGCCCGATCCGGGCTTTTCCTACCGCCACGAGGCCCGGGCGCGCCTGAAGCGCCAGATGCTCGAAACCGTGTGGCACGAGCCGCAACCACCCGAAACGCCGCCGGCCCTGCCGCTGGTCATCCCCGACGTCGTGCGCCAAGTCATGGAGGCGCGCCACATCCTTGATACCGACGTGGCCCGCACCGTGGCCCGGGCCGAGGCCACCGGGCGCAAATTCACCGACACGGCCACCGGCCGCCATCTGGCCGGGTTTGCCACGGCGCGCGTCACCTATTGGGCGCTCTACGAACTGATCGACGGCGCGGCCCACATTCACGCCGCCTACAGCCACCGCATGAACGTCTCCGGCGTGGACCGGCAGGAGGGCTAACGGCCATGAACGACACGCCAACCTATCTGCCCGAATCCGGTTCGTGGCTGTGCGCCGCCTGCAACCAGCCGCTGGTTGCCGCACCCGTCGGCGTCACCTATCTCCAGGGCGGCTTCACCATTACACTTTTGACTTGTCCCGCCTGCGGCCTGTCGCTGGTCCCCGAGTTTCTGGCCGTGGGCAAGATGTTTGAAGTGGAGCAGCTCCTGGAGGACAAGTAGTGGCCGCCCCGGCTGCCCGCGCGGCGGCAGGGGACGGGGTGCCGCCCCCCCGGCGCGACTTCGCCCGGGCCGGCCCGGGTGCCGGCGGGCGGCTCTCTGAGCGACCCGTGGTGTGGTGCGACGAGCGGCCTTACGGACGCCCCGAGGTGTCGCCCCCTGAGCGGCCCTATGAACGGGCCGACGTGCGCCGGGCCACGGGCGGGGCCATCCGGCCCGGCGGGCTGACACTGACCGAGCGGGCCTTGGACATGCTCCCCTTTGCCGCCGGCTCGGTGCTGCTCGATTGCGGCTGCGGTGCCGGGGCCAGTCTGGCCCGCTTTGACGAGGCTGGTTTTTGCGCCGTGGGCATCGATTTTTCCGCCACACTGCTGGCCGAGGCCGCCGGCCGCGTCCCGGGCCGGGCGCTGCGGGCCGATGCCGGGCGGCTGCCCCTTGGCGCTGCCTCCTGCGACGGCGTTTTTTGCGAATGCGTGCTCTCGGCCCTGCCGCAGCCCGAGGCCGCCCTGGCCGAGATCGCCCGGGTGCTTGTTCCCGGCGGCTTTCTCATCGTGTCCGATCTGTACTTGCAGGCCGGTGCTCCGGGGGCGGGCGGTTGCGGTTCGGGCTGCGCCGCCGGAGCCGTGCCCCGCGACGTGGCCGAAGCGCGTTTGCTGCGCCAGGGGATCACCCCGATCATTTTCGAGGACCACACCAAACTCCTCATCGATCTTTCCTGTCGCCTCGTCCTCGAACTCGGCTCGGCCCGGGAAGTGATGGTCGTCCTGACCGGCCGCGAGCCGAGTTGCGACGCAACCGGTGCCAAACCCCGTCTGGGCTACGGCCTGTGGATCAGCCGCAAGGAGGTGTCTGCATGAATCCCACGCTGCTCGAAATTTTGCCCCTGGCCCATGTGGGCTACTGCTGTAGCCAGATTCTGGTGCTTTTGGCCTTAAAGGCCCAGGGCCGCGAAAATCCCGAACTGGTGCGCGCCGCCAGAGGCCTGTGCCACGGCATGGGCGGCTGCGGCGGCGAATGCGGCATCCTGACCGGCGGCTGTCTGGTGCTGGGCCTTTACACCGGCAAAGGACGCGACGAGGAAACGCCCTTTACGCAGGCCGACGCCGTGGTGGCCGATTTCGTGGAGTGGTTCACCGCACGCGTCAAAGATGACTACGGGGCCACCACCTGCGCCGCCATCTTAAACGACGGCAAGCCCGATCCCACCCGCTGCGGCGGACTTATGGCCGATGCCTGGAATCATATCCTCGAATTGCTGGTCAGTTACGGTATAGACCCTGCCGAAGGCAGGGAGTAAGACGAACCGGGGGAAAACCTTTCTGAAGAAAGGTTTTCCCCCGGACCCCCTTTCCAAAGACTTTCAACGGGGGGGAGATCATCCCCCCACCCATCGTCGCGGCAACGCCGTTCCCCTTTAACCCCTTGCCTTCCAGGAGGGATTCCAAAGGGGTCACCCCTTTGGCCGCCGGAGGCACTCTTCTGCCTTCCCCTTCGATTTTTTTGGGAGAAAAATGTGACGGTGACAGAGAGTTTGTGTCCGGTGTGTTTGGCCCGGCTGCCGGCACGCCGAGAAATTGTTGGAGAGGACGGCTGGCTGGTGCGGACCTGCCCGCAGCACGGCGAATTTCGCAGCCGCTTCTGGCATGGTCCGCCGGGGCTTGCGGGCTGGGAGCGGCCCAAGACGCCGCGCTTGGGAAGCACCCCGGCCGGCACCGCCCCTGGCGAGGGCTGTCCTTTTGTCTGCGGCCTGTGCCCGGAACATACCCAACGCACCTGTACCGTCGTTTTTGAGATCACCGGCCGCTGCAACCTCGGCTGCCCGGTCTGCTTTGCCGATGCCGGGACCGGTTTTGCCGCCGATCCCACCCTGGCTGCTGTGGAAACCCGGCTTATGCGGGCCAGACGCGCTGCCGGGCCGGCCAATCTCCAGCTTTCCGGCGGCGAACCGACGCTCCGCACCGATTTGCCCGAAATCGTGGCCCTGGCCAAAAAGGCCGGGTTCCCGTTTGTCCAGCTCAATACCAATGGTCTGGCCCTGGCGGCCGATCCCGCTTTGGCCGGGCGTCTGGCCGGGGCGGGGCTGGATTCGGTCTTTTTGCAGTGCGACGGGGTCAGCGACGCCGTCCATGTGGCCCTGCGCGGCCGGTCCCTGGCCCGGGAGAAGCGTGCTGCCATAGATGCCTGCGCCGCTGCGAACCTGGGCGTGGTGCTGGTGGCCACCCTGGTTCCCGGGGTCAACGACGGCGAGGTTGGTGCCCTTATCCGGCTGGCCGCGACACTGGCCCCGGCGGTGCGCGGCGTCCATTTCCAGCCCGCCGCCCATTTTGGCCGCTATCCCGGCAACGGGGCCAACGCCCCGCGCCTGACCCTGCCTGAGGTCATGGCCGCCCTGGAAGGGCAGACCGAGGGCATGGTCCGGGCGGCGGATCTGCATCCGCCGTGCTGCGAGCATTCCCTGTGCTCGTTTTCCGCCACCTACCGGGTTGCGCCCGGCGGCCGGCTGACCCTGGCCGGGGGCGGCGGCTGCTGCGACAAATCGGCCATCCCGGCCGAGGAAGGGGCGCGCCAGTCCATGGCCTTTGTGGCCCGGCAGTGGGGCGCGGCCAAGGCCGCTCCGGCCGGCGAGCAGATTAAAGATGATTTCGACCGTTTCCTGGCCGCAGCAGCCGCAGCGCCCAGCCTCAGTATTTCGGCCATGGCCTTTATGGACGCCTGGACCCTGGATCTGGAGCGGGCGCGGGGCTGCTGCATCCATGTGGCCGCGCCGGATGACCGGCTCATTCCATTTTGCCTGTACAATCTCACAGCCGCCGACGGCACGGCGCTCTATCGCCGCAAAACATGCGCCTGAGTCCTTTTGACGCCTGGATCGCTGGGGCCATCGGTCAGGCTGGCGAAACCCTTGATCCCGCCCGGCTGGCCGACTGGCAGCTCGCGGCCCTGAAGCGAGCCGTGGCTTACGCCCGCACCGCCCCGTTTTACCGCGACCGGTTGGCCCATCTGCCGCCCGGGTTCCCGGACAGTGTGCCAGCCTTTGCAACGCTCCCGACCACCACGCCGGCCGAACTGGCCGCGTCGTTTCCCCGGTTTCTCACCGTCCCCCAGGACGCCATCGCCCGGCTGGTCACCGTGGCCACCTCCGGCACCACCGGCCCGCCCAAGCGCATGGCCTTAACCGATGCCGATATCGAGGAAACGCTCGACTGCTTCCGGGTCGTTATGGCCGTGACCCTTGATCCCGGCGACACGGTGCTGATCCTTTTCCCGGCGGCAAAACCCGACAGCGTGGGCGATCTGATCGGGCGCGGCATGGCCCGGCTTGGGGCCGTTCCGGTTTTTGGCGACCCCTCCGGCAATCCGGCGCGTCTGGCCGAGGCCCTGGCCAGCCATCGCCCCCAAAGCCTTATTGCCGCGCCGTCGCAGCTTGTCGCCGCCCTGGACGACCCTGCCGTTATGGATGCCGCCCGGGGCACCTTGCGTTCGGTGGTCTACGCTTCTGATTTCCTTTCTCCCGAGTTGCGGGAGAAAACCGCCGCCCGCTTCGGCTGCCGGGTTTTCGACTATTACAGCGCCACGGAAATGGCCTATGGCGGCGGCATGGAATGTGCGGCCGGCTGCGGCTACCATCTGCGCGAGGCCCAACTGTATTTTGAAGTCCTTGAGCCGCTTGGCGATGCGCCGGTTGCCGCCGGTGCCGTGGGGGAGGTGGTCTTTACCACGCTCACCCCGCGTGGCCTGCCGCTTATCCGCTACCGCACCGGCGACGCGGCCCGTATGCTGCCCGGACCGTGTCCGTGCGGCAGTCGGCTGCGCCGGCTGGGGCCGATTCTCGGCCGTATTGAGCGAACCGAAGCCGGCTGGACCGTCGGCAATCCCGATAAAGGAAGGAGTGCTCCATGAACGAACTGATTGTCGCCATCAATGATCGTCTGGCCCGGGGCGAGTCCCTGGCCGTGGCCACCATCGTCACCAACGAAGGTTCGACGCCGCGCACTGCCGGCTCCAAGATGCTGGTCTTTGCCGATGGCTCCATCGCCGGCACCGTGGGCGGGGGACTGGGCGAAGGCATGGTCATTACCGCCGCCAAGGAGACGCTGGCCATCGGTGAGTCCCGGCTCATGGGCATCGATATGACCGGGCAGGCGGCGGCCGGGGCCGATCTCATCTGCGGCGGGCGCATGCGGGTGTTTCTGGAACGCATTGAGGCCGACGCAGCCAACCAGGAGCTGTATGCCGCCCTGGCCGGGAGTCTGGCCGCCGGGCGCAGCGCCTTGATACTGACCCGGGTCGGCGGCGAGGCCTGGGGTGGCGCACGCTGTCTGCTCACCCCGGACGGCGTGGTCGGCATCTGCCCCGAGCAGGCCGTGCTCATGGCCGCCCGGGCCCAGGGCCGGGGTATCGTTGCGCCGATTCTGCTGGATGCCGACGGCAGCCAGTGGGTGCTGGAACCGGCGCTGGCTCTTGATCCGCTTTATATTTTCGGCGGCGGCCATGTGTCGCGCCCCACCTGCCACATGGCGGCCATGGTGGGCTTTGGCGTGACGGTCTTTGACGACCGGCCGGAGTTCGCCAATGCCGTGCGGTTCCCGGACGCCGCCAAAACCGTGGTTTTCTCCAGCCTGCCCGACTGCTTTGCCAGTCTGGTCATCGAAAAAAACGCCTCGGTGGTCATTGTCACGCGCGGCCACGCCCAGGATAAGGACGTGCTGGCCCTGGCTCTCAAAACCCAGGCCGGCTATATCGGCATGATCGGCAGCCTTCGCAAACGCGACGCCCTGTACGACAAGCTCTTGGCCGAGGGCTACACCAAAGAGGATCTGGCCCGCTGCCATTCGCCCATCGGCCTTGGAATCGCAGCCGAGACGCCGGAAGAAATCGCCGTCAGCATAGTGGCCGAGCTTATAGAGGCGAGGGCGGCGCGGCGGGGGTAAGGGCCTCCGGCGGCCGGGGGGGATAATCCCCCCGGACCCCCTTGATTAGAAAAGTATTTCAAGGGGTTCTGGATGTTGGCTGGTCATTGGGTAAGCTGTGGACCGGGATAAGCAGATCTTCCCGGTCAAGTTGGAATTATTGCGCCCACGCTCCATAATCGACTGGAGCTTCCATACGGGCAACCAACCCCTTTAAAAATTTCCCCTTTGCGGGGGTCCGGGGGCCTCAGGCCCCCGGCCGCCGGAGGCATCTTCTGCCTTCTCTTCTTCTATTTTTCTCCTCACTCCTTCGAAAACTCTCCCACCTTCACCTCTCCCAGCATCTCAACCAACTCCCCCGGCGCAATCTCCAGCGTCCGGTCGGGCCTGCCAAAGCCGCAGTAGAGCGATGGCGCGATGGTCAGCACGTCGGCGTCCAGGCACAGCGTCATGCCGTCGCCGGCCAAGAGCGGCGAGACGCTGCCGGGCGCGACGCCGAGTCGGGCCAGGACTTCGTCTGGCGACAGTGGCGCGATATCGCGCCGGCCAACGCCGAGCAGCCCTGCCAGGGCCGGATAGACCACCCGCCGCGTGCCGCGAAGGGCAGCCAGCACCAGCCCGCCGTCGCGAAGCGCAAAGGCGATGGTCTTTACGATGCGCGAGACATCAAACGTGAGCGCCGTTGCTTCGGCCATGGTGCGCACCGGGGCGTGGACGTGGATGCCATGCGCCCGGCCGCTTTGGGCCATGACGCTAGCCAGCCGGGCGAAGGCGGCCTGTTCCTGATCCGAAATTGTGGCTGTTGGGCACTGTTCCATGGCCGGACTTGTGCCCTGGTCGCAACGCCTTGGCAAGGGACGTGTCGCCTTTTGCTTTACGACGCGCCCGCCCTGGGCTACATCCTATACGATTCAAATCCGTAGTGCGGGAGGGCAGACATGCCATCGCAGACAAAAGGCTGGAGTCCGTATCTGGCCGGAGCGCTTTCAGGGCTGGTGTCGGTGGGTTCGGTGCTGGTGGCCGGCAAATATCTGGGCGCATCCACCACGTTTGTGCGTGGAGCGGGCATGGCCGAACAGCTCTACGCCCCGGACGTGGTTGCAACATTATCCTATTATCTCAAGGAAAAGCCGGTTTTTGACTGGCAGTTCCTGTTCGTGTGCGGCATCGCCTTGGGCGCGTATCTGGCGGCCCAGTTGTCCGGCGATTTCAAGGTGCAGCTTGTGCCCGACTCCTGGAAAGCGCGTTTCGGCCCCAGCCCCTGGCTGCGCGGCGTGGCCGCGTTTGCGGGCGGGGCGGTGGCCATGTTCGGGGCGCGGCTGGCCGACGGCTGTCCCAGCGGCCACGGACTGTCGGGCATGTCCCAGATGGCGATTTCGGGCTATGTGGCCGGGGCCTGTTTTTTTGCCGGCGGCATTGTCATGGCCCGGCTGCTCTACCGGGGGAAATGACATGGAACTTTTTTTCGGCCTTATCACAGGCGTGCTGTTCGGCTTCTTGCTCCAGCGCGGCCAGGTGTTGCGCTACGACAAGCAGCTTGGGGCGTTGCGCCTCAAAGATATGACTATCGTCAAGTTCATGCTGTCCCACATCATGGTGGCCATGGTCGGCATCTATCTTTTAAACGATCTGGGGCTGGTCAAACTGTCACTCAAAGCCACCATACTGGGGGCCAATATTCTGGGCGGGCTCATTTTCGGCCTGGGCTGGGGGCTGGTGGGCTATTGTCCGGGCACCTCCGTTGGGGCGGTGGGCGAGGGGCGGTTGGACGCCCTCTGGGCCATAGCCGGCATGCTGGCCGGGGCGGCGATTTTCGCCCGGTGCTACGACGCCCTGCTGGGGACGGTCTACACCTGGGGCGTTTACGGCAAGCTGACGTTGCCGGGGGTGCTGGGCGTCAGCCACTGGCTGGTCATTATGGTGCTCCTGGCGGTGTTTGCGGCCGTGCTGCGGTTTATCGAGCGCAAGGGCTTGTAACGCGTGCGGGGCGCAACGCCACCCTGGGTGTCCTGGCGGCCGGCGGCATGGGCTTGTACCATGCGTGGGGCGTAACGACACGTTGGTCCAGCGCCGCCCTGTCCCAGCCGCCTGTGCCTTGCCCGGTGCGCAACGTCTTGATTTGAGGCAGTAAATAGGCCAAGAGAGGGGCTTGCGCCTGGGTGATGCGTGTCGCGCCCGGGCCGGCCGCATTCCTGCGCCAACCTGCAAACGGAGGATATGCCAGATGGCGGTCTTTAACTGCAAAAACGCCGACGACGTGCTGCGGGCCGTCAAGGATTATAACGTCTCGTTTATCCAGTTCTGGTTTATCGACGTGCTGGGCGTGCTCAAAAGCTTTCAAATTTCGCCTCGGGAACTGGAAAACGCCTTTGAAGAGGGCATGGGCTTTGACGGCTCGTCCATCACCGGTTTTACCAAGATCCAGGAATCGGACATGGTGGCCTTTCCCGACCCGTCCACCTTCCAGCTTGTGGCCTGGCGGCCGTCCGACCGGCCGGTGGCGCGGCTTTTTTGCGATGTCAAAAATCCCGACGGCACGCCCTTTGCGGCGGATTCGCGCTATGTGTTAAAGCGCATGCTCAAAAAGGCTGCAGACCTCGGCTATACCTATTACGTCGGCCCGGAACTGGAATTTTTCCTGTTTGCCAATTCCACCGAGCCGAAAATCCTCGACCACGGCGGGTATTTCGATGCACCGCCGCGCGATCTGGCCAACGATGTGCGCCGCGACATCAACTTCGCCCTGGAATCCATGGGCGTGGCCGTGGAATACAGCCACCACGAAGTGGCCCCCAGCCAGCACGAGATCGATCTGCGCTACCAGGAAGGACTGGTCATGGCCGACTACGCCCAGACCTACCGGGTGGTGGTCAAGGAAGTGGCCCGCAAACACGGCTGCTACGCCACGTTTATGCCCAAGCCCCTTTTTGGCGAGAACGGCTCGGGCATGCACTGCCACCAGTCGCTGTTTCGCGGTTCCAAAAACGCCTTTTACGATGTGACCGATCCCTACCATCTCTCGGCCGAGGGCAAGAGCTTTATCGCCGGTCTGTTGCGCCACGCCCCGGAATTTACGCTGATAACCAACCAGTGGGTCAATTCGTACAAGCGGCTGGTGCCGGGCTACGAAGCCCCGGTGTATATCGCCTGGGCCAGGCGCAACCGCTCGGCCCTGGTGCGGGTGCCCATGTACAAGCCCGGCAAGGAGTCGGCCACCCGCATCGAGTTGCGCAGTCCTGATCCGGCCTGCAACCTCTATTTGTCCTTTGCCGCCATGCTCGGGGCGGGCCTTAAGGGCATCGAGGAAGGCTACACGCTGGAGGAGCCCATCGAAGAGAACATCTTCAAGATGACCGACGAGGAGATGTTGGAAAAGGGCGTCACCTCGCTGCCGGGCAGTCTGCGCGAAGCCGTGGACCATCTGGAAAAAAGCGAATTCATGCGGGAAGTGCTGGGCGATCATCTCCACGCCGCCCTGGTTGAGAACAAAAAGGCCGAGTGGGACGCGTATCGCACCCAGGTCACGGAATGGGAGATCGAGCGGTATTTGCCGATTCTGTAGTTTTGCACCACGAGGCCAGAGCCCTTGGCTTTATGCGGCCAGAGTGAGCGCTCTGTGCCGGTCCTGGCATTGTAAGCTGCCATGCTGTGCGCAGGCCGCCTTCGGGCGGCCTTTTTTTTTGCCCGCAGGGAAGCGACAGTGTTTGAGTTGACTTGTCCTGTGGCCCGGCGCGCGGGGAACCGGCAGCGGTGGCGCAGGCTTGCCGGGAGTTCTTCGGACCGATCCATTTTTGCGGGTGGCCCCCCTGTTTTGGGCAGTTTGTCAATTTTGTGGCAGGGCTGTCATCTCTGCCGCTGTTACGCGCAGTGGCTTCCTGATCTTAGTATTTTGTCAAATATTCTTGGCTCCTTCCCGGCGACACCTTGCTCAGGCTTGCGTGGGTCTTTGCCGCGTTGCGGCCACGGCGGCGCGGACCGGGCGAACAGCCGGGCAGGTGCGGTAGCCGCAGTTCGGCGGCGCGGCGAGTAAATGTCAAAATTGTTAATGTTACGCTTGCCTATCGGAGCGTACTGTGCCAGAAATTTTTTGTTTGGCTGTTTTTATGCAGAAAAATGCAGACTGTCTGTCTCTCTCAAAAATGTAACATCAGTGCATCTTTGTAGCACATTTTTGTAGGTAGCTATTGTTCTCTTAAAAAAACAATAATAAAAAAAGGGTGTTACATTTTGGTCCCGGATTTGCTTTTACTCGGGTGGGGCCGAGGAGAGCGGCCCCGCCTGGTCACAAGGCCTGCGGCGGCAGTCCGGCCGAGATAAATCAATAACCAGAGAGTGAAGGGGGTTTTATGAACCATCGACGAGGTTTCCGGACAATCGGCATGGTGCTGGCCCTGGCCGTCCTGGCCTTGCCCGCCCTGGCCCTGGCCCAGGAAGAGGCGGCCAAGCCCGAATTTCTTTCCATCTTAAACGGCAACACGGTTTGGACGCTGCTGGCCGGCGTACTCGTCATGTTCATGCAGGCCGGTTTCGCCATGGTCGAAACGGGTCTGACCCGCGCCAAAAACGCCGGCAACATTCTCATGAAGAACATGTTCGACTTTGCCGCCGGCTCCATCGCCTTTTTCTTTTTCGGCTATGCCCTGATGTTTGGTTCCGACATCGGCGGCTTCATCGGCTTTTCCAATTTCGGCCTGTCCGAGGCCACCCCGGCCACGCCGGACGGCTTGTGGGCTTACACCTACTGGTTCTTCCAGTGCGTGTTTGCCGCCACCGCCGTCACCATCGTCTCCGGGGCCATTGCCGAACGCACCAAGTTCGTGGCCTACCTGATTCTCAGCTTCGTGGTCACGGCGCTCATATATCCCGTCTCCGGCCACTGGATATGGGGCGGCGGCTGGCTGTCCAAGCTTGACGCACCCATGATCGACTTCGCCGGTTCCACCGTGGTCCACTCGGTTGGCGGCTGGATTTCCCTGGCCGGAGCCATGCTGATCGGGCCGCGCCTGGGCAAGTACGCCCCGGACGGTGCCTCCAAGGCCATTCTCGGCCACAACCTACCCCTGGTGGCCCTGGGCGTTTTTATCCTCTGGTTCGGCTGGTTCGGTTTCAACCCCGGCTCCACCACCACCGCCACCGGCAACATCGGCCTGATCGCCGTCACCACCAACCTGGCCGGCTGCGCTGCCGCGCTCACCGCCATGCTCACCACCTGGATGCGCTACGGCAAGCCCGACGTGTCCATGTCGCTTAACGGCGTCCTGGCCGGCCTGGTCGCCATCACTGCCGGCTGCGCCAACGTCTCGCCCATGGGTGCCATCATCATCGGCCTGTGCGCCGGTATCCTGGTCGTTATCTCCGTGGAATTCGTGGACAAGGTGCTCAAGATCGATGATCCGGTCGGTGCCATCTCCGTCCATGGCGTCTGCGGCTCCTTTGGCACCCTGATGGTCGGCCTGTTCGCCAGCCCGGATTTCGGCGGCGTGTCCGGCCTGCTCTACGGCGGCGGCATGGGCCAGTTGATCAGCCAGTGCATCGGTGTCGGTGCGGTGTTTCTCTGGGCCTTCGGCACTGGCTACATTGCCTTTCTCCTGCTCAAGATCACCGTGGGCATCCGGGTGACGGAAGAAGAGGAACTCAAGGGCCTCGACATCACCGAGCATGGTTCCGAGGCCTACAGCGGCTTCCAGATCTTTATCACCGAGTAACGACCGGAAAGCGGGAGAAACCGATATGAAACTCGTCATTGCCTACTTTCGGCCCGAACAGCTCAACGGTGTCAAGCAGGCGCTCTACGCCAAGGGCATCCACGGCATGTCCGTGACCAACATCGCCGGTTGCGGCCGCCAGAAAGGCTTCACCGAGCAGTACCGGGGCGTGGTCGTCGAAGTGAATCTGCTCAAAAAAGTCCGTCTCGAAGTGGCCGTGTCTGATACCAAGGTCGATATGGTCATGGACGCCATTGTCGAAGGCGCGAAAACCGGCAAAGAAGGCGACGGCATGATCTTTGTCATGGACATCGCCAACGGCCGCCGCATCCGCACCGGCGAAACCGGGACCGACATCCTGGGCTAAACGCCTGCATTGCGCGAAAAGCAAAGCCCCGTCCGGTTCGCCGGGCGGGGCTTTTTTGCATGATATGGTCTGGGTTACGGCATTTTGACGAGCGGCCACTGCTCGGGCGGCAGATACTTGGCGGCGTTTTTCGGACAGTCGCGAGCCCGGATTTGCAACGGTTGGGGGTCGCCGTTGGCGGCAAAGGCGTAGACCGCAAACGTGCCGCAGTCGCCAACCCCCCGGGCCTTGGTCAGATTGGCCAGGGTTTTGGCCGTGTTGTTAAATTCCGGATTGCCCACCAGCGATTCCTCCACCGAACGCGTGATCCGGCCGCCATCGGCGTCGGCGGTGGGGAAGCGTAACAACCGGGCCGGACTTCCTTCGCTAGCGGTGGCCATGGCCACATACACGCTCTGGTAGGCGGCCTGATCGCACTGGATGAGATACAGCGCGCGCCCCTGGCCCAGATCGTAACGGTCCACGCCGTTGGTGAGCAGCTCAAGGCCGACACCGTCAGGCGCATACGTCTCCTGGAAACTGGCCTCGCAGTCGGCCGGCCAGTTGAGACGCGCTTTGAAGGCAGCCCGCTGGGCCAGCAGGGTTTTGCGGGCGCTGCCGGCCCCGGCGGGATGTGGAGCGGCGGACGGTGCCGCCCCGGCAGGCGGCGCAGCCACGGCGGCCTTGACGGATGCGCCGGATGCGGCAGGCGCGGCGACTCC
>NZ_WVUD01000001.1 GCF_009856865.1 Solidesulfovibrio aerotolerans | reverse complement strand
CTGGGCCTGGGCGACCGGAGCCGGCGCGGGCGCGGGCGCGGGCTCGGCCTGGGGCAACTCGGCGGTTGCGGCGGCGGCCGGGGCACCGGTTCCGGCCCGCAGCTTGCCGAGAGCCGAGGCAATCATGTCGCCCAGGATGGAACATTCCTGGCGCAGCATGTCGAGCAGCAGTTCAAAGGGCAGCCCTTGTTTGCGCCCTGTGTCCACGAGACCGGCGGTGCGTTCGGCCTGGACCTTTAAATCAGTCAGGCCCATGTAGCCCGAGGAGTTCTGGATGGTGACGAGCGCCCGATAAAGGCCGTCCACCATTTCCTTGGATTCGGAATTTTCGTTCAGCCCGGCCAGGGCCTGGGTCATAAACAGGAGCTGCTGGTCGATGGTGGACTCGAAAACGGCCACGTCTTCCGGATCGTAGCCCGGGGCCACGGGTGCTGCGTCCGTGGCAGTCGGCCGGACCGGCTCAGGCTCGGACGCGGGTTCGGGTGCTGGTTCGGGCTCGGGCTCGGGCTCGGGCTCATCCGCGGCTTGGGCGGATTCGGGTTCCGCCACGTAGCCGTCTTCGCTGGCCTGCTTCAGGCGAGCCACCAAGGGGCGGATGTCCTGGGGCACGGCAATGCTGGTGGCTGCATCGATGGTGGTGACCAGGGCTTCGACCTGATCGACCACGGCCAGGAGCAGATCGACCATGGCCGGGGTGGCGACCATCTCGCCCTTGCGCACCCGGTTGAGCAGCGTTTCGGCTTCGTGGGTCAGGCCGTTTAATTCCTTGTGGCCGATGATGCCGCTGTTGCCCTTAAGATTGTGGAAATAGCGAAAAATATCGTTGATGCTTTCGTTTGGCCCGTCGCCAGTGGCTTCCAGTTCGAGCAGCGCAGCATTGAGGCGCTCAATGATTTCCCGGGCTTCCTCCATGAAATCGGCCATATGGCCTTCACCGATGGAGGTGAGCGGGTAGGGATCGGGCAGATACGGCGGCAGATCTTCGATATTGATGATGGTCTTGGCCGCCAGGGGCTGGGCCGGCTTTGCCGCCGGCGGCGGGGCCGCGGGCTCAGGTTCTGGGGCGGGCGCGGGCTCGGGCTCGGCCCTGGGGGCTGGTTCGTCCTCGGGCGGGAAATCAGCGGCAGCGGGCATGGCGGGTGCTGCCGGCGCAACGGCCGGGCCGCCGTCGAGCAGCACGGCGATGCGGGCAATGACCGGAGTGGTGTCGATTTCGCCCTCGACCCCGGTCTGCTCCAGGTTCTCGATAATGGTGCGCAGGATGTCCGTGGCCGAGAGGATGACGTCCATGATCTCGGGATTGACGGGAATGTTGCCTTTGCGCAGTTCGTCGAGGATGTTTTCCGCTTTATGGGCCAGACCGTTGATGGCGTTTAAGCCCAAAAAGCCCGAGGCACCCTTAAGGGAGTGCATGGGCCGGAAAATATCGTTTAAAAGGCTTAAATTGCCGGGATTTCGCTCCAACTCCAGGAGGTTTGGCTCGATGGTCTCGAGGTGCTCCTTGGCTTCGACGATAAAGTCGGCAAACAATTCCGGATCCATGAAATCCTGGCTCATCAAGGCACCTCGCGGCGTTTAATCTGACGTGTCGCCGACGTTATCCCAAAAGCATCTTGACGTTGCGTACCATAATTTCGGGCTGGGCCGGTTTGACCATATACAGATTGGCCCCGATGGACAGCCCGGCGTGAATGTCGCGGTCTTCGCCCTCGGTGGACAGTACGACGATGGGGATATCACGGTAACTGTCCTGTTCACGGACTGTTTTGATAAAGGTGATACCATCCATGCGCGGCATATTGATGTCGGTGATGATAAGATCCACCTGCGAATCGACGTACAACTTCTCCAGACCGTCGAGACCGTCCTCGGCCGCTGTGACCTTAAAGCCTTCCTTGCGCATGATAAACGCCACAAGATTGCGCACCGTCTTGGAATCATCCACAATAAGGATATGCTTTGGCATCCCTTTTCCTCCTCAACTCTTCAAAACCTTTTGGAACAGGCTGTCAACGGAGAGGATTTTCACCAGACCGTCGCCGACCTTGAGCAGGCCGGAAACCAGATCCGAGGCCACTCCCACCCGGGCCTCCACACCCCATTCAATGTCCTGCCCTGCCGCCTGATGCATGGCTGCGATGGCTTCCACCAACAGCCCGACCAGCATACCCCGGCCGCGGCAGACGATGATGAACCGATTCTCGCCGCTGGGACTGGAAAAATCCATGATTTTCGCCAAATCGACCATGGGTGCCACCCGTCCGCGCAAATTCGTCACGCCGGCGATATGGGGCGGCGCTGCCGGCAGACGGGTCAGCGGCATGGCCCGGATGACCTCCTGGACCTGGGCGATGGGCACGGCCAGTTCCTGGCCGGCCACCCGAAAACCCACCAGCTTGACCTCCCGGGCCTCGCACAGCCGGGCTTCCAGGGCCGCGTCATCGTCCGGGTCCGCGTCCGGGTCCGCCCCCGGCCCGGCCGCACGGTCCGGTCCTCGGGCCGGGGCCAGTTCGCCGGTAATCGATTCCACCACCGCCGGCCGGGACAAGCCCTGGCGGTCCAGGGCGGCCTCGAAATCCTCGCCCATGTAGCGCGCTAAAAAGGCCCGCTCGGCATCGGAAAAAGCCGTGCCGCCCTGCTCGGGCAAGAGCACGCGCTCCTCGAAATATTGCTCCAGGCTCGGACTCACAGAACAGCGACCTCCTCGGCCAGTCTGGCATATTCGCCGGCTCCCCGGCACTCCGGGGCCAGTTCCTGGACCACCTTGCCGGCGGCGCTGGCCTCGCGAAACTTGGTATCAAGCCCTATGACCGTGGCAAACATGCGCTCCTTAAACTTGCTGCGCAACAGTTCCAGCACCCGGGTGCAGGCTCTGGCCCGCCGGTCGAACATGGTGGCCAAGGCCCGATAGGCGATGGGCCGGGGCAGGACGCGGTTGAGCGCCCGCATGGTGTCAAAGAGGTGGCGCACCCCGTGCAAAGCCAAAAAATCCGTCTGGATCGGAATGATGAGCAGATCCGAGGCCACCAGGGCGTTGACCAGCACCACCCCGGTGTGGGGGGGGCAGTCGAGCAGCACATGGTCGTAGGCCGGTCCTGCGTCCAGCGCTTGTCGCAACAGCACGCCTTTTCCTTTGCGGTCCTTTAAGTCCATGTCCAAATCCGCCAGCCGGGTATGGCTGGGGGCCAGATCGAACGGGGCTTGCCCCGGCACCCGGATCACAGCACTCCAGTCCACGGCCAAGGGGTCTTCGGCCAGAAAAACATCTGCCGCTGAAGCGGTGAGCCCTTCGGGAAAAACGCCCAGATGGGCCGAGGCACAACCATGGGGATCGAGGTCCATGACCAGCACCCGCCGCCCCAGCCGGGCCAACGCGGCACCCAAGGTCAAGGCTGTGGTTGTTTTGCCGACGCCACCCTTTTGATTGGCTATTGCCAGGATTCGGGCCACCGCAACTCCTGCGACCGCGCGGTCGCCCCTGACGCCATCCCCTGCTACTCCTCTTTGCTGTAGATAATTGCCCCGGGATAGTGCTTGGGTCGAAAGGCCCGGGAAATGTTGTGCAACGATTCCGAATGGCCGATGAGCAGTTGGCCGCCGGGCAGCAAATTGTCGTAAAAGGCGGTGATGACGTTTTTCTTCATTTCATCATCGAAATAGATGATGACGTTGCGGCAAAAGACGATGTGGGAACGTTCTACGCGTTTAAGCTGCACGCGGTCGCTCAGGTTGATCTGGCCAAAACTCACCAGCCGTTTGACTTCGGGCTTGAGCTTGAAATTGGCCCCGTCCGCAATAAAATAGCGGGCGACGATTTCCTTGGGCGTGGTGCGCAGGCTGTACTCGCTGTACACCCCTTCCCGGGCCTGGGCCAGCACGGCTTCCGACAGATCGTTGGCCGTGATGCGGATATCCCAGCCGGCAATCTCCGAGCGCAAGACCTCGTGCAGAATGATGGCGATGGTATAGGGTTCCTCACCCGTGGAACAACCGGCCGACCAGATGCGCAAGCGCTTTTGCCGCAGGGATTTGAGCTTATCCAGCACGTCTTTGAGGACCATGTCCTGAAAGACTTTGAGCTGGGGCGGATTGCGGTAAAAACTGGTCTCGTTGGTGGTAATCACCTCAAAAAGGCGATTGAGTTCCTGGCGTCGTCCGGCGTCGTACTGCAAAAAAGCATGGTACTCGGCAAAGCTCTTGAGGTTGAGTTCCTTGATGCGGGTGGCCAGCCGGTTTTCCACCAGGTACTTGCGGTTGTCGGCCACATAGATACCCGACTGCGCGTAAATAAAATCCCGCAGTTGGGAAAACTCCGCATCGGAGATTTTGAGCTCCTTGCGCAGGGAAATCGTCTTGGAAAAAAGCGAGGTCATGGACTAGCGCTCCCCTTGCTCGTCCTGCAGTCGGGCAATGGCCGTCTCAGCTGTTCCGGCCAATTCCGGGTCGTCGCTGGCAATAAGCCCCAACAAAGCCTGGAAGGCATCCGGGCCGCCGATTTCGCCAAGCGTCTCAACAGCCTTAAGCGCCACAAGTTTGCTGGCATCCCCGGCCAATTCGCGCAGGCGCGGCACACTTTCGCGCTCGCCGCGATTCCCCAGGGCTTCCACCGCCCGGATGCGCACCCAGTCGTCGCTGTCAAGCAGGGCCTGCTCAAGATACGGCAGCACCTTGTCGCTGTCACAGCCGCCCAGCACTTCCACCACAGCCAGCCGCACATCCCGATTGTCATCGGACAGCCGGCTGACGATGAGCTTCAAGCTGGCCTCGTCATGGCCGCAGGAATCGGCCAGGGTCTCCAGGGCGATTTTGCGGATATCCGGGATCTCGTCGGCCAGGGCCGCCCGGATGATGTCCATGTGGTCGCCAACGCCCATGCGGCCCAGGGCATACACGGCCATAAGCCGGTCCATGGGGTCGTCGCTTTGGGCCAGCTCCCGAAACCGGCCGTCCAGAACCGCTCCGCCGATGGCCACGCAGGCATCGAGTGCGGCCTCCTTGACGGTGTCGGAAGGATGGCCGAGCAAGGCGAAAAGCCGCTCGCCGGCAGCGTCCACCTGCATGCCGCCGCCGAGATAGGCCACGGCCTCAAGCAGCACGGCTTCGTTGGTGCTGTCCAGCAACTCCAGGAAAAAATCCACCGCATCCGCTCCGGCAATGCCGGCCAGGGCCTTGGCCGCCGCCGGCTGGAACGCTTCGGGCAGGGCGGGAAAGGCGTCGATGAGCAAACGCGGGCACTCGGCGCAGGGCAGGCCGGCGAGCACATCCAGGGCCACGCCACGCCTTGCGGCCACGCCTTCCCGCAAGGCCCGGCCCAAGGCCTCGGTCAGCCCCATCTCGCGCAACGCAACCACGGCATGGTCGTAGCGTTCGGGGTGGTGTTCGCGATCCAGACGGGCGGCATGGGCCAAAACCGCTTCGGCCGCGTCGTCGCCGCCCACAGAGCCCAGGCCGGAGACGGCCGCGTCCTGCACATCGTCCTCGTCGTCGCCAAGGGCCGCCAGCAGATAGCCGCGAAACCGGTCGCGCTCGACCGGAGACAAAAGCGACAGGGCCTTGCCGCCCAGGATACGCACCACGGCTTTGGCAATCTTGTTGCGCAGCACCCCGGGGGCTGCGTCCATGCGTTTGAGCAGCATGGTCACGGCCTTGATGTTGCCGATCTCGCCAAGGGCGTCCACGATCATGGAGGCCACCAGATCGGTGCTCTTATCCAAAGCCTTGACCAGCGCCCCGACGGAAGCGGCGTCGCGGATCTTGGCCAGGGCCTCGATGACGGCGAACTGGACCCACTCCTCATCGCCCAGGGCTTTGCCCAGGCCCGGGGCGGCCTCGGCAAAGGCCAGTTCGCCCAGGCTCACGGCGGCCTGATAGCGGACGTTGACTTCAGGGTCTTTGAGCAGCGCCTCGCACAGCGGGCTCACGGCCAGACGGCTTTCGGTGGAACCCAGAATGTCGGAGGCGAAAATCCGAATGTCGGGGTCGGCATCGTGGAGCAGTTCGAGCAAAGTCGGAAAATCCTGCGCGCCCACGGCCCGCAGGATGTCCATGGCGGCGTTGCGCGCCGGAGCGTCATCGGAGCGCAGCAGTGGTTTGACGGCGGCTACGACTTCCTTGCCGCCGATTTTGCGCAGCGCCCGGTCCGCCGCTTCCTGTACACCGAGATTGTGCGTGCACAAGAGGTTGGCCAAAAGCGGTACGACCTCAAGAGCGCCGGACTCGCCGGCGTCATAGGCGGCGTCGCGCAGCACATCAGGATCGTTGCTGCCAAGTCTCTGGCACAAGTCGTTGCTGTCCACCATGCCGCATCCTAGGCCGTCCCGTGCGGGAACGGTCATTTATAAAGGTTTTGCAGGATCATTTCGCCCATGTCGTCGATATCAACAATCTCATCGGCCAGCCCGGCGTCCACGATGGCCTTGGGCATGCCATAGACCACGCAGGTGGAATCGGACTGGGCCAGGGCGCGCCCGCCCTTGGCCTTAAGGACTCGCATGCCGTCCAGGCCGTCGCTGCCCATGCCGGTCAATACCACACCAAGCCCGCGCCGGCCAACGCCAGCGGCCACCGATTCAAACAGCACCGAAGCCGATGGCTTGTACAACGCTTCGCGCGGCTCTTCCACCACCCGCACCTCGATGCGGCTGATCTTTTGGTCAATGCGCAGATGCTTGCCACCCGGCGCGACATAGGCCACGCCGTGCTGGAACCGTTCGCCGTCCTCGGCCTCTTTGACCGTGATCTGGCACACGCTGTCCAGCCGCTTGGCAAACGGGCCGGTAAAAGCCGCCGGCATATGCTGGGCGATGAGGATGCCGGCGGGAAAATCCTGGGGCAGATACGACAGCACCTTCTGCACGGCCGGCGGCCCGCCGGTGGAGACGCCGATGGCCACCAGATCGCGGGTCTGGGAACCGCCGGGCCGGGTGGCCCGGGTCGCCCGTTCCGGCCGGTCCGCAGCCGGGGCGGCACCGGCCGACGATGTCTGGGCAGCCGGTGCCGCAGTGGCAGCGCGCACCCGGCCGGCCAGGGGGGAGCGGGACAGGTGGCTCATGCGCCGACGGGCGATGAGTTTGACCTTGGCCCGCAGATCGTCTTCGATCTTAACGATGTCCAGCGACACCTTGGAAAGTTGTTTCGGAATAAAATCCACAGCCCCAAGTTCCATGGCCTTCAGCGTAGCCTCAGCCCCTTCCGAGGTCAGGGAGCTGACCATGAGCACCGGCCGGGGCATCTCCATCATGATGTGCCGCAGGGCGGTCAACCCGTCCATACGGGGCATCTCAATATCCAGGGTGACCACGTCGGGCTGGTGCCGGCGGATCATTTCCAAGCCTTCCTCGCCGTCACGGGCTGTGGCCACGACCTCGATTTCCGGGTCTTTGGACAGCATGGTGCTCAGCGCCTTTCGCATGAAGGCCGAATCGTCGATGACCACTACCTTGATCACGCATCACTCCTGAAGGCGGCATAACGTGGGTCACCCGGCTGGCTTCTCTGCGAAGCCCCAATCGGGCGGCCCGTCCCCTTGGTCATGATTAGATGACTCTTTGCATTCTGACAACCGAACTTTGTACTTGCCAAACCCCGCGGGATGCTCTAGAAGCCTTTGTCTCACGACGGGATGTGGCTCAGCCTGGTAGAGCGCTGCGTTCGGGACGCAGAAGCCGGAGGTTCGAATCCTCTCATCCCGACCAGATAGTTCAAGGGGTTATGCGCAAGCATGACCCCTTTTTTCATTCCCCGGCGCTTGTCATGCGGGTTGCGACCGGGCCAGGGCGGCGAAGCGCGTCGCGAAACGACTTTTTTCACTCCCCGGTGCCGATACGGGTTCCACCCGTCCCCAGAGCCAGTTCCCTGGCCCGCTCTTCGGCCAATTGCTCCACGGCCTGCACCAGCACATCGAGCAACGCCCCCATATGATTGGCGCAGTAGCGCTCCAGACCCTCGGGGCCGGAAACGTCTTCGTCCAGCCAATCCGGTTCCGGGAAAAGCAGTGTCGCCTCGCTCAGACGCTGTTCCAACTGCTCCAGCAAGTCATCGACACCGCCGAGACTGAGTCCCGGCATATCCAGAACCAGACGCAGTTTCTCGTACACATTGCGAAGCCGCTCCCAGCGGTTGGGCTCGCGGTTTTGACCCTCCCACAGAGGGGCCAGCGTGTCTGCGTGCATGTCCCGGACTCCTTTGGCTTCTCGCCTAGCGCCCTATACCCTGCCCTGACGCCAATTGCCAGCGCCTCCCAGGCTTGCACTACGGCCGACTTGCACTTTCCGCTTCGGGGATTACTATGCCGCATGACGCACATTCCCGCCAAAACCGTCACCCTTCCCGTCTCGGGCATGCACTGCGCCGCCTGCTCCGCGCGCATCGAACGCGTGGTAGGGGCCATGGAAGGTGTTGACGCGGCTGCCGTCAACCTGGCCGACGCCTCGTTGCGTCTGGATTTCAATCCTGCAATCATTTCCCTGGACGCCGTGGCCGCCCGGGTGGCCGATCTCGGCTTTTCCCTCGGCCCGCCCCCGCCCGAACACGCCGTCCTTGATCTGGCCATCGCCGGCATGCACTGCGCCGCCTGCTCCACGCGTATCGAACGCGTGGCCGGCAAACTGCCGGGCATGGTCACCGCCGTGGTCAACCTGCCCGGCGAATCCGGGCGCTTCACCTTTGATCCGGCCGTCCTGTCCCGCCGGCAAATCCGCCAGGCCGTAGCCGACCTCGGCTTCGCCACGACCCCGGCCAGCCCCTCGGGTGACCGTCTGGCCGAGCGCCAACGCCAGGCCCAGGCCGAACTGGCCGCAGCCCGCCGCCAGCTCATTCCGGCCCTGGCCTGCGCCGCTGCCCTGCTCATCCTGTCCATGGGCCACATGCTGGGCCTGCCCCTGCCCCATTTCCTGCATCCCGACGCCTCGCCAGCCACCTTCGCCCTGGCCCAACTGGCGCTGACCGCTCCCATCGTCTGGCTCGGCCGGCGCTTTTACCGCGACGGCATTCCGGCCCTTTTGCGCGGCGGCCCCAACATGGACAGCCTCGTGGCCCTGGGCACCGGCGCGGCGCTGGCCTACAGTCTGGCCAACCTCGTCCTCATCCTGGCCGGCTCCAATCCGGTCGGCCGGGCCATGGACCTGTATTTTGAATCGGCCGGCGTGCTTCTCGCCATGATCAGCCTTGGCAAATACCTGGAAGCCTCGGCCAAGATCAAAACCTCCGGGGCCATTGCGGCCCTGTTGCGCCTGACCCCGGACACCGCCACCGTGGTGCGTGACGGGGTCGAGGAAATTGTGCCCCTGGACGAACTCGAACCCGGCGACACCTTTTTGGTGCGACCGGGCGAGCGCGTCCCCACCGACGGCGTCGTCATCGACGGCACCACCCGCATCGACGAAGCCATGCTCACCGGCGAAGCCATGCCCGTGGCCAAAAAAAACGGCGACACCGTTACCGGCGGTTCCCAGAATACCACCGGGGCGGTCATCGTGCGGGCCAGCCGCGTCGGCCAGGACACCACCCTGGCCCGTATCGTGGCCCTGGTGCGGCAGGCCCAGGGCTCCAAAGCCCCCATCGCCAATCTGGCCGACACGGTCAGTTTTTATTTTGTACCAACGGTTATGGCCGTGGCCGCAGCGGCAGCACTTGGCTGGTTTTTTATCGGCGGGGCCGGACTGCCCTTTTCGCTGCGCATCTTCGTGGCCGTCCTGGTCATCGCCTGCCCCTGCGCCATGGGACTGGCCGTGCCCACCTCGATTATGGTCGGCACCGGCCGGGGCGCGCGCCTGGGCATCCTGGTCAAATCCGGGGCCGCCCTGCAAATCGCCGGGGACATCGACACCGTCGTCTTTGACAAAACCGGCACGCTTACCCACGGCACGCCGGTCTTAACCGACGTCGTCCCGGCCCCGGGGCATGATCCCGACGCCCTGCTCGCCATGGCCGCCGCCGCCGAAGCCCGCTCCGAGCATCCGCTGGCCAAAGCCATCGCGAAGGCCGGGGCGGCCAAAAATAGCGTTCTGGCCACCCCCGATCATTTCGAAGCCGTGCCCGGCCACGGTGTTCGCGCCCGCATAAACGGCCACACCGTCCTTATTGGCACGGCGGCCTTTTTGCGCGCAGAAGGTATTCCCGCCGACCCGACCCTGGCCGCGGCCGACGCCACCCTGTCCGACGCCGGCAAAACCGTGGTCCATCTCGCCCTCGACGGTGCCCCCGCCGCGGTCCTGGCCGTGGCCGACACCCCGCGCCCCGAAGCTGCCGCCGTGGTGGCCGGGCTGCAACAAAGCGGCATCGACGTGGTCATGCTCACCGGCGACGACGAACGCACGGCCAGGGCCATGGCCCGTACGCTTGGCATCCAAACCGTCATCGCCCGCGTCCTGCCCGAGCGCAAAGCGGCTGAAGTGGCCCGCCTGACCGCTGCCGGCCAAAAGGTCGCCATGGTCGGCGATGGAATCAACGACGCCCCGGCCCTGGCCGCAGCAGACCTCGGCATGGCCATGGGGTCGGGCATCGATGTGGCCGTCGAATCCTGCGACGTCGTCCTTATGCGCAACGACCTGCGCGGCGTGCCCGCTGCCCTGGAACTGTCCCGGGCCGTTATCGGCAATATCAAGCAAAACCTCTTCTGGGCCTTTGCCTTTAATACCATCGGCATCCCCGTGGCTGCCGGCGCGCTGCACCTCTTTGGCGGCCCGACGCTCAACCCCATGATCGCCGGCACGGCCATGGCGCTCAGCTCGTTCACCGTTGTCACCAACGCCCTGCGCCTGCGTTTTTTCAGCCCAAAAGGGTTTTCCGAGAAGCCCGCCGACGAGGCCGGACAGTTTGTCCCGAGCCAGCCCCGAACATGAACATAATGTTCATTTTACTGTAATCTTTCACATTTGGAAAAACGTTGCCCCTTGGGCCGAGGTAGTCTAAACAGAAAACTTCAAATTTATTCACGCCAAACGATTCTCCGCAGAATCTGACAGTGCAAGGTGGTGATATGCCTCGATTTTTTGTTTCTGCTGTCGCTCTGATCTGCCTTGGCCTGACCCTGTGCGTGCCGGCCACAGCCCGCGCCTATACTGTCCAAGCTGGCGACACGCCCCAGAGTATTGCCAAAAAGCACAATATCTCCGTGGACGAACTGCTCAAAGCCAATAAGAACCTGAAGCCCAGCAAAATGCTCATTGGCGATACCCTGGTCCTTCCTGGCAGCGCGCCAGCCAAACCGGAGGCCAAGCCCCAGGAGAAAAAGCCCTCGGACAAAAAGTCGCCGGAGCAGGAACCGGCCCGGGACGCCAAAAAAGAAAAGACTGCGCCCAAAGTCGAGCCACTCTCGCCCAAGGAGCGCGCCGCCGAGGCCCGGGATATGGCCAGGGAACGCAAGACCCTTGCCCCCCATTCCGCTGCCCCGGCTCCAGCCACAGCCGCCGCCTATACGATCAAAAAAGGCGACACCCTGGGTTCCGTCGCTGCCAAGCATGGATTGAGCACCGCCGACCTTCTCAAGGCCAACAAGGGCCTTTCCGCCAACAAGCTGCAAGTCGGCCAGGAGATCGCCCTGCCCGGCGGCGCTGGGAGCAAGGCCGAGCCCGCCCCCCGGGCCGAACCCGCCGAGAAGCCCGCAGCCAAGGCGCAAAAACCGGCGGCCGAACCCCAGGAACCCACCGCCACCCATACGGTCCGCCGGCACGAAACGCCGGATTCGGTGGCCCGGCGTTACCACATCAGCGTCAAAGAGCTGGCCCGTCTTAACCCGGACATGGGCAAAAAACTGCATGACGGCCAAAAACTGGTCGTTCCGGCCGGTTCAAGCAAAGCCAGCGACACCGCACCCCGCCAGCCCGCGCCCGAAGACGAGCCGGAGGCCATCCCCGAACGTCCGGCCGCCAAGGCCCCCCGCACCCCGGAACCGGCTGATCCCACGCCGGCCGTGCCGGAAACCCGCGACTCGGCCGAGGCGGAAACCGCCTTTGAAAAGGGTATTGAATTCGGCAAGCAAAACAAGTTTCAAAAGGCCATCGAATTTTTCGACAAAGCCATCAAGCTCAACCCCAACCGGGCGGATTATTTCGCCAGCCGGGGCCACGCCCACTATTATACGACCCAATATCCCAAGGCCATAGACGACTACACCAAGGCCATCGAGAAGAATCCCTCCTTTGCCCTGGCCTATTCCATGCGCGGCTTAAGCCGGGCCCGGTCCGGCCGCTATCCCCAGGCTATTGAGGACTTTAACAAGGCCATCAGCCTTGGCCCCAATGAAGCCGACTATTACAAGGGCCGGGGGTTCACCTACCTGCATCTGAAGCAATACGCCCCCATGTGCCAGGACTATCAAAAGGCCTGCAGCCTGGGAGATTGCGAACTGCTGGAAAGTGTAAAAAAGGAAAAGCTCTGTCAGTAAGGCAGGTTGCGAGTGGCACAAAAAAAGCCCGGCTTCGGCCGGGCTTTTTTTGTGCGGGCTGGCGGGATTACGCGCCGGGGCGAACAGGCGCTTTGGGCCACAACTGGGAGGCCAACATGCCGCCAAACATCAGGCAACAGCCGAAAAGCCCGCGTGCCCCCAGGCTTTCATCCAAAAACATGGCCCCGCCCACAGCCGCAAACACCGTCTCGAAACTGAGCAGAATGGCGGCATGGGTGGGATTGGCGTCGCGCTGGGCCACCACTTGCAGGGTATAGGCCAGCCCGACCGAGAGCAGGCCGCCGTAGAGAATGGGCCAGGCTGCGCCGCGAATACCGGCAAGCGTTGTGTCCTCAAAGAGGAGCGCGCACACGAGGCTTAAGGCTGAACAGACGGCGTACTGGGCCAGGGCCAGGGGCAAGGCCCGGGTGCGCGGCGACAGCCAGCCGATGAGCAGCACATGGCCGGCCCAGAAAAACGCCCCGATCAGCTCCAGGCCATCGCCCGGAGCCAGGGTGAAATCTTCGGTGACAGACAGAAAATAGAGCCCGACAGCCGCAGCCACGGCCCCGACCAGGTCGCCGCGGGCCGCGCGTTGGCCGAAAAAAAGCCCCAACAACGGTACCAGCACCACATAAAGGCCGGTGATAAACCCGGCCTTGCCGGCAGTGGTGTATTGAAGCCCCACCTGTTGCAAGGTGGCCCCGGTAAAGAGCATTGCACCGGCCAATAGCCCGCCAAGCCAGGGAAAACCGTCCTTGGCACCGGCCAGAAACGGGGCCGGCGGCGGATAGCGCATGGACCGCAAGGCCAGCGGGGTCAAGGCCGCCGCGCCCAGGGCGAAGCGGATGCCGTTAAAGGCCATGGGGCCGATATGGTCCATACCCAGGCGTTGGGCCACAAAGGCAAAGCCCCAGATCAGGGCGGTAATCAGGCAAAGGACGTCGGCCCGAACCGAAGTGCTGCGCATGGCGGTCTCCTTTGGCCAGCCCCGCTCCGAAGCGGCGCCTGCAAAAAAAGCGCGGCAAGGGTGGCCTTGCCGCGCGGCTTCGCGTGAACGCCCGGCCGCCACACGTGCTGGCGGGCTGCCGGGGCAGGATCAGTTACTGGGAACGCTGGCCGGCTTGCTGCCCCTCGCCGCGTCCGCCACGGGGCAGGATGAGCACACGCTTGAGCGGCCCTTCGCCCTTGGAACGGGTGGAGATGCTTTCATCCTCCTGCAAGGCCAGATGGACCACCCGGCGATGGTAGGACGACAGCGGTTTGGTGGACTGGGGCCGGCCCAGGGTCTTGGCCTTGTCGGCCAGGAAAATGGCCATCTTGCGCAGGTTGTCGTCCTGGCGCTCCCGATATTCGCCGGTATTGATCTGGACCTTTACCGGGCTGCCGTGGCGACGAATGACGATGCGGTTGACGATGTACTGGATGGCGGCCAGGGTCTGGCCTTCGCGGCCGATGAGCAGGCCGGAATTTTCTTCATCGAAGATCAGCACCGAGACGCGTTCGCTGTGGCCGGTGATCTCGAATTCCGGCTTCTGGCCCAGGATGCCGTCGAGCATCTGGTCCATGACCTCGCGCACAATGGCGGACAGTTCCGGGGTCAGGGGCTGGGGCTCGGCCTGGGGGCCGGACCGGCGGGATTCACGGGAGGCGCGGCTGTCCTCGGTCTCGGGGCCCTCGTCGAAATCGTCATCACCAAACGGCTCGGCGTCACTGAGCGCCATTTCGAACTCGGCCAGGGCCGGGCTGACCGGCGGCCGCTGCCGGGCAGCCGGCGCAGCCGGAGCCTGGGGCGGGGCGACGATGGGAGCCGGCTCAGGGGCCGGGGCAGCGTCAGCAACCGGGGCCGGGGCCGATTTGGCCGCAGGAGCCGGAGTCTGAGCCGACCGGGCCGGGGCTTTTGGCTGGGCCGGTTCTCTTCGCTGGGCCGGTTCTCTGCGCTGAGCCGGTTCTCTTCGCGGGGTCGATTCGTTGCGCGGGGCCGATTCGCTGGGCGAGGACTGCTGGTCCGATTCGCTGCGCGGGGACTGCTCGGGCCGGGACTGCTTGGCCGGTTCGCCACGCTGGGGCTCGGGCTGCCGCGGAGCGCGGCGGGAGGATTCGCGGCGGTCCCTGCCGCCGGGTATATCCCCGAGAAGCGTGACGTCCTCGCGCACCCTGGCCCGGACCTGGGCTTTTTTCTTGCCGACAAGACCGAAGATACCGGAAGAACCGCCGGAGAGGATCTCGACTTCCAGCTTTTCGCGGGGAGCGCCGAGGTGGCGGCCGGCCTCTTCCATGGCCTCATCAACGGATTTGCCGCTAAAGGTCTTCCATTCGCTCATAGTTGCTCCTTGATTGCACTTCCGTCGCACCCAGGATCTGGCTGCGATGCTCGTTGACGAGGGCGTCAAGACTTCTTGTTGAGCATCCAGCCTTGCTGGGCGATGGAAATGACGTTGTTGACCAGCCAATAAATGACCAGTCCGGAGGGAAAGTTCAGGAACATAAAGGTAAAGACCACCGGCATGAGCAGCATGACCTTGGCCTGGGTGGGGTCCCCGGGAGCCGGTGTCATCTTTTGCTGCAAAAACATGGTGGCACCCATGACAAGGGGGGTGATATAAAACGGATCTTTTGCCGAGAGATCCGCCAGCCAGATCATGTTTGTAAACGGCAGATGGGTGATAAAGGCGGCGTGCCGCAGTTCGATAGAGTGCAGCAGGGCCTGATACAGTCCAAAAAAGACCGGGATCTGCACGACCATGGGCAGACAGCCCCCGGCCGGGTTGACCTTGTAGGTCTTATAAAGCTGCATCATCTCTTCATTCATCTTCGTGCGATCATCTTTGTACTTCTCGCGCAACTGGGTGAGCAGCGGCTGAAGCTTTTTCATCTGATCCATGGACTTGTAGGACTTCTGGGACAAGGGCCAGAAAATGAGCTTGATCAGAATAGTCAGCAGGATAATGGCCGTGCCGTAGTTGCCGACATAGTCATAGAAAAAGTGCAGCAGCTTGATCAACGGCTTGGCCACGAAATCAAACCAGCCGTAGTCAATGGAGGCGATCAGGTTGTGGGGGGCCATTTCCAGGTACTTGGGCACCTTGGGACCGAGAAAATAGGAAATGGACAGATCAGAGCGGCCGCCGGCCGGTATTTCAATGCCGTCCTTGTCCAGCGCCACCCGGAAGATGCCGTCCTCGATCTTGGCTTTGCCGTGGAGATCCGTGGTGTCCGGGATGATGGCGACGAGAAAATAGTTGCTCATCACCGCGCCCCATTCAACCGGCTTTTCCAGGGCGATGCCTTCCATGAGCTTTTTGTCGCCGCTTTCCAGGCTCAGGCCCGAAGCGCCGTAAAAGGCGGACTGGGTGGGGTTGTACGAGTCGTCGGCGGCGGAAAGGCGTTCCACCGAGGCGGTCATGGACAGGCGATTGCGCAACGGCGTGCCGCCGTTGTTGGACAGGGAGAATTTTTCGTCGATGAGGTAGGAATCGCCGGTGAAGGTCATGACCCGCTTCAGGACGGTGTCGCCCATGCGCCCGACCAGGACGAGGGAGCCGGAAGCGGCGGCGTCGAGCTTAAGATCGCCGCCTTCCACGGACCACTCGACGTTTTGCCAGGTGGGGGAACCGTTTAAGATGATGCCCAGCGGTGCCTTGGCCCGGGCCGTATCGCTGATCAGATTGACCAGGGGGGCGTTCGGGGCAATGGTCTGGTGGTAATTTTTGAGGGAAAACTGTTCGAGCACGCCGCCGGTGGCGTTGAGGACTGCCGTGTACAGAGGGGTGTCCACGGTGATTTTTTTGCCGGGCGTGGGAGCAAACGCCGACAAGGACTCGGCTTTTGGCGCGGCAGTGGCGGAGGAGGCGCTCGGCGAGGCCGATTGCTGGACCGCAGTCTCCGTTTTAGGGGCTTGCTTTTCGGGAGGAAACAGGAAGTTCCAGCCAACCAGGACGGCAAGGGAGAGAGCCACGGCCAATATTACGCGTTTGTTTTCCATTGTCCTTCATATCCCGTCGATAAGAGTGGGTGTGTCGGCAAGGCGACGCACGGCGAGGAGCCCTCAGGCGGGGCCAGGGTGACTGCGGAACAGGATCGTAACCGCCGCGAGCCAGCGGATGACAGCGCAACAGCCGCCACAATGCCAAAAGCCCGCCTCGCAGCACGCCAAAACGCCCCACTGCTTCGACGGCATATTCGGAGCAGGTGGGGAGGAAACGGCAGCACGAAGGCTTGAGCGGCGAAAGAGCCAGCTGATAAAATTTTATACCCCAGATGACGGCGCGTCGCATGCGGTCACGCTTCCCGACTGAGCCGGGCGGTCGAGGTCGTTGGCCAGCCGCACCAGGAGCGGCTCGAGATCGTGGCAGGCCAAGCGCAAAGTCATAAGACGCGGTTCGAGGCTTTTTTTGGCCACGACCACAATATCCAGGCCCGAGACGACCCGGGGCGCGCATAGCCGAAAACACTCGCGCAAGACACGCTTGACGCGATTGCGGGCAACAGCATTGCCGACTTTTTTGCTGATGGCCATGCCGAGCCGCCAGGGCGCAGACTTATCCGCGCGCGGCCGGACAAAAAGAAGGAAGGATTTGCCATAATAGCGGCGGCCTGCTGCGAAGCAGGCCGCGAACTCCCCTCGCGTCCGGAGCCTGTGCGCCGGAGAAAAGTCTAGACAGCCAGGCGCTTGCGGCCCTTGGCCCGACGGCGGCGAATGACGGCCTGTCCGTTTTTGGTCCTGGAGCGCACCAGGAATCCGTGACTGCGGTTTCTGCGAATCTTGCTGGGCTGGTATGTCTTCTTGCTCATGCATAATCTCCAAAGAATTGTGGTGAACGTTTTTCAATAGCCGTCTTCCCCTCGCTCGTCAAGGAAGTTTGCGGTCACAACCGCTATGGCGTCAGCCCGGGGCCGGCCCGGACCAAGGGAGCAGCCAAAAAGGAATCGTCCAGGTGCATCGCGCCAACCGAACGCTCCTCCCCAAGGCGAGCAGGCCAGGTATGGGTACCGCATCGACAGTGGCGAGGGCCGCCGCCCACAGCATCCCCTCCCGGCCAGGGCGAACACCTTGCCCGTTTTTCGGCAAACTGGGAAGTCCCGAGATGCCCCCTCCCCACCCAAAGCCCGCCACATGCGGCCAGCAAACACGTAACATACTAGAATAATTACCAATATTACTTAAAAACAAAAGAATTCAACATTTCTGAAAATTCTGCTTGACGAAAAGGCCCCATCTGCCTATTTTCTCTTCTCGCCGACACGGACGCGGGGTGGAGCAGACCGGTAGCTCATCGGGCTCATAACCCGAAGATCGTGGGTTCAAATCCCACCCCCGCAACCAGAAAGTTCAAGGGCTTACGCCAAAAGCGTAGGCCCTTTTTCTTTTCCCGGGCTACTTTTTGGCAATAAAGGGGCATTAGTGGTGGCAAATTGGTGGCAATTGCCACCAACAGGGAGGGCTGGCCGCCCTCCCCTTCACGGGGCGGGGGCCAGGATCGCGGGAGGTGGTGGCAATGGTGGTGGTAGTTTTGGCCCGCCCCGGGGCAGGACGCGGCCCGCGCCCAAAAGAAGGCCCCAGGTTTTCGCCTGGGGCCTTCTTTTGGCATCTTTTGCTAGACTCCCATTTGTCTCTTCATCTGCTCTTGTCGCTTCATCTGCTCCCACGCTCTGAAGTTTTTTTGGTTCCTCGACGCGAGGCGTGGAAATCAACTTTCTTGACTGCACTTCCTGATGCATCGTAACTCCTGTCTCCTTACAGGAGGCAACATCCCGTGGATACTAACGATTTGCTGGCGTTAGGGCTTGGCCTCAACTGAGCCCTGGCGGGTCGTAGGCCAGTCCCTGGACCTCTCAAAGAAACCCAGCGAGCTTCGCCTTGAGGTCGAGGCCGCGCGAGGCGAGCGCTATCCCTGCCCGGGGTGCGGTGCTCCCAGTAAGGCCCATGACTTCGCGGAATTCAGCTGGCGTGCACCTCTGACTTATTCCAGCACCACTGCCTGATTACGGCCAGGGTTCCTCGAGTCAGATGCCCGGAGCATGGCCTCAAGCGCGTCAATGTTCCATGGGCTCGGCCTGGCAGCGGGTTCACCCTGCTTTTCGAGCAAGCGTTCATGCTTCTTGCCCGAGTGATGCCGATCAGCCAACGCCGTGGCGCGTTACGTCGGCGTCACCGACAAGCGGATATGGCGGGGCGTGACGCACTACGTCTTGAAGGCCATGGGCAAGCTTAATCTCAGCCGACTGTGCGGAATCGGCCTCGACGAAACGGCAACCAAGCGTGGCCATCATTACGTCACCATCTTCGTGGACATGGACCGTGAAAGCCGGCCGGTGATGTCAACGCGCGACTCCAGGCAAGGGCAAGGAATGCCTCAAGACCTTTGCCGCGTACCTCAAAGGGCGTCAGGGCAATCCGGAGAACGTGGTCGAGGTGGTGTGCGACATGTCGCCAGCCTTTCTGGCCGCAGCCGAGGCACCTTCAAAAATGCCGCGGTAACCGTAGACTGGTTCCATGTAGTCCGGATTTTCACCAAAGCCCTCGACGAGGTCCGGCGTCTCGAAGCCAGGGAGGTCAAACTTCCCAAGGCTGCCCGGTGAGCGGTTCTCAAGGGCCTGGAGACTTGGCGCAGCGAGGAGCAGGTCGGCCCTCAAGGAGTTGGAGGAACGCGGATTGGCGACGGCCACCGCGTTTCGGGTGAAGGAACTACTGCGGTGGGTGCGCAAGGCTGACACCAGGCAGGGTGCGAGATGGCGGGCGACGCAGTTTACGAATTCGCTCGCGAACTTGCCGGGGACTCGGTTCTGCTCGCGCCGGTGCGCAAGGCGCTGAACACGTTCGAGGACCATTTGCCTCGGATCCTACGAAGATGGGAATCCTTGCTCTCCAATGCCCGCCTGGAAGGGCTCAATGGCCCCTTTCAGGCTGCTCGCTCGAGGGCCAGAGGGTATCGGAACGTAACCACCTTCATCACCATGATCTACTTGATCGGCGCGCCCATCACCCAACTCCTGGAGGCGTGAATTCCACAGCTAACGTCGAAGACCCTTAAAATTTGATGTCGTCAAAATCACTTTCGCTAGCTGGCAGTTCTGGTTCTGGTGAGCGAATATCGCTAAAAAGGATCGAAAGCATCATTGACGCTGCATATGCGGCGCTGGGTTCGTGGTCTGGTTCCGGCGAGCGAATACAAGAATTGTTTTTGCATTCTTCGTCTTCGACATATCCGCTGTAGACGTCATTGAGCATGTTCTGCACATCCTCTTCATGCAAAGTTTTTAACAACTCGTCGCAATCGACATCTGTCGAAACCTCGAAAAAATTAACACTTTGTTTCAAAACCTCGTTTTGAGCCTCTGAAAGCGTTTGAGCTGTCACAACACCATCGCGTGACAGAATAACATAAGCGCGACGGATTTCGAAGGTTTTGCAAGAAAGGGCGTCTTTGGCGCAAAGGTTGTCGATTGACGAGGTGATTCCCATTATATACTCCGTTGTTTATGGTTTTTGTTGTGAAAGTTGTATTTTACCAATTTACCCTCCGAACATATTTTTTTTAGATGTGCTGCAAAGATTCATCAAAACAAGCATTTTTATGCTGGTTGTCGTTACTGCCATTATATATCTTTGTCATTTGCTCCACTTGCTGTATGTTTCGTAGTCAACAAAAAGAGCTTTTGCCATTTTGACAGTGTTAAAACCAAGCATTTTTTCCGCGCTTTGCACAAACTCAATCTGTTGTTGTTTTTGCTCCGGCGTCATTTTCCCTCCTCTTGCATCATTTGTGTATGACCGTACGCTTATTGGGCGTATGTACAAGCAAAATTTTTGCAATATTAACTAATATTTTCAGCTAGTTGGAATTTTTCTTGGGGGCTGGGGCTTGCCCCAGACAGAGGGTGATTGTGGCGGCTGGATGCCGGAATACTTGGATTAAAGTATAGATTTGCAGGATAGCTCGGTTTACAAATGAGGAGAGAATTAACCGGGAGTTGCGGAGCTAATGAGTGTTGGCTTTGATGCTTTCGGCTGACTGGATAAGGCTCTTGATCTCATCCTCGGTAAAGCTGGTTTCCTTGATGTAGCGAAGCAAATTCATGACCTCGGGTTGGTCATGAAGGTAGTCGACAACTTCCGGGTCCGTAGACGAGGACAAACGGAACAGCACGTCGGGATCAGCGGCCAGTACCTTGGCCAGCTCCTTGATTACCTCTGGCCTGGGAGGACGCTCCTTGCCACGCTCGATGCGGCTCAGATAGGCGGGGGAAATGCCTACCTTGGTCGCCGTCTCACGCAGCCCGAGGTCTTGGGCGACTCGAAGGTCGCGGATGGTCTCGCCAAAGTGTTTCATGGCGTCAAATATGCCTCAGTGTTTAGTGTTTTGCAACACTAAATTTTCCTGGCAATCTTTGGCAAAGTTTGGTATATTCTATTTGTTTTTACTCAGAAGCAAGTAACTTACCCCTGTTCTGGCACTGTGCCTTGACGGCCAACCGCCCTGCAGGAGAGGCGTCATGAGCAATGAAGAAGTTCTGAAACTAAAGGATGTCGCCGCCTTACTTAAGGTCGGCGAGAAGACGGTCTATTCCATGGCTCAGACCAGGGAACTGCCTGCTTTCAAGGTCCGAGGCCAGTGGCGATTCTCCCGAAAGGACATCGACGGATGGATAGAGCAACAGAAACACCCGACCCAGGATTTCGGCGAGGACGAGCAGAATTGATACCAGCCTCGGTGAACGGAGTTTATATATGAGCAGAAAGAAGAACAAGCAGGCTGAGAACACCATCCCGGCGGGATACACGCTCGACTACGTTTCCGGTAAACAGGTCAAGGAAACGAAGAAGGAGCTGGTCCGGCAGCGGGTCGTTCGTGCCTTGATCCACGAATACGGATTCTCGCCGGAAGACATGGAGCTGGATTTTTCCATTGGCGGCCGCAAGAAAGTGGACGTGGCCATCTTCCACCATGACAAGGTGCATACCATCGAGAACCTGGGGCGAGCCGTTCTCTGCCGCCAGGAACCGAACGTCGGCAAGAATACCGTGCGCATCCGCGATTTTGAGCAGGCCGCCCAGGACCTCGATGAGATCGAGACCATTATGCGCGAGGTCGACGCGGTTCAATACGGCTTGTGGACCAACGGCCTGGAGTTCTTCTTCGTCGAAAAGGAACAAAAGCGCTTCGAAACCAAGTGCAACCCCATCGGCGACTGGCCGATGGCAGAAGAGTCGATCGGCACCAAGGAGGTCATCTCCGATGCCCATACCCGCATCGCCGACAACGAGATGCTCAAGATCACCTTCCGCCGCTGCCACAACTACATCCATGGCAACGAGGGTATGCCCAAGGATGCCGCATTCTGGCAGTTCCTTTACCTTATCTTCTGCAAGATGCACGATGAGAATCTGCGCGGCAAGCAGCGCCAGGCCTGGAAACGCCGGTTCTGGGCTGGCCCGAAGGAACAGTTCGAGCCTCAGGGCCGCAAGGCCATCCGTGCCCGTATTGAAGAGCTCTTCACCGAGGTCAAAACGCAGTACAAGAACATTTTCCGGGGCAACGAGGAGATCACCCTCTCCGACCGGGCGCTGGCCTTTATCGTTTCTGAATTAGCCAAATACGATTTCACCCGCACGGATGTCGATGCCAAGGGCGTGGCCTATCAAGAGCTGGTGGGCGTCAATCTGCGCGGCGACCGTGGTCAGTATTTCACTCCTCGGGGCGTGGTGAAGCTGGTCGTGGAAATGCTCAATCCCAAGGAGAGCGAGACGCTGTTGGACCCGGCCTGTGGGACCGGCGGCTTCCTGGTCGCCACCCTGGGACACATGCTGAAGAAATTCCGTGATGAGCAGAATACCCAGGTCGGGAACGAAAACACCACCGAGTTTCTGAACGTCCACGAGCGGCTGAAAGAATATGCCGCTGCCAATGTGTTCGGAGCCGACTTTGACCCGTTCCTGATCCGTGCCGCCCAGATGAACATGGTGCTGGCGGGTGACGGTCGGGGGCACATTTACAACATCAACTCCCTGGAGTTTCCGCTGGGACATCTGGCCGATCTGCCCTCCGCCAAGAAGGAGATCCCGCTGGGGGCGGTGGATATCATCGCCACCAATCCTCCGTTCGGCTCCGACATCCCGATCACCGACAAACACATCCTGGAGCAATACGAGCTGGCGCACGCCTGGGAACCGGACGGTGAAGGCGGCTTCCGCAACACTGGCACCCCCAAGGGGAGCGTCGCGCCTGAGATTCTCTTTATCGAGCGCTGCATCAAGTGGCTCAAACCGGGCACCGGCCGCATGGGCATCGTCCTGCCCGACGGCGTTCTCGGCAACCCGGCGGCGGAATATATCCGCTGGTGGATCATGCGTGAAACCCAGGTGCTCGCCTCCGTCGACCTGCCGGTGGAGGCCTTCATCGCCGAGGCCAACGTCAACATCCTCACCAGTCTGCTGTTCCTGCGCCGCAAGGGTGAAGAGGAAAAACGCGCCGAGGCACTGGGTGGCATCGATGGATACCCGGTTTTCATGGCCGTGGCCGACAAGGTTGGCTTCGACCGCCGTGGCAACAAGCTCTACAAGCGCACCCCGGACGGCGAAGAAATTGTCGAGCCCAAGCAGCACATCGAGCACATCCGCATCGGCGGGCGCTTTGTGGAACGGACCCTGACTCGCAGTGAAAAGATCGAGGACAACGATCTGCCGGTCATCGCTGAGAAGTACCGCGAATTTCTCAAGGAGCAGAACGGATGAGCGATCAAGACGACATCATTGAAGCCCCGGAGGATGCTGCCGAAGAGAGCGGCCCGGATAACTTTTTCATCGACATCCTGACCGGCAACAAAGAGAGCGCCTCGGCCAAGAAGCTGCTGGTGCAGAAGGTTCTGCGCCAGCTCATCGAGAGCTACGGCTTTGACCGGAACGACCTGGAGGTCAACTACAACCCCCAGATCCCCCGCCAGGGGCGGAAGCGCATCGACGTCGCGATTTTCCGTCCCGATGCCGAGCATACAAACGACAACCTGCAGCGGATCATCGTCTGCAAGAATCAGAAGAAGCGCGACAAGCTCCGTTCCATTGCCGAGGCCGATGCCGACCTGCGCGAGCTCAAGGAACTGCTGGAGCTGATCCCCGACGCGACGCTGGGCATGTGGACCAACGGCCAGGAAGAGTTCCTGTTCCAAGTCGAGCGCACTCGCTTCGAGGTCCGAGCGAAACCGCTGGGTGTTTGGCCGGTTCCTGGCGAACGCACCACCGATCTCGACCGCACCGGTGGTGTCATTCAGGTCAGCGCAGAAGCGGAGGACCTGGAAGACGCCATGTTGCGCTGCCGCCAATACCTGAACCGCAACCTGGGGCTCGATCACAAGGATTCCTTCAAGCAGTTGGCCGTGCTGGTGCTGGCCAAGATCCACGACGAGACCCTGCCCACCGGCGAACGCAGATTTTGGATCAGGGGCGACGAGCCTTTCACCGAGGCGGGTCAACAGGCCATTGCCCAGCGCATCAACGAATCCATTGCCGCCGCCAAGGCCTGGCAGCCGAACCTATTGACCCGTGGCTGGGATCTGACGCTGGAACCTCACGAGACCGCCCGCGTGGTCATGGAGCTGGCTCGTTACTCTCTGAGTGAAACCCAGCCCCGCTACCGCACTGGGGCCTTCCGTGCGGTCGCCCGCAGCGTCATGGACGGCCGCGAGGGCCGCTACCCCACGCCGCTCAACGTGGCCGAAATGGCGGTGGAGATGCTCGACCCGCAACCCGGCGAACGCATCATGGACTGCTCCAGCGGCACCGGCACTTTCCTGGCCATGACCGCCGCGCACATCTTCAAAAAGAAACTGGCGGCCATGGGCACCACGCCTGAAGAGGCCACCAACGAACAGATCCGCCAGGCGCAAAACGAAACCGCCGCCTGGGCGGCCAGCAATGCCCTGGGCTGCGACATCGATCCCTTCCTGGCAGTGGCCAGTCGCATGAATCTTCTGTTCACCACAGGCAACCCCGGTCGAGTGTACCGCATTGATGCCCGTACCTTCCCGGACGGCGATCTGGATGGCATCGAAGCCGCCCGCCCGGCCTTGCCGCTGGGCAGCATGGATGTTGTTCTGCTGAACCCCTGGTTCTCTAGTCAAGATAAGATCACTGACGCCTCCATCCTGAGCGCGTACGACTTGGGACATGCGTGGGAGCGCGATGATGAAGGTGGTTTTAGAAACACAGGGAACCTCAGCTCTGGTGGCGTCCCGCCCGAAGTCCTCTTTCTGGAGCGCGCCCTTCAGTGGGTGAAGCCAGGCACCGGTCGCGTCGGAATCCTGCTTCCTGATGGCCTACTGGGAAACCCCGGCGATGAGCATGTTCGCTGGTGGATACTTCGAAACTGCCAGATAGAGGCCAGTGTGGATTTTCCCGTCGAACCCTTCATCTCCACCGTCAAGGAATTTGGATTAACACCGGCCATGTGCTCTTTGCTTATACTCCGTCGTCGGTCACATGAAGACCTGATCCAGGCCGGGCACCCTGAGTACAAGGTGTTCATGGCCTTGGTTGATAGAGCTGGAATGGATCGAAAAGGTAATCCGCTTTTTCAAAGGGCTCCGGATGGGGAAGAGTTGGTATTTAGCGACGAGGTTATTGAACGAGTCCGTGAAGGTGGTGAGGTCCACGTAAGGCGTGTTATTCGCAGGACTAGGCGCATCGATGATGAACTTCCGCTTGTGTCAGAAAAGTTCAGCCAGTTCAAGGGAGACAGTGAGGTGGCCATATGAAAATCAAACACGTTCCCAGCTCCTGGCTTGATCACAACGGTCGACGTCTTGACTGCGGTCCATATATGTCCGGCGCTATTGAGGCGCGGGAACTGTTAAGCAAACTAAAAACCATGCCTATGCACAAACTTACTGCCGGGCATGATGGCGGCATATACAACGGCCCTCAGTTTGTAAGGAACTACGTCACCGATCCTGAATTCGGTGTGCCTTTTTTAACAACATCATCAATGCTGCATAGCGATCTCAGCACTCTACCCTTACTTCGGAAAGCCGACGCGCTCTCAAGCAAATTGCGCTATCTGGAAATCAAAGAAGGCATGACTTTAATCACATGCTCCGGAAGCATTGGACGCATGGCTTACTCGCGAAAGTCGATGGCGGGAGCTTGGTCCAACCAAGACATCATGAAGGTCGTTGCCAATCCAGACGCCATTTTGCCGGGGTACCTTCATGCTTATCTTGCAAGTCGTTTCGGTGTGCCACTTATAGCATCTGGAACCTACGGCGCAGTCATTCAGCACATTGAACCCCATCACATAGCTGACTTGCCAGTGCCAAGACTGAAAGAAATCGAGGAACAAGTGCATGATTTGATTCAGCAGGCTGCAGATGAGCTTTCTGAGTCTTCCTCGCTAATGGCGTCAGCAACAAATAGTTTATTTGCTAACGCTGGCCTCAATGAATCACAAAATCATGAGTATCTTAGCGATGAGAAAAGACAAGGCTGGAGTGAATCGAGTTTCGATGCCTTCAGTCTGAGAGCTTTGAACTATGACCCAAGATCCAAAGGGCTTTGGCAGGCTGTGTCTAGCATTAGGCACGGCTTGCTCGGAGACCTAGTTGATAGGTCTAACTTTGAGGGTCACATAGTATTCAAGCGGATAGACGCTGATCCAGAGCACGGCGTAATGCTAGTTGGACAAAGAGATGCATTTCATTTGCGACCTGAAGGTCGATGGATCTCAAAAAAATCTATTCAAGGGCTTGGCCTTCAGGTACCTGCGGGTACAACGGTAATTCCTTGCCACGGGACCCTTGGTGAGTCCGAACTCTACTGCCGAGCCGCTTTGGTGACACCCAGAACTTCAAAGTACGCATATTCGGGCGATTTTTATAGATGCATTCCAAGAGAAGGCACAATCCCTTCAGGTTATCTATTTGCATTTCTTCGGTCTCGATTTGCTTTTAGAATGAACCGCTCAATGAGCACTGGTAGCAAACAGCAATATCAACACCCGGTGCTTATGGCGAATATGCCTATTCCCCGCCTTGATGATGAAAAAGAGCAAGAAATTGCTTCGATGGTAGACCGAGCCGGATACCTGCGGGACCACGCACTCGAACTTGAAGACCAGGCCGTTGCCCTCGTCGAACGCGCTATCGAGGAGGGAGGTCGCTAATGGCGAAGGTCATACCCATCGGCCAGCCCGTAAACGACTCTGAACGCCAAGCCATCGGCTTTCTCCGGGATCATCTTCCTGATGGCTGGCTGATCTTCCACAACTTCGAGATGCGCCAGGGTGAGGAGGTGTTCGAAATCGACATCGCCATCCTCGCGCCTCACGCGGTGTACCTGGTGGATGTCAAAGGGACGCGGGGCAACATCGATGTGTATGGCTCCAAGTGGTACCCCGAGGGGCGGCAGCCGTTTTTCTCGCCGCTGGCCAAGCTGCGCAGCCACGCCAAGACCATGGCCACCATCATCCGGGAGAGCAACACCGGTCTGATCGAGCTGCGCAAGGCCCATGTGCATGCCGCCGTGCTACTGACTGCCGATGACGCCGCCGTGTTCGACCAGGCGGGCATCGACAGCCCGGATGTGACCGACTTCAAACATTGCCTGAAATACTTCCGCGACCAAAGCCGTATCCCGGACAACCGGCTGGATAACATCACCCGCTTCCACTCCCAGATCGCCAAGGCGATCACCGGCAACGCCAAGCCCAAGAGCGCGGCACTGGTGTTCCGCGACTGGCAGGTGGAGGAGAAACTCGGCGGCTCCGACCGCTACACCGAATACCGCGCCAAGCACAACCTGTTGGGCAAGAGGGGCGGCAACGCCCGCCTGCGGGTCTATCAGGCCGACCCTTACCAGGACGAAGCCGCCCGCAAGGAAGAGTTCAAGAAGATCAGCAACGCTTATCGCGCCGTGGCGCACATGCCGACCCACGCCAATGTGCTGGCGGTGAAGGATCTGTTCGTCTCCGATGACGAAGATAAGGTGGTGCTGGTCACTGAGGACCTGCCCGGCCAAGCCCTGCGCCTGCACATCAACAAGGCCTCCCTGGCGCTGACATTTGACCAGAAGCTCCAGGTGATGCGCGATGTGCTGTCGGCTCTGGATCATGCGCACCGGCATGAGGTGATCCACCGCAATCTCACCCCGGATGCCATTCTGGTAACCAAGGGCGGCCAAGCCCGGGTGACGGGTTTCGATTTCGCTCGGGTGGGCAAGAACCGCACCTCCACCATCGCCGATCAGGTGGCGGATGATCTGGAAGCCGCCTACCAGGCTCCGGAGTGCTTCAAGGACCCGACCCAGGCCAGCATCGCCTCCGACCTCTATGCCGTCGGGCTGATCTTTTACGAACTGCTGACCGGCGAGCTGCCCTTTGAAAGCGTCGACCAGATGATGGAGGCTGACGGCCGCTTCCCGATGAAGCCCTCGGAACACAAGCCCGACCTACCCAAGGGGATTGACGAGTGGCTGCAGAAGTTCTGCGAGTTCGACCCCGAGGAACGGCATACCAGCGCGGCCATCGCCCGCAAGGCACTGGGTGACCTGATTCTGCCCGAGGCCAAGAATGACTCCGCCCCGGATGCGAGCGGCCCGGCCGTGGTCGTGCCGCAGCTCCCCGATAACCTGATGGACCTGCCACAGGATTTCATCCTGGCGGATCGCTTCCGCATTCAGAAGAAGCTAGGCAGCGGCGGCTTCGGTGTGGCCTACAAGGTGTTTGATTCCCTGGGCGATGTGGTGCGCGTCATCAAACTGGTGACCAAGGACCGCCGCAGCGTGTATGAGCGGCTGCGCCGCGAATATAAGACCCTGACCAATCTGCCCGACCATCCGCATGTGGTGAAGGTGATCTGGGCGGACCGCATGGCCGACGCCAAGCAGACGCCGTACATCGTCTTTGAGTATGTGGAAGGTCTGGATGTTTCTGATTTGATCGATGCCGAGGCGCTGTCGCTGGATGATGCCGTGCGCATCGTGCGCGAGGCCGCCGATGGGCTGGCCCATCTTCACGAGCACGGGGTCTATCATCAGGACGTCAAGCCCTCCAACCTGCTGTGGACCGATAAGGGCGTCCGCATCATCGATTTCAACGTTGCGGTCTCAGAGAACGATGAGGTTCAAGGCGGTGGCGGCACACGCCGTTACCTGCCGCCGGATTACAATTACAACTCCGAGCCGGATGCTTCGGATTGGATGGACCGTGACCTCTACGCCCTGGGCGTCTCCTTCTATGAGTGCCTAACCGGCAAGTATCCGTTCGACGACCCCACGCCGCCGATCAAGACTCAGCCCAAGGACCCAAAGCAGTTCAAAGGCTGCGCCGACCTCAGCTCGTCGCTGGTCAATGTGCTGGTGAAGATGATCGCGCCGGAGCGCAAGGATCGCTTCGCCTCAGTCGATGAGTTTTTGACCGCCATGGCCGAGGTCAAGCGTCTGCGCTCGGTGCTGACCACCGGCGAGATTGGTGCCGGACCCAAGGTGGTGTCCAAACTGGGCTTCGAGCCGACCAAGCCCAACACCAACCCTTTTGTCACGCATCTGCTGACCCTCTACAGCCAGAGCCAGGTGTCCAACGCAGGCACCCGAGGTCTCGACGAAGTTGGCAAGGCCACCTACGTGCCGACCTATTTGGATGAGAAGCTCAAGCCCGCGCTGCTCAAGGGCGAGTTCCGCCTGGTCATCATCAGCGGTAACGCCGGTGACGGTAAGACGGCCTTCATTCAGCAATTCGAAACCGTTGCCGAGAGCAAGGGCGCACAGATGCAGCGCGGTGCGAATGGGGCTGTGTTCCAGCTCAAGGGGCATACCTACCAGAGCAACTACGACGGCAGCCAGGATGAAGGCGACGAGCGTAACGATGCCGTGCTACAGAGGTTCTTTGCACCCTTCGCGGGCAAGGACGCATCTGGCTGGACCGAGAATCAGACCCGCCTGATCGCCATCAACGAGGGGCGGCTGGTCGATTTTTTCCTCGAACATGAAGAGGAGTTCCCGCTGCTCGCCAAGCAGATCCAGCAGGGGTTGGCCGGAGCCGCTCCGGAAGGCGGCATCGCGGTCATCAACCTCAACCTGCGTTCGGTGGTCGCCGAACCCGTGGAAGGCCAGCCTTCGATTCTGGAGCGACTGATCGCCCGCATGACGCAACAGGAATACTGGCAGGCCTGCGAGAAGTGCGACCTCAAGGGCAAGTGCTTTGCCTACCATAACGCCCGGACCTTTCAGGACCCGGTTGCCGGACCCAAGGTGATCGAGCGCCTGAAGATGCTCTACACCATTACCCACCTGCGCGGCCGACTGCACATCACCATGCGCGACTTGCGTTCGTCGCTGGCCTTCATGCTGGTGAGCACCCAGGATTGCGACGGAATTCACCAACTCTATCAGAACGGTGGTGAGGCGGCCCAGAATCGTATCCTTGACGGTTTTTATTTCAACTCGTGGCTTGGCGGATCGGAAGGCTCAAATGACCGGCTGATTGCCCTGCTGCGCGAGATCGACGTTGCTGAAGTCAGCAACCCCGATCTGGACCGCGAGCTTGGCTTTCTCAATCCCAAGACCAAGACTATGAGCCGCTTCTCGTTTGCAGAACGAGCCGGATATGACAATGAATTGGTGGAGGCGCTGTTTGGCAGTCTGCCTCGCGATTACTCATCGAAGAACCGTGGCCGATTGATCGCCAAGCACCGGAATTACCTCTCGCACATGCGCCGCCGCCATTTCTTTGAGCGACGCGACATCGGCTGGAAGGAGATGTTACCTTACGGAAGTATCGATCCCTTCGTGGATGCCATTGAGCAGCCAGGCGCGAAAAGCGCCGATGAGGTGACCGCCATTCTCCGTGCCATCAACCGGGGAGAAGGCCTGAGCGATCCGGCGCGGCTGGGAAATCAATTGGCGCTGCGTGTTCGCCAGGTGGATAAAGGCACCATCCGCAGTTATCGTCTCTTTGACGGCGATCATTTCACGCTCCGCACCGAGCAGGAAACGGCAGCGCATCCTTTCCTCGAGTGCCTGTCTCAGGCGCTGGAGCTGCTTTACTACTCCGGCGACGGGCACAAGGCCAGCCTGCGCATCAATCTCGACATCTATGAAATGCTAATGCGGCTCAACAACGGCTACCGCCCCAGCATCGAGGAGCAGGAAGGTTTCTACCTGAGTCTGGCGGTGTTCAAGAACGTTCTATCCGCCGCTCCCTATCAGGAGGTGCTCCTCACCGAAAGCGGCTTCGAATTCTTCCAGATCCGGCGCGACGACAAAGGCATCCTGCATCTGGGAAAGGTAAGCAGGAGGACTGACGCATGAGCATCAAAGGCAGAGACAAGGAGTTCCGCACTCCCAAGACCACCTACATCGATTTCAAGCACATCGAAATGGATCGTGTGCTGACTATGCTCTTTCCCCGGCTGAAATACGATGGCTATGCCAGCCGACGCCCGCCTCGTGGCGGCGATCTGACCGTTGAAGAGTTCATGGAGGACTTCCTCGAGCATCCCGAATGGTTTGCGGGCTTTGATCGTTTTCCGCAGGTGGTACACCGCTGGGTCGAAACCGATCTGATGGATGTGGTTAATCGAGGCAAAGCCAATCAGGCCGTAGCCGCACCGAGGCCGCTGCATGGCAACACTTATAAATTCCGCAACGCCAAACATACCCGTGATTACGGCGCTGCCGAGCAGATCTACTGGATGCTTTTCTATGCCCGCAAAGGCAAGGGCCAAGCTGCGCGGGATGCCTTGAAGCGCTTCTTCTTCCCGGGAATCGACTTGGTGACGGACCGCTACGATCCCAACGCATCCGTGGATGTGGAGACGCAAGCTATCCTGCGTCTGGATCATCAAGTTACCCAGGACATGAAGGACTCCAAGGAGCCCTCGCGTTTCCAGCCGCTGTGTATCGGCCAGGCCGATATTATGGCCGACGATATTCTGCGGCTATTGGCCTATGAGCCCTACATCCCGCGTTCGGTGCTGGTGGATTACCTCAAGACCCTTATGGCATTCCATCTGGCTCTTTACCAGCTCAAACAACTGCAGATGCTGCCCAAGCTGGTGAAACAGCGCTCCGGCAACGATTTCTGTACCGCCAAAGAATGCCCAATCACCCCGGGCCTCGACAATGCGCTGGAAGGCTGCCCTTACCGCGTGGCGTTGGTCGTGGACATGGGTGACGTCAACAATCCGCACATGGCCGAGTTGGCTCGCAAGTCCACTGACCGGCTCTATCGTCAGATACCGGCCTTTGTGCAGGCCAATTTCGTCGTCAAAAAACTCGATGAGATGGCGGAATACCTGAGCAAAAAAACGGGCAAGCTGGCTCCCCCTGGGGGCGGCGTGTTCACCGTAGGCGATCTGGTATCCCTGCTGAAGCCCGAACACGACGCCGAGCGTCAAGCCTACTTCAAATTCCGCTTGGCGAGCCTGATTGAGGAATCGACCTCCAGAAACGAGGACGTCGATCCGGAAATCCGGGAAGTCACCGGCATGGGCCTTGGCGAGTTCGAATCTTTCATCGAAATCCTGATGGCGTATCGCGGCAAGTATCACCGCCAATACATCACTGAGTGTCTGGACTCTCTGCTGCTGAAGAACAAAGAAAACGGCCTGCTGGCTCAATCCCGTACCAAGGGTAGTCCTCGGCGATTTGTGCTGGGGAGCAAGCTGCTCGAAGTGCTCCTTCAGATTGCCGTGCTCACCCAGGACGGCGGGCGTTTTGTGACCCGCGAGGTTCGCATTGAGGAATTGCTGGCCTTTTTGAGAAACCGTTACAGCCTTCATATCGATCGGCTGCCGGAAGGGAACCAGGCTAACAGCAGCATCCTGGACAGACGCGCCCTGCGCCTCAACCTTGAAGCCTTTAAGCGCCGCCTGCGTGAAATCGGGTTCTACGAGGACCTGTCGGATGCCTACGTGACCCAGAAGGTATCGCCCCGCTATGCCATTGAGAAGAATGACGGAACTGATAAGCACGAGAGGCACGCATGAGTAACGCGTTCAGCAAGCTTTCCCAGGATAAATTGAACGCGGCGGTCGCTGGTCTGCTCTGTCCTCGTATCGAAGCGATCCTGGGAGATCGTGGACCAGGCCACTGCATGCGGGTCACCGATCTTGATGACGATGTCATGGAATCGGTCTGCAAGGAACTTCGGCGAACCCGGCCCGCCGGAAACATCTTTATCCTCGGCGGCCATGACCAAGAAGGCATGCCTTTCCGGGTGACCTCCACCAAGCTGGTGGAGCTGCGTAACCCTGACGCGAACGGCGAACTGCGCCAGCCTTTGCTGGTCTTCATACCGACCTCGCTCCGTACCAGTGCCGAGGACTCTTTTGGCGTGGCAACCTTCGAGGAGCTGGCTTTCACCGGCATCTACGAGGATTTGAACGACTCGCTGCTTGATCGGCTCCCGGCAACGCTGGTCGGCCATGTCCGCGATCTCTTGGGCATTCTTACCGAGGAGGAGTGGCTGTTTGCCGACGATGTTTCTCGCGTGCGGTACTTGCTCACCGCGCTCGAAAACGGGATTGATGGAGAAACCCTCGGAGCTAGTCTGTATGAATTGATGTTGATTCCTGACTTCAAGTTTTTTGCCGACCCCGGCATTGTCAATGGCAAGATTCGCCGTAACCTCGGCAGCGTCCGCAGTCTGATGACCTCGCACAAGTCGGTTCGTGGCCGTATCGCCGATCTGGGACTCAGCGACAAGGTATTGGAGTCGCGCCTGTCCACCTACTTTGAAAAATACGATGTCCAAGAGCCAGAATCCTGGACGCCGCCCATCGCGACAGACAAGAGCTGGTGGAGCATTTCTTTCGACAAATGGACGTTCCAGGCAGAGCTTTCGCTGGATAAGGTTCTTCTGACGGTGCTGGAGACCGACTTGCCGGTTATTGCGGAGGATGAGACCGACGACCAATTCTCTGGCCTCATCGGGCAACAGGTTCTGGTCCCGAATGACCGCCGTAAAATGAACGTGGTGTTCGAGGTTAACCCTCACCCCGGCAAGGTCAGCGGGCTTGACCATTTTACGGTTCAAATTATTTCGCAGAACGACGGCCCGGTAGGAAAATCCAAAAAGGTCAAAGCCTGGACGCCAAACCGCCTGCAATGCACGACCAATCTAGCCAAACTCAATCAAATCGAATTCGAGGAAGGATGGCATTTCATCCGTGTAATGCCTTGGACGGCCGATGGCGACCCAATTCCGCTGGAAGCGGATTCCGCCTCCGAGGGCGCTAAACGCTCTTTCGAGAGCGAACCCTTTTATGTTCTGCCCGGTGGCAACATCGAGGAAGAACCGCCGCAACGCGCCATACCCATTGAGCAGAGCCTGGAGCATGCACGTTTTCGGCTGCAACTGACTGCCCTGGGCGATGAGCGCGACCCTGATGATATCGCCATCAGTGGTGTCGCCTGGGCCGAGGGCGGTCGTTCCAAGAAGACCTCCCGTCAGGAAACCCTGCACGTAAAATTCGGTCGCGAGGGCGCTGTTCAGATCCCGCTTTCGCGTATGCTCAAAACCATCGAGCAGCGCATCTTGGCGGAGCCCAAGCACCCGTCGGGCTGGCGAATGCAGATCAATCTGGATACCGCCGAGCCGCCCTCCGAGGTAGGACTCACGCTGCCATCTTCCGCCGCGATGGCCTCCTTCCTGGCTGCCCGCGAAGAATTGTTTTCAGCGGTGCGCAAAGACACTGCCGAGCTGATCATGCAGGGGCTTTCGTTCCGAGATTCGGAAAAAGAATGCCTCGCGTATGCTGAAAGCTACCTTGACCTGATCAGGAGTCTCATCCGTCAGGCCGAGACGACTTCTGGTGCCGAGCGCCAGCAACACCTGCAAGCGCTCAGAAACGTGCTGGCAGTTGATTCCATTCATGTCATCTTGACTGATTTCCGTGGAAGGCATCGCGAGGCTGTTTTGGTCTCCCCAACCCATCCGCTCCGCGCCTTGTGGCTGAGCAGTTGGGTCACGCTGGGCAAGGATTGGATCAAGAAGATCAAGTCAGGCGGGAAAGATCACATTCCTCACGTCCGTTCCGCGCTGTTGGATGGTCTTGTGCCCTCGGCCTATCCGGTTGGTATTCCCGTTGAGGATGGCCGCATCTTCACTCCGGTGGACAACCTGAATGCGTTTTGGGCGCTCTACGCCTCGACAACCGAAGAAAATTCCCGTGGCCTGATGGCGGAGATCTGTTCGGCCCTCGGCTTGGCAGAACCCTCTGCGGCGGGGACCAATATTTCCGGAAAGGTCATTGCGGACAAAATCGAGCGCTACCTCTCCCAGCATCCGTATGTGCGGGAGCTATCTCTTAACATCTTCAATCCCGGGGCCGGTTCGGTGATAGCGGAGGCCCTGATATCGCTCCAGCAGAAGCGTGAGCATTCCGATTTGCGCTATGACATCCGGCTCTTTACCTCCGATCCCGACTCGCCTGTTTTGGGTGAGGCGCTTGAATCTATGGTCTGTCCAGGAGCGACGGTAAACGAGGGCGCTGACGCGTTTTCGACGTCAACCGGCAGCTATCTGTTCTCCAAGCTCAACTTGGCCAAGCACGCGCTGAATGATTTCCATGCAAACCCTAAGGAGTTTCCGACACACATCAGTGTTCTTCTGGATGTTTTTCCCGCCGAGGAGCTTTCCATCGCCGAGAAAACGATGGGTGTGACGCCACTGCATGGGTTGATACAGGACTTCGACACAGAATTCGTTGATGACGATTCGGGGACCTTCTGGAATAAGCGACCGATTGTCGGGCGCTCCCTCGGCGCAGACAACCAAGCCGCGTGTTTTGATTTACTGTCGTCTTTGAGCCGTCACCTCTGTTTTGCGACCTCAGCGGTTGCTGCTTCTGGTGGCAGTTTTAAGGCCGTACCCGTCGTGACCCTTGGCCTCAACGTGGCCCAACGAGAGCTGATCTACGAGGTTCACCAGGTCAGTGATTGGGTGTTCACCATCGACCGAAATATGGGGATTGAGTTTTTCGACCATGGTGGCCGGAAGAATAGACCGGACTATCTGATTGACTATGTGCCGGGAGCCAGCTCCCAGGCGACACACAACCTGATCATCTCCTCGCGCTCGAACAATGAACTAGAGGCCATGCTGAAGCCGGTACTGCTTGAGCACGGCTTGTCCGCCGACGGCGAGCAGTCAGTTCAGATTCTGGCAAATCTGCGGTCACTTTCCGGCCAGCTCGCCCTGAAACTGATTTCCGCACGCACGCAGCAGGCAGAAGCTCTTGGTCTGGCCCTGGCGCGGCTCTATCTCGAATATCAGGGCGCTTTGAGCAATCAGGTCATTGTGCCGTTGGACGCACACACGGACCTCTACCGCTCAAGCGGAGAATCAGACGACGTCAACGATGCCATCAGCCTGCAACGCACCGACTTGGGTTTGTTTGATTTGGATTTGAACACCAGGACGATCACTTGCAACCTGGTCGAGGTGAAGTGTTATTCACAGGTCGGCGATTTTGCGGCCTTTAACCAACTGAAGGAGCGGATCTCCGCCCAAATCAATCAGAGTGAACGCATCCTCCAGCGCCACTTTGACCCGGCCCTGAAAAAACCGGACCGGCCGGATAGGTTGCTCAAGAGCCGGGAGTTGTCTCAGATCCTTCGATTCTATCTGGAACGCTCCCTGCGTTACGGGATATTTGATGTGACAGCCGCGCTTGAAGCGCGAGGGCTAGTTGAATCCATCGAACAGGGCTACTCGCTTCAATTCAGACGGTGCGCACTGATCTTCGACTTTGACAAGACAGGTACCGAAGTCCCTGACAACGAGGTGGGCATCGAATTCCACCGCATCGGCAAGGATCTTATTCACGCCTTGCTGGAGAACTGCCGCAGACCTGTGTCCGTCGAGATTGAGGAGGAGCCGACCGTCCCTCTCCTGAGCGAGCAGTTTATTCCGAACGTGCCGAAGCTCGAGACAGCCGCTTTCATCGCACCCAAGAGAGCCCGGTCAACGTCCTGGACGGTGGATGAGCTCTGGGACGAAGAGTCGGAGGCTCCAATCAACCAGCCAATATCTCCTGTCGCAGAGGAAACATCCGCACCTGCCCAAGAGGAAAAGGAAGAACAGGCGAAATCTGTCGAGCACGCACCCCGATCTACCACCATCGCGCCCGAACAAAAAAAAGAAGACAAACAGCCCGCCGCCGTTGCGGTTGAACCGGAAGAACCTGTTCAACCCAAGCATGAAGAGCCGGAGCATCCGATACCCGCGCCTCAAGCCGAAGTCAGCTATGACATCATGCTGGGCGTTAATGGCGACTCACCCCAGTACGGTTTGCTCGGAGAAGTTTCCGGCAGAAAGATAGCCCTGGACCTCAACCATACCCACACAATCAGTCTCTTTGGGGTTCAAGGCGGCGGCAAGAGCTACACCCTTGGAACCGTCATTGAGATGGCCTCCATGCCGCTTCAACACATCAATGTGCTGCCAAGCCCGCTCGCTACGGTCATTTTCCATTACAGCCCGACGCAGGATTATGCGCCGGAGTTTACCTCGATGATCAATGCCAACTCGGTGGATGAAGAGATCCGCATCCTTCGTGAGCGTTACAAGGCCACCCCGGAATCCCTGAAGGATGTCCTGATTCTTACCCCAGCCAACAAGGTTGATGATCGCCGGGCTGAGTTCCCGGATCTCGAGGTTAAGCCTATTGCTTTTTCTGCCTCCGAACTCAAGGCGGCGCACTGGAAATTCCTGATGGGAGCGATTGGCAGCCAGAGCATGTATATGCGGCAAATCAATCTTATCATGAGGGGACTGCGGGAGAACCTGACCTTGGACGCCCTGCGAGCAGGCATCGATAACTCTGGCCTGTCCGATCACCTGAAAGAGCTGGCCCAGACGCGCCTACTGTTCTCCAGCGAATATATCGATGATAACCAGCGTCTCCAGGATCTGATTCGCCCAGGCCGTTTGATCATCGTGGATCTGCGAGATGAATACATTGAAAAGGACGAGGCCCTCGGTCTGTTTGTGGTGATGCTGCAGATTTTCTCGGAAGCTACCTATCAGGGTATCGCTTTTAACAAGCTGGTGGTTTTCGATGAGGCCCACAAGTACATTGAGAACGATGACTTGGTTTCCGGCCTGGTAGAGGTCGTACGTGAGATGCGGCACAAGGGGACCAGCATCATGGTCGCCTCTCAGGACCCGCCATCGGTCCCGATCTCACTGATCGAGCTGTCTTCTCAGATCATCATGCATAAATTCAACTCGCCCGCATGGTTGAAACACATCCAGAAGGCAAATGCCGCCCTTAGCGACCTGACCTCCGACAAGATGAACCATCTCGGAACCGGCGAAGCCTATATGTGGTCGAGTAAGGCCTCGGACGACTCCTTCACCCGGGGTGCGGTAAAGATCAAGTGCCGTCCTCGCATCACGCAGCATGGTGGCAGCACTAAAACGGCCGTAGGTTAGCAGAAGGCACAATGGATATGCTAAAGGCCCTAGAGGCTGTTTTAAAGTCTGCTTTTTAACCACTGCATGTGCCGCTTCGGGTATTGAATTGTTTGCCGTACAAAATCGCACTAGAGAGCGTTGTCAATACGGCTGCGCTCGATGCTCGGCTGGAAGCTGAAGTCGAAGTTCCCAAGTCTCATGCCCGGTGGCAACCCGGAGAGCTTTGCGTGCCATGCGTATTCGCCGCTCTTCGCGGCGTTCGAGTTCCACAGTCAGCAACCGATTGACGACCGTGTGCGGAGCTTTTTTTATTATCTATTAAAAAATTATTCAATTGCGGACTTTTTTGCAGTAAAATGAACACAAGCCATCTTGACTGAAATATTTCCGGGGAAACGATCGGTTGGCTCGGGTTTTACCCTGCTTTCCCCGTCAAAATAAACTTGATAGCAAAGGCTTTCTTTGCATGTCTTGCCGCATCGCAACGATACATTCATTACGTGCCGCCACCATCCGCTTACCGGATTTTCGACAACGTCAATGTTTAACTCGGCAAATTCGCAATGTGAGCAAAGAGGCCCGAAAATGTCTTCTATCTCGAAAATCTCTTCTGCGACGTTGTAGCCTTCAACATAGGAGGACAAAGAGTCTTTGAATTGCTCAAGTAGCGCATTATCGAATTGCATGACGTTCCTCATGGATTGCTAGTTGTTGTGTTCCAATGATCGCTTTTTGCGATTCAATGATTTGAACTTTTTGCGCAATGCTCATGTTGTTTGAAAAAGTCCTATGTTTTGTTTCAAATTTTTTGTAATTTGGAATAAAACGCGTTATAAGCGAAAAACATTTTTTGACAAAATCAATAAAACCGTTATTTTTTTCGATTCTGTTGATAAAATTTTGTGGAAGCGGTTTGTTGTAGCGTTCTCCAAAAGCTTCACCGATTTTGCTCAGTTTATTGCAGTCCTCAGAAAGATTGTTCAAAGAGACAAAAAAATCATTTTTTTCAAATGTAAGATTTGAAGCAAATATTCTCCCGTCACTTGTTTCGTATGTTTGAAATTTGACAGAGAATCCAGCGACAAACAGACGATCAGTCGTATGTTGAATAGAAGTGTCAATAGTCATACTGGTACGAATGATGCTTTGAGCTTCAATAATGATTTTACGTTTCGGATATTGTACTTCGACTTGAATTTTCTTTTCTTGTGCCAAAGATGGCGAATTTAAATTACTATGAATAACTTCAGTCTCGACATCAAAGAATTCTTTATTTGTAATCTTTGGAGAAATCGCTTCATGATATTGTACAATATTCAAAAGATCGCATGAAAGATTGGCTTCTTCAATTGTTTGCCCAAACTTTGAACAAAGTTTAGAATAGCTATTTTTCCCTGGGATTTGAGAAATTTTGACCCGGTGCTCACCAGCAACAATCAAAGCACCGCCGCCGGCCCTTTCAACTTTCCAATTTTCACGTTTCAAATCATTCAAAAAATCTTTCCATGAAAGTGCATCAGAAACACTCTTTTTGAGAACATTTTTAATTTGTTTCAGTGAATAGTTCTCTGAAATCGGTTTTGCGGCGACAACATGCAAAGCCAGTTCGCAGGCAATTGCTGGTTCGGGCTTTTCTTGATCCGAAACGGGTTTCCCAAATTTTTTGTCAAGATTTTTCAATGAAAATTCATTCGGCAATGCGGAAAGTTTAAGAGACGTGCGGCCGGATCGCAAATAAGCGCCTTCTCGATTTTTCGGCCCCTTTTGAACACGTTCAAGAGAAATCGCTTTTTTTGCAAATAATTCAAAAGCTTCTTCCCAAGAACTTGATTTTTTAAGAACATCTATTGCAGTATTTCCTAAAATTCTTGCTGGATGGGGTTTATTGTGATGCGCTTCGTAAGTCAAAATGCGGGGACGTAATTTTAATTCGTTTTGAACGTTATTTCGTTCGACAAGTTGCAAATCAGAGCTATAAAGAGCGTTAGGCGTTGGCTCCCACCCCTGGTCGTGACAAATTTCCGCTTCGGCGCGTGCGCAACAAAATTCTTCGTGAGTATGAAGAATTTCTTTTTTTTTTCGAGTGCTTTTAAGCTGAACCATCCCTCCGAAATTTTTAATGTCTGGTCGAATTGGATCGGAATCAGGATCAATTCTTGAGACCAGAAGATGAACATGAGGATGCGGACGATCTCCATGTTCGACCCAAATGCAAGGATGATTCTTAAAACCAACGTTTTTGAGTAAAATATTGATAGCGTCTATTTTTTTCTCTTTAGTCGGAGTTTCGCCTGCTCGCCATGCGAGCATGTAATGACCAACCGCGTCACCCCTTCCTTTGTAAGATTTATCCAAAAGCTCTAATTCTTTACGGCCTTCGTCGAAAGAATTTCCAAAGGTATTAAGAGAACCTGACGCCAAAACGCGAACGTTTGTTTCAGATACTCCATTGGTTTTATCGAATTCGACGTCATCACATTGAGAGTCATTGGTCTTTTCTGAAATAAGATAAGCAGCCGAAGCTTTCGCACTTCGACGTGATTTGTCTTTTGTCTTAATTTTTTTGATTTTCATGATTAGACTCGATCGCCTCGCGAAGTGAAATCAAAGTCTCAAGAATTTCAGGAGCTAAATCACGATCATCTCGCATCATCAACTTGACCATGGCTCCGATCTTATTAAGAACGTTCACGGCAGATATTTCAATAGTAGATTTTATCTGTTTTCGTGTCGCTATTTCGCGCAGATAAGCACATATTGAAAGACCGGCTTTTTCAGCATTTAGCGTTATGGTTTGAAGATCGTTTTCGGAAACTTTTGTTCGCAATTGATATGGGTACTTTTGCATGACGCCCTCCGTTCAAATAAAGTTGATCATTTTAACTCAACATTAGAAAGCATTCTCAAGACACTTCACGTTCTGAATATGCTCTCGTTCAACACTAGCCGAGAACTTCCAAGCATCCTCAAGCACTCCAGGACAGTCTCAAGCAATGTCAAGCAAGTCCGAGCATTCCCAAGACATTCCCACGTACTTCCGAGAAAAATCCAAGCAAGTCCTAGCAAGGTGTCGTTCAAATGTCGTTCGAAAAAAGCATTTATTGCACAAATAATCGCTGCTGCGATCCAGGGGGCTTGGGGGGAACCCCCAACAAGTCGTCTCAAGGGCCATGAGCGCAGCGAGTGGGACTGGGACTGACTTGCCATTGCGATGTTTCATGAATAATAAATAACACAGTTAACCAGTACGTCAACTGCAAACTGACATTGTTACTACATTTCACAAAGTATTTTTACTGACTTTTGCTTGACAAGTGATATTATATTGATACAGTATTTACATTGCTTGCAATAAAATACTACGCAAGCTTACACAAAACAGGAGAAATTGAAATGAAGTCAAATTATGAGGCAAAAGTTCTAGAGCAAGCAGAATTTGCTTTGGATGCATTAATCCCTGGACATCAATCCATAGACAGATATATTGTAAAAAAATTAATTTCAAAAATTTGCTATTTAAGGTCAAAAGGCATTGATTACAGGACTATACACACTGCACTTTTAAAAAACAGCAAGTTTCATGTAAGTTACGGGTCGTTCATTTCTTATGTAAAACAGGAAATACTAAAAAACGATGAATTCTCCGCTTTTATGCCTAAACAATATGTTTCGGAACGAATTTGTGAGCGATAAAGTCAGGGATGGCAGGCCAAAGAAGAGAAACAATACGTAACCGCCGCGTCAGGAATGTAGATGTGACAAACAATGCTAAAAAGGCTGGCGCTTACCAGCCTTTCTTATTTCATCAACTCAATTAACTCTTTTCTCAATATATTCATTTTTTTATGTATTTCCAAAATTCTTGAATGTTTTCTGTGAACTGCTAAAAAATCTTCTTCAGTAGGCATTTCTAGTAAAACTTCTCTCAAATCATTAAGATTGATAGTCATAAGTCGGCTTCCAGCAGCTTTTGCTAACAAAACCTCCCGAATCTCTCGTTTCCTTATATAATAATAGAACCAAGTGCCATCCACGTTTTTTGGTCTAAGGATGCACAAGCTTTGACCACAAACTACGAATTCTTTATTTTGACCAATATACAGCCCGACTTGGCCCAAAGTCGATTCCGTGCCCCGAAATGAAAAAAGAATGTCTCCATCTCGAACTAAATATTTCTGCTGTTTTTTCTTCGGATCGATTTCAACCCACACATTTTCACTGACATCATCGACAAGCCCCGAAATTGTCCCAAAATCGGCTTGGACCACTTCCTGACACAAAACCCACCCATCACTCCCCGCAGCACGCTGACGGGGCAGTTGGCAGCGGATAACTTCCGCAATCTCACCAAGTGTTGTTTTCATGACCCTCCTTAAAATTTCTCTCAAAAAATATCAATGTACCTGCGCCCTAGATGTTGATTTTAAGGCAGTTGTGCTCTAAAACTGAATTCAGGGCGCTAATGCCCTAAAAAATGGCACTTCCCCCAAACACATCGAGGTATTCCCATGGCCGCCATCGGATTTTGCGTTAAAGCTCCGGAACGTATCAAAATCGAGCCAGCCGAGGACGCAATTGTCCGATTTGACAGCGGAGTGTCGATTTCCGAGCCGGAAGCATGTTACAATACGTTGATTTTGGGATCGACAGGCACGGGAAAAACGACAAGCGTGATTTTGCCTGCAATCGGAAACTTAATCGAAAAAGGCCACGCCGGATTAATCATTGATATTAAGGGAAATCTTACCGAGCAAGTGAAGATTTTGGCAAAAACCCGTGGAAGATTGGAAGATATTGTTGAACTCGGATCAAGCGCTAACGCTTTTAAAATTGATTTATTAAACGGACTTGAGATTAATGAAGTCCGTGAGCTATTAAGCATTATTACAACGTTCCAGTTTGGTAATTTGACACAAAATTTGGACTGGCACATGAAAGGAGTTAGTGTCGCGACGGAATGCATCGTTTTGTTGAAATATTTACATGAAAAACACGATACAATTCAACCAAATCTAAGATATTTAGTTGATATTCTGAACAACTGGCCTTTAGCGGCTCGCTTGTTCAACTATTTTAAGAAACATGTTTTTGACAGCAAAAACAAAGAACAAAGTGATTTTGTAAATAGAATTCAGTCTGATAATTTCAATCCACTTGTTTATGACAATAAAAAAAGTGGAAGTCATACTTATAACGAACAAACGACTTGGCGACTCACTGCTGTCAGAAATGGCCTGACAGAATTTCTTCAAAACTACGATATTGTTAAAAATTTCGCTTCAAACAAGAACTGTTTAAATATTGCTGATTTTATTTATGGACAAAAGAAAATTGTGGTTTTGAAATTTGACGGAACTTCGGGACAGGTTGGAGCTTGGCTGTCAAGATATATTCTGAGCACGTACTACAAAGCTGTTTTTGAAAATGGCTTGAAATTGGGAGCGGATGAGTACACTTTTTTCATTGGAGACGAGTTTCAAGAGTTTTGCAATTTTAATCCCGGAAATCGACTTAACGACAACGCGTTTGCAGCAAAATCCAGGGAATATAAGAATATCACAGTCGTCGGAACACAATCTATTTCTTCGCTGTCGAGTCGAGGTGCTAACGGCTCGGCTGTCATGGAATTTTTAAACAACATCAATAATCGGCTCTTTTTTTACTGCGATGATCCAATTACGCAAGATGTCACTAGAAGATATAACGAGACTGTTTTTTTAAACGAACTCAACCCTGGAAATTGTTTCGTTGTCAAATTTGATTCTAAAACACGTAGACACTTACAATATGTTGAAACTATGCAACAGGCTCACGATGCGTTAAAAAAGGAGCTGGCCGGCATTCCTGTGAGTGCCGAGAAAGAAATTGAAGAAGTTGACGAAGCTGCCAATTTGGAATCAATTCTTGAAACTTTAGAAGAAAATGATAAGGAAAAAGGAAAACAGATGACAACCTTGGAACCTCCGAAAGTTCCTGGGCGAATTGTTAGCAGAATGCGTTTTAATCAAGAAGATGATGATGAAGAACTTGAAGCAATGCAAAAAATGAAAGTTCCTGAAAATATGAGGAGAACAGTTGAAAGATTTCCGCATTTTTTCAAAACAGCCCAAAAGGGCGGAAGAGTGTCAATCCAAATTCCAAATGGATGGATCAACGCTTTCGAAAACGCTTTGACCGCTTTTGAAAGAACTGGATTAGAAATCGATATTTGCAACCTTCACGTTGGAAACGAGGGCGGACTGTGCCTCGGAATGAGCAATTCTGCAAACGTAAGCATTCTTGATGGGTTTTTAGAAACCACTTCGCAGTTATGTCCGATCTGTGGAAATGAATTAGAAAACAAGGCAAAGGTGTGCAAAAAATGCATGGAAGAATTTGAAATTTTTTCGCCCGGAAAATGAAAAGGGGGCCAGGAGGGCCAGGGCGGTCCCGAGATCGAAAATTTTGGTAAGTGAGAGCGGCGGGTTTTTGGGGACGGGGCGGGACCACTGCAAGACCGCCATCTACTTCTTCTGCGGCGGTCTGGACCTCTACCCAGTCAGCTCGCAGGTGGGGTTACCCACGGGAAACCCGGAAGAGCCATAAAATCAATGCTATCCGTCATGATTTGGAATCCTCAGACGTGTGCCGCGTTCTTCGGCTTCGTTGCTGGTCATGAAGGCGTTGGCGGATTTGAGGTCAGACTCAGCGCGTTCAAAGCCTGTCCAGTCGACTGCGAGTGAAAACCGTTGGGCGAAATCCAGCGTGCGAATGATCGGTTCAGCGCTGTTGCGGTTGGAAATCGCTTTAAGGGCGCTGAGATAGTTTTCACGGTAGACTGTGGGAACGAGAATGCGCTGCTCGCCTGCCGCAACTAGTTCCGCGTTCATCATGATGCGCGAGACGCGCCCGTTGCCGTCAGCAAAAGGGTGTACCTCGGAAACGAGAAACATCATGAAAACTGCACGTTGGAATGGCGTGGCAAGGGAGCGGCAGGCTTTGAACCCCTGATCGAGCGTTCCCCTCACGAGGTCGGGTGCGACGAACATGGTCATGCCCGCGCGGTTTGCCTCGGTTTTGTACTGGCCCGGCGCTTTGTCAGGGCGGGCTTGCATGATAGCGGCATGGCGACGCTTGAGAAGTCGCTCGAACTCGTCAAAGGATGTCGGGACTTGAACCATCTCGGTCATATCGGTGACAATGCGATAGGTGCTAATGATGTCGTGGGCATCTTGAGGGCGTGCCTTTGGGATTTTGCTTTCAAAGATGATGGCGGCGGCCTCATCGACGGCAAATTCGGTGCCTTCAATGAAGTTTGAGAAATAGGCTTCAAAAAAAGGAAGCGTCGCGCCGTCGTCAGGCAACGCAAGGCGTGTTTGTGGCGGTGTGCGATGAAGTTCCGTGCGGAGCATCTCGAACAGTTCGACGCGCAAAGGGTCGAAGGGGACACCCTTTTGCCGGGCGCGGGCGGCGGGCGTTTGAAGATGATCGTCTTGTGTGCTGAGAAGTGCGCCGACCATCCTATCAAGGTCAGTGAATTCCTTTTGCCGGTCGATCGTGGCCGCAATATGTCGCGCATCGTCGCGGAGACGGTTTAACGCGCCTTCGCCTGATTGGCGTAATATTTTGTCGAGGTGCTGTTCGATTTCTTTACGCGAAAGCGTACGCGAGACGGAGCCTCGGCTACGGCTGGCTGCAAAGTTGTCCAACAATGAACGCTCGGGCGAGGACAGACGCAAAACCCCCATGAACGGCAAGTCATTCGATTGAGCAGACGCTCCCTTTCGTGGCCGCAAAGTAAACCCAGGCAAAGAAACATCACTTTGCCCTTTCTGGGAAACAACAAATACGGAGCCGTCTTTCGCCGGGCCGCCCTCTAGGGCGGTGCGGTCGGCGATGATGGCATCAGGAAAGAATCCGGCTACGATTTGCCAGAGGTTTCGCCGTACGATGGTTTCGGGATCGCTTGTCAGGTCTCGGCTATAGAGCCGCGAGGCGAGTTTCCTGAGTTTACCGGCGCGGACGGATTTAGACGCCAGGTTCGTAGTCTCGGAGGTAGAGACAAACGTGTCGGGGAGATCGTCGAAAGATTTTTTTGTCATTAAGCACCGCGTGAGGGGCCGAAAGGCGATTTTTATTCTCTTAAGAATAATCCGAGGCGATTTTTTTCGCTATAGAAAAAAACATCAGTGACCCTGGGGCTTGGTTCCCCCCTAAGGGCTCCGCCCTCGCGCTCTACAAGGCCCTTCCGCCCAAAAAGACAGTTTTTCTTTCGCCAAGCGGCGCAAGAAAAATGCTTTTTGGGCCACCGCGAAGGGGGTGTGAAGCAGGAGTTAGCCGCCGGCCTGCGGCCGGCACCAAGGGTCGGGCTGTTGGAGCCAGCCTTCCGAGGCACCAGCCTCGGAAAAAGGCTAACAGCCGAACAGCCAAATCCGCCTTCGGGGAAGGGGGAGGTCAGCCGACAGCCGAACAGCCAAGGAGCCATCCCCGGGGACCCCTGCCCCGGGGATTCCCCGAGCCAACAGCCAACAGCCGGAAGACCGGCCTGGAATTTCAAGTAAATCGGTGGGATAAGGCGGTTTATGAACCCGAGCCCTTCGGCGACGGGTTCGGATTCAACAAATTCAATGGGTTATGTGGTTTTGGCTGTTCGCCTCCCTCCCCCTTCCCCGAGGGCTGGCTGTTGGCTGTTTTTACGGATCGGGACAGATGCCGGGTTTCGTGACAGCCCGTGACACCCCCTGTCACGGTTTTTGTCACTCTTAACATCAAGTATTTATTGGTTTTTCACCCTGCGTGACACCGTGACACCCTCTCCTTAATAGGGGTATGAAAATATTTTATTTATCTATCTGTCATAATTGATAATTCTAAAAAGTTCGCCCTCCCCCCGCGCGCGCATTTCTCCTTCTCCTCTTAGAAACCCCTGTCACGCTGTCACGCAACAAAAAAACCATGTTATTTCATATGCTTATGTGTGACAAAACCCGTGACAGGGGGTGTCACGGGTTGTCACGGTCCCTTCCTCCCCCACCCCTGACACGCTGTCACAAACAGAAAAGCCCCGGGCATACCGGGGCTTATGAGTGACCAAAAGCGTGACAGGTGGAGACACGCCGGTCACGGTATGCCATGGTATCAGTCGTCGTCGTCGTTGTCTTCGAACACGCCGATGATGCGATTTGTCCGTTTTTCGCATTCATCTAACACCTTCGTTGTCACAACGTGGTATCGCCGGCTATTACTACGCCCTTTTTCAATTCCAAGCGTTGCAAACGCCTCTAAAAGTCGGCTTTGATCGATTTTCAGCTTGGCTTTTTTGAACCAGCCTTCGAACACCTTTTTTTCGATTTTCCCTTCAAGCTGGCCAATTTCATGGATATGTTCCAGCAAAATTTCAGCGATGCGAGCGGCGTTAGTGTCGCCTGTTGCCGTTTTCGAATTTCCCTTTTTGTCAGGGATATATCGATACATTTTTTGGGCTTGGGCAAAAAAGTAGTCGCTCAAGGCAATGGCGTTGGTCATATCGCCGAACGTGATTTCGCCATCGGTCACGTCTCCGTCGCTGGCATGGCGCAAACAGTGCAGCAGCAGCGCCAGTCGCAAAGTTATGCCGCGCATTTTCATTGCAAATCCATGAATAGTCAAACCATACGTTTTTTTCATGATGGTATTGCTGAACGTATTGAATTCTTTCCGAGCCGCGTCATCGAGATCGATCGCAAGACCTCGCAAGCGACCGTCTTGATCTTCTTCCATAGCAAAGCCCAACATGACCCGAGTAATCCGGGTCAAATATTTTTCGACCCATTCCGAGATTTCCGGCATAGGCATAGGCGCAGGCGGTTGCGGCTGGCAATTAACGAACAAGAACCGCTCAGGCAATCCCTGGTGTAAATCATCATAAGTAAACACTTCAGGCAAGAGGTGCGGCTGAATACAACCGCAGATCGAAAAGGTAGCATTTTCGATATAAAGTTCGTTCGAAACACCATCTTTAGCTTTTCTGTTAACACAAATCGTCGCTCCATCCCAAGTTGATAAAAGACGGCGTTTCCCTTCGCTTGTGCCTTTTGCCGAATACCGATCTAATCCTGGAATAAAATTGTGAAATTCGTCAACGAGCCAGCATAACCCGCGAGGATTATCATAAAGAAGGTCCATGGCCGCTTCCATGGTCGTATCTGTTAAAACGTACTGAATATTTGGCGGACGTTTCGGCATTTCGTCTTTTTTCCCTGCATTGGGCGAACAATTCGGCGCTTCGCCTTTCTTGTCCTTGTTTCCTTCTTTGGAACTGCGCTTGCGAAATACGATCATGTCTTCTTCGTATTTGCGCCGATCCTCGCGATATTGCATTTTGGCAATCGCTTCCATTTTGGCGAGTTCGCTGAACACGAATTTCATTGTATGACTTTTACCCGTGCCGGTTTCAGCAGCAACGAGAAAATATAAGTTTCCTGGCTCTTGCCACGTTCTCGAATAACGCGCCGTTCTGGCTCGACCGATGCAAGAAGCACATAAGGAAAGGAAAAATGCACCGATCATATCTTGCGACACGCCTTTACTGGCAGCAATAGTCGCAATCGCTTCGCGCGCCTTTTCCGGGAAGACTTCCAGCGGCATTGGCGGCAATTTGCCGGCAAAATCATCATCGACGCCAAGGGGCGCGTCATCTTCCAGTTTTTGCGGGGCAAGTCCTCGGGCGGTTGGCGGAATATCGTCGTCCTCGGGATGGACTGCGCGAAGATGCGGCACTTTCATAGCCATATCGTTTCCCTTTCTCTTGACTTTTGCTCGGTTTTGGGCAACGAATGGCTCAACACGTTTGAGTGCCATTCGTTTTTCTTAGCCCCGGTTGCAGCCGGGGCTTTCCTTTTTCTTCACCATCTCAATAATTATTGTGAAATCAGATGCCTAACGCCCCCTTCCCGGCCTGGGCGGCGGCCTTGGTCTTGTTTTTCGAGCCAAAGGGCCGCCCCGGCCCCGGCCCCTTGCGCGGGGCTGGCGGCGTAGCAGGAGCGGGCGGGGTGGGGGCTAAAGCTCTGTCATTGAGCAGATAAGCGAGGACATCGGCTGTACGAAATCGCCAGTTCCGGCCGTCTGTGACACTGATACGGCTAAACGGCAGTGTACCGGCTTTGGCACGCAATCTAACTGTCTGTGCATGTACGCCCAGCGACGATGCAACCTGATCGACGCCAAGCGTAAGAGGAAGATTTTTGACGTTTAAAGCACGCCGCAACTCTTTAACAAGAAGCGCAGTCGCGGCAGGAATTGAAGCGGTATCGTCGTGCATAGCACCCTCGATGGGTGCCTGTGCGGGGGCGGGAGAATGCAAAAAGCCCCGGTAAAGCACAGGCCAAAACCCTTAACCCCCTTTTCAAGGGGTCATGGTTGGACCTGATGCTTTCCGAGGCTTGTTAGCTTGCTGCTACATGCAGCGTCATTTTCTCGTCATTATGCCGAGCTAACAATCTACTCAGTGGGTGGAGCAGCAGCTTGCAGTTTATCCCGTTAAGCGCCGTCGCTTAGCGGGTTTAATAAGATGTTTCTAATCCGCTGCACTCAGACTGCCACTTTACGTACAGTGGTGCGCCAGCATGCCCCCCGGGTCGGCGGGGTCATGTCTCTACCCACCTCCCCATTACAACACTAACCTAAACGTATCAAGTGGAATCTATTCGTCACCCTCTTTTTCTGTCAAATCGCTGAAATTCCAATACATTTTTTCAACACAGGCTTTGGTCAGGGTTGGGTCAAGGTCCGCATAACGCTCTGTCATTGCTAGACTTTGATGCCCCATTAGCTTCATGATTGTGTATAGCGATACACTTTGCATCGCCAACCAACTTGCGAACGTGTGCCGCAAGGCGTGGAAGTCGATTTTTTGCGCCGGATTTTTATATCTGCGAGGCACTTCGTTAAAACCTAACTTTTGGATAACGGTTTTATAAATTTGTGGAACAGAAACCCATTTTTCACCGCGAGCATTTTTAAACACTAGTTCATCTGGCTTTGGTTCTTCATGTAGGCGTTTTTTTCTCTCTGCCAACATTTCACGAATGATTGAAATATTAAGATGAATCCCGTAAGCCCGCCCGCCCTTGGGGTTTCGAGCGTAAGCCTGTTCTTTATTAGCTACTTCGCCCCAAGTTAATGAAGCAATATCACCAAAACGCAAACCGGAAAACAATGCCACAACGGCCATACCATAAGCATCATTTGCGCTTTGGCCTTTGATTGCCATTTTGTGCTGTTTGTAAAACTCTCGCCAGTTCCGAAGCGTTTCAAGCATAAGCTTTGCTTCTTCAGTATCTAAAAAGCAGGTTTTTTTATTGTTAATTCGAAGCCTATCTTTCTTGACCCCTTTGCCCGGAAACATCGGCAATTCCATGTTTCTTTTTACAGAATGGTACATTTTAGCATCGTTCCAAAGGGCTTGCAGCGTGACGTAAATATTTCTCTGTGTTTTTTGTGAAAGCCCTTCTTCCCTCGCTCTATCTAACATTTTGTTAACATCAATATAGGTCAATTCTTGAAGCGGAATGTTTCCGACAACCGGACGAATCCAATTTTCAAAAATGCCCGAAATTGATTTGTTATTATGCGCGGAACCATCTTTTTGTCTTTCCGGCCAATAAACATTGATCCAATAATTTTCGATTGTGTTTGATCGTGTAAATTCATCAGCGGCGAGCAGCCGTTTGCGCTCCTGCTCCTCCTTTATTTTATCTGCCTTTGCCTCTTCCTGGGCCACCCCTTCCATCTCTGCCCAGGTCTGGGGGCCTGCACCGAGTTTCCGGTTTTCGCGCAACTGACTGACAACGACAATAGCCCGTTCCTGGCTCATAGCTCCCAGATAGTCTGTGATCCGCGTCCCGTTGACCATCTGCCGGAACATCCAGGTTTTGCCATCCTGGCCGTAGTCACGGTAAAAAAGGGCCGAGACGCCGGCCAGCGGTTCCCATTTTTGGCTCATTTTGATAACTCCCGGGCTGGTGGCAGTGGTGGCAATTTGGTGGCAATCTTTATCCTAACCTTGACTAACCGTCACGCACCAAAATTGACCTAGACTAACCAAGGCTAACAATATGCCTGTCAGAACAACCACTTGCCAAAACGACTTCTAGGAATTACCTACATTTACGGGGTTTAGAAGTCAACTCATCGGGCTCATAACCCGAAGATCGTGGGTTCAAATCCCACCCCCGCAACCAGAAAGTTCAAGGGCTTACGAAGGTAACTTCGTAAGCCCTTTTTCTTTTTCCGCGCTATTCCCAACAGATACGGTCGAAGCCGCTGGCAGTGCTGCCACCGGGCGCGGTGCGGCCCCAGCGCTGGCACGACTCGATCCCAAGGCCAGGCCACGCGCCGGTCTTGGACGCGCTCAAGCACTACGAGAAATCAGATCAGGCAATGGGCCAAGGGCCACGCTCTTTTGTGGCCCCTGGCCCATTGCTTCAATCTACCTGACCAGCACCCCCACGCCACAGCGCCCTCCCTTCTGCCTCCCCTGCGGCCACAGCCCTGCAGACGTTCATATATCCCTGCTTTCCACCTTGGGGCGTAGGCGCAGCAGCCTCGCCCGGGGGCTTCCAGGCGCATCGGCCTTCGGATATATGGAAAGGGCATAGTCTAAGGGGGTCGAGGACGATGTCCACGCACCAGCAGGCCCAGGCGGGTGCGTCTTTCTTCGTGGCGAGAGGCAATATTCACCTGAATCTGCAGCTCCACGCTGACGTTTAATTTGGCGGCCCATCATCCGGCCGACAGCGCACGGCATCGATTTTCCAGCGCCCATTCTCGTAAAGCATCTCAAACACGGCGGCTCTCTGTGCTTCTCCGGGCCATATGTAGGAAATGACCGCCTTGGCGTCGTCGGAGGAATCGGCCCGGTACAAGTACGGCGTCTCGGCCTGATCTTGAGCGCAGGTCAAAGGATTGTAATCCAGACCGCAAATCTCTCCCTTGAGATATTTCCCTTTGCAGTTTTCCTTGACGGCCTTTTTCTCCATCTCGGCCATGACACTCAAGAAATGCTTGGTAAAATATCCGACGTACCCTTTGTCAGCTCTTGGCTTGTACCACGGGGTATGCAGCACAAAGTCCAACAGATTGGCGTCCTTTTCGGACGCGCGAAGCACCCGCTCCAGGGTCTTCTCGGCGTCGCTTGCAGCCAGGTGGTAGGCTGAGAGGTTTGGCTTGGGGCCGTCCCGGACTTGTCCAGATGCCATGGCAGCAAACGCGCCAAGACCAAGCAGGAGGAGTTGGAACACAACTATCAAACGGACGGATTTCATATACGCTTCCTTATTCCACACTGGGGTCTTTGACACGCAAAGGCATGAACAGCATTGCCCACCACTGTACTGTCATATTCAAAGCACCCCTTACTGATTTGGGCAAGTAAAAATTATGGACCCGGCGTCGCAATGAATTCCGATGGTGACGGATGGCACCCCCCTCAGCCAAGGCGGCACTTCCCAGGCTCTCCTTGATCGGCTATTTGGAAATATCCGACTGCTGGAGGAGCCGCATGAAAAAAAACTATTTCATTCTGGTATTGTACGTCACAGCACTCATCCTTGGCCCGTCCCCCTGGTTTCAAAACGCGCTGGCCCAGAAAATTGCCGCCAGCACGCGTTACGACACCACCAAAGAAAGGATCGGCGGCCTTCGCCTTGGCCTCTTGGAAAGTGACACCGTCGCCAGCATCCCCTGTTCCCCAAAAAAGCTCAAAGAAATCTATGAAGGCGCGACCGGCGACTCTGTACAGACATGGCAGTTCGCTGCGTGCGGTATCGTTCTGAAGATGAGCTCCCCAAAAAAGGGTGCACCGAAATCGATCGCGGCGATTACACTTACCAAGCCCGCCACTTTCGCTACAGGTCGGGGGATTCGCATCGGAAGCACGGAACAAGAGGTACTAGCCGCCTACGGTCGCTACCGTGACACCGATGGCGATACACAAAAGGGAAAATGATTCGTGGCCGGCTCTGTTTATGACGGGATTATCTTTGATTTCCAGAATGGCACAGTAGTCAGGATATTTCTCGGTGCAGCAGCGGAATAATGAATATTTTTAACGTCCCTTGTTGGTACCGGCGCGTACATATTGATTCCGAGAAAGGACACTCAATGAGATATCTCTTTGCAGCCGGCCGTGGCGGCCATTCCAGTCGGGGGCTGGCCGCCACCTGGAATCGACACGCAGTCTTGAGCAGAGAATCCGAAAACATGGAACGGGCTCTCACGATTTGACCAACCCGCCTTCTGCGCCTATTGTTGCGATACTGTTTCTTCGAACCTCTTTCCTGGCTGGAGGTTTTCTTGAAACTGGCCGTGGCTGGAAAAGGAGGCGTGGGCAAAACGACCCTTGCCGCCTGGATTGGCGATTACCTCGCCCGATGTGGCCGGGAAACCTGGCTCGTGGACGCCGACACGGCCCTCTCCCTTGGTTCGGCTCTCGGCCTTGCGCCGCAGAACATCCCCCCGCCCCTTGTCCTGGACGAAACCCTCATCCGGGAACGCGTGGGCAGCGGGTTCATCAATTTGAGCCCCGAGGTGGCCGACCTGCCGGAGCGCCTGCGGGTGCGCCTTGGCAACCTGAGTCTGCTCGTCATGGGTTCGGTGGCAGGAGCCGGCGGCGGCTGCGCCTGCGAAGCCAATGCCTTGCTCAAGGCGCTTTTGGCCCATCTGCTGCTGGATCGAACCCAAGACCTCATCGTTGACCTCGAAGCCGGCGTGGAGCATCTGGGACGGGGCACCGTGGCCGACGTCGATGGGCTGATCGTCGTGGCCGAACCGAGTTGGCGAAGCCTGGCCGTGGCCGCCCAGATCGCCGGTCTGGCGGCCGAACTGGGTCTGGTCCGCCAGGCCTTGGTCCTCAACCGTGCCCCGCAGGGGACGACGCTGCCGGACATCCCCGGCCTTCCTCCCCTGGCCGCTTCTTTCCCGCTGTTTTCGAGCTTGTCCGAGCGCCAACTCACTTCTCCGTCCGTTTTACAGCTGTCCCAGCGCGACAGCATCGACCAGGGCTGTCGCGCCGTCCTGAACGCTCTGGCCGACCCGGCGGCCTGCGACGCAGGGGGCGGGCCGGAACTTCAACCGCCGAGGTAGCTATGCGCTATGTTGTCGTCGGTCTGCACGCGGCCGGTCGCAGCGCCTGCCAGTGGCTTCGCAAGGCCAGTCCCGCCGCCGAAATTATCGGCGTGGACCCATCTCCCCTGCCCGTCTACTCCCGCCCGCTGATCAGCTACGTCCTGGCCGGCGAGATGGCCCCGCCCGGCATGGGCGTGGCGGACGACGATTTCTGGAATCGTCTCGGCGTCTCGGTCCTTGCGGACAAGGCCGTCGGCCTTGAGGCCGGCCATGGCCGGCTGCTTCTGAAGTCGGGCCAGGAACTGGCCTACGACCGTCTGCTTTTGGCCTGCGGCGCGCGGCCGCGCCCGGTTGAAACGGCTGGCGACGCGGCCGGCGAAGTCTGCTTTTTCAGAGGCCGGCGCGATCTGGACAAGGTTCTGGCCCGGGTGCGTCCGGGCGGGACGGCTGCGGTCCTCGGCGGCGGTCTGGTGGGCTTCAAACTCACCATGGGATTGCTCAAACGCGGCATGCAGGTGACCCTGATCGTGACCTCGCCCCGCCCCCTGTCGCTCAACGTCGACGCGTATGTGGGCCAGTGGGTGGGGGAACGCCTGCAAAACACGCCGGGCGTCACACTCTTGACCAGCACCTCGGTGACCTCCATCGACACCGGGACGGACAAGCCGCTGCGCCTCGCCCTGGACTCGGGCGCGGCCCTGGACGTGGATCTGGTCGCGGCCGGCAAGGGGGTGCTCCCCAATACGGGCTGGCTCGCCGACAGCGGCCTGGAGTGCGATTACGGCGTACTCGCGGACGCCTTCCTCAGGTCGTCCGACGAGCGGGTGTATGTTGCCGGCGATCTGGCCCAGGCCCCGGACATCGTGCATGGGGATCGGCGCACCAATGCCGTCTGGCCGGTGGCGGTGGAGCAAGGGCGTGTGGCCGCACTCAACATGGCCGGCCTTCGGGCAGAATACGCCGGGAGTCTGGCCATGAACGCCATCCCGGTTTTCGGCTCGCGCATGATCTCGGTGGGGCTGGTCAACCCCTCCCTGACCCGGGGCTGCGATTTTGTGGATGTCGGCACGCCGCGCGGCTCCTATCTCAAGCTGGTCTTTCGCGAGGAGCGTCTGGTCGGTGCGGTGGGACTGGACGCCCCCCCCCGGCTGGGGGAACTGGCCTTTGCCGTCAAACGCGGGCTGCGTCGTCGCGACATCCCGGCCGGCTGGCTGGCCAACGTCCAAAACGCCGCGCCGCTGGCCGCTCCGGGCGGCGCTCTGGTCGGAAACGCCCGTTTCGGTTGAGTTGCGGCCGCCGCCCGGCGGCCTGTCCGATCCGCAAGGAGGAACCATGCTCAAAAAAACCGTCATCGTCCGGCCCGAACTGTGCGTGGGCTGCATGCAGTGCATGATCCGATGCGCGCAGGCCCATTCCCAGTCCAAATCCCTGGCCTGCGCCATCCGCGAGGAAATCCTGGCCAAGCCGCGCATCCATCTTGGCGTGGGGCCGGAAAACAAACCCTTCCCCAACAAGTGCCGCCACTGCGAACCCGCCCCCTGCCAGGAAGCCTGCATGCCCTGGGCGATTCGCGACGATATTGCCCAGGGCCTTAAAATTGTGGACCCGACGCGGTGCATCGGTTGCGGCATGTGCGCCATGGCCTGCCCGTACTACGTCATTCGTTTTTACCAGGACGCGGGCGCTCCGGAACGGCCAAGCGTGGCCGTCAAATGCGACGGCTGCCATGAGCGCGTGGCGGCAGGGGCGATCCCGGCCTGCGTTGCCGCCTGCAAGACAGGGGCGCTCACGTTTGACGAGGTGAACCTGTATCTCAAGCAAGGCACGAACCGACTGGCCAACGCCGTGTACGGCGTCAAGGCCTGATCCTTCCGGAGGAACCATGGGCAAGAGAGATTTGAGCGAATACTCCATTTGCAAGGACGCCCAGGCGATGATCGCCAAAGCCCGGGAGGACGGCGTCGAGACGGTCTGGGACCGCCTGCGGGAACAAGAGCCCCACTGCGGCTTTTGCGAACTCGGCCTGTCGTGCCGCAACTGCATCATGGGCCCCTGCCGCATCGATCCTTTCGGCAACGGCCCGCAACGCGGGGTCTGCGGTGCCGACGCCGACGTGGTGGTGGCGCGCAACTTCGGGCGCATGGTGGCTGCCGGCGCGGCGGCCCATTCGGATCACGGCCGCGACCTGATCGAGACGCTCCTTGCCGTGGGCGAGGGAACAACCGCCGACTATGGCATCCGCGACGAGGCCAAGCTGCGTCGCATCGCCGAGGAGGTCGGCCTGGCGGTTGCCGGCAAGGACGCCAAGGCGGTGGCCCTGGAACTGGCCGAACAGTTTTTTAACGACTTCGGCTGCCGGCGCGGTTCGATTTCCTTTATCGACCGGGTTCCGGCCAAGCGGCGCGCGCTCTGGGAAAAAGTGGGCATCACCCCGCGCGGCATCGACCGGGACGTGGTCGAGATGCTGCACCGCACCCACATGGGCGTGGACAACGACGCCGTGAATATCTGCCTGCACGCCGCCCGGCTTTCCCTGGCCGACGGCTGGGGCGGGTCCATGATTGCCACCGAAGTCTCGGACATCTTGTTCGGGACGCCGACGCCCAGGACCTCCAAAGTCAATCTCGGCGTCCTCAAGGCCGACCAGGTGAACATCCTGGTCCATGGCCACAGCCCCATCGTCTCCGAAATGATCCTGGCCGCCGTCCATGCTCCCGCCCTGCTGGCCAAGGCCAAGGCGGCCGGTGCCCAGGGCATCAATCTGGCCGGCCTGTGCTGCACCGGCAACGAGCTGCTCATGCGCCAGGGCATTCCCATGGCCGGCAACCACCTCATGACCGAGCTGGCCCTGGTCACCGGAGCCGTGGAAGTGGTGGTTGTCGACTACCAGTGCATCATGCCAAGCCTTGTCACCGTGGCCGGCTGCTACCACAGCCGCATCGTCACCACCTCGCCCAAGGCCAAGTTCACCGGAGCGACGCATATCGAGTTCGATGTGCACAACGCCCGGCAAAAAGCCGTGGAGGTGGTGGAACTGGCCATCGAACGCTTCAAGGTCCGTGATGCGGGCAGGGTGGAAATCCCGGTCGAACCCGTGGAGGTCATGACCGGCTTTTCCAACGAAGCCGTGCTCGCCGCCCTGGGCGGCACCGCCGCGCCGTTGATCGAGGCCATCAAGGCCGGCAAGATTCGCGGCGCCGTCGGCATTGTCGGCTGCAACAACCCGAAGGTGAAGCAGGACTATCAGAATTCCAATCTGATCCGGGAGTGCATCAAGCGCGATCTGCTCGTTCTGGTCACCGGCTGCGTGACCGTGTCCGCCGGCAAACAGGGCCTTTTAATGCCGGCTGCCGCCGATCTGGCTGGTCCGGGCCTGTCCGAAGTCTGCAAGGCCCTGGGCATCCCGCCGGTCCTGCATGTGGGCAGTTGCGTGGACAACTCCCGAATCCTGCAGTTGTGCGGCATGCTGGCCACGGCCCTTGGCGTGGACATCTCGGATCTGCCGGTGGCTGCGGCTGCGCCGGAATGGTATTCGGAGAAAGCCGCCACCATTGGCCTCTACGCGGTGGCCAGTGGCATCTTCACCGTGCTCGGCCTGGCCCCGCCGATTCTTGGCAGCAAGGTCGTCACCGATCTGGCCGTTTCGGGGCTTGAAGGCGTTGTGGGGGCGAGCTTTGCCGTGGAAGGCGACCCGGTCAAGGCCGCCGAACTCATCGACGCCCGCATCCGGGTCAAGCGAACGGCCCTGGGGCTGACGCCCTGAGTCTTAGGCCCCTGCCCTGCCCGTGGGCGCTCTCCGGCGTCGCGGGCACTGCGAGCCCTGGCCGACCTCGGTGGGAAAACGCAGCGCTTAGTGAAACGCAACAACAACCTGTCGAACAAAAAAACAAGGGGTTGCAGCCTGCTCGCTGCAACCCCGTCCAATGCCGAAACCATCGCCCTGGCCGAAGCAAGAGCCGCTGCGGCGCACCGCTTCCTCCTCGAAGGTCAATGTGTCTCAAACCGCAGACAACGGGGCCCGGCAAAAGGGAAACGGCCCATCCCCAAAGAGACAGGCCGCCAGAATGCAGAATCTGAAAGATTGCGCCGGGGATAAGCCGGTTCCAGGTCCGCCATGCGGGATTCATGGGCGGCCATGGGGTCTTTAACGACGTGGCCAAGTCCCCGCAGCGTCTCGCTGTCCAGGGCAATACCGCCTGCTTTTTGGAGAATATGCCGCAGGAGCAAGCCCTTTTCTTTCCCTGACAGGGTACACGCTCAGCCCAGGCAGGCCGCCGTGCGATCCAGCAGATCAAGGACTACAGCGGTTGCCGCCTGGGCAGCCGGGGCGTCGCCGGCCCGGGCGGCCTGCTCCAGGGCATAGGCGGCCTGGCGCAGGGGCTCGGCAAAAAGCGTTGCGGCCACGCCCTTGAGCGAATGCGACAAGCCGGCCAGACGCGCCAGATCGCCGGCGGCCAGGGCAGCCTCCATATCGGCCCGGCGGCCAGGGCTTTCGCTGATAAAAACCAAAAAGATTTCCGCCAACAAATCCTGGTCGTCATCAAAGCGTTCGCGCAGGCGGGCCAAGTTGATGCAGTCCGAGGCAGCTTCGCTCATGAACCGTCTCCAGGCGAATGGCCGGCGTCAGGGTTGACAGGGGCCGCGTCGGCAAATGCCGGGCCGGCCAGGGCCGGGGGCAGGTGCAGCGTGATGGCGCAGCCGCCGCCGGGCTGGCCCGAAGCTTCCACCGCGCCGCCGAAATCGTCCACCACTTTTTTGACCATGGCCAGCCCCAGGCCGTATTCGCAGTGCTCGGCCTTGTAAAACGGGCTGAACATGTTCTCCAGGTTTTCACTCGACATGCGGCGGCCGCTATCGGCCACCCGCACCCGCACCCGGTCGGCGTCGCGACCGCTGGTGACCGTGACCAGCCCGCCGTCGGGCATGGCTTCCACGGCGTTTCGCAGCAGATTGATCAGGCATTGCTTTAAAAGGGCCGGATCAAAGGCCACGGCCGCCACCCCTGAAACCAGGGCCACGGCAATGCCCACCCCCCGCCCCTCGGCCTCGGGGCGAACAGCCAGAACCGCGTCGCCAACGGCCCGATTGGCGTCGGCGTCGGCTTCGCTCGACACCTTGCCCACCGGCCGGGCAAATTCCAGGAACTGCTTGAGCATGGCCTCCATGCGGGTGAGTTCCTCGACCACAATGGTGGCCCGCTCCCGGGCCGCCTCAGGCAGTTCCGTCATGTTGGCCAGACGCCGGGCAAAGCCGCTGGCCGCAAACATGGGGTTGCGCAGTTCGTGGGCCAGATACGAGGACAGCCGGCCCATGGTCTCGATGCGCTCGGCTTGGCGGGCGTTTATTTCGCCCAAAGTGCGGTCGGTGATATCGCGGCGAAAGACCGCCACATGGGCGATATGTCCGGCAAGGCCCGCCACGGGATAGGTGTAGGTGCGGTAATAGCGCAGGCGCCCGTCGGCCGAAACAGCGGTATGCAGGCGTTCGGCCTTTTTGCCCGTAGCCAGGGACACCCGGAAGGGACAGGCCACATCATTCGGGTCGCACAGCGGCGGATCGTCCGGCCCGGAGCGCAGCACCTCGCAGTGCCGACCGACCAGCTCGTCCTTGGATTTACCAAGACGGTTTAAGATGTTGCGGTTAAGATCCTCCACCAGGCCAGCGGCCGAGAGCAGGACGATGTCCTCCTGGACCTCGTCCAGGATGGTTTCGAGCAACAGCTTTTGGTGGTCCAGACGCCTGCGGCAGTGCGCCCCGGCCGACACGGCGTTACTGAGGGCACACAGGAAAAATGTGGCCGTGCTGTCCAGCAGCGACGCACCCTGCGGCAGTTCGGCGGCCATGGCCCGGGCCGTCCCCCCGCCGCGCAGATCCACCACCAGATTGATGTCCGGGTGGGCGGCAAACAGCGCGCTGGTGTCTGGATAGGCGGACACGCCGGCCAAAAGGGCCCCGGCCCGCCGCGGGTCGTCAAAGGCCAGATCGACTACGCCGGCCAGACGCATGGGCGGCAAAAACTCGCGAAATTCCTCGCCAGCCACTATCTTTAGGATGGTGTCGAAACCCGGCCCTGTTCCCACCACGCCGACGACGTACTCCCGGTCCCCGGCGTCAAGCTCGCAGTAGGTTTGCGGCGTCTCCCCCCTGTGCTGCGTCATGCCTGCGAGTCCTCCCGGTCAGCCCTCTTCGTGGTCCATGAGAATGGCATAAACCTCCTTCTGGGTCCATCCCGAAAGCCGCGCCGCCACCCGCCGGGCCGTCTCCTTGGGCCGGGAGCCGGCCGCCGCTTCCTCGGCCGCAATCGAGCGGGCCTCGGCCTCGCTCGACTTGCCCGCCTTGCCCGGCCCGACGACCACCGTCACTTCGCCCAAAAGCTCCAGGTCGCGGCCGGCGAAATCCGCCAACCGACCCGGCAAAAACTCCTCATAGGTCTTGGTCAGCTCCCGGCAAAGGACACACTCCCGGTCGCCGAGCACCTCAAGGGCCGCTTGCAAAATGGTCCCGATCCGGTTTTTGCGCTCAAAAAAAACGAGACTGGCCCCGGTAGCCCCGAACCGGGCGAAGGTGGCCCGGGCCTCGGAGGCCGAGCGCGGCAAAAAACCCAGAAAGGAAAACGGGTACGGGGCCACCCCGGCCGCCGACAGGGCCGCCAGGATGGCGGACGGGCCGGGCACAGGGGAGACGGCATAGCCGGCCTCCCGGGCGGCCCGCACCAGCCGGTAGCCGGGATCGGCCAAAAGCGGCGTGCCGGCATCGGACACCAATGCCACATCCGACCCTTCGCCAAGGATCGCCAGCACTTGCGGCAGGCGGGCTTCCTCGTTGTGCTCGTGAAAGCTTACAAGCCGCTTGGCCGAAATGCCAAGCGTTCGCAGCAAAAGCCCGGTGCGCCGGGTGTCCTCGGCCAAAACCACGCCGGCCGCAGCCAGCACCCCGGCCGCCCGGGGGGACATGTCGCCGCTGTTGCCAAGGGGCGTGGCCACAATAAAAAGCGTTGCCTGCGGGGAACTCTCCACCAAAGCCTCCTTTCCCTGCCCCATGGGTACAGCCGCCGGTCGGTCCCGGCAAGGCCCGACCATTGACATGACCGCACTTTGGCCTACTTTAATTCCGTTTCACGAACGTCCACGGCCTTGGCAAGCCCCCTGCAAAACGGGAGTTTCTGACCTTCGCCGTATGAATTTTCCGGCTGCGGCCGATGCCGTAGCCGAGACGGACACCCAACACCAACGCGAAACCCAAGGACACATCATGTCGCAACAGGTTGTCATCATCGGGGGCGTCGCCCTGGGACCCAAGGCCGCCTGCCGTTTCAAACGGCTGGAGCCGGAAAGCAACGTCATCATGCTGGACCGCAGCCCGCGCATCTCCTACGGCGGCTGCGGCATTCCCTACTACGTTTCCGGCGAGGTCAGCGAAATCACGGGCCTGCAATCCACGGCCTTCCACATGGTGCGCAATCCCGAATTCTTCCGCGATGTCAAAGACGTGGACGCCCGCAACGAGACCGAGGTGACAGCCATTGACCGCGCGGCCAAGACCGTTACGGCCAAGCATCTGCCCACCGGCCGGGAAGAAACCATCCCCTACGACAAGCTGGTCCTGGCCATGGGCAGCCGGCCGCGGCGCCTGCCCATCGCGGGCCTTGACCTGCCGGGCGTGCACACAGTGGACAGCCTGGAGGCGGCCGAATCCATCAAGGCGGCGGTGGCGGCCGGAAGTGTTGGCTCGGTGGCCATTATCGGCTCGGGCTTTATCGGCCTGGAGATGGCTGTGGCCTTTGCCGACATGTGGGGGCTGGAGGTGACGGTCATCGAACTGTTCGACCAGATCCTTCCCGGCGTCACCGGCCCGACCCTGTCCACCATGGCGCGCAAGCACATGGAGGAAAAGGGCGTGGCCTTCCGTTTATCCGAACAGGTGGCCCGCATCGAGGGCAACGGCAAGGTGGAACGGGTGGTCACGGACAAGGGTGTTGTCGAGGCCGACATGGTCATCGTCTCTGTCGGCGTCGTGCCCAATGCCGAGCTGGCCAAGGCGGCCGGCCTGGCCGTGTCCGAGCGGGGCGGCGTGCTGGTTAACGAACACATGCGCACCTCGGACCCCGACATCTATGCCGGCGGCGACTGCGTGGAAGTCAAAAATCTGGTCACCGGCCAGCCCATGTATCTGCCGCTGGGGTCCATGGCCAACCGGCAGGGCCGGGTCATCGGCGACAATCTGGCCGGCGGCGACGCGCGCTTTACGGGCGTGGTCGGCTCCTGGTGCGTCAAGCTCTTCGATCTGGGTGTGGCCGGCACGGGTCTGACCCTGGCCGGGGCAACGCGGGCCGGCTTTGACGCCGTGGCCACGCACATTACAGCCATTGACCGGGCGCATTTTTATCCCGAGCATGGTCTTATGTCCCTGGAGCTGGTGGCCGAGCGCGGCACCCGGCGCGTCCTTGGCCTGCAAGGGGTGAGCGTTATGGGCGACGCCCTTATCGGCAAGATCAACACCGTGGCCGCCATGCTGCCACAAAAGCCCACCGTGTCCGACATCTCCAACGTGGAAGTGGCCTACTCGCCGCCCTTTGCCGCAGCCATGGACATCTTAAACACCGTGGGCAATGCCGCCGACAACATCCTCACCGGCCAGAACAAGGGCATTTCGGTGACGGAATTCGCCAAACTTTGGGATGACGCCGACAGCAACGTGCAGGTCATCGACTGCCGGGAAAACCTGCAAGGCGCTCCGCTGGAGGCAAAGCATCCCGGCCGTTGGCACAACATCCCCCAGGGCCAGTTGCGCCACCGTTTGCAGGAAGTGCCCAAGGACAAACCGGTGTTCCTTATGTGCAACACCGGGGCACGCTCCTACGAAGCCCTGGTCACCCTGACCGACGCCGGCTTTACCCAGGTGGTCAGCGTCGAAGGCGGCATGGCTGCGGTCAACGCAGCCGGTGTCGACGTCTAGACGGCCTCCTCGCTGACTCGCTGTTTCTTGCGGGGATCGGCTGTTTGGCCGGTCCCCTTTTTTGTTGCGCCTGGCCGGGCGCAAAACGGGGAGGCGGGCTTTCGCTTTTTGCTCCCGAACCCGCGGCCCGAAGCTGCCGGACGCTGGCCCGACGCCGGCCCTGTCTGGCGAACCTTGCGCATTTGGCGTAGGAGTTTTCCCAGAATCGCCAACCCCAACCACGAGGCCGCCCATGCGCCACATTATCTGCTGCCTGTTTGCCGCCGCCCTCATTGCAGCCGCCCAGCCGGCCGTTGCCGAGGAAATCGACTGCGTCACCACCGAATGGAAGCTTGTCGGAGCCAACCACAAGGTCTGCGTCAGCGCCTTTGACGATCCCGACCTGCCCTGCGTCACCTGCTACATGAGCCAGGCTCGCACCGGCGGCGTGTCCGGGGCCGTGGGACTGGCCGAAGATCCTTCGGAATTTTCCCTCGATTGCCGCAAAACCTGCCCCGTCACCCTGCCGGAGAAGTTTCCCAAGAAAAAGAAGGTGTTCTCCGAAGGCACGTCCATCATTTTCAAGGACACCGAGGTCAACCGGCTCTACGATCCCAAGCGCAAGGCCATTGTCTATCTGGCCATAAGCCGCCGGATCGTCTCAGGTTCGCCCAAAAACTCCATTTCAACCGTCGTGACGCCCTAACCGCTTCGCTGCCATGCCGCCTTTTGAGACCATCCCCGTTGGCGTGGTGCTGGTTGGCGATGACGGAGAAGTGGCCGAGGCCGATGCCGAAGCCAGACGCCTGCTCGACCTCGACCTTTCCGGCGTCGTCTCACCGCGCTGGAGCCAGCTTGGCCTTTCGACGTCGGTCCACGAGCCGCCGGCCGGACGCGGGGCGCTGCTTTCGCGTCTGGGAGCCGGGGGCGATCTGCGCTGGTTCGTCCTGTCGCGCCGCCCGCTGCGGCTGGGCGGCGAGCCGCTCTACGTCTTTTCCGTAGCCGATGTTACCGCTCTGGTCGCCGATCTGGACAAGTATCGGGGATTTTTCACCAACGCCGTGGAGGGCATCTTCCAGTCCACCCCCGGCGGCCGTTTCCTCGATGTCAACCCGGCCCTGGCCGCCATCCTCGGCTACGACAACCCGGCCGACATGATCGCCGCCCTGTCGGATCTGCGGTCCGAACTCTACGTGGACCCGGCCGATCGCGACCGCTTCCTGGAGCGCCTGGGCAGGGATGGCTTTGTCACTGGCCTTGAAACCCGCTTTTACCGCAAGGACCGCTCGGTCAAATGGATTTCCCAGGCGGCCCGGATCGTGCACGACACCGCCGGCGCCGCCCTGTATATTGAAGGCCTCAACATCGACATCACGGCCCGAAAGCGGGCCGAGGAAGCCTACAACGACATTTTGGAGCGCTACCGTTCCATCGTCACCGGCAGCATCGACGGCGTCATCCTGTGCGCGGCCGCCGGGGCCATTGTCACGGCCAACCCGGAATCCGAGCGCATTTTTGGGCGCAGCGAAGCAGCCCTGGCCGACGCGGGCCTGGCTGATATCATAAACGACGCCGACGGCCGCCTGACTGCCGCCCTGGCCGCCCTGGCCGGAGCCGGCCGCTTCCGGGGCGAGTTGACCGGCCTTCGCCCCGGCGGGCAAACCGTGCCGCTGGAAGTCTCGGCCAGCGGCTTTCCCCACAAGGGCGGCCCCGACCACAGCGTCTGGATGGTGCGCGACGTGACCGACCGCAAACAGGCCGAAGGCGTGCTGCGGGAAAGCGAGGAAAAATTTCGCCGCACCTTTGACCAGTCGCCCATCGGGGCCAGCATCCTGTCCCTGGAGTACCGCTTCCTTCAGGTCAACGACGCCCTGTGCCGCATCACCGGCTACGCCGCCTCCGAATTACTCGGCAAGTCCATGCTCGAAATCACCCATCCCGAGGATGTGGCCGAAACCCTTGACTGGGCCGAACGGCTGCTGGCCGGGGAACTCGACCGCTACGAGATCGACAAGCGCTACCTGCGCCCGGGCGGCGAGACGGTCTGGGTCCATCTGTCGGTGCGCCTCATTCGCGATGTGGCCGGCCGGCCGCACTATTTCATGCCCATCGTCCAGGATGTCACCGAACGGGTGCGGGCCGAAGCCGCCACGCGCGCCCTTCTCACCGAAAAGGAAAGCCTGCGGCTCAACCTCGAAGCCATCTTCCGGGCCATTCCCGATGCCATCGTGGTTGTCGATACCAAAATGCGGGTCATAAAGACCAACCGGCCCCTGACCGACGTCTGTTTCGTCGGCGACATCCTGACCGGTCCGGGCGGGCAGCAGGTGGTGTCCGGTGCCTGCCGCCGGGGCTGCTTTGCGGCCCTGCGCTCGACACTGGCCACCCAGAAACCGGTCATCGAATACCGGGTGGAATGCCAGGGGCAAAACCCCGGCCGGGTGGTGGTCATCAATTCCATGCCCCTGTCCGGCGAGGCCGCAACCTTTGTCGGGGCGGTGCTCATTATCCGCGACATCACCCGGTTGGCCGATCTGGAAAAACGCCTGACCGATCTGCACAGCCACCGGGGGATTATCGGCAAATCCAAGCCCATGCGCGACATCTACCCCATGCTCGACCAGCTCGGCGAGGTGGACACCACCGTCCTTATTACCGGCGAATCCGGCACCGGCAAGGAGCTGGTGGCCGAGGCCGTCCACTTCGGCGGCCCACGGGCCAAAAAGCCCTTTATCCGGGTCAACTGTTCGGCCCTGTCCGATGAGTTGCTCGGCAGCGAACTGTTCGGGCATGTGCGCGGGGCCTTTACCGGAGCCATCCGCGACAAGGTGGGCCGGTTTGAGGCGGCCCAGGGTGGCACCATCCTTTTGGACGAAATCGGCGATGTCTCGCCGCGCCTCCAGCTCGGGCTTTTGCGCGTGCTGGAAACCAAGGAATTCGAGCGGGTGGGCGAGGCCAAAACGCGCAAGGCCGATGTGCGCGTCCTGGCTGCCACCAACGTGGATCTGCCCGAGCGCATCCGGGCGGGGCTGTTTCGGGCCGACCTCTACTACCGGCTCAAGGTGGTGGAGGTGCGCCTGCCGCCGCTGCGGGAACGGGTCGAAGACATTCCGCTGTTATCCGATCATTTCATGCGCCACTTTGCCGCCAACTTCGGCAAGACCATCACGCGTCTGTCCGAAGAGGTCATGGGCATCCTCATGGACTATCCCTGGCCGGGCAACGTGCGCGAACTCAAATACGCCATGGAACACGCCTGCGTGCTGTGCCCGGAGAGCGAAATCCTGGCCGCGCATCTGCCGCGCGAACTGCTGGCACCGCAGCCCCGGCCGACGGTCCCGCCGCCGCACCACCCCTGGCGCGGCGGCCTGACGCGCGACGCCATCGACGGCGCCCTGCGCCAGACCCAGGGCAACCGGGCCCAGGCCGCGCGGCTGCTCGGCGTGGACCGGCGCACCTTGTACCGCAACATGGCTCGCCTGGGCGTGGGTTGAGACCCTGCAAGCGGGGCACAGGCAGGTGGGGCAAACGCCCCACCTGCGCCCCATGTGTGGCACAAGTGCCACATATCAATGCCCCACCCGCAGCGGCCAGTGTCGCGCGGATTCTTTGCAACTCACTAAAATAAAACACCTTTAATTAAGATTTTACAGACCATCAAGCTGGCATGCTCTTTGCCATTAATTGCGCAAGAGGTCTGGCGCGATCACGCCAAATCCGGTACATCGGCGCAGGGCGAAACGGAACACGCGGGTTCCGTTTTTTTGGCGCACACCCCCACGGCCTTCCCGGCCAAACGCGGACGCACTGATTTTCGGTTGCGATTCCGCCAAGGAGCGTCTGCATGAGCGGCCACAAAGCGTTTTACAAGTCTCTCTATTTCTGGGTCATCACCGGCATTGTCGTCGGTATCGTCCTCGGCCTGGTGCCGGCCACCAAGGGCTTTGCCGAATCCATGCAGCCATTCGGCACGGCCTTTATCCGCATGGTCAAAATGATCATCGCACCCATCATCTTCTGCACCGTCGTCACCGGCATCGCCAAAATGGGCGATATGGGCAAGGTCGGCCGGGTGGGCATCAAATGCATGCTCTATTTCTGGACCATGACCCTGTTTGCCCTGGCCATCGGTCTGGTCGTGGTCAACCTCTATCAGCCCGGTGCCGGCATGGACGAATATGCCGCCAAGATGCAGGCCAACCAGAAGGAAATCGCCAAGGTCGAAGAATTCGCCGGCAAAGCGAAAAAGATGTCCACCGTGGACTTCCTCATGAACATCGTGCCCACCTCGGTGGTCGATGCCTTTGCCAAGGGTGAAATCCTCCAGGTGCTCTTTTTCTCCATCCTCTTCGGCGTCGGTCTGGCCAACCTCGGTGACAAGGCCAAAAACATCATCAAAATCATTGACGAGTTTGGACGAGGGCTCTTTAAGGTCGTCCACTACATCATGTATTTCGCGCCACTTGGCGCGTTCGGAGCCATGGCCTACGTGGTCTCCTCCCAGGGTCATGAAGCCCTGCTCAAGCTGCTCTACCTCATGCTCGGCGTCTACACGACCTGCATCATCTTCATCTTCGTCGTCCTGGCCGCCGTCTGCAAGTTCTCCGGCTTCTCCCTGTGGCGCTATCTCGTCTACATCAAAGAAGAAATCCTGCTCGTGCTGGGCACCTCCTCCTCCGAGGCGGCCCTGCCCCGCATGATGGCCAAGCTGGAAAACGCCGGGGCCGACAAGTCCGTGGTCGGCCTGTGTCTGCCCATGGGCTATTCGTTTAACCTCGACGGCACCTGCATCTACCTGACCATGGCCGCCGTGTTCCTGGCCCAGGCCACCAACACACCCCTGGACTTAAACCACCAGCTCTATCTGCTCTTCGTGCTGCTGCTCACGTCCAAGGGCGCGGCAGCCGTCACCGGCGGCGGCTTTATCACCCTGGCCGCCACCCTCCAGACGGTCGGCACCATCCCGGTGGCCTCGCTGACCCTGCTCCTTGGCGTTGACCGCTTCATGTCCGAAGCCCGGGCCATCACCAACCTGATCGGCAACGGCATCGCCACCATCGTCGTGGCCAAGTGGGAAGGGGCCATGGACATGAACAAGCTCCAGGCCGTTCTCTCCGGTGCCGACGACGAATACGCCGACGACCCCGAAGACATGCTCATCCTTGAAGAATCGGCCGAATCCGCCACTGTGGCCGCTTCCAGCAAATCGTAAACACCTGACGGAGGATAATCCATGTCCGTTCCAACCACGGCAACCCACGAGGGACTGCCCGTCGGCAAACTCTCGGCTTATCTCGACTGGGCGCAGATGCTCACCGGTGCGGCGCTGATCCTGTTCATGTGGAGCCACCTGATCCTCGTCTCCAGCATCCTGCTCGGACCCGGCGTCATGAACGGTCTGGCCTGGTTTTTCGAGGCCACCTACATGGCGCAAGTCGGCGGCCCGCTGATCTTTCTGTGCTTCCTCGTCCACTTCGTCCTGGCCGCCAGAAAGATTCCGTTTAATACCGCCCAGCAGCGCGTCATGCTGGCCAACGCCAAACGCCTGCGCCATCCTGACACCTGGCTGTGGATCGTCCAGGCCGTTACCGCCATGGGCATCCTCATCATGGGTGCCATCCACCTCTGGGTGGTCCTGACCAATCTGCCCATTACGGCCGAAAAGTCGGCCGCCCGCATCCAGACCGGCTTCTGGTTCGTTTTTTACCTCTTCCTGCTCCCCATGGTGGAACTCCACGTCGGCATCGGTTTTTACCGCATCCTGGTCAAATGGGGCTTCGTTGACCGGCCGGGCCGCTGGACCCTTAAAAAGAAAGAAAATCTGCTGACCGCCGTTTTCATCGGCATCGGCCTGCTGTCGCTGTTGCGTTACTACTTCCTGCCGCTCAAATAAGGGTGCTTCCATGAAAATAATCCAGACCGATCTCTTGTGCATCGGCGCAGGGCTGGCCGGCGAACGCGTGGCCATCGAGGCTGCCGACAACGGGTTCTCCGTCATCTGCCTGTCCATTGTCCCGGCCAGACGTTCCCACTCCTCGGCCGCCCAGGGCGGCATGCAGGCGGCCCTTGGCAACTCGGCCATGGGCGAGGGCGATTCCCCCGATGTCCACTTCGCCGACACCGTCAAAGGCTCCGACTGGGGCTGCGATCAGGAAGTGGCCCGGCTGTTCGTCGATGCCGCGCCCATCGCCATGCGCCAAATGGCCTTTTGGGGCGTGCCCTGGAACCGCGTCGTGCCCGGCGAGCAGACCTATTACAAGGGAGGCAAGCCCTTTACCGCCTTTGAAAAGCCCGAAAACGAAGGCCTTATCCACTCGCGCAACTTTGGTGGCACAGCCAAGTGGCGCACCTGCTACACCTCCGACGGCACCGGCCACTGTGTCCTTTATACGCTGGATAACCGCGCCGCCCAGATGGGTGTCAACGTGGTGGACAAGGTCGAGGCCATTGCGCTCATTCACGACGGCGACGTCTGCATGGGAGCCATTGCCCGGTGCCTTAAAACCGGCGAGTTGACCGCGTATCTGGCCCGGGCCACCCTGGTCGCCACCGGCGGCTTTGGCCGCATCTACCGCGAGTCCACCAACGCGGTCATCTGCGACGGCGGCGGCCTTATCACCGCCCTGGACACCGGCGTGGTGTCTCTTGGCAACATGGAAGCCGTGCAGTTTCACCCGACCGGCATCGTCCCCACCGACATCCTGGTCACCGAGGGCTGTCGCGGCGACGGCGGCACGCTCCTTGACAAAAACGAATACCGCTTCATGCCGGACTACGAGCCGGACAAGGCCGAACTGGCCTCGCGCGACGTCGTTTCCCGCCGCATGACCGAACATATGCGCAAGGGCCTGGGCGTCTCCTCCCCCTACGGCGACCATCTGTGGCTGGACATCCGCCATCTGGGCGAGCACCACATCCGCACCAAGCTGCGCGAAGTTGACGAGATCTGCCAGTCGTTTCTCGGCGTCGATCCCGTCCACCAGCTCATCCCCGTGCGCCCGACCCAGCACTATTCCATGGGCGGCGTGCGCACCAACAAGGATGGCGCGGCCTACGGCTTAAAGGGCCTGTTTTCCGCCGGCGAATCCGCCTGCTGGGACATGCACGGCTTTAACCGCTTAGGCGGCAACTCCCTGGCCGAGACCGTCGTTGCCGGCATGATCATCGGCGGCAAGATCGTCGAATTCTTAAAGGGCACCGAGACAACCTTCTCCACAGGTGCCGTGCGCGACGCCATGAACAAACAGACCTCGCGCATCGCCGATCTCGTGGCCTGCAAGCATGGCAGCGAAAACCCCTATGTCGTGCGCAACGCCATGTTCGACTCCATCATGAAGGGAGCCGGCATCTTCCGTAACGGCAAGGACCTCGAGAAGTGCGTGGCCGAACTCCAGGAAATCCTGGGCCGCGCCCGCAAAGTGGGCCTGCGCTCAAACGGCAAGGGAGCCAACCCCGAGCTGACCATGGCGCTTAAGATCGAAGGCATGGTCAAACTGGCCCTGTGCGTGGCTTACGGGGCGCTCAAGCGCACCGAGTCGCGCGGCGCGCACACCCGCGAGGACTTCCCCGAGCGCAACGACCGCGACTGGCTGACCCGCACCCTGGCCACCTGGACCGAAGGGGCCGATCTGCCGACGCTCAACTACGAGCCGGCCACCCACACCTTCGAGATGCCCCCCGGAGACCGCGGCTACGGCGGCGGTAAGATTATTTCAATGGATGCACCGAAGTAGCACTCGCATCGTTGAAAAGAGCCTCCGGCGGCCGGGGGGGATCATCCCCCCCGGACCCCCTGGAAGGGGGGGATTGGGGCAAAGCGGTGCGACCCTGTTGGCGCGCGCGAGCGAAAAGGAGAAGAAAATGGGCAGAACGCTGACTTTCAATATATTCCGGTACAATCCGTCCGATCCGGCCTCAGCGCCGCATATGGACAAATTCACGCTGGATGAGACCGAGCGCATGACGCTTTTTATTGCGCTCAACCGCATCCGGGAAGAACTCGACCCCACGCTGATGTTTGATTTCTGCTGCCGCGCCGGCATCTGCGGTGCCTGCGCCATGGTCATTAACGGCCGCCCGGGTCTGGCCTGCCACACCAAGACCAAGGAAATGCCCGACGAGATTACGCTGATGCCGCTGCCGGTCTTTAAGCTCGTGGGCGACCTGTCCGTTGATACCGGCGTCTGGTTTCGCACCATGTATCAAAAGATCGAATCCTGGGTGCATACGGATAAAAAGTTCGACCCCACGGCCCAGGAAGAACGCATGGACAACGGTCTGGCCGAGCAGATCTACGAGCTCGACCGCTGCATTGAGTGCGGCTGCTGCGTGGGTGCCTGCGGCACGGCCCTTATGCGCGAGGACTTCCTCGGCGCTGTGGCTTTAAATCGTCTGGCCCGGTTCATCCTCGACCCCCGCGACCAACGCACCGAGAAGGACTACTTCGACGTCGTCGGCACCGATGAAGGCATCTTCGGCTGCATGGGCCTTTTAGCCTGCGAAGACGTCTGCCCCAAGCAGATTCCGCTCCAGGAGCAGCTTGGCAAGCTGCGCCGCAAGATGGCCCTGGCTGCTGTGAAAAACATCCTGCCCAAGTTCCTCAAAAAGGACTTCTAGCATGAAGACCGTTTCCGCCAAGGATATCCGCGACGCCGTGGCCGCCATGTGCATCGCGGCCAACCGGGAGCTTCCGGCCGATGTGCGCGCCTCGTTCGAGGCTGCCCACGCCGCCGAGGATGCCCCGGCCGCCAAGGAAATCTTTCGCCAACTTCTCGAAAACGCCGATCTGGCCCGGGACACCGGCCTGCCGCTGTGCCAGGACTGTGGCTTGGGCGTTTTCTTCGTCGAGGTTGGCGAAGACGTGCGCGTGGAGGGTTCGACCCTGCGCGAAGCCATTAACGACGGCATGATCGCCGGCTACAAGGACGGCTATCTGCGCAAGTCCTCCTGCGATCCCTTTACCCGCAAAAATACCGGAGACAACTCCCCGGCCATCATCCACTTCGATATCGTGCCCGGAGACAAGCTCAAAATCCTCATGATGGCCAAGGGCGGCGGCTCGGAAAACATGTCGCGCGTCACCATGCTCTCCCCGGCCCAGGGCTGGAAGGGCATAAAGGACTTTGTTGTGGGTCGGGTGGCCGAGGCCGGTCCCAACCCCTGCCCGCCCACCATCGTCGGCATCGGCATCGGCGGCAACTTCGAACTGGCTGCTGTTAATTCCAAAAAGGCGCTCATGCGCGAACTGGATGACCGCCACAGCGATCCCGAGATCGCCAAGCTCGAAGACGAGTTGATGGCGGCCATCAATGCCCTGGGCATCGGCCCCATGGGCCTTGGCGGCAAGACCACCAGCCTGGCGGTCAAAATCATCGTCGCGCCGTGCCACTTGGCCAGCCTGCCCCTGGCGGTCAACATCCAGTGCCACAGCGCCCGCCACAAGGAGGTCACCTTCTAATGGCCGAGTACCATCTGACAACGCCCTTGACCGATGCCGACGTCACCCCGCTCAAATCCGGGGACGTGGTCTACATCACCGGCAACATCTACACCGCCCGCGACGCCGCTCACAAACGGCTCGTGGAGACCCTTGACGCCCAAAAGCCGCTCCCCTTTGACCTCAAAGGCGCGCTGATCTACTATGTCGGACCCTCTCCCGCGCCTCCGGGACGCCCCATCGGTTCGGCCGGTCCCACCACCAGCTACCGCATGGATACCTATGCCCCGCGCCTGCATTCGCTGGGCCTTAAGGGAACCATCGGCAAGGGCAAGCGCAGCGACGAAGTCAAAGCGGCCCTGGCCGAACACAAGGCGGTCTACCTGGGTGCCACTGGCGGCGCCGGGGCCCTTTTGTCCCAGCGCATCACCGACGCCAAGGTCATCGCTTACGAAGAGCTTGGCCCTGAGGCTATCCGGGAGTTGACGGTCAAGGACTTCCCGCTCCTGGTGATCAATGATTGCCACGGCGGGGAGCTGTACGTGAAACCGAACCTCGGCTAAGCCGCGCCAGACCGGCGCGCGTCGTGGAGCACTGATGCCAAGTCGAATCCTGCGCAAGCGAAAGCTCATCCCGGGCGCGACCAGCGAACTGGTCATCTCGGCCCCGCATATTGCGGCCAAGGCCAAGCCCGGCAACTTCGTGATCCTGCGGGTCTGGGAGGACGGGGAACGCATTCCCCTGACTATTGCCGACGCCGATCCCGACGCCGGCACCATCACCCTGGTCTATCTGGTCATGGGCAAGACCACCGCCCATCTGGAGACCCTGGATGCGGGGGACGACATTCTGGATCTGTGCGGGCCGCTGGGGAAAGCGACCGAAATCCACAAGCTCGACGGCCCGGTCATCTGCGTCGGCGGCGGCACCGGCATCGCGGCCATGCACCACATCGCCAAGGGCCATCACATGGCCGGCAATCAGGTGGTGACCATCATCGGCGCGCGCTGCGAGGATCTGCTCCTGTTTCACGACGAATTGTGCTCGTTTTGCCCCGAGGTGCTGGTTGCCACCAACGACGGCAGCTGCGGCCGGCAGGGTCTGGTCACGGACCTGCTCGTCGAACGCCTCGAAAATGATAAAACCGTGGCCGAAGTGGTGGCCATCGGCCCGGTGCCCATGATGCGGGCCGTGGCCGAGGCCACCAAACCGTTTGGCGTCAAAACCACGGTCAGCCTCAATTCGATCATGGTCGATGGCATTGGCATGTGTGGCGCGTGTCGCGTCAGTGTGGGCGGCCAAACCCGGTTTGCCTGTGTGGACGGTCCGGAATTCGACGGCCATGCCGTGGATTTCACCGAACTCGCGGCCCGGCTGACGGCTTTTAAGGACCAGGAACGCCTTTCCTACGAGGAGTTTAAAAAAAGCCATGTCTGCAACTGCTCCAAGTAAAAAGGCCAAAGTCCCCCGCACCGCCATGCCCGAACAGCCGCCCAAGGTGCGCGCCCGCAATTTCCAGGAAGTGGCCCTTGGCTACACCCCGGAAATGGCCCGCATCGAAGCTGCGCGCTGTCTGCAATGTAAAAAACCGGCCTGCCGCAAAGGCTGCCCGGTCGAAGTCGATATCCCCGGGTTCATCAAGCAACTCGTGGCCGGGGAGCACGACGAAGCCTATGCCGTGCTGCGCCGCACCAACTCCCTGCCGGCCGTGTGCGGCCGGGTCTGTCCCCAGGAAAACCAGTGCGAAGGTGCCTGCATCCTCGGCAAAAAAGGCGAACCCGTGGCCATCGGCCGGCTGGAGCGCTTTGCCGCCGACACGTATCTGGCCAAGTCCGCCTGCGAAACACTCACCGGCGGTCCGGCTTGCGCCATGGCCCGCGATGACCTCAAAGTCGCCTGCATCGGCTCGGGACCGTCGAGTCTCACCTGCGCCGGCTATCTGGCCGCCCGGGGCATCCCGGTGACGGTCTTTGAAGCCCTGCACGAAGTCGGCGGCGTCCTGGTCTACGGCATCCCGGAATTCCGCCTGCCCAAAGGGGTGGTGCGCCAGGAAGTCGAGGCCATGAAGGCCCTGGGGGTGGAGTTTCGCCCCAACTGGGTCGGCGGCAAGACCGTAACCGTGCCGGAACTGCTGGAGACGGGCTACAACGCCGTCTTTATCGGTGTTGGAGCCGGACTGCCCCGCTTTCTGGGCGTGCCCGGCGAAAACCTCATCGGCGTGTTCTCGGCCAACGAGTACTTAACCCGCGTGAACCTGGGCCGGGCGTACAAGTTCCCGGCCACCGACACCCCGACCTTCCCGGCCAAACATGTCGTGGTCTTCGGCGGCGGCAACGTGGCCATGGACGCCGCCCGCACCGCCATGCGCCTGGGGGCCGAGAAAGTCTCCCTGGCCTATCGCCGCACCGAATACGAAATGCCGTGCCGCCGCGAGGAACTCCACCACGCCAAGGAAGAGGGGCTGGACATCCTGTGCCTCAACGCCCCGGTGGAATTTATCGGGGACGAGAATGGCCGGCTGGCCCGCATCGTGCTGCAACGCATGGAGCTTGGCGAACCCGACGCCTCGGGCCGCTGCTCGCCGGTGGCCTGCCAGGGCGACACCTGCACCATCGAGGCCGACATGGCCATCGTGGCCGTGGGCACCGGAGCCAATCCGCTTATCAGCCAGACCACACCGGGTCTGGAAACCTATCGCCGGGGCTATATCGTGGCTGATCCGGCCACCGGCGAGACCTCGATTCCCAATGTGTTTGCCGGCGGCGACATCGTTACCGGTGCCGCCACCGTCATCTCGGCCATGGGAGCCGGACGCCGGGCAGCCAAGGCCATTGCCGACCGCCTGCTCGGACCACTCCCGGCCGAGGTTTCACCGGACGAAACAGCGGACGATTCCGCTGACGCATAATAACGCGTCTAACCAATCATAAGAGGTAACCACATGGCGCTGTTCACCAAGGAAGAAGCCCTCAATTACCACTCCACCTGGCGCACGGGCAAACTCGAAGTCGTGCCCGTAAAGCCCTGCCGCAACCAAAAAGACCTGTCCCTGGCCTATTCCCCGGGCGTGGCCCACGCCTGTTTAGCCATCGCCGCCGATCCCGAACTGGGCTGGAAATACACCAACCGCCGCAATCTGGTGGCCGTTGTCTCCAACGGCACCGCTGTCCTGGGCCTTGGCAACATCGGCGCCCTGGCCGGCAAGCCGGTCATGGAAGGCAAGGGCGTGCTCTTTAAAATCTTTGCCGATATCGATGTCTACGACATCAACCTCAATACCAAAGACCCCGAGAAAATCATCGAGACGGTCAAGCTGCTCGAGCCCACCTTCGGGGCCATCAACCTCGAAGACATCAAAGCCCCCGAGTGCTTTGAAATCGAACAGCGTCTGATCGAAATGATGGACATTCCGGTGTTCCACGACGACCAGCACGGCACGGCCATCATCTCCGGTGCCGGCATCATCAACGCCGTGGAGATCGCCGGCAAAAAGATCGAAGATCTCAAAGTCGTGGTGTCCGGCGCTGGTGCGGCCGCCATTGCCTGCTCCAAGTTCTATGTGACACTCGGCGTCGATCAGGCCAACATCGCGATGTTTGACTCCAAGGGCCACATCCACACCGGCCGCACCGATCTGCACCCCACCAAGGCGCAGTTCGCCCAGAAAAAAGCCTACGCCAACATGGCCGAAGCCTTCAAGGGTGCCGACGTGTTCCTGGGCCTGTCCGCCAAGGGGCTGGTCACCAAGGACATGGTCAAGAGCATGGGCAAAAATCCCATCATCTTCGCCATGGCCAATCCCGATCCCGAGATTCCCTACAACGATGCCAAGGAAGCCCGCCCCGACGCCATCATGGGCACCGGCCGCTCGGATTTCCCCAACCAGGTCAACAACGTCTCCGGCTTCCCGTTTATCTTCCGCGGGGCGCTGGATGCCGGCTCCAAGCGCATCAACGAGCAGATGAAGATGGCCGCCGCCCGGTCCCTGGCCGCCCTGGCCAAGGAGCCCGTGCCCGTCGAGGTCATGGACATGTACGGCGAAAAGGACGTCAAGTTCGGCATCGACTACGTCATCCCCAAGGCGCTGGACTTCCGCATGCTGGAATGGGAAGCCCCGGCCGTGGCCAAGGCGGCCATGGACACCGGCGTGGCCACCATTCCGCTCGACCTTGAGCAGTACAAAAAAGACCTGCGCCTGCGTATCGACGCTTCCCACAAGCGCATCAAGGAATACGTCGCTTCCTACAACTACGACTTCTAGTATCTGCCCAGCCTGTATAACGCCAAACGCCCGGGACGATTCTTCGTCCCGGGCGTTTGGCGTTATACAGGCTGCAAGAAGGCAGAGACAGAAGGCAGAAAGACAAGAGGCCTCCGGCGGCCAAAGGGGTGACCCCTTTGGAATCCCACCTGTGGGCAAGGGGAAAAGGGGTACGGCGTCGCTCTGGCGGCACGATAGTTCAAAAACAATTTAATACACTGCAGCAGAAGGCAGAAGAGGCCTCCGGCGGCCAAAGGGGTGGCCCCTTTGGAATCCCACCTGGAGGCAAGGGGGAAAAGGAGTACAGCGTTGCTCTGGCGGCACGATAGTTTCAATATAAAATAATCATATGAGACATAATACGCATGAGAACGAAACAGCATTGAATAATTTATATATTTATTTCAAGGAAAATAGCGTTAGATACCTTGGGAATATCGTCTGCACAACTTCAAAAAAAGCAATCACCCTCTTGTCAAAACGACAAAACACCTCCATATTCGTAGTCCGTACCGTAACAATCAAACCCAAGAGGTAGCGCCATGACAAAACGGAACATCCTCCTTCTGGCTCTCGCCATCCTGGTATTGTGTGCGTCCCCTGTGCTGGCGGCCAAGAAGAAAGCCGTGCTCGACCCCATCAACGCCGACTATGCCAAGGGTGTGCAGGCCGTCAACGAACGGCATTGGAACGACGGCATCGCCCTTTTGACCAAGGTCATCGACAACCCGGCCACGCCCAAGGAAATCGTCCCCCTGGCCCTGACCAATCGCGGCTCGGCCTATGCCAACAAAAAGATGACCACCGAGGCCCTGGCCGATATCAGCAAGGCCATTGAACTCAACCCCGACTACACGTCGGCCTACTATGATCGCGCCCGCATCCTGGCCATGCAAAACAAGCATGCCGAGGCCATCGCCGATCTGACCAAGGCCATTGAACACAGCAAGGCCGGCAAGCCCCAGGCTGTCTATTACAAGAACCGGGCCTTAAGCTACGGGGCCATGACCAACCTCGACGCGGCCAAGGCTGATTTTATAAAGGCCAAGGAACTCGATCCATCGATTAAGGTTCCGGTGCATTACAAGCCGCTGCTCAAGCCGTAACCACCGCGATGCTGCACTGAAAAAGGCCCCGTAAGGGGCCTTTTTCATGGTCATGCGGTGTCATGTCGCCACACTGCACGTGGATCGGGATATTTCGCAGGCCGAGCCCGCCAAGCCGGGCGGCCCGCAACCGCGGCGACAGGACGGCCTTGGCCGCCGGCCCGCCGCTGCTTACTTCGTCTCCCCGGGCCGTCCCGGGCGCTGGCCGGCCGTCACCCGGGCCAGGGCCTGGGCCAGTTCGGCGGCATCCACGGGTTTGCTCACGTAGTCGTTCATGCCGGCGGCCATAAAGCGTTCCCGATCCCCGGCCATGGCGTAGGCGGTCATGGCAATGATGGGGATGGATTTTTTGTGGCCCAGGGAATCGTTGCTGCGGATGGCCCGGGTGGCGGCCACGCCGTCCATCACCGGCATCTGCACGTCCATGAGGATGCAGTCATACTCGGCCTCGGCCAACCGGGCCATGGCCTCGGCCCCATCCTCGGCCAGAGTGACCGTATGGCCGGCCTTTTCCAGCATCCGGGCAAAGCTCATAAGACTCACAGCGTCATCCTCGGCCAAAAGCAGGCGCAGCCCCGGCCCGGCGGCAAGGGGGCGGGGTATTGCCGCGACCTCGGCCACGTCGTCGCCTGTGCGCGCCAGGGGCAGGGAGACGACGATGGAGGTGCCGCTTCCCACGAAGCTCTCCACAGCGATCTCGCCGCCCATAAGACGCACCAGCCGCCGCACGATGGACAGCCCAAGGCCGGCACCGCCGAAGCGGCGCACATAGACACCTTCCACCTGGCCAAACGGCTCGAAAATACCGTCGAGCTGGTCGTCGGCAATGCCGATACCGGTGTCGGACACGGTGAAAAGCACTCGGAAGGCGGCGTCAAAGCGCGAGGAGGCCGGGCTGATGTCCAGGCGGACCGAACCGGCGTCGGTGAATTTGACCGCGTTGCCAACGAGGTTAAAGACTATCTGGCGCAGCCGGACTTCGTCAGCCAGGACGCGCTCGGGCAAACCGGCCCCCAGACTGACATGCAGCGTTATGCCCTTGTCCCGGGCCGGCAGGGTGAAAAGGTCCATGACGGCCTCGCGCAGATCGGCCGGAGAGCACGGAGCCTGACGGATGGCCAATCGGCCGGACTCCACCAGGGACAGATCGAGGATATCGGAAAGAAGCCGCGTGAGGCGCTTGGAGGATTTGACGGCGTTTTCCACATACTCCGCCTGTTCCTCGTCCAGGGTCGTGGTGGCGAGCAACTGGAGCATGCCCAGAACGCCGTTTAACGGGGTGCGGATTTCGTGGCTCATGTTGGCCAGAAATTCCGATTTGGACAGGCTGGCCGCCTCGGCTGCCTTTTTGGCGGCCACCAGCCGCCGGTCGGCCCGCATCCGTTCGATGACCTGGGAACAGGCCTCGGCCACGAGGTGCAACGAGGCCGCATGGCTGGCCTCAAAACCACCCTCCCGGCCGGACAGGCCGATAACGCCCAGGCATTCCCGACCGTGGTACAGGGGCAGATCCCAAAACGTCTCCACCAAAGTCCGGTCCAGGGCCTCGGCCGGTCCCGGCGGGGACTCGGCCAGGACGGACCGGCAGGCGGCGACGGCTGCGGCGTGGAGTTCTTCTGTGGACGCAAAGGCCCGGCCATGGGGCGCGCGATCCGGTCGCTGCCGGCTGACATCTGTGCCCCAGGCACTGGCGGCCACGGCCAGACAGTGCTGGGCGGGCCGCCCGCGCTCGTCGTCGCGCTGTTCAGCCACAAAGCCGCACCGGCTGTTGCTCAGGCGCAGCAGTTCATCCAAGGCCGCCCCAAAGATTGCTTCTGCGGTCTGGCCGGCCACATAGGCCCCGCGGATACGGGCGGCGGCGTCATGCAGGGCATCCTGCTGACATTTCTCCTGCGTGGCCCGCAGACGCTCGGTGATGTCGCGGGCAAACACCAGGCTCGCCGGGTTGCCCTGGAACTCAAACGGCACGGCCACGGCCTCCACCGACACGGCCACGCCGTCCATACGCAGATAGGACATTTCAATGCCTGGTTGCGGCAAACGCTCCTCATTAACGATGCGGATGCGTTGCCGCACGACTTCCCGAAAATCGGGATGGATGCGGGAAACAATCTCCTGGCCGAGCAGTTCCTCGGCCGCCATCGCACCGAAAAGCCGCAACGCCGCCGGGTTGACCAGAACGAACCGGCCGCCGCTCTGCACGATAATGGCGTCCGGGGCGCTGTCCACCAACTGGCGCAGCCGCTCTTCGCTGCGCACCAGGGCCTTGGTTGCCTCGACGCTGTCGGTGATGTCCTGGAAAATGACCGCGAAGCGGTCCGGTCCGGTCGGCACGGCCGAAACGCGCAGATGTTTTTGCAACGTCTCGAAATAGGTCTCGAAAGTATCAGGCGTGCCCGTAGCCACCACGCGTTCGTAAGCCGTAAGATCGGGGGGGCTGGCCAGACCGTACAGGGCGACCACCCGGGCTCCGATGGCCCGCTCCTGGGAAATGCCAAGGATGGTCGCATAGCCCGGATTGGCGTCGATGATGCTATAATCAACGATGCGCCCGGTAGCATCGCGCACCATCTCCAGCAGACACACCCCTTCGCCCATGGCGTCAAACAGGTCGTGGTAGCGGGCTTCGCTGGCAATAAGGGCCATTTCGGCCTGTTTGCGCGTGGTGATGTCCAGGCCGTACACGTTGGCGTAGCCGCGCTGGGGCACGGCAATGGCCGACAGGGCAAAGATCCGCTCCCCGACCGTGACTTCGATTTCGACCAGCCGCTCTTCGGCCAGGGCCTTAACGACCAGCGGCTGCAATGCATCGGGAAACGGCTGCTCCGGTGTGCTGCCCAGGGCGGCCAGCAGTGCCTGACCGGGGGCATTGGTGTACGCCACCGCCATGTCCGGCGTGATGCGCATGACCGGATGGGGGTTTTCGCCGGGGAACCGGGCCATGTCGCGCAGCGCCTGTTCGGACTGCTTTTGCGCGGTGACGTCCAGGGCGTAAGCCACGCGCGACGCCGGCTTGCCGTCAGCCCCCCGCAGCACCGTCACCTCGACAAGCACCGGGAATCGGCTGCCGTCCTTGCGGACATGGATGGTTTCCAGGATGCCGTGACCGGCGAGGTCAAAACCGGCGATGGTGACGGCAACCTGCTCCCATTCCTCTGGCGGGACGAGAAAATGCAGCGGCTGGCCGACGAGTTCCTCCGGCCGGTAGCCGCGCTGCCGGGCAAAGGCCGGGTTGACCTGGAGAAAGGTGTTGTCTGCCGCCTTGACGTGGGCCAGGCCGAAATCGGAACTTTCAAAGACCCGGCTCCAGCGCCGGGCCTGCTCCTCCAGCCGGTTGCGGTCGGTGACGTCGTTGGCCACTTCGAGGATGGACACCGGCCGGCTGGCGGCGTCGCGGTTGAGCACCCAGGACACGGCCAGATCGACGGCGCGGCCGTCCTTGGCGACCTTGCGCAGTTCCCCGGACCAGCGCCCCTGGCGCAGGAGGTCGTCCATGATGGCCTCAAGCGGCTGGGGAAAGACGGTCGCCAGCAGATCGTAGGAGACACACCCTTCGGCCTCTTCCCGGGTCCAACCGAAGAGACGCTCGGAGCCGGTGTTCCAATAGGTGATGCGTCCGTCAAGATCGCGCACCATGACCGTGGCCAGATCGAGCAGCCGGGCCTTTTCGCGCAGTTCCTCGGTGCGCCGGGCCACCAGCTGTTCCAGCTCTTCCTTGCCCCGGCGCAGTACGGCCTCGGCCTCTTTCTGGGCCGTGATCTCGCCAAATGTCAGCACCACGCCATCCACCCCGCCCTGGGGTGCGCGGAACGGATAGGCCCGCATGAGAAACCAGCGGCCAGCGGCTGTGTGCGTCTCGCGCTCTACAATGCCGTTTTCGGCCAACACCAGCCGGCAGTCGTTGACCAACGGCGAGGCATCGAAGGTGGTTTTGACCTGGTCCACGGGGCGCCCGACGTCGCTGGCAATGAGATGGAACAGTTCCGTGGCCGCCGGCGTGAAGCGCACCACCTGCAGATCGGCGTTTAACACCACCGTGGCAATGTTGGTGGCGGCCAACAGATTTTCCACAAAACTTTGGGCCTGGGCCAACTCCTCGATCTTACACTGCAATTCCGTATTCAGGGAGGTCAGCTCTTCATTGAGCGATTGAAGCTCTTCGCGAGAAGCTTCCATCTCCTCATTGGAGGACTGCAACTCTTCGTTGGAACTGATCAGTTCCTCGTTGGAGGCGCGCAGTTCCTCGGTGACCGTCTCGTAGCGTTCGACAGCCCGCTGGAGGGTATCATTGAGGCGCTCAATCTCGCCCTCATAGCGCCGGGTGGTTTCGGACACGTCAGGCAGCGTGACACGGACCGGCAGTTCCACCTCCCCGGACACCCGCTCAAAAATAAGCAGCACAAAGGCGGGATTGCCCCAGGCGTCAGGCATCCGGCAGGCCCGAAGCTGAACGAGCACCTGGCCGGTTTCGTCCATGGGCACCGGGCCGCAGACCTGCTCGGCGCCTGTGGCGGCAACCGCCTCAAGCACCTGGCGCAGGCACGGGCGCAACGCCTTGCGGGCCAGCTTGTTGATGGAAAGGCTCGGCGCGCCGGCCCCGATTTCCAGGTAGGGATTGATGTCGCCGACCAGACGCAAGACCTGGCCATCCAGATCGATCAGGGCGGATGGCGGGGCGTAGCGGGCCAAAAGCGCTGCCTCGGCCACGCCTTCGGGTTCAGGCAGCGCAGTCCTCGGCCGCCCGGGAGGCGGCACCCCGCCTGCGGCATACGCCAAGGACTGGCGGCGCGCCGGCAGATCAAAGCTGCCGGCCGCCAAGGCCTTGCGCTGGTACAGCCGCCAGCGTTTGTCCACCGTGGCAAAAAACGGCTCGGCCGCACCGATGGTTTCGGCCGGTCCCAAAAGCAGAAAACCGCCGGGACGCAGGGCATGGGCAAAAAGCGAAAGCACCTTGGACTGGACATCCGTATTGAGATAAATCAGGAAATTGCGGCATACGATCAGGTCCATGCCGAGAAAGGGCGGGTCGCGCAGCAGATTATGCAGGGCAAACACGATATCGTCGCGCAATTGCGGCGACATGGCGCAGTCCATAACCGAGCACTGGCAAAAGGCCGCCGCCCGGGCCTCGCCGATGGCCTGGACCACCTGCCTGGGATAGACGCCCCGGCGGGCGGTTTCCAGGGCCTTGGCGTCCAGGTCCGTGGCAAAGATCTTGACCGGCCGACGCTCTCCCCGCCCACGCTGATGCTCGGCCAGGAGCATGGCCACGGAATAAGCTTCCTCGCCCGTGGCGCAGCAAGCCACCCAGGTCCGCAGCACTTCGCGCGGGCCAAGGCTGTCAAACAAGGCGGGAATCGCCCGCTCGCCCAACCGGGCAAAGGCCTCGGGATCGCGGAAAAAAGACGTCACGCCGATGAGCAGATCGCCGAAAAGCCGGCTGCGCCCCACGGCGTCCTCGGCCAGTTTATCCGCGAACTCGGTCAGGTTGGACGTCCCGGCGAGCAGCATGTGCTTGTGCAGCCGACGCAGCACCGTGCTCTTTTTATAGCCCCGCACATCGTGGCCGGTGTGTTCGGCAAGCAGAGCGTAAATGCGCTCCAGGGCGGCGGTGCCCTCGGCTCCCACAACTGTTTCGGTTTCCCCCGCTTCCTCAGTTTCCCCGGCTCCTTGGGCTTCGGTGTCGTCGGGAAAGCCGCCAACCGCCCCCAGAGCCAGGCGCGGCACGGTTTTGACCAAAAAAGGGCCGATGGCCGCCGCCGGCAGCACCATGTCAGCCAGGCCCATGGCCGCAGCACCGGCCGGCTGGCCGTCTTCAAGCACGGTCTCCGGCTGCTGGACCACAACCAACCCGCCAACCGCGTGGATATCGCGGATGCCGGCCACGCCGTCGCTGCCGGCCCCGGACAGGACAACGGCCACTGCATTCGCCCCCTGATCCCGGGCCAGGGCACGGAAAAAACGGTCGATGACGTGGCGCCCTGGCGCGGCACACGGCGACACCAGTGCAAAAACGCCGTCACGGATGACCACATCGTAGCCCGCCGGCAACACGTAGATCCAGCCCGGCCGGGGGCGCAGGCCGTCGGTCAGGACCATCACCGGCAACGCGCCCGCCGCCGCCAACACCTCGGACAGCCGGCTGTCGTCGGCAACCGCAAGCGGGGTGACCACCACCAGGGCGGCGGCAAAATCCCGGGGCAGGCCGCCAAGGAACTGGGCCAGCGCCAGCCCTCCCCCAGCCGAGACCCCGACGCCGATAACCGGAAATCCTACCCGGCCAGCGGCTTCGGCCTGGCCGGGAATAGGATCGTCTCTATTCATGCAGCCCCCAACCCCAAAGAGAAAACGTATGTCTACCGGGAAAATCGAGCCTCCAAATCGGACAGTGAATCAATGTTGTATCACCGCCCCTGTCCCGGGGCAACACCCGCAACACATTCACAACAAAGGCCGGCTGAAGCCGGGTGCGCGGCGTTTGTGGCATAGGGCATCGTATTTTTGGTGAATACGATGCGCCTTTTATGCACTGCCACGGTTGCAGGCAGGCACAAACGAGGCAGAGCGAGAGGAAGGAGCCAGTGTGGGCTGCCGCTGTGCGGCGCAGGGGAAAATGGTCCAGGGCCGTACCACGGACGGGGTGATCCGGTCCGTGGCCTGTGCAGGCTGGGGCCATGGCCCAGGCGGTTTTGCCTGGGCCATGGCCCCACTCGTAACAAAGATGGCGTTCCCGCAGCGTCGGGGGCTCGCGGGGCGGCCCGGCCCGAAACCAGGCCAGCCCCCCGCTTTGCTCCGGTTGGGACGCGGCCGGCCGCGTCTACAGGGCGAGCGGACCGTTGTCGCGCAAATGGGGCAGGATGACCGGTGTGCGGCCCTGCCGGCGTCGGCCCAGCCAATACCCGGCCAAGGCCGGGACCACCACGGCCAGGGCGGCGGCCAACTGCACCCAGACCGGCCAGGGCGTGGTGCCGGTCTGGCCGGCCGCACCAGCGTCCTTGGCCGGGACCGGCGTCTGGGCTGCGGCATCGTTGGCCTGGGCAGGCTTTTGTCCAGACGGCACCGTCGCGGCGGCGGCGGCAGGGACGTCCGGCCGCGTTTCGACCGCAGCCGGGCGCATCGACGGTTGCGCCACGGCTGTCCGGGAAGCCAGGACCACCGGCGGCAGGGGCCGGCCTGCGGCGGGCAGCGCCTGGGCGGCAGGCCGGAGGGCCGGCGAGGTCGGCACCTGGGCCAGGGGCTGGACCTGGGCCGGGCTTTGAGGCTGGGCCGGGGCCGACGCCTGGACCAGGGGCTGGGCCTGGACCGAGGCAGGCGACAGGGTCGGGGTCTGGACCGGGGCCCCGGCCGAAATCTGGGGCAGGGCCTCGGCCGGGGTCCGGGGCTGGCCCGGGGTCTGCGCCAGCGCCTGGGCCGGCGTCGCCACGGGCGCTCCAGTAGGCGGATGCTGGCTCTGTCCCGTGGAGCCGGCCGCACCCGATGGGCGGCTGGCCACCCGGGCCGCCACCCGGCCACGCCCGATCTGACCCAGCACCAGGGCCGCCTGGGGATAGGTGCCCTGTACCACGGCCAGGACCGGACGCAGGGCCGCTTCGTCGGCGGCCTCGGCCAAACGCAGGCACCAGATGCCGTCGAGATCCAGCAGCCGCAATTGGCCGGACAGTTCACGCGGCAGGCTGGCGAGGCCTTCCCGCATGGCGGCCATGGCCCGTCCCTGATCCGGGAGGCAGGCAATCTCCACGGAATGGACCAGCCCCGGCGTTTCTTCCGCCAGGACCGGCGCAGCGGGCACACAACAAAGGGCCGCCACCAGGAGCGGCAGGCAGGCAAGCGCCTTACGGCAGGCAGGCATTGGCATCACGAAGTCCCCCTTCGGCGTTGCGGGCGAGGATGGTTGAACCGGCCGGGCAGACAGGCGCCGGGCACAGGCGCGGCAGTGGAAGCGTGGAATAAAAAATCGTTCCCGGCAAAAAACCGTCCAGCAGCACGGCGGACTGAAAAGCCCGGGGCGGCAGGGCGGCCAGCGCGGCATGGGCGGTGGCGGCGTCAGCATAGGTCTCGTCCACGACCACGTCGCAGGCCAGACCGTAGGCCGGATGATAATGCAGGCACAGGCGCAGCGACAACCCGTCGTCATCGCCGTCGCGCACGGCCGCCAGGGCGGTGTTGAGATCAGGCTCCCGGGCCACCCGCACCAGCCGGCTGCCAGGCAGCGGCGTCTGCTCGGTCGCCAGGGCGGGAAAGGTCAGCGGCTCAACCGGTCGCACCCGTCTGGGATCGGGCTGGCCGGGATTGGCTAAAACCACCCGGGACAGCACTTGGCCGTCCACATGGCCGTAGATGCGCCGCGCCGCCTCGGCGATGGACCAGTCCGGCGGTACCGCGGCCCGGCCGAGCAACTCCGGTGGCACGGTGCGCGCATCGGCCAGGGTCAGGGCCTCGGCAGCGGGTCCGGCCAGGGGGAGGCCGACGTTTTGGGCTGTTGCGGCAACCGGGGAAAAGGCTCCCAAGGTCGCCAGGGCCAGGGCCAGCCCGAGGCCGCACCGCTCCCGGGCCGTCTGTCCGGCCGGTTGTGCGTCCGGGTGCGCCGGTTTTGTTTGCGCCGCCCTGCTGCTTGCTGCCCGCATAATCCCTTCACCTGCCTTGCCCACACGCACGGTTGCCGATCTGGTCTGGGCAAAGCGGGAACAGCAAGAATGGCACCACTTCTGCGGAGAAGGTTCAAAAAAAATATTGCGCCATTATTCCGGCAGGATGTACTTCACGCACGGACGCCGGCCGGCCCCTCCCCACCGGCACAGGACAACTTAAATGTTTCATTTTATCAAACAACAATACTGCCCCGTGGCGGGCAGTATTGCCTGTCGGCGATCAAACCGGGCTGCGGAAATGAGCCGTGCGCCGCTAGGGAATCGTATAGGCCCAGATGACGTTGCCGTCCAAAAGGGCTTCCACCTTTTCGCCAGGGAGGAAGTTGTCTGTCCATCCCTCTTGAAAGCTGATTTCTTTGGTCTGGTAGGCATCGATGCTGACACGAAGCGTTTTCGGCGTGCCATCGAGATGATAGCATTTAAGATCAAAGGAGACCGTGGCCGAGGAGGGATTATTCAGCTGTAAAACAAAATTTTTCAGATAGCTCTTGCGCACAGACCGTTCGATGCCGCCAACCAACTTGGCGGATTTTTCGTATTCACCTGCAATTTTTGCCGCAATTTCCGCTTGCTGGGCCGCTTTTCTGGCTTCTTCTTCCTTGGCGGCGGCTTCCTGTTTGACGCGCTCCTCTTCCTCTATTTTCTTTCGAGCTGCTTCTTGAATTTGAATCTCGGCTTGTTGTTTGGCCAATTCAATGCGCATGAGTTCTTCTTTTTGCTGAATTTCAGTGCGCCGCAAGTATTCATGGATGCCGACAAAACAAGCAGAAGCCACAAGTATGAGTGTAACAACGGTAACGACAATTCGCTTGTACATTGACTGTTCCTTCCAACAAAGGCGTTGCCCACACGGCAAGACGCGTGCGGCCACTGGCGACTTCTGGCAGAATTATCGAAAAACATCAACGATAGACCATCGTTGAAACGAAACCAGCCCGGCTCGGGGCTTTCCCCGCTGGGGGCAAGGCCGCGCGCCAATCGGCCGACCCGGCAGCGTTTTTCAGGCGCTGCGCCATACCGCCCCGCTCCTCCCTACATATAGCCCAGCGCCCGCAGTTGCTCCATGGCGTCTTCCTTGTCCTGGTCGCGGCCGGCACGCTCACCGCTGCGATCCGCCAGATCCTGCTCCCAGGCCGGTTGATCGCTGTGGCGCACCGTGCCCGAGAGCGTCCCCAGACTGCGATAGCCCAGGCGGTAGAGGTCGCAAAAGGGCAGATCGTTGGACCGGGTAATCGCCCAGACATCGGCCTCGCGCATGTGCAGGATGGGATGCACGCGCAGATGCGGCGGTGCATCACGAGGGCTTTCATACAGTTCGTCAGCCCGGGCCGGATGCTCGTCCCAGCGGATGGCCGTGGCCAGGGCGGCCACACCGGCTTCGCGCAAAAAGGCGTTCATGGGAAACACCTTCATCAACTGGTTGCCCAAGGGCGATTCGGGATCAAACGGAAAGCCCGGGCCGGTAAAACCGGCGCGCGCCGCCTCGGCTTTGACCGCATCGGACAGCCCCCCCAGATCGACATAATCGCCGATAAGCGGCTTGCGATCCAAGATCTCGCGGTTGGCGGCCACGGTCAGCCGCAAGCCCCATTCGGCCGTCAGGCGTTTCTGGAAGGCCAGGATTTCAGGGAACGGGTCGCCCTCGTCGATGGTCAGCACGCGCGGCATGGTCCGACCGGTTGCGCGGCACAGTTCGCGGGTCAGCCACAACACCAACGTGCTGTCCTTGGCGCCGGTCCAGGCGATCCAGAAGGCGTCGCCAAAACGGTCCATGGCCCCGGCCAGGATACGCTGGGACAGGGCGATTTTTTCAGTCAGAGGCAGCGAAAGAATGGCTTCGTCCATACTGATGACTCCTGGAAAGAAATAAGCGCGCACGGTGCAACCGTGCAAGCGCGTAAGCGCGCAAAAGAGCAAGAGTGCCTCCGGCGGCCGGGAGGGGGTCGCCCCCTCCCGGACCCTCCCTGCCTGGGGGGCGGGGGAACGGCGGGGGGTTGGGGGACGAGCGCGAAATATGCCAAGAAGGTTATTTCATAAAACCAATCAATCCACCGACAGCATCACCCCGCCCCACCTTAACAACTTCTCCCATTCGGGGGGTCCGGGGGGATCATCCCCCCGGCCGCCGGAGGCCTCTTCCGCCTTCTCTTCTCTTCGCTCGCTCCCTCGGCCGTGGCACCGTAGGTGCAAACCATACGGTCCGGGCGGCTGCGGCGCAAGGGGCGACTGCCACGAACAATTTTTTGTTAAAAGAGCGTAAGTTCTGCACACAGTGTCTTGTCAAATGGATAGGATTGCCTCATATTCAAAGACCGTAACAATCCGATTTGGGCCGTTCCTGATTCTCTGTCTGACAATACGCAAATAGGCATGCCTTTATCGTCAAGCGACACCACTGGAGGTGCCATGAAACTGTCTGTGAAACTTGCCGGCGCATTCGCCGTGTTGCTTATTCTTTTGTGCGGCATCGGCGGGGTAGCTATCTATGAGATGGGTAAAATCAATGCCGACACCCATCAACTGGCCACCAATTGGCTGCCGGCCATCAAAGCAGTTGGCCAGATCAACAATCTGGCCTCCCTCTATCGTCGCAATGAACTGGTTCACTTGCTCACTACCGATACCGCCGAAATGCGGCGCTTGGAACAGGTCATGGACGGTGTCGAAAAAGACCTCAACAAAGCCATCGAAACCTGCAAGCCGCTGATAAACGAGCCTGAAGAACGGGAAAATTTCCCGAAGTTTATGGAATCCTGGAAGAAGTATCTCTCGCTGCATGCGCAGGTGCTCAAGCTGTCCCAGGCCAACGACAACGCGGAGGCAGCCAAGATCGCCAGCGGCGAACAGGCCCGGCATATCCGCGATGCCCAGCAATTCCTGGATATTCTTGTGGCCGTTAACGACAAGGGCGCACAAGCTTCGGCCGCTGACGCCGCCGAAGCCTATCAGGCCGGACGCACGGTCGTGTTCGTCTGCATCGCCCTGGGTCTGCTGCTCGGCATCGGCATGGCGGTCACGCTGGTGAAAAACGTGCTGGGCCAGCTCGGGCAAGACCCGGCCTACCTCGGTTCCGTGGCTTCGGAAGTGGCGGCCGGCAATCTCGACGTCAAGCTGGCCCCGGTGGCCGGCAGCGGCGGGGTCTACGGCGTCTTTGTGACCATGATCCACAATTTAAAGGCCAAAATCGCCGAGGCCGACCAAAAGACCGCCGAGGCCGCCAGCGAAGCCGCCGCCGCCCGCGCGGCCACGGCCACGGCCGAGGAAGCCGTCAGGGAAGCAGCCAAGGCCCGCACCGAAGGCATGTTGCAGGCGGCCGGCCGATTGGAAGGCGTGGCCGGCGTGGTGGGCTCGGCCTCCGACGAACTGGCCGGGCAGGTCGATCAGGCCCGCCAGGGTGCCCAGATTCAATCCGAACGCGTGGGCGAGACGGCCACCGCCATGGAAGAGATGAACGCCACCGTGCTGGAAGTGGCCCGCAGCGCCGGAACAGCCGCCGACACCACGGCCACGGCCAAATCCAAGGCCGAGGAAGGTGCCCAGGCCGTAGCCCGGGTGGCCGAATTCCTGGTGCGGGTCAGGGACAACGCCCACCAGTCGCGGGCGGACATGGAAGCGCTGGGCGGTCAGGCCGACAGCATCGGGCGCATCTTAAACGTCATTTCCGACATTGCCGATCAGACCAATCTGCTGGCACTCAATGCCGCCATCGAAGCGGCCCGGGCCGGTGAGGCCGGACGCGGGTTTGCCGTGGTTGCCGATGAAGTGCGCAAGCTCGCCGAAAAGACCATGACCGCCACCAAGGAAGTGGGTGAGGCCATCGGCGGCATCCAGACCGGCACGCGCAAGAATTATGACAACGTGGCCCAGGCCGTGGTCGCAGCGGAAGAAGCCGGCGGACTGATGACCAGCGCCAGGGACATCCTTGGCGAAATCGTCCAATTGGTAGACTCGGCCGCCGACCAGGTGCGTTCCATCGCCACGGCCTCCGAGCAGCAATCCTCCACCAGCGAGGAAATCAACCGCAGCATCGAAGATATCAACCGCATATCCGCTGATTCGGCCCAGGCCATGGAGATGGCCGGCCGGGCCGTTGTCGAATTGGTGGAACAGGCCCAGGAACTGGGGGCGCTCATTGCCGAGATGCAGGGCGAAGGCGGCGGCCCGGCCCGACCGGCCGTGGCCCGCTCCACGGCCGCCACCACCCGCAGCGCCCCCCGGTCGCTGCCGATGCCGGCGCGAAGCCCGGCCAAGGCCTTGCCAGCCGGACGCAGGGGCCGCTAAAGGAGTATGTGCCGTGGACATTCCCCGGATATTCACCATTTCCGAAAGTGCGCATCGCATCCATAATCCATTCACACCAGAAAAGCTCGCCACGCTCGGCGCGGCCTTGCGTTTGGAACCAGGGACCCGCGTGCTCGACCTCGGCAGCGGTTCGGGCGAGATGCTGTGTACCTGGGCACGCGATTACGGAATCAGCGGCGCTGGTATCGACATGAGCCAACTATTCACCGAACAAGCGAAACGCCGGGCTGACGCACTCGGCGTCGCCGATCGGGTCGCGTTCATCCACGCAGATGCTGCCGGCTACGTCGCCGACGAAAAGGTCGGTGTGGCAGCCTGTGTCGGTGCCACCTGGATCGGTGGGGGAATCGTCGGAACCATAGAACTTCTGGCCAAGAGTCTTTGCACGGGAGGCATCATCCTCATCGGCGAGCCCTATTGGCTGCAAGTGCCGCCGACAGAAGAGATCGCCAAGGGATGCCACGCCGGTTCCATCGCAGACTTTCTCTTGCTTCCAGAACTTCTCGCGTCTTTGGACAACCTCGACTACGACGTTGTGGAAATGGTTCTGGCAAACCAAGACGGCTGGGACAGGTACGAGGCCGCCAAGTGGCTCACGATGCGCCGCTGGCTCGAAACGAATCCCGACGATGCCTTCGCGAAAGAGGTTCGAGCCGAACTGACCTCGGCACCCCGACGCTACGCCACCTACACCCGTGCATACCTGGGCTGGGGTGTGTTCGCGCTCATGTCGCGGTAGCGGTAGACCATTGCCGCACAGCGTTCAAATACTGGCTGACTATTCCGTCCTTAACCGACCGGATTACCCGCCTGCGTCAAATGACCCTTTAAACTTCTCCCTGTGAGGGGTCCGGGGGGATCATCCCCCCGGCCGCCGGAGGCATCTCTCCCCATGCAAGCACTGCGCGACGCCCTGGTCTGGGTCTATTGGCATCCGTTTAAAAGAGTCGTGCAGGCCCTGCCGCCGGCGGCAGGCCGCGCCCTGGCCCGGGGGCTGGGGCATGCCCTTGGCCGCGTGCGAAACGCCCGGCGTGACGGTATGGCGGCAGCGGCCCGCGTTGTGCCCGGCGTGCCGGACGACCCGGCAACGCGCCTGGCCCTGGCCCAGCAGGCGCTGGTGGAATTTTGCCAGAACGACCTGGAAGTGCTGCTCTTTCCGACCCTGACCCCGGCACGCACCGCCGCCATGGCCGGCGTAAGCGGCCAGGAGCATCTGGACGCCGCCTTGGCCGCCGGGCGCGGAGCCATGCTGGTCTTTGGCCACTACGGGGCCAATCAGATGATTATGGCGGCGATTGGCCACGCCGGCTACACCATGTGCCAGCTCTCGGCCCCGGCCACGGTCTTAAACGAAAAGCTGCCCGAAGCGCGCCCCGCAGCCGTGCGCCGCACCCGGGAACTGCGCTGGGCCCACGAACAAACCCTGCCGGTCAAACATATCGATGTGTTCGGCAGCTTAAAGGGAGCGTTTTCCTGTCTGCGCGCCGGCCACGTCCTGGGCGTGGCCCTGGACGGCGGTGGCGGCGAAAAGCGGGCGCTCGTGCCGTTTCTGGGCCGGCATGCCTATTTTTCCCTCGGCCCCATGCTGCTGGCCGGCAAAACCGGCTGCGCCGTGGTGCCGTGCTTTATGGAACGGGCCCAAAACGGGCGGCTGACACTGCGCCTCGAACCGGCCCTGCCCCTGGTCCGACCCGGCGAGGACGGGCTTTCGGCCGACGACGCGGCCACACGCAATACCGCCGCCGCCGCCGCCCGGCTGTCGGCAGCCATCATCGCCAATCCCAGCCCCTACCTCTATTTCCTGGCCTTTCGCCTGCACATGGCCGCCGCCGGCCATGACGCTTTTTTTAGTGAAGCGGCAGAAGAGAGAGAAGAGGCATAAGAGTGCCTCCGGCGGCCGGGGGGGATAATCCCCCCCGGACCCCCTTGAGGGGAGAGGTATTTCAATGGGTTACCGGTGGTGCAGATGGCGAGATTCGGTTGTTGGGGTGACTGGTTTTATGAAAAAACTTCTTGGAATACACCGCACCTGTCCCATCCCCCAACCACCCGACACCCCAGGTGGGATTCCAAAGGGCTCAGCCCTTTGGCCGCCGGAGGCACTCTTTTTTCAATAAATCTGAACTCTTTACTGGGTGGGGAGTTGGTTGACAAACAGGCTGAGCGAGCCGTCTTCGTCGCGGTAGACGTTGCCGGTGAGCGTCACGGACTGGCCCTTGAACTTTTTGTGGAAGGCTTCTTCCTGTTCCAGGGTGACTTCTTCCGGCGTGAGCACCATATAGCTGACCCCCTGGTCGGTGGTCAGCAGCAAACCGTCGGCATAATCGTTTTCGATGATGCCGGTCACGGCGACGCCGGCCTTGATCGGTTTGGCGTCATCGTCGTTGTTGCTGGGCGCGGCAGCCCGGGCCGGGCCGGTGAGCAGCAGGGCGCACAGCAGGGTCAGGGCAACAAGGCCCAGGCGGGCGAGGTTGAAGGATCGTTTGTCCATGCCGTCTCCGTGCGGCCAAATCTTGTAAACAGGCCCGGGCGGGCGCACAACGCCCGGACGTTTTGGCTTTATACCGGATCGAGCCGGTGGGCAATCTCCATGAAGTGACCAGAATGCCTTGCCAAAATCCTTTTTCCCGCTGTATGCCGTCCCATACTCCCCAGGAGGTCCGATGGCTGACGCTGCCTGTATGACTTTGGCGGACATGCTGCGCCGCAACGCCGCAGAACGTGGAGACGGCGTGGCCATCGCGGCCGGCGAAGCCGTTGTGACCCATGCGGCTTTGGCCGAAGCGGTGTTGCGGCTGGCTGGCGGCCTTTTCGAGCTGGGACTGGTCCCTGGAGCGCGGCTGGCTGTTTTTTCGCGCAAGACACCGGCGGCAGTGACGGCCTTTCTGGCCACGGCCGCAGCCGGCGGTGTTTTTTTTCCGGTCGATCCCAACCAGCCGGCGGCTGTGACCCGCGACATCCTGGCCCGGCTGGCCCCGGTCGTCATGGTTGTGGCCGCCGAATTCCTGCCCGTCATCAACACGCTGTATCCGGCCGCACCACCCTTTGCCCTGCTCGTGTGCGACGGACCGGCCCCGCCGGGGCTGCCCCATATAAACGATCTGTGCACCGGCCCCCTGCCGGCCCGGCTGCCCACGGTCGGCCGGGACGACGCGGTCTATTTAAATTTCACCTCCGGCACCACCGGCGCGCCCAAGGGGGCGGTGACGACCCTTGGCAATCTGCTGGCCAACACCCGGGCGGCTGTGGACGCGTTTGGCCTTGTCCCGGATGACGTGCATTTGTGCATGATGCCGATTTTCGTGCATCCCCACGAGATCCTGCTGCGCCCGCTGTATCTGGGCGGAACCATGGTGCTGTGCGACCGGGTTTCGGCCCGGGCTGTGGCAGCGGCCTGCATCGAACACAAGGTCACGGCGCTTATGGCTGTGGCCGCCATCTATGAAACGCTGTTGCGTCTGCCGGCCGGCTCGGCCAATCCGCTGGCCACGGTGCGGGTGGCGGAATCCGGGGGCATGCATGTGCCCTCGGCCCTGGCAACAGGCTTGCTGCGGCGTTACGGGACGGCCATCCTGCCGGTCTGGGGCAGCACCGAAACCACGGGCGTGGCCCTGGCCAACCGTCCTGGCGATCCCTATACCCCGTGCTGCCTGGGGCGACCGGCAGCCGGCTATGACGTCCAGGTCTTGCGCGAGGACGGGCAGCCGTGTGCCGACGGTGAACCCGGCGAACTGGTCGTTTCCGGCCCCGGCGTGTGCCCGGGGTATTTTGGCGAAGCCTCCCAGGCGCAATACCGCCTGCACGGCGGCCGGTTTCGCACCGGCGACGAAATCTATCGCGACGGGTCGGGCCGGTTTTATTTTGCCGGCCGCCAATCCATGCTCCTTAAAGTCGGGGGCATGAAGGTCTTTCCGGTGGAAATCGAAGAAGCCTTGCGCCAGCACCCGGACGTGGCCGAGGCGGTGGTTATTCCGTTTGCCGACGATCTGCGCGGCGAAGCGGCCAAGGCGGTCGTTGCCCCGCGCAATGGGGCGGTGCTGACCACGGCCGGGCTGCGCCGGTTCCTGCAAACCCGTCTGCATCGGCTTAAAATGCCGCGCGTCATTGAAATCCGCGACGCGCTGCCCCGAACCCCTGGAGGAAAAATCGCATGGCGCGCCCTTGTGTCGGACTCGCCCACGCCCTGATCGGCGAGGCCCCGGACGCCTATACCGACGCGGGCCTTGCCGCTGTCGTTGCCTTGGTTTCCCGGGCCGTGGCCGGTTGCTGCGATCTGGCGACGCTTGTGCGTGGCAAAACGGTGCTTTTAAAGCCCAATCTGGTGCGCCCCAATCCGCACAATCCCCGCTCGGTGGTCACTGACGAGCGGGTGATCCTGGCCATGGTGCGGCTGGTGCGCCAGGCTGGGGCGACGGTGGTGCGCGTGGGCGACAATCCGGGCTACGGCCTGCCCTTGGGCGAAGCCCTGCGCGGCCTGGACCGCTTTACCTCCCGGCTGGCCGCCGAGGGGGGGGAGCTGGTCTACTTTGACGCCGCCGACCCGGTGCTGGTTCCCAATCCAACGGCCTTGCTCTTCGACCCGGTGCCCCTGCCGCGCGTGCTGCTGGAGTCCGACGTCTATATCAACATCCCCAAATTAAAGACCCATGTGCATACGCTGGTGACCCTTGGCATCAAAAACCAGTACGGCCTTATTTTGGATGACAACCGCATGCCCTGGCACCGCAACGATATCAATATCAAGATTATCGATATCCTGCGGGTGGTACGGCCCCATCTGACCGTGGTGGACGGGTTGTGGGCGGTGCAGGGCCAGGCCCCGCTGTCCGGGTCGAGCCTGCCGGACATGAACGTCATCGTGGCCGGGACCGACGTGTGCGCCGTGGACACGGTCTGCACCGATCTGATGGGCATTGCCCCGCAGGAGGTGGCCATGCTGCGGCTGGCCGGCCAGGAGGGGCTGGGCGAAACGGATCCGGCCGCCATCGACGTGGTGGGCGACGATCCGGCCCGCTGCCGGCGGCAGTTCGTGCGCCCGATCTTAAGCTCCATGGGGGCGTATCCGGCCGTGCGGGTGGTGGAAGGCGGGGCCTGCCAGGGGTGTCTGTCGGCCTTGCGCCATGCGCTTGACAAGCTTGGCAGCGAGGGGCTTTTGGACGGGCGTGACCCGGTGTCGCTTTACGTCGGCGTACCCATGCCGGAAATGGCCAACATCCGTAATGTGCGCGGCGAACTTTGGTGCTTTGGGGCGTGTAGCGCACCGTTGGTCTTTAATACCAAAAAGCCCGGCTCCATCGCCCAACATGTGCCCGGCTGTCCGCCGCACATTCTGGACTTTTACAAGGCGTACAAAACGCGCTACGGCCTGTAGGCCAACACGTTGCCCCACCAAAAGGACATACCGGCCATGCGCGTAGCCCTCATTTCGCCCTATCCCGACATTACCGCCTACGGCGTGCGCGCCATTGCCGCCTTTTTAAAGGCCAACGGCGTGGCCGTGCGCTTGATTTTTCTGCCCGATCCACTCGGCGACGCTCTGACCGATTGTCCCGAGCGCTATCCTGCCGCCGTCATGGAGCAGACAGCGGCCTTGTGCGCCGATTGCGACCTCGTCGGCGTGTCGCTTATGACCAACTACGTGGACAATGCGGTGCAGATCACCCGGGCGGTCAAGGCGAAAACGGGCGTGCCGGTGCTGTGGGGCGGGGTGCATCCCACCATCCGGCCCGAGGAGTGCCTGGAGCTGGCCGATCTGGTCTGCGTGGGCGATGGCGAGGAAGCCATCCTGGACGTGGTGCGGGCCATCGAGGCCGACGGCGACCTGACCACCATTGCCAACATCCAGGCGCGGCGCACAGACGGGACCATGGCCCGCAACGCGGTGCGGCCGCTGACCCAAAATCTCGACGCCCTGCCGGCCCCGGACTGGTCCCATGAGGACCACCATATTTGGGACAGCCAAAACCCGCTGGCCGGTGTCGTGCCGCTGACCCCGGCCGCCACAGAAGCTATCCTGGCCCGGGGCACGGTGTCGCTGCTGCTCGGCAAGATCGGCTACCAGACCATGACCGGCCGGGGCTGCCCCCACCGCTGCGCCTACTGCGTCAACGACGCCATAAAGGCGCTCTACGGGGCCAAGGGCTATCTGCGCTGGCGTGGCACGGACCATGTGCTGGCCGAAATCGAGACGGTGCGGCGCATCCTGCCCGACATCGGCTATGTCTGGATCTCCGACGACGCCTTTTTCGCCAGGCCCCTGGCCGATATTGTGGAGTTTTGCCGGCAGTGGAAGACGCGCATCGGGTTGCCGTTTAGCTGTCTCGGCTCGCCGGCCACCATCAGCCGGGAGAAAATGGACGCCCTGCTCGACGCCGGCCTGTTTTACCTGCAAATGGGCGTACAGACCGGCTCGCCGCGCATCCAGAAGCTTTTTAATCGTCAGGCCATGGGCAACGAGGTCATGCTGGCCGCCATGCGCATCATAAACGCCTCCAAGGACCGCATGTTTCCCCCCAGTTACGATTTCATCCTGGACACGCCGTATGAAACCACGGCCGACCGGCTGGAATCGGTGCGCTTTATTGCCCAGATTCCCAAACCGTTTCGGCTCCAGCCGTTTTCCCTGGTCCTGTATCCCGGCACCAAGCTCCATGCCATGGCCGCTGCCGACGGCTTCCTGACCGATGAGCGCCGCCAAGTGTATACCAAGTCCTACACCATGCGCCGGCCTGATTATATCAATCTGCTGATCCTTCTGGCCAAGGGCGGGCGCATGCCGTCCCGGCTGCTGGCTCTACTCGCCAGCGACGCCGTGGCCGGGGTGCTGGTCCGGCCGCTATTTAACCCGCTGTGGCAGGGGCTTTTTGCCCTCATGGGACCGGCCAAACGGCTGCTGCGCCGGGTGTCGGGCCGGGCATGAGAATCGCGCTGGTCCAATCCTGGCTCGGCCAGGGAGCCGGAGAGCCGGTCTTTCCCATTGGTTTGGCCTCCCTGGCCGCCAGCCTGCCGGGGCACGAGGTCCGGGCCTTTGATCCCAACGTGGCCGGGGCTGATCCCATGGCCGGGCTGGCGCGCTTTCTGCGCGATTTTTCGCCAGAACTGACCGGCATTTCCCTGCGAAACATTGATTCCACCAACACCCGGGTCAACGTCTCCTATCTGCCGCCCTTTGCCGCCACCCTGGAGGCCGTGCGCCGGGAGACGGCCGGCCCCGTGGCTGTGGGCGGAGCCGGCTTTTCCATGTTCGCCCCGGCCATCATGGCTGCCTATCCGGCCATCGACTTTGGCGTTGCCCTGGAAGGGGAAATCGTTTTTGCCGGGCTGGCCGACGCCCTGGCCCGGGGGGTGTCGCCGGCGGCCGTGCCGTCGCTCTATGGCCGGGACGCCACCGGGGCGGCGTTTTATACCGGCGAAGCGGGAAAGATTGATTTGTCGGCGCTGCCGTCCCCGGATTTCGCCCTCCTGCCCCTGGCCCCCTATCTGGCCGTGCCGTGGGGCATTGGCGTCGAGACCAAACGCGGCTGCGCCCTTTCCTGCGTCTATTGCCCGTACGGGTTTTTAAACGGCCGGCGGTATCGCGCCAAGGCCCCGGAGCAGGTGGCGGCCGAGATCATCGCCTTGCGCGACGTCCACGGCGCCAAGCGGTTCACCTTTCTCGATTCGGTCTTTAATTTCCCGTCGGATCACGCCACGGCCGTCATGAAAGCCATGATCGCGGCCGAGGCCACCCTGCCCTGGTCGGCCTGGTTTGCCGAACGGGGACTGACCCGCGAGTTTTTGCAACTGGCCCGCCGGGCCGGCTGCGACACGGTCATTTTCTCCCCGGACGCCTTTGGCGACACAGCCTTAAAGCGCCTGGGCAAAGCCTCAAGCGTGGCCGAAATCAAGGCCGCCTACGCCCTGGTCCGTGATATGGGCTGCTTTGACGTCAGCTACAATTTTTTTAAAAACCCGCCCGGCCAGACGCTGGCAGCGGCCCTGTCTATGCTGCGGTTCATTTTCAAAGCCCGGCGCGAAATGGGAAAAAGAGCGCATTTCGAGCTTAACGCCATCCGGGTCGAACCGCACACCGCCCTGGCCGAAATCGCCCTGGAACAAGGCCTGATCACCCCGGACACCGATCTCCTGGAGCCGATCCTGTACAGCCAGACAAAGACCGCCTACATCGACAAATGCCTTGACCTGCTCCTGCGGGCGGCGGGGAAATAACGTGCGCGTCGGGGAGAATCCCGGGCGCGATCTGCTGCGCCTGCTCGTCTGGTATCCCCTGCGTCTGGTGGCCGAACGCCTGCCCTTTGGCGCGGCCCTGGCCCTCTATCGCGCCATGGGCCGGCTGCACCAACGCCTTTCCCGGGGCCGGACCGGGCGCATCGCCCAGGCCGTTCGCCGGGTGGCACCTGGGCTGACCCCGCCGGCCCAGGCCCAAGCCGTGGCCGACGCCTTTGCCACCCACTACGTCAACCAGCTGCTCGTCTTCAATTTACCCAGACTGACATGTGAAAACATAAATCAACTCATTGAAATAACCGGTCTCAGCCGCCTGGAAGCCGCCCGGGGCCACGGGCGCGGCGTGGTCCTGCCCCTGGGGCACTTCGGCCCCACCCAGCTTCCCCTGGCTGCCCTGGGAGCGCTGGGCTTTCCCATGCTCCAGATCGGCCATTTGTCCGACGCCGGACTTTCCTTTATAGGCAAACATGTCGCCTTCCGCCTGCGGGCGCGCTACGAAGGGCGTATCCCGGCCCGCATCGTGCCGCCCGGCCCCGGCACGCGGCAAGCTTTGGCCCATCTGCGGGCCGGCGGCATCGTCATGACCACTGCCGACGACGGGCCGGGGCAGCCACCCTTTGGCCGCCACGCCGTGGTTGATTTCCCGGGCGGCCCGTTGTCGGTGCCCCTGGGACCGGCCCGGCTGGCCCTGGCCACAGGGGCTGTCCTGCTGCCGGTCTTTCTGGAGGCCGGCACCGTTTCGCCCTACCGCCTCGTGATCGAGGGACCGATCAGCCCGCCCCCGTCCTCCGTTGGTGCCGGCGCAGCAGCCGAGCGCGGGCGCGATGCCGCCGCCCTGGCCATGACCGAAGCCTGGGCGGCCGCCTACGCCGCCCGGGTCGTGGCCGCGCCGGGCTGGTGGCACGGCCTGGAGGCCCATGTTTTTCCTTGAATCCGGGCCTCGTCTCGGCCACAATCCGTTTCCCAGACCCCAAGAAGCGTTGCCGGACGCAGGGTCGGGCTGGCTTTGTGCCAACCGCTCTGCTAACGCGTCCGGGCACCCTGAAACGTCGGCTGGCCGACCTGGAAGCCACGGCTTCCTGGGCCTTTCGCCCCTCTACCCTGCCCAAAGGAAGCCCATGGCCGCTATATTCGTTCTCAACGCGCCCTTTTTGCCCAAATTCTCCCGGCCCCAGCGTTCTCCGGCCGTGACCAAGAGCGGAACACTCTATTTCCCGCTGTTTCTGGCCCAGTTGACCGCCGTTTTGGAGGCCGACAACTACGACGTGACCTTCCTGGATGCCCCGGCCGCCGGCCTCGATCTGGCCGCCGTTGTGCAACGCGCCGTGGCCGAAAAGCCTTTCCTGGCCGTCCTTGACACCTCCACCCCCAGCATCGACGCGGACATACAGGCCGCCCTGGCCCTGACCCGGGCCGTGCCGGGCCTTTTTACCGTGCTGGTCGGTCCCCATGCCACGGCCCGGGCCGAAGAGGTCCTGACCGCCAAACCGGGAGCCGTTACTGCCGTGGCCCGGCGCGAATACGAGGCGACCGTCCTTGAACTGGCCCGGCTGCTGGAGTCGGGACCGGCCACGCCAGAGCGGCTGGCCACGGTTGCCGGCCTGTCCTTTGTGGACGCGGCCGGCACGGTCACCCACAACGCCGACCGGCCGTATATCGAAAACCTCGACGCCCTGCCGCCGGTGGCTCCGGTCTATAAGCGCCATCTGGACATCCGCCACTATTTCAACCCCAACGCCAAGCCGCCCATGGTGACCCTGGCCACCTCGCGCGGCTGTCCCTACCGCTGTTCGTTTTGCCTGCACCCGCAAACCCTCACCGGCCGGGCGGCGCGCTGCCGCTCCGTAGACCTCGTCCTCGATGAAGTGGCCTGGTGCCTGGACAACTTCCCGGGCCTGCGCACCATCTTTTTCGAGGATGACACACTCACAGCCGACAAGGCCCGATTGCGGGAATTTTGCGCCGCTATCGTGCGCCGGGGGCTGGTCTTTGAATGGTCGGCCAATGCCCGGGCCGATCTCGACGCCGACGCCCTGGCCAATATGCGCCGGGCCGGCTGCCGGCAAGTCTGCGTGGGGTTTGAGTCTGCCGATCCGGCTGCCCTGGCCAACATGAAGAAAGGCCTGGGTGCCGAGCGCATGGGCCGGTTTCGGGCCGATGCGGCCAAAGCCGGCATCAAGGTCCACGGCTGCTTTATTTTCGGCTTCCCGGACGATACCCGGGAATCGATCCTGGCCACCATCGACTTTGCGCTCAAGCTTAATCCCGACACGGCCCAGTTTTATCCGGTGATGGTCTATCCCGGCACCGAAGCGTATGCCGACTATAAAGAGCGCGGCTTTATCGCCGCCGGGCGCTGGCGCGACTGGCTGACCCCCGAGGGGCTGCACGGCTGCGTGGTGCGAAATGCCTCTCTGCGGCCCACCGAAATCGTGCAATTGTGCGATCTGGCCCGCAAACGCTTTTATCTGCGCCCCACATTCCTCCTGCGCCGGCTGGCGGCAGCCCTTATTAGTCCCGGCGAAATGGCCCGTACCGTGCGCGCGGGGCGCGTCTTCATCAAACATCTGCTGCGCGGGTCGCGGGTGTGAAAATGCGCCACCGGCCCGTTGACCAGAGGACATTTTTGTCCTATATTTACATATGAAGGGGCGCGAGTTCATCCGCCGCCTCAAACGCAACGGCGTCGAAATCATCGAGGGACGCGGCAAAGGCGGCCATGTCTGGGCCATCTGCGGCCAGCGCAAGACCACCATCCCCTGCCACGGCAGTGCCGACCTCGATCCGGCCTTTTTGCGGATGCTGTGCAAGCAACTCGGCCTGGACCCAAACGACGTGTTCTGATCCCGGAGGTCCGCCATGTATGACTATCCCGTCACGCTGACGCCCCTGGATAACGGCGACGTCATGGCCGCCTTTCCCGACCTGCCCGAGGCCATCACCTGTGGCGCATCGGCCGCCATTGCCCTCAAATGGGGGCAAGACGCCCTGCACGTGGCCCTGGCCGGCTACATGGACGAACGCCGTGACATCCCCGCACCCTCAAGCCCTGCGCCGGGACAGCTCGCCCTGGCCCCGTCACCGCTGGTCGCGGTCAAGCTCGGCCTCTATCAGGCCATGCGCGACCAGGGCATATCCCAACTCAGACTGGCCGAACTGCTCCACTGCGACGCCAGGCAAGTGCGCCGGCTGCTGGATCTCGACCACCAATCCACTGTGGCCCAGCTTATGGACGCCGCCGACGTCCTGGGATTTCGCCTGGATTTTGATCTGCATCCTAAAAATGACCCGGCCGTCGGGCTGGCACCTCCCCCCCCATGCCCCGCGTAACCGTCGTCATCCCGGCCTATAACGCCGCCGGCACCCTGGCCGACACCCTGACGGCGCTGGCCACCCAGACCATCGGTCGCGACCGGTTTGCCGTTATTGTGGTGGACGACGGGTCAACCGACGACACCGCCGCCCTGGCCGAGCGCCTGGGCGCGACGGTCATCCGGCAGGCCAACGCCGGGCCGGCCGCGGCCCGAAACGCCGGGGCGGCCGCCTCCGACTGCGATGTTGTCGTTTTCACCGACGCCGACTGTGCCCCGGCCCCAGAGTTTTTGGAGAACATCCTCGCCCCCCTGGCCGATCCCACCGTGGCCGGGGTCCAGGGAGCCTACCGCACCCGCCAGACCACGCTTGTCGCCCGCTTTGCCCAGCTCGAATTTGCCGACCGCTACGCCTTCGTGGCCCGCCGCCCGACCATCGATCTGGTGGCCACCTATGCCGCCGCCTACCGCAAAACCGTGTTCGACGCGGCCGGCGGGTTTGATACGTCCTTTTGCGTGGCTGACAACGAGGACACCGAACTGTCCTACCGCCTGGCCGCCGCCGGCCATCGGCTGGTTTTCGCCCCGGCCGCCATCGTCTACCACCGCCACCCGGCAACCCTCGCCCGCTATCTGCGCATCAAGCTGCGCCGGGCCTTCTGGCGCTTTCGGGCCTGCCGCGACCATCCCCAGAAACTGGTGTGCGACGGCTACACCCCGCCGGTCATCCGGGTCCAGACCGTCCTGGCCGGCGGCTTCGGCCTGGGGCTGGCCGCCCTGCCGCTGACCAGCCTCGGCGCAGCACTTTCCGGCCTGTCCCTGGCCGCCCTTTTCGCCACCACCATCCCTTTTGTCCGCTTCGCCGCCCCCCGCGACCGGCCCGTGGCCGTCCTGGCCCCGCTCTTCATTCTCGGCCGCTCCCTGGCCTTTGCCGCCGGGCTGGGGCTGGCCCTGGCCGCAACGGTGCAAACCCTGGTCGCCAAACGATGCGGGTAGGTCTTGATCTGCACACCCTGGGCGGCATCATGCAGGGCTCGCGCACCTACATCGCCGCCCTGGCCGCCCGCTTGCCGGCTGCCGCACCGGATATCCGGTTTGTCTTCTATGTGACCGAGCCCGGCCGCGCCGCTGCCCTGGCCCTGGCCGCCGGTGCTCCCAACGTGACGCTCGCCCCCATTCCCGCCGGCCGCACCGGCCGGCTGATCGCCCCCTTTCCCCAGCGGTTGGCCCGGGAAGTGGATGTCTTTCATTGCCAATACCTGGCGCCGCTGACCCCGACGGTCCCCTGCGTCATTACACTCCACGACATCCTGCACGAAACCATGCCCCAGTATTTTCCCCGGGGACTCTCCAGCCTGATGCGGCTGCTCTATCCCCGCAGCGCCCGCCGGGCGGCCATGGTGCTGACCGTTTCCGACTACTGCCGGAGCGAGATCATGGCCCGCTACGGCGTTGCCCCCGAGCGGGTGGCCTTTGTCCATTCCGGCCTGGACGCCGCCTTTGCCCCGGTCACCGACCCGCCCGTCCTGGCCGGTCTGCGTGAGCGCCTGGGCATCCCCGACAGCCCGTACATCCTGTCGCTGGGGCGTATCGAACCGCGCAAAAATCTGCCAGGGCTGGTTGCGGCCTATCGGCTGCTCCGGGCGCGACTGGGCGCGGCGGCACCGTTGCTCGTCATCGCCGGCCCCGACGACGGACTGTTTGCCGCCTTTGGCGCGCAGATACGGGGAAGCGGCGGCGGGGAAGGAATCATCTTTTGCGGCGGCGTGCCCCAGGCCGATCTGCCGGGGCTGTTATCCGGCGCGGCAGTGCTGGCCTATCCGAGCTTTGGCGAAGGCTTCGGCCTGCCGGTGATTGAGGCCATGGCCTGCGGCACGCCGGTGGTTGCCTCAACCGCCCCGGCCGTGGCCGAAGTGGCGGGGGGGGCCGCGCTGCTCGTTAATCCCCACGACACCGCCGGCCTTGCCGACGCGCTGTGCCGGGTGCTGACCGACCCGCCCCTCGCCCGGGACATGGCCGCCCGGGGCCTTCTGCGGGCAGCGGGCTTTGACTGGAACAACGCCGTCACCCTGGCCCTGACCGCCTACCGCCGGGCGGTAGACGGGCGCAAGAGGGGGGAAGGCAGAAGAGGCCTCCGGCGGCCGGGGGGGATAATCCCCCCCGGACCCCCTTGATAGGAAATTTTTCAAGGGGGTATCGGTGGAGTGGGTGGATGGATTCGGTTGTTGGAGTGACTGGTCTTATTAGAAACTCTTCTTCCCGTGCTTCGTTAACGCCCCGACTTCCAACCACCCGACGTTCCCCAGGTGGGATTCCAAAGGGCTCAGCCCTTTGGCCGCCGGAGGCTCTCTCTCCCCATACCCCTGGCCGCCGCAGGCGCTCTTATGCGACGTGCTCCCGGCCGTCGGCCAACAGCCGGGCCAGCAGCCGGCCCAGTTCGGCCATGTCCACGGGTTTGACCAGATAGGCATTGACCCCGGCGTCAAAGGCGGCCTGCTTGTCCTCGGCCAGGGCATGGGCGGTCAGGGCCACCACCGGCATTTGCCGCGCTGCCTCCCCGGCCTGCCCCTGGCGCAGCGCCTGCACCGCCGTCAGACCGTCCATCTCGGGCATGCGGATATCCATAAGCACACAGTCAAAGGCGTTTTGCGCCAAAGCGTCCAGGGCTTCCCGGCCGTTTTGGGTCAGATGCGGCCGGCAACCGAGCTTTTCCAGCATCTTCTGGATGGTGAGCCGGTTTATCGCCTCGTCCTCGGCCACCAGCACCCGCAGCCCTGTCAGGCTGGCGGCCGGGGCAAAGGAACGCACGGCCGGTTGTTCCGATAGGGCAAACGGCAATTCGACCTGCACGGTGGTTCCCTCCTGCTCGACACTGGTCAGGGTCAGGCTGCCGCCCATCTGTTCGGTCAGCCCCTTGGCGATGGACAGGCCAAGGCCTACGCCGCCAAAACGCCGGGTCAGGAGCGGCCCGACCTGGGTAAAAGCTTCCAGGACCGTTGCCTGGCGGTGTTCAGGAATGCCGATGCCGGTATCGGCCAAACTAAAAACCAGGCGGATGCGCCGGGGGTCGGGCTGGGGCACGGTCGCAACGGTCAACCGCACCCGGCCGGTCGAAGTGTATTTGATGGCGTTGGCGGCCAGATTGTACAGGATCTGACGCAGCCGGCCGACGTCGCCGCGCAGCCGGGGCGGCACATCGGGCGCGATGCCATGGGAAAAGACAAGGCCTTTGGCGTGCGCTTCCCGATCCAGGCTCGCCAGAACCGGGTCGATGGCCTCGTCGAGGTCAAACGCCTCGTCCGTCAGCCGGACCAACCCGTCATGAAGGGCCGACACCTCCAGGATGTCGGACAGGATGCGCAAAAGCCCCTGGGCGGAGGCCATGGCCGCGTTCAGATACTCGGCCGTTTCCGGCGAGTCGTTGGCCATCTGGGCCAACTGCAACATGCCCATGACGCCGTTTAACGGCGTGCGGAGTTCGTGGCTCATGTGGGCCAGAAAAACGGATTTGGTCTGGCTCGCGGCCTCGGCCTGGCTCAGGGCCAGGGCACGCTCGGCTTCGATGGCTTTTTGGGCGGAAATGTCCTGCACCATGACCTGATGCAGCCGGCTCTCGGGATCGAACAGCCCGAAGGACACGGACACGGGCAGATATGTCCCGTCGGCCCGGCGGTAGCGCCGTTCCACACCGGGCTGATTCCCGGCCGCGATGCCGGCGTGGACCACGTCGAGGGGCAAGGCGCGCTGATCGTCGGGATGGATCACCGTGCGCATGTCTGTTCCAAGAAAGGATTCCCGGTCGTACCCGAGCATGGCCAGGATGGCGGCATTGGCGTCGCGGACGATGCCCTGGCCGTTGGCGATGACAATGCCGACCACGGACTGGTCAAAGAGAAGCCGCAACCGGGCTTCACTCTGGCGCAGGCGCGCCATTTCAGCGGCCCGAGCGGCGCTATCCGGCGGCTCCTGGCCATCGCCTGGACCAGGCGGGCCGGGCGGATTCGCTATTGTGTCCATGCTGGTCCTGTCTGGCGTGCCCCTCGACTGCTGCAAGCGACGCCTTCTTAAATACCTGTAGTCGGTTTCAAGCGGGTTAGGCAAGCGTCGGGCGTGAAGACTCTGTCCCAATCCTGTCTCCCAACCCTGTCTCGCAACCCAAGACAAGGCGTTGTGTTTGCGCTACAGCAACAGCCATGAAGACATGGCCAGCAACACCTGCCCGCCGCGTCCTGACGCTTGTGGTTCTTTTGTGCCTGTTTGCCGCTGCGGCCCTGGCCGCCGCCCAGCCGCCGGGCGTGCTGCTGCTGTCGTCCTACCACCACGGCGACCCCTGGTCCGATGCGGAATTGGCCGGCTTTCTGGCCGAACTGGGGCCGGGCGAAGCCCGGGTCTACGTGGAGCACCTCGACGCGCGCAATGTTCACGGAGACGGCGACCAGACCGCCTTTACAGCCTATCTGGCGGCCAAATACCACAACGTGCCCCTTGCCGTCCTGGCCAGCACCGACGACGACGCCCTGAATTTCTGGCTGACCCGGCGCGACACGCTTTTCCCCGACCGCCCCATTGTCTTTTGCGGCGTCAACGACTTCACCCCGGCCCGCACCGCCGGCTATGCCGATGTCACCGGAGTGGGCGAAGACCCTGACGTGCTGGGCACGCTGGAGTTGGCCCTGGAGCTTGTGCCCAAGGCCCGCACCGTGCTGGCCTTCGGGTCGGCCGCGTCAGTGACCAGCCGGGCCAATCTGGACCGCTTTCGCCGGGCTGCGACCGCCTTGGGCCGGCGGGTGCGGCCGGTCGAAATCCTGGACGCCTCCCTGGAATCCGCCATCGCCGCTCTGGCCGTGGCCCCGTCCGACGCCGTCGTCCTGCGCCTGGCGCCCTTGCGCAATGCCGCGGGCCAGACTGTGGCCGTAGGATCGGATGTGAGCGGTCTGGCCGGCCAGACGACAACGCCGATATTTGCCCTGTGGGATTTCGACCTGGGTTCCGGGGCGATAGGCGGCCAGGTCTTGTGGGGGGAAAAGCAAGGCCGGGCCGCCGCCGGCATCGTCCGCGACATCCTGGCCGGTCGCCGTCCCGGCGACATCCCCGTGGCCAGCGTGCCGGCCGAGCCGGTCCTGGATTATGCCGTCCTGGAGCGCCTGAAGCTGCCCATGGACCATGTTCCCAAAAACACGACGTTTCTCAATGCCCCGGCCTCGCTCTACGAACGAAACAAGCCGCTGGTGTGGGGCGCAGCGGCGGCTTTGGCCGTGTCCGTGCCGGCCGCCTGCATCCTGGCTGTGCTGCTCGCGGCGCGACGGCGCACGGCGACCCGGCTGACGCAAAGCGAAGGACGGTACCGGGAACTGGTCGAAAACGCCAACTCCCTGATTCTGCGCTTTAATGCCGCGGGAAAACTGGTTTTTGTCAACGAATACGCCGAGCGCCTCCTGGGCTACAGCCGGGCCGAAATGCTGGCCGGCAAAGCGGTCTTCTGGCCGGCCGCACCGCCGGACCTGTCCAGTCTGCTGGCCCGGGCCATGGCTGCGCCCGACTCCCTGTCGCGTGACCAGTCGGAAAACGAAATAACGGCCAAAGACGGCCGGCGTGTCTACCTGCATTGGGACAATCGGCCACTGACCGATCCGGCGGGCCGGCCCGAAGGCTGGCTGGCCGTGGGTTCGGACATCACCGCCCGCCGGCTGGCCGAAGAAGCCCTGGCCGCCCGGGCCCTGGCTGAAGAGGAATTGTCCCTTTTCGGGCGCGCACTTCTGGGCGACGGGCCAAACGCCGTGGATCAGGCCCTGGTGCGGCTGTTGACGGCCTTTTCTCTGGGCCGGGCGGCCTGGTTCGACAATTTCGAGGATGCCGCCCACGGCCGCTGCTGTCGTCTGGCCGGCGAGGCCCAGGCCGCCGGACTGACACCACGCCGGGGCCAGCCCGGCATGGACAGGATTCCCTACAGCCTCGACGGTTACCAGTGGGCCGACAGTCTGGCCGCCGGAGAGATCCTCGCCGGCCCGGTGGAGGATTTCCCGCAGTCCATCCGCGAAAACCTTCTGGCCTTTGATCTGACGGCGGTGCTGGCCGCACCGCTGACCCGCAACGGAACCTGGAGCGGGTTTCTGGCCGTGGGCGAGGTCCGCCAGCCGCGCCGGTTCACGCGCCAGGAACGCTCGCTTTTGTCCACAGCCGCCAGCCTGCTTTCGGCCCACCTCTCCCGGGAACGCTGCCAGGGCTGCCCCTGCGACCGGAGACGCGCGAGAAGAGAAGACGAAGGCGAAAAAGAAAACGAAAAAGAAAACGAAGAGTGCCTCCGGCGGCCGGGGGGGATAATCCCCCCCGGACCCCCTTGATGGAAGCAGTATTTTAACAGGTGGGATTCCAAAGGGCTGTCACTCCCTTTGGCCGCCGGAGCAACCGTGCTCCCCGTCAATCACAAACGCTGTTTGTCCAGGCTGGCAGCCGACCAGTTTGCCAGCCAACGCCAGAACCCCTTGATAAACTTTTCCCGGTGGGGGGTCCGGGGGCCTCAGGCCCCCGGCCGCCGGAGGCCTCTTCTGTCTTCTCTTCCCACACGCCACGTCACGGCGTGTCAAAGCCTACGGTGATGCCCCACGGGCCGGGGGCGGCGGCGGTCATGGGCGTGGTCCCGGGCGCAATGGCCAGAGGCGGCAGACTGCCCGTATCTACGGCCAGGGTGAGCGCCATGGGCGTTTCCGGCGACGACCACAATTGCGCCCCGTCCCCGGCCAGCCGCAGGCGCAACCGAATCCGGCCCGTGGCCCCGCCAAGGGCTGTGGCCGCCCGGCGCGTCACTCCAAGCCCGTCCCAACGCCCGGATTGCAGGCTGGAAAAGCTGTCCAGACTCTGAAACGGCCCGTCGCCCACCGCAATTTCGGCCGTGGCGTTGTTGTGCCCGGCCGCATCGCCCAAAAGGCGCGGAAACCAGGTCAGCTCCAGGCGTTTGGCCGGATAGCCGGTGGTCAGTTCGTAGAGGATTTCGCAGGGTTTGGCATCGGGACAGGTGAGGACCGGCTCGCCGGCCCGCTTGACCGCCGTGGCCCCGGGCAACGCCGCGTCGGGATTAAAGCCGGCGTCGGTATACAGCGGGGCCAGCCGCACCGTGCCAGGGCCGCCCGGCACCAGGGCGGCGGTCAAAAGCTGCGGCCCGGCCAGGGGAAGCTGGAACTGTGTGGCCCCCAGGCTCACGGCCGCACCGCCGGGATTGCCGGTCAGGTCCAGGCGGGTGACGGCCAGGGGGGCAGCCGTGGCATTGGCCAGCGTCAGGGACGCGTCCGACGCCAGCCGGCCGACGGCGGGACAGACTGTGCCATCCGGCCCAAGTACATAGCGGTCGGGAAAAATGGTGCCGGCCGGACACGGCGCAATCTGGGTATTGGCAGCCAGCCGACGAGCCTGCTCGGCGGCCACGGCAGCGGGCGGGCCGGGATCGCCGGACACGGCAAAACGGGCATCGAGCCGGGTGAGCGCCAGCGGTCCACGGCTGTAGCCGGGCCGGAAATACAGGCGCAGCATCAACGACTCGGCCGGCGGCGGCGGACTGTCGGAATCATAGGGCGTCAGGTGCTCGGCGTCGGGACCGACCAGGGCAATGACCCGGCCCGACGGCGACTGGCCGGGATAGGAGGCCGTTTCGGTATCCCACTCCAGCCCGGTCAGGGCTACGCGTTGGCCGGGCTGGGGCGTGAACACATACACAGCCTCGCCGGCGCGCACGCTCTCGGCCAGAACCAGCGAGGAGCCGGTGGCCCGGACATTACGGCTGCTGGTCAGTTCGGCAAAGGCCACGTCCGGGGCAAACCGGGCCGTAAAACCATCCGACGGTACCAGGGGCGTGGCATTGGCCACGGGGCTGTGCCAGATTTCTGTCCCGGCCAGGGCCGTGACCAGTCTGGCCCCGGCGGGGGGCGGCGTTCCCGGCGTGGCCGGAACCAGCAGCAGCATATCCCGGGCCTGCCGGCCGGCCGGGCTAGCATCCGGCAGGGCCGTCAAAAACACACCCGGCAGATACCACCGGGCAAAGGTCTCAAAATACGGCCGCAGCCAGGGATCGGACTCGCGCCACAAGGCCAGGGACGTGGCCGGACCGGCGGCGGCGCGCAAGGCAGCGGCCAGGGTCTTTAAACGGCTGTCGTCGCGGCGGTAAAAAAACGGGGCAACCGGCAGACTCGGCGCGGCCAGGGCCAGCCCCAGCACCAGCGCCAGTCCCTGGCCCGCGGCCGCGCCCACTCCCCGCCGGCGCAGCCAGTCGGCGAGAGCTGCCAGCCCCAGCCCGGCCGCCAACAGCGTGGCAAACAGACACGGCAGCCCATAGCGCACCTGAAAAGGATGGGCCGCACTCGCCCGGCCCCAGGCCAGACCGAAAAAGACCACAAACAGGACGGCAACAAGGATCGCACTGCGCCGCTGCGCCGCACGGGCCAGCCCGAGCAGCAGCCCCGCGACCGCCGCACCGGCCATAAGCCAGGGCAGTTCCGGGCGACCGATAACGGTGGCGTAATGGCTGGAAAAGGCCGCGAAAACAGTGGTTAGTGCCTCATAAAGCGGCGGGCGAAGCGGCACGGCCGCGTCCAGCAGATAGCCCCGCACCCCGCTGGTGACCTCCAGCCACGGCCAAAAAGCGGCCACGGCCGCAGCCGACGCCCCGAGAAAGCCTAAGAGCGTGCGCCGTCGTGCCGGTGCGTCCCGGCCCGGCACGGCCAGCGCCCAGGCCGTTAGCAGCGCCGCCAAAACCAGCAGGCCCAGGGCCAGATACGACGTATAGAATCCGGCCGCCAAGGCCAGGGCGAAAACAGCCCAGTCCCGACGCCGCCCGCCGTTAAGCGCCCGCATGAGCGCCAGCAGCCCGGCCAAAGTCAATGCACCCCACAAGGCGTAGAGGCGCACCTGCTGGCTGACATCAATGTGGTACAAATTAACAGCCACGGCCGCGCCGGCAAACACGCCGCAAACCGGCCCGCCCAGACGCAGTCCCAGCCAATATAATAGCGGCGCGCAGACCGCACCGGCCAATGCCGCCGGCAGCCGCACCCAGAAATCGCCGTGCCCGCCCAAGGCCACAACACCATGGGTCACGAGATAATACAGCGGCGGCTGGAAATCGATAAACGGTGGGAATTGCTTGATGGCTGCGGCCAGCACCTCCGCAAACGACGGCTCCAGGCTGCGGGCCAGGGTGGTCAGTTCATCATGAAAGGCCATGGACGGCCCGCCCAGTTCGTACAGGCGCAGGGCCAGGGCGACCAGGAAGAGCAAAATGGGCCAAGGATTTATTTTTTTAAAGAGATTCTGCACGTTAAGAATGCCTCCGGCGGCCGGGGGGATGATCCCCCCGGACCCCCCGAATGGAAGAAATTTATAAAGGGGTTTCTTGGGGCTGGTTGACAATCCGGTCAGTCGAGGACCGGAAAAAACCAGAGCTTACACTTGACTGGAACCACCGTTGCTCCGGCGGCCAAAGCCCAGGGCACCCACAACATTCGCTCTATGCAAGGGGCCGGCCCCCCGCACCATCGTGCGGCAAAACCCCTTACCCCTTGGCAGGGAGGGTCCGGGAGGGGGCTACCCCCTCCCGGCCGCCGGAGGCATTCTTTCGTCTTTCGTATTCTTTTTCTTCTCCCCGCCCCACCACCATCGCCGGGCGCGCAGTTCGGTCCAGACTTCGCGGGGGGTGGGTTCGTCGTCGGGAACGCCGAGGACGACGGTCTGCGGGGTTTTGCCGGCGGCGGCGGCGAGATCGGCGATGGTGGCGGCCACGGTGGCGCACTGGTCGGCGTCCAGGCGCACGGTCAGCAGTATGGCATCGGCGTGGCGGGCCAGGGAGCCGGCGTCACCGCTTTGGCTGGCCGGGGCGACGGCGAGGAGCACCACGTCGAAGCGTCGGATCAGCCCGTCGAGCAACAGGGCCATGGCCGGGCTGTCCAGCAGCCTGTCGGCGGCGGCGGCGGTCAGGACGGCTTCGCCGGCCGGCAGGATAAAGAGACCCGGCTCCTCGCCAGGCAGGATCACGGCGTCGCGAAAGACTTTGCCGCCAATGGCTTCAGCCAGTCCCGGCCCCAGCGGCAGACCGGTGCGGGCGTGCAGGGTCGGGTGGGTTAAAACAGTGTCCACGGCGGCCACGGAGCGGCCGGACCGGGCCAGGGACATGCCAAGGCCCAGCACCACGGCCATGGCATCGGGGACGTCCCTGTCCAGGGGGGGCTTAGCGGCAACGTCGGCGACCAGCACCAGCCGGGGCGGGTTGCCGGCCAGGGGGAAAAGCGTGTCGCGCAGCCGGCGAAAGGCCTGCAACCGGTCCGTTGCCGACCGGCAGGGCACAGCGGCGATGACCGGCGCACCCAGGCCGGCCAGGGCGGCGGCGCTGCCCACGGATTCGTCGGCGTAGGCGGCCACAAGCGCCGCGCACACGGCCAGAAAACAGCCCAGCACAAGGCCGACCGCCAGCATGAGGGACAACTTGGGGCGCATGTAATCTTCAATCTTACCCGGCCGGCTTGCCTGTTCCACCACATGGGCAATGGACAGATCCAGTCTCTGGCCGGCCTGGGCGGCACTGGCGAGATTATTGAGGTTGGACAAAAACATTTCGGCCCCCGCCACGCGGAATTTGGCCAGGGCATCGGCGGCGGCCCGGTCCGGGAAGGCCTGTATTTTGTCTTCGAGGGCACCGAGCAGTGTGCCAAAGGCGGCGTCCTGGCTTTCATAGCCGGCGATCTGGGCGGCATATTCGGCCGAGCGGTCATTTAAATAGCTAAACGTCTGGTCGGTGGAGATGGTTTCCGACCCATAAACTTTCAAGGATTCACCCTTGATCAGCTTTTTGGCTTCTTCGATCTTGCTTTCAATTTCCTTGTACTGTGGGTGTTCCGGGGTCATGCGCGTTTTGGCCACGGCCAGATCCATATACAAATCGCGCAAGGTGAGCTTGATGGAATCGATCAGCGAGGAGCGCTGGAGGGATTCGCTGGTTTTGCGGAATTCCGGCCGCTTCGTTATCTGGGCTTTGACGTTGGCCAGCATGCCCTGGGCCTTGAGCAGCTCGAGCCGATTGGAATCCCGCGAGCCGGCCAGGCTGTAGTAACGGGTAAGGAGCTGTTCGGCCTCGGAATCGAGGCTGGCAATTTTCTCGCGCTGGCGCACCTGGCTCTGTTCGACCAGGGCCTGCTCGAAATCCGCCCTGGCTCTGGGCAGTTCCTTGTCCACTGTGGCGACCAATTCCCGGCACTCGTTCTGGCGCATGGCCGTGTCCTGGGCAACAAACGACTTGGCAGCGCCGTTGGCCAGGGCCATGGCCAATTCCAGGGATTCGGCGGAACTGGAGAATTCCAGGATATCGGCGTCTTCCATCATGGCCGCTTTGAGGGAGGGCCGGGGGAAGATCATATTGACCAGGGATTTGTTGGTCAGTTCTTCATAGGTCATGTCGCGGCGGCCGACGTTTGGCAGAAAACGGTCGGTCAAAAACCGCATGAAGGGGATGAACTCGAGGATCTGGAGCGACTTGCGTTTGCGTTTGAGGTTTAGTTCGGTGAGAAGCGGCCTGACGACCGGCACGGTAATGGCCAGATCCTCGTAGGTTGCCCGTTCAGCGTCGGTCAGGGAGGCAGCGCCCATGGAGGCGGTATCCAGCGTAATGCGCGAAAGAAGGGTGGCCTTGATGGAGGAATGGTAGAGATAGACTTTTGCCGAGGCAACATACTGGGTTTCGCACAAAAGCGTCAGCGCGGCCAGACCGATAAATACGACGGAAAAGACCAGAGTCATCAGCCGGCGGCGATGCCACAGCAGACGCAGGAGTTGGCGAACTTCCATGCTATTGCACCGCTATAACGCCGCCCTGATTGTTGCTGAGGTATTCCCCGGCAACTGGCGAGTTTTGTTCAATGGTCGTAACCGGCCCCTGGTACAGGTCTGTGATAGCGTCGCGCAGTTGGGGCATGAAGATAACCAACCTTTCAGCATTGATAAAGGCGTTGGCCACGGAGTTGAAGTGCGTCAGGAATTCTTCAAAACTGGCCCAATTGCTTTTGGGCACGTAGAGCACGTCGCCGGCCTCCAGGAACCGGTCGAAGCCGGCCGTGCTCTTGCCAAGCTTGGTTCCCAGTTGCATATCCAGAATGTAGACTTTGGGCGCGTCGGAATCGATGGCCCGCAACAGCACCACCGTGGACTTGCCGGCGGTGTCGGTGAAGCCACCCACCCGGGCGATAGCCTCAAACAGCGGCATGTCGTGATCCACCGTCACCACCCCCTGGGCCTTGACCTCGCCCAGAACCAGGGCCGTCTGGCTGCGTATGGACACGGCTACCACGGTGATCTGCGGGTCCACCAGATATTTGGTATAAGCCCGGGTCAGTTCGGTCCGCAGTTCGGAGACGGTGCGCCCGCCCGCCGCCACTTCGCCGACGAGCGGCAACTGGATGCGGCCGGCCTCGTCCACCTGAACCGTGGATTTGAGGTCATCCAGCCGCCAGACAGTCACATTGAGTTCGTCGCCGTAGCCAAAGACGGCACGTCTGGAAGCCAGATCGGCCGAGCGGGCTTCAGGCCGGGTTTTGGAAGCGGCCACAACCGGCGGCGGGGCTGTGGGACGGGCGCAGGCGGCGATGCCGCCAACTGCGGCCAGACAGAGCAGTACGGCGACGAGATGGGAAAACGCGCGGGCGGGCATGGCGGTCCTTGGTCCGTCGAATAACGATCTCGCTCCAAATAAGTGATTTCAGCCCTGATCGCAAGGCAACCCAACGCCGCGTTGTGATCCGATGCGAATTGGTGTAAAGGTTGGCCGCAAAACGCCGCTTGGTGCAACCTCTACACGTTGCGGTCGCAAGGCCGCCTCATATGCCACCCCCGACACATTATGACATACCGCACCCCCCTCCTCGCCCTGGTCGCAGCCGCCTTCCTCTGGACCGCTGCCCCGGCCCAGGCCGAGACACTGACGTTTCTTGGCAAATCCTACTGTCCTGTCCGCTATGACATCAAATGGCCGTTTCTCACCAAGGACAAAAAAGGTCCGAGCCAGGGTTCGGGCGTCCAGGCCAACATCACAGAACTGCCCAGGGAATCTTATGAAGAAAAATCCGCCGTGGCACTTGGCTCGGACATGCGCCGGCTGCGCATCCTGGCCACGGATTTAAAGGTCGGCCAGCATGTTGTAGACGGCCAGCCGCTGGTAACCTACGAACTGCCGCTGGAAACGCTTATTTCGGAAAAGCAATCCCTGTCACGGGCGCAACTCAACGCCCTTGAACGCGCCATGGCCCTGGTGCAGCACCAGCTGGCCTGGCAGCAAAGCCGTCAGACCGATCTGGAAAACATGGTCAGCAATCAGTCCGTGGCTCCCCGGACCGTGCGCACAAACGCCATGGACATTGACGCCCTGCTGCTGCAACGCGACTATCTGGCCCAGGAAATCGAACTGGCCCAACAGCGCTACGAGAATGCCCAGCTTATTGCCCATTCCAAATACGGCAAGGACAGAGACCTCAAAAACCTCCCCCGCGAAGGCACCATCCGTGCACCGTCCGACGGCTATATCCTGTGGTTCAATTCCAGCCTCGTGCCCGGCATGGACTTCACCAAAGCGGCCACGCTGCTCACCGTGGGCACGCTTGACCCCATGGTCATCCGGGCCTCGGTCCACGAAATCATCGTGCAAAAACTCAAGGTCGGCGACCCCGCCGTCCTCGCCTTTTATGCCTGGCCCGGCGAGGAGTTTCACACCACCATCTCCAAGATCGACTATGTGGCCCAGCCTGCCATGTTGCAACAACCGTCCTTTTACCAAATAGAACTCGCATTGCCCAATCCCGACCTGCGCATCAAAGAAGGCATGCGCTGCGACGTCAAGGTCACCGTCAACTAATGAATCCCTTTCATAGGAACTGCATGCGCCCAATCATACTGGCCATCGCGGCCCGCTGCGCCCGGGCCACCGGCCTGACCCCCATCGCGCCCACCCGGCGCGACAGCCCCCCAAAGGCCGTGGATCTGCCAGCAGGCCTGTTGCGCCCGGCGGTGTCGCTGGCCGTGTCCGCCGTGGCCGCCGCAACCGTCTTCCTGCAAGGCGACCGCAAATCCTTCGTGCGCCCCGACGCCGGGTTGGAATGCAGCCAAAGCCTCCTCGCCGCCCGGCTACGCGGGATTTTTATCCGACCATGAACATCTTCGTCACCGGTGCCGGCGGCGGCCTTGGCACGGCCCTTGTTCCGGCCCTCGTCGCCGCCGGCCACCGCCTCACCGCCCTGGCCCGAAATCCCGCCGCCCTGCCGGTCCTGCCCGGCCTGACCGGCCTTTGCGGCGATCTGCTTACCCCGGCAACCTATGCCACGGCCCTGGCCGGCCACGACGCCGTGCTGCATCTGGCCGCCCTCACCCACGCCCGCACCGCCAGCCTCTACCGCCGGGGCAACGTGGACGTCACCGCCGATCTGCTGGCCGCCTGCGCCGGCCACTGCCCCGACGCCCGGTTCCTGTGCGTCAGCACCCGGGCCGTGGGCCAGGCCTGCGGCGACTACGGCCAGTCCAAGGCCGAAGCCGAACAACTCGTGCGCACCTCGGGTCTGCCCTGGGTCATCCTGCGCCCGGCCGAAGTCTACGGTGTCGGGCGCGGCGAGGCCGTCCACGCCCTGGCCAGGGCCTGCGCCAAGGGGGGAGCGCTCCCCATGCCCGGACGCGGCCGCCACGTCCTGGCCCCGGTGCACATTGCCGACCTGATTCCGGCCTTTCTGGCCGCCCTGACCGCGCCGGCCGCCGTGGGGGGCACCTATGTCCTGGCCGGCGACCCCATCGCCTATGCCGAGCTGGCCGACGCCGTCGCCCGCCATTGCGGCCAACGGCTTTTTAAAATTCCCGTGCCGCTGGGGCTTGTCACCCTGGCCGCCCGCATCGCCTGCCGGGTGCTGCGCCACCCGCCCATCGTGCCCGATCAGGTGGCGCGGCTTCTCTGCGCCAAAGACACCGACAGCACCGCCGCCCGCCGGGATCTCGGCTTTGCGCCGCGGGCGCTGGACGTGGATGCGATGGTGAGGGGCAGTTGAAGACCAGCCGGGCGCTGCCCTGGCAAGGAACCACTATGCCGCACGCGACCGCCCCCCATCCCGCCGCGCCAGTCCGGCCGCCGCAGCCACCGCGTTCGTTGGCGCGCAATTTTATGGCCCTGGTCTTGTCGCGCGGGGTGCAGACGGCCAGCGGTTTTTTTGTGTTGCTGGCCGTGGCCAGGGTGCTGTCCGTCGATGATTTCGGCCGCTATGCCTCGGTTTCGGCCTTGGCCGGAGCGGTGGCCGCCCTGACCTATTTCGGCATTCAGCAGGTGATGATCCGCGAAATGGTCTGCGACCGGGCCAGGGCGGCGGGAATCGTTGGCCGGGCTGTCATCCTGCGGGCGGGACTGGCCGTGGTGGCCGGGCTTGGTCTGGCTGCAGCCGGGACGGCCTCGGGCTATGGCGGGGTCATGTATCTGGCTTTGGGGCTGGCCTTTGGCCTGGAAATCTGCCGCTCGTTTTCCATGTTGGGCTGTGCTGTATTTCAGGCCCATGAACGCATGGGCTATGAACCGCCGCTTTCGGTTGCGGCGGGCCTCCTGTCCATGGCCGGGGTTGGCCTGGCGCTTTGGGCAGGCTGGGGCGTGGCCGGCGTGTTGGGGGGGCTTTTGGCGGCGGGGCTGGTCCAGGCGCTTTTGACCTGGCGGGCAGCGGTCCGGTTGACGCGCCCGTCATTTACCCTGGACGCGCCGGCCCTGCGCGCGATGTTTTACGCCTCGTCGGTGGTGGGGCTGGGAGTTTTTTTCCAGCAAAACCTATTTCGGGCCGGGGCGTTATCGCTCACGTGGTGGGCAGGATTGGCGGCGGTTGCGGAGTTCCAGGCGCCGCACGAATTTCTGCTCAAACTGGAGATCCTGCCCCAGGCGCTCATGCTGGCGGCGTTTCCGGCCCTGGCCCGGCTGGCTCCCACGGACGGCGACGCGGCCGGGCGGCTCTACCGCCTGATTTTTCGCCACACCTTGCAGGCCATGGCCCTGCCGGCCCTGCTGCTGGCCTTTTATGCCGAACCGGCCTGTGTTCTCCTTTTCAGCGGCAAATATGCCGGGGCGGCAGCAATCCTGCGCATTTTGGCCCTGTCGCTGCCGCTTTTGGCCCTGGACATGCTGGTCAACAACCTTCTCGTGGCCATCGGCCGCCAGCGCTACGCTTTGTATTATTCGGCCGTGGCGCTGCTGCTGGCCTTTGGCATCAATGCCTTTGTTGTGCCGCGCTATGGCGCGTTGGGGGCGGCCTGGACGGCCTTGGGGTCGTATGGCTGGCTGCTGTTGTTTTCCTCGCGTTTTGCGGCGCGCCATGGTTTTATTTCCCTGGCGGCGCGGCCGCTTGGGCGCGTCGCCGTGGCCGGCGGGGCCTGCCTTGCGGTGTGCTATGCCTTGCATCATCTGCCATTTGTGGGCGCAACGCTTGGTGCGCTTGCCTATGCGGCGGTAATTGTCGCTTTAAAAGGTGTGACGCGGCTTGATCTGATCGAAATGCGCTCTCTACGACAGCCCCGTGCGCCGCAAGAGAAGGATACCAGAGCATGTCCATGACAGCCAAACGCGTTGTAGTGGTCGGTTGGGATGGGGCTACCTTTGATATTATACAGCCGCTGCTGGCCAAGGGCCGCATGCCGCATCTGGCCGCTTTGCTGGCCCGGGGCGTCCATGGGCCGCTGTGCTCCACCGTGCCGCCGGTAACGCCGGTGGCCTGGACGAGCTTTGCCACCGGGGCCAGTCCCGGCCGCCACGGCATCTTCGACGCCCTGACCCTCGATCCGGCCAGCCATGAAGTGCGGTTCGTGTCGGCGGCCCTGCGCCGGCTGCCGCCCATCTGGCGGGTGCTCTCGGACCGGGGCCGCCCGGCCGGGGCGCTCAACGTGCCCGTGACCTGGCCGCCGGACACGGTGGACGGATTTGTCATCCCGGGCATGTTCACCCCGACCCATATTGAGGATTTCACGTATCCACCCGAAATCCGTACCGAAATCGAAGCAAAATTCGGCATCTGCCGCGAATCGCCCATGCTCGACCCGGACCCGGTCAAATATCTGGACAATCTGCTGGCCGGGGTGGACACCCGCTGCGAGCTGACCTTATGGCTCATGGCCCGCCGGCCGCTGGACTATTTCTGCTCGGTTTTCATGGAATCCGACCGGGTGCAGCATTTTTTCTGGGGCTACCGCGACCCGGCCCACCCGCGCCACGCCGAACTCGGCCAGGCCATCGAAGCGGTCTATGAGCGCCTGGACGCCGCCCTGGGCCGCATCGTGGCGGCGGCTGGCGACGAGACGGCCGTGGCCATCGTCTCCGACCACGGAGCCGGACCGCTCACCCGTTCGATTTTCCTCAACAAATGGCTTATCGACAACGGTTTGCTCCTGTTAACGGGCGACCTTGGCGCGACTCTGGCCGGGCATCGACCGCCTTCGTTCCTGCGCCGGCTGGTTGCGGTAACGGCGCGGGCCGTGCTGCCCAAAGCAGTCCTTGAAGGGCGACGCCGGGCCAGATCAGTGGCCCATGCCCGCATCAACAACCTGTTTTCCACCATTGTCGATTGGCAGCACTCGGCCTGCGTCTCGGAAGGCATTGCCGGCGGGATTTTTTTCAATCCGGCGGTCGTCAGCCAGGCCGAGCGGCCAGCGCTTGTGGCCCGGCTCAAGGAAGGCTTGCTGGGCATTGTCGATCCCGACACCGGGGCGCATCCGTTTATGGCCGTTTTGAGCCGCGAGGAACTCTACCACGGCGAAGCGGTTGCCAGCGCGCCGGATGTGGTGACCTTGTGCGGGCCGGGCTATCAGGTGCTGGTGCCCCACGAGATCGCCCTCTATGAGCAGGGCGCGCCGACCGGCCTTTTCGCCGGCCACAAATGGAGCGGGCGCCATGAGCAATACGGCGTTTTTGCCCTGGCCGGGCCGGGCGTTGCCGCCGGCGTGACGCTTACGGACGCGCAGATGCCGGACGTGACGCCAACACTGCTCTACGCCCTGGGTGAGGCGGCCACCGAGCACATGGACGGCCGCGTGCTGGTGCAGGCGTTTACAGCCGACACCCTGGCCGCCCGACCCGTTGCCGGGCCGGTGGCGGCAACCGGTGGCTCCGGGCCGGGAGCCACCGACGACGCCGGTACCGCAGCCATGGCCGAAGAACTGTCGGATTTGGGATATATGTAAGAGGGAAAATCCACCCCGACATCGCCCCGCCTTTCCTGCCGCAACGGCCAACCAGGAGCCTTCCCCATGCACAATCACGCCCAATCCCTTTTGGTGCATTTTCATCGGGCCGAGGAAATCAAAGCCGCCTCCCTGGCCTATCCGTCCCACACGTTGCGCCCGGACCAACTCCTTATCCTCGAGTTGTTGCTCAACCGGGCGCTTTATCCCCTGACCGGCTATCTTGGCCGGGCCGACTTCGAAAGCGTTCTGGCTTCCATGCGCCTGACCGACGGCCGGATCATGCCCTGGCCCATCAGCCTCGACGTGCCGGCGCGGCTGGGCAACGCCCTGGCCCCGGGCGACTGTCTGGCCCTTCGCGACGCCGAAGGCTTCATGCTGGCAGTGCTGACCGTCAGCGAGACCTGGGCCGCCGAGCCCCACGTCGAGGCCCAGGCGCTTTTTGGCCTGGCCGATCCCGCGACCCATCCCGGTGCTTCGGCCTATCTGGCCACCACCCAGGCCGTGCGCGTGGCCGGAGAGGTGACCGGACTGGCTCTGCCCCCCCATGCCGATTTTGTCGAACTGCGCCTGGACCCGACCACGCTCCAGGCGCTTTTTGCCCAACGCGGCTGGCGCAGCGTCCTGGCCTGTCCCACCGCCGGCATCCCGCTTCTCGCCCACCAGGCCGCGATGCAGCAGGCGGCTGCGGCCGTTGGCGCACGGGTGCTCTTGGCGCACCCGGCGGGCGAGGCCATGACCGGCGGTGCAGCCCATTTCGCCGGCGTGCGCTGTGCCGAACACTTTGCCGCCTCGTTTCCCAAATCCTCGGCGCAACTTGCCCTGCTTCCCGTGCCGCAGCCCGGAGCCGGACCGCGCCAGGCCCTTTTTGAAGCCGTCATCCACGCCAATCTCGGGGCCAGCCATACCCTGGTGGCCCCGGATCAGCACGATCCCCGCGACGCAGCCGGCCAGTTGCTGTATCCCCTCGGCGCTGCCCAGGCGCTGGTAGCCGCCCACCAGAACGAAACCGGCGTGGTCATGGTCGCGGCAAAGCCTATGGTGTACGTGGAGGAAAAGGCCCAATTCGCCCCGCAAGACGCTGTTATCCCGGGCGAAACTGTGCGCCAGCTGGACGCGGGGGAATTGACCCGCCGCTTGCAATTCGATCTGGAGGTTCCGGCGTGGTACGCCCTGCCCGAGATCGTAGCGGAAATGCGGACGATCTTCCCGCCGCGGGCAAAACAAGGCTTCACCCTGTTTATGACCGGCCTGTCCGGGGCCGGCAAATCCACCCTGGCCAAGATTCTCTACGTCATCTTCATGGAACGCCGCTCCCGGCCGGTCACGCTCCTGGACGGCGACATCGTGCGCCGCCACCTGTCCAGCGAGTTGACCTTTTCCAAGGAACATCGCAATCTCAACATCGCCCGCATCGGGTTTGTGGCCAGCGAGATCACCAAAAACGGCGGCATCGCCATCTGCGCCCCCATCGCGCCCTATGCCTCGGCCCGGCGCGTGGCCCGGGGGCTGGTGTCGCCCCACGGCGGTTTCGTGGAAATCCATATGGCCACGCCCTTGGCCGTCTGCGAGCAGCGCGACCGCAAGGGGCTGTATGCCAAGGCCCGGGCCGGGCTGGTCAAAGACGTCACCGGCATCGACGATCCCTACGAAGTGCCCGAGCAGGCGGAATTGACCCTGGACACCACGGCGCTGTCGCCGGGCGAAGCGGCCCAGGAGGTGTTGCTCTACCTGGAGGCGCAGGGGTATCTGGGGTAACCCGGCCGGGCACGGTCCGGCAGCGAACACGCCAGACACCACCGCTTCAACGGCAAGGACCGAACGCAGCACGAGCACCGCACGCAGTCCGTTTGACAGCCCGTGCGCCACTGCCAACCACAGGAATCCGCCATGACCGAGACCACCGACTCCATGCTTGATACCGCCGCCTACCTCGAAGCGCTGGATTTCGTCCGGGGCCTGCGCGCGCCGGGAAAACCGCTGGGCTTCCCGGACTACGCCCAATACATCCGACTCGTGGCCGAACGCGTCGTTATTGACCTCGACGCCTACGAAGGCGAACTCAACGATTTCCAGGAACTGCCCGAACCCTACGAACTGGCCTACCTCACCGTGCGCCTGGAACGGCTGCAACAACGCATCAAAGCAGAAAAAGGCATTGATGTCAGCGTGTTGTAGAAAGGTAGAAGCGAAGGACCCAAGCAGGACGAAGAGCGAAGGCAGAAGCGTAAAACTTCTGCCTTCGCTCTTTTGGTTTCTGTCTTTTTCGCTTTTAGCTTTTAGCTTTTAGCTTGTGGCTTGTGGCTTGTGGCTTGTGGCTTTTAGCTTGTGGCTTGTGGCTTTTAGCTTGTGGCTTTTAGCACCCGCGCCAGACCTAGTACACCGGCCAGGCCGGGTAGCCGGGACCGTAGTAAGGCGGCTGGGGCGGATTGCCGGCTTCGGGGCCGGGAGAGGGGTGGGCGGCTTTGCCGGTGGCGCGGGTTTGCTTGGCAGTTGGGGCTTTGGTTTCCTGGGCGGTTTTGGCCTGTTGGGCGGATTTGGCGGCGGCAGCGGCCAGGGCAGCCTCGATGCGCGCGGCCAGGGCTTTGAGTTCCGCGGACTGGCGGCCGACATTTTTGGTCTGATCGGCGGCCAGGGCATCGATTTTGGCGGCCAGGGCGGCGACGTCGGCGCTCAGTTTGGCCAGGGTGTCCTGGAGGGCCGTCTCGGCCGGGCTGGCGACGGTCAGGCTGAGAGCGGCCAGGGACCGTTCCATCTCGGCCAGTTCGGTGCGGCTGCGTTCGACGACGACGCCAAGCCAGACGACGCCGGCCAGAATGAGCAGGGTCAGGGCGGCCACGGCGGCCAGGACACGGACGTTTTGCAGAGTCGGGGGCTGCATGCTTCTACTCCTTAGGGCGGGCGGCGGCATCTTGGCGCACCGACCCGACCGGGGAAGATATGCAAAAAACGGGCAAATTTTAAGAAAAAAGAGCCTCCGGCGGCCGGGGGGGATCATCCCCCCCGGACCCCCTTGATAGGAGAAGTATTTCAGGGGGGTGCGGGGCTGGCTGGTACTGTGGTCGGCTATAGACCGGGGCGGCCGGCAGAGGCGCTTGACGGGAACCACTGTTGCTGCGGCGGCCGGGGGATAATCCTCAGCCCCCTCGGCGGAAAAAGTATAATAAAAAAAAGCACTTTCAACTGAACCCCGCCGCCCCCCTTTAATAACTACTTTTATTCGGGGGGTCCGGGGGGATCATCCCCCCGGCCGCCGGAGGCACTCTTTTGCCTTTTCCTCTCTCCTATTTTTTCCGGCTATTCTTTAACATCCGCACAAATATTTCGCCGGTGGAGGTGGAGAAGACGATTTTGCGGCCGGCGTCGCCGCCGACGTTGGAGGCGGCCACGCGCAGCCCCAGATCGGACAGGGTGGCGAAAGCGATTTCGACATTTTTACGGCCCACCGACATTTCTTCGGCAAATAGCGCGCTGGCACCGCCGAACACTTTGCATTCGATGTCGTGCAGGGGCACTCCGCGCCGCACGAACCGGGCCACGAGGAGTTCGATAGCGGTATCGACAAATTTATACGGCGTTTGATCCGGGGCGTGCAGGCGGTATTCCGACGCCTTGGGGAGCAGGGCGTGGAAAATGGCCCCCAAACCGGCCCGGGGGGCGAAAAAGGTGACGGATACGCAGGAACCGAGCACCGTATGGGCCACGGTGGGTTTGTCCACCAGGATGCCCTGGGCCACATTTAAAAAAGCGATTTTGTGATTTGGAAAGCGATCTAGAAGGCCTTGCATGGGGCGTTGCTCTCCAGCTCGTCGTCCAGGGAGTCGCCCAGGGCGTTATGGGTGAGGCCTAGGGTGGCCAGGGTTTCGAGCAGGGTCTGGACCTGGAAGGGTTTGGTCACATAGGCCTGGGCACCGGAATCGAACTGGGCGCGCAGCATATTGGCCGGGTCGTCGAGGCTGGAGAGCATGATGGCCAGGGTGCGGCCGTCTTCGGCCACACCGGCTTGGCTTTCCAGGCGGCGGATGCCGGCCAGGGCCTCGTGGCCGTCGAGAACCGGCATGAGGATGTCCATGACCACCAGATCAAAGGGGCGTCCGGCGTCGCGGGCGGCAGTGAACAGGTCGATGGCTTGCTGTCCGTCTTCGGCTTCTTCGGTTTCGAAAAGATCGGCGAGCGCTTGCAGGATCAGGTGCCGCTGGTAGCGGCTGTCGTCAACGATGAGCGCGCGGGGCATGGTACTTCTCCGACGTTTTTTTGGCCTGGGCCGTTAGGAGGGCGCACTGGAGCAATCCCGGTACATCAAGGACCAGCGCCATGTCGCCGGCTTCGGTGACGGTGCCGCCGAGCACGCCGTCCACTTTGCCAAGGGCCCGGCCGAGGTGTTTGAGCACGGCTTGTTTGCGGCCGATGACGGCATCGACCACGATACCGGCCCGGCCGTTTTCGCGGCGCACGGTGACCACATGGGGACAGGCTGCCTCGTCTGTTTCAAGCTCGAAAAAGTGGCGCAGGGAAAGCAGCGGCATGGCCACGTTGCGGTGTTCCATGACGCCCCGGCCGTTTGTAAGGACAACGGCCGGCGGCAGCTCCAGGCATTCTTCCACGTAGTCGAGGTGTAGGTAATAAGCTTCGCCGGCGCAGTGCACTTCCAGGCAGTCGATGATGGCCAGGGACACGGGCAGGCGCAGGGTGAAGGTGGAGCCGACGCCTGGGGCGCTTTGCACCTCGATGCGGCCGCGAAGGGCGCTAATGCCTTCGCGCACGGCGTCCATGCCCACGCCCCGGCCCGACACCGCGCCCACGGTTTCGGCCGTGGACAGGCCCGGCAGAAAAATAAGGTCCAGGGCGGCGGCCGGATCAAAGGGCGCATCGGCGGTGACGCGGCCCTCGGCCAGGGCTTTTTGCCAGAGCTTGGCGGCGTCGATGCCGCCCCCGTCGTCAGCCACGGCAATGACCACATCGGAACCTTCCTGTCGGGCGGACAGGGTGATGGTCCCCCGGCGGGGCTTGCCCAGGTGTTCGCGCACGTCAGGCGGTTCGATGCCGTGATCCACCGCGTTTCGCAAAAGATGGATGCAGGGCGTGTTGAGCTGTTCGATGACGGCCTTGTCGAGTTCGGTGTTTTCCCCGGCCATGACCAGTTCGGCGTCTTTGCCAAGGCTATGGCAGGCGTCGCGCACCAGCCGTCGGTATTTGGGAAAGCTCACCTTGATGGGCAGCATGCGAAGCCCGAGCACCTGATCGCGCAGCAGGGCGGACAGGCGTTCGACCTCCTCAGCCACGTTGCGCAGTTCCGCGTCGTTGCGGCGCAGGGCCAGCCCGGCCAGCCGCGCCTGGGCGATGCCCAGTTCGCCCACCCTATCCACCAGGATATCGAGTTCCCGGGCCGGGATGGCCAGTTTGCGGATGCGGTCGTCGTCACCGGGGCTGTTTTTTTTGGGGGCCAAGGGATCGTCGCTGTCTTCGGGTGCGGCGAGGCTGTCCGGGGGGGCGTCGTCTGGCGGGCTGGTCCGGGACGAGGCGTCTGATGAAGCTGACGAAACCGACGGGGCGAGCAAGGCCTCAATGCGGGCGATGTGGGGGCTGATGTCGCGCTGGGCGTCGTTTCTGACATCCTCAGCCATGGCTTTTATGACATCGAACACGCCCAGCAGTTCGCCGATCATGGCCGGGGCCACGCCGAGGCGGCCCTGGCGCACGGCGTCCAGGGCGGATTCGACACTGTGGGCCAGGGAGGCGAGTCTGGTTGCTCCGATGGCACCGGCGTCGCCCTTGATGGTATGGGCAGCGCGAAAAATGGAGGCGACCTTGGGACCGAGTTCGTCCGGGCGGGCGGATTCAAGGTCGAGAATGGCCGATTCGATGCCGCGCAGCTGATCCAGGCAGCTTTCGGCGAAAAGTTCAAAAAGGGTGTCGTCGTCGGCCATAAGGTGTTGTCTGGTTCCTTAGGCCTTCCCATACGACGCAACCGCCCTGGAAGCAAGGCACAAAGCGCAGGCGTGGGCAGCACAAGGGGAAGCATGGGGCCGTATTTCAGGCCACCGGGCCATTGCTCTGGAACAAGAAATGTTCTATGCGGTTGCGCAGTAGGACACGCTACTGCGCTGCGGGAAAGGCAATATTGGCTGTTTATCGGGACGTTTGGAACGCATATCTCGGAGACTGTCGTATTGCGGCCGCTGTAATCAGGCCGACAGGCTGCAATACTTTGACGCAAGGCCTTTGATGTTCCATATGCCTCCCAACGCCGTCCTGAAGCTGCATCTTTATGAGCTTGCAGACCGCCTCGCCAGCCGTCCTTTTTTTCTTTCGGTGCAGCGTGGACTGGCCTTGACCCTGCCGCTGATCATGATCGGGGCCATGGCCTTGCTGGTGAAAGATTTTCCCTTGCTGGCGCTGCATGACGCGCTGGATGCAGCCTTTGGCCCTCATTGGCGGCTTTTTTGCGACGATCTGGTCGCCGGCACGTTTGGCATTGCCTCGCTGGCGGTACTGTGCGCCTTTAGCGGCGTCATGACCTCCCTGGACAACCAGCGCAACGCCGACCGGATGGTCAGCCCGACCATGGCCACGGTAATCGTGCTGGCCAGCTATTTTGTGGTCTGCGCCCCGTCGGAAACCGTGTCCTGGCAGCACTTTTTTTCTTTGGACCAGGGGATGCTGCCGGCGCTGCTCGTCGGGGTCAGCGCCACCTCGCTGTATTTACGCCTGTGCCGCATCCGCCGCCTGCAACTGCCATTTGGGGCAGTGGGCCACGATCCGGTGATGCGCGACGTGCTGACGGCGATGCCGGCCGGGGTGCTGACCATCCTGGCGTTTGCCCTGATCCGCCTGGGTTTTACCGCCGCTGTCGCGGCCGATCTGCATGCCGCCCTGCACCAGTTGCTTGCCATTCCCTTTCGCGGCAGCGGCGACAGCCTGGGCTTTGGCCTGGCCTATGCCGGCCTGTCCCAGGTGTTTTGGTTTTTCGGGCTGCACGGCCCCAACATGCTTTTTTCGATCGAGGAACACATTCTCGTCCCGGCCGGGGCGGCCAATGCCGTGGCCTGCGCCCTGGGGTATGCCCCGCCCCACATCTGCACCAAGGCCTTTTTCGACGCCTTTGCCCGCATGGGCGGCTCAGGCTCGACCTTGTGCCTGATTCTGGCCGTGCTCCTGGGCAGCCGGGACAACGGCAACCGCAAACTCTGCCTCTTCGCCCTGCTGCCGGCCCTGTGCAACGTCAACGAGCCGCTGCTGCTCGGCATCCCGCTAGTGCTCAACCCCGTGTATGCACTCCCGTTTGTGCTCACACCGCTGGTGCAGACCGTGACGGCCTATCTGGCCACGGCTTGCGATTTCGTGCCCCGGACCATTGCCGCGCCCGGCTGGACCAGCCCGGCCCTGCTCAGCGGCGCCCTCGCCACCGGCTCCCTGGCCGGCCCGGCCATGCAGCTGGTCAATCTGGCGCTTGGTGCTGCCGTCTATTTTCCGTTTGTCAAACTCTCCGACCAATTGCGCTCGCAGCAAGGCAAACGGGTTCTGGACGCCCTGCTGCGCACCGTGACCAGCGGCAGTCCAGGCCCTTACGGCCGGCGTTGCCTGGACCGGCCCGGCGAAGAGGGGCGCATTGCCAAAATCCTGGCCAACGATCTGGAACGCGCCCTGAGCCGGGACGACCAACTCTATCTCGTCTACCAGCCCCAGATCAACGCCATCCACGATCAGGTGCACGGCGTCGAGGCGCTTTTGCGCTGGAATCATCCGGTCTTCGGCTTCATCCCGCCGCCCCTGGTCATTGCCCTGGCCGAAGACACCGCCCAGATCGCCCGGTTGGGCCATTTCATTCTTGTCGAGGCCTGTACCCAACGGGCCGCCTGGAAAGAGCAGGTGGGCAACGACCTCGTTATGTCGGTCAACGTCACGCCGCGCCAGATTCTCGATCCCCATTTCGACCGTCGGGTGGAAGCGATTCTGACCGAGGCCGGTCTGGCCTCGAAGCTGCTGGAGGTGGAGATCACCGAAGCGACCCTGCTCGAACCCGACGCCGCCACCCTGGCCAGCCTGGGCCAGTTGCGCCGCATCGGCGTGCGCGTGGCCATCGACGATTTCGGCATGGGGCACACGTCGCTGCGCTATCTGCGCGAGTTTCCAGTGGATACGGTCAAGATCGACCGTTCCCTGACCCAGGGCGGCCGGCGGGGTGTAAACGATCATATCGTGCGCACCATCGTCGCCCTCAGCCAGACCATGGGCTTTATGACGGTGGTGGAAGGCGTGGAAGAAGCCGGCCAGTTGGCCCGTTTTCTGAGTCTGGGCTGCGCCACCTTTCAGGGCTATCTGTTCAGCCGGCCGGTGTCCGGGGAAGACTGCCTGCGCTTTATCCGCAACAACGCCAGACCCTGAGCCTGGGCCCTGCGGCGGCCAAAAAAATGCCCCTGTGGAATCCCACCAACAAGACAAAGGTTGAGCGGCGGCCTACACAACCCCTTATTCATTTGTTCCATTCGGGGGGTCCGGGGGGATCATCCCCCCGGCCGCCGGAGGCCTCTTCTGCCTCCTCTCCTCTCTATTCCCCTCCGCTCATCTCCGACCTCCCCCCTTCGTTACCCCTTGCGACCGGCGACGGTGGGGTCGTGAAGCAGGGTGCGGCGCACAAAGGCACTGATGCGGCCCAGGTTGCCGTGGCGCAGGGCGGAGAAGCCCTTGGCGGCCAGCCGCAGGGTTTCGCCCAGGGCGTAGGCGAGTTTGTAGAGCGGCACGGGATTGTGGTGCGAGAAAAACCGCACGAGCCCCGGGGAGAGCAAGGCGGCGTAGACGCTTTTGGGGATATGCTGGAAGGTCAGCAGATAGAGCAGGAACCCCGGGTAACTGCGTCGGGGGGCGATGTAGAATGGGCGGCGATAGATTTCGGTTTCTTCATGGACAATGCGCCCTTCGGCCTTGGCCCGGCGGTAGAGTTCGGTTTCGGGGAAATAGACCAGACTGGCGATGGCCAGCCCAAAGGGTTTGGGCAGGCGGGCCAAAAGGCGCACGGTGGCCAGCAGATCTTCGGGTTCCTCCCAGGGCGCGTCGATGATGACGTGGTAATCCGGGGTGAGCAGTCTGCCCCGGCGCTCGGCCAGGAGCCTGGCTCCGGCCAGGACGGTGGCGTCGTCTTCGGGACGGCCGAAAATTTCGCGCATTTTGGGGCTGCCGGTCTGGATGCCCATTTCAACATAACACAACCCGGCCTCCAGCAGCACGTCGAGCTTGTCGGCGGCCAGGGTCGTTGGCGAAGCCTGACAGTACAGCGGCAGGCCAATGTCTCTTTTATAGGCCACGGCAAAGTCTTTGAGCCAGTCCAGGCGGCGGGAAAAAAAGGTGTCGTCAAAAAGCTGCACCGCTTCAATGAACGGATAGCGGGCGGTCACCTCGCGCAATTCGGCCATGACGTGCTCGACACTGCGGTGCCTAAAGTACGGCACGCCGCTGCCGCGAAAAAGGGCCTTGACGGTGGGCACGTTGCAGTAGGAACAGGCGTGGGGGCAGCCCCGGTCGGTCATGGTGCGGTAGGCCGTCAGGAGCTTGCCGTTAAAATACGGCAGTTTGGGCAACGCCTGGGCCAGAAAGGCGGCGTCCAGCGGCACGATGCGGCCCAGTTCCGGGGCCAGGGCGTACTGATTCACACCTGAAAAATCGAAAAAGGGCAAGGCGTTCAGATCAGGCACCAGGGGCGCCAGACCGTTGTCGATGGGGCCGTCCTCACCCATGGTCCACACGCCCGGGATGGCGTCCACCGGCGCACCGGCGACGATGGCCCCGGCCAGGGCGGCCAGGGCGGCCTCGCCTTCGCCGCGACAGACAAAATCGGCGTGCTCCAGGGCTTCCACCGGCCGCACCGTGGCGTGGACGCCACCCCAGACCACCGGGATGCCGAGGCGTTCGCGCACGGCGGCCGTCAACTGCACGGCCCGGTCAAAGTAGTTGGTGAAAAACGACACGCCGATCAGATCCGCCCCGGCAGCCAGCGCCAGCGTCTGTTCCACCACAGCCTCGGGATAGCGGTAGACAAAGGAACCGTCTTCCTGGGACAGGCCGATGCTGCCCGGAAAAAGGATCAGGCGCACGTCGTGGCCGGCGGCCTTGAGGCTGGCTTGCAGGCTGCGCACCCCAAAGGCGGAACAATCCGGCGGCGTGGGGGATAAGAGAACGATTGCAGCCAAGGCTAGCCTGCCGATTCCATAATTTTGGCGTCAATGGCGGCCATCAGCGCATCAAAGCCCTCCTGGGCCAGCACCACCAGAATATCGCCGGTGACCATGAAACGCGCCAGCCTGAAATGGGCGCGCACATACAGGCTCACCGTGCGGCAGGAATCGGCCACGGACAGCAGCGGATCGAGGTTCTGGGCCGTGGACAGGGGCTGATAGACGACGTGCAGGCCGAGCATGGTGCCCATGGCCCCGAGCACGCCGACCAGGATGACATTGCCGACCTCGCGCAAGGTGTCGGCGCGCATGGCTTCGGAGGCGTCTTCGATGCCCATGGCGGCGGTGAGGCCGGAGACGAGCTGGTTGGCATCGCCGTAGGCAAAGGCCAGGGCGGTCATGCCCATCATCGGGCCGGTAAACGGCAAGAACACGCCTTCGCACACGGCCGGACAACGGCCGCTGGCGGCAGCGGTGAGGCTGGGGCGGCTCATGATCCGGATTTCCGGCGCGGCCAACTGCACATGGCTGTCGCACATGCGGTTGAGCGCCTCGGCCGCCCGGCCAAGGCCGATATTGACGCATTCGCACAGTAAATCCATGCGGGCTTCAAGACTGATCACTAGGGACAACCTCCGGGCGCTTCCGCGTGTTTGACGTAGGCGGAATCGCTCTTCATGGCCCCAAAGTAAAGAAATCCGTGTCTGCTGGGAACCGTTTTCCTTTGATTCCCTGCCTGTATTTCCTGCCCGGCACATCCAGGCGCGCCGGGAAAGGACCGGGCTGACAGCTTTGGACAGGAAAACGGAGGCGTTCCTGGCGCACCGGGAGTCGGCGACAAAAGGCAGAACAGGCCAGCGACCGCAGATGTGCGGCCGTGCCGAGGGGACGCTTACGGCCGGGACTGGATCAGGTCGATCAAGTCTTTGGCATACGCGGGCAGGTCCGCATACGTGCGCAGGCAGATGGTCAACTGGCGCGAGGCCCAGGCATCCGTGAGGTGCACCAGGCGCAGGTCCATGGTTTTGGCAGCGTGTTCGGCCGCAGTCTCCGGGATGATGGCCACGCCGACGCCGCCCGCCACCATGGCGCAGACGGCCTCGAAACTGCGCAGGCGCACCCTGAGATGTATCCACTTGCCGGCTCTGGCGGCATGGGCGGCCAGATATTTTTGGATGGAACTGGTGCCCTCCAGCCCGACGAATTCGTATTCCAGGGTCTGCTCAAAGCAAACGCCGCCCTGTTGCTGCGCCAAGGGATGTCCCGGCGGGGTGACCAGCACGATACGCAGCCGGCGAAAGGGCAGGGTTTCCAGGCCGCCCACATCGGTGGCCTGGGCCACGATACCCACATCCGCCCGATATTCCGTCACCGCTTTCACGATATCGGCGCTTAACCCTTCTGCGATGTCGATGTCCACGTTGGGGTGGGCCAGGAGGTAGGCGCGCATGTTTTCAAGGAGGAACTCGGTCAGGGTGGCGGTGTTGCATAAAAGGCGCACCCTGCCCGTGCGCCCCTGGGCGAAGTCGGCAAGCTCGCCCTGCATCTGTTCCCACTGCCGGGTGATCAGGCGGGCGTGGCGCAACAGGACCGTTCCGGCCTGGGTGAGGCTGACACCCCGGGGACCACGGGTGAGCAGCGGCGCACCCAGATGGTCTTCCATGCTTCTGATCCGCGCGCTGGCCGAAGCAAGCGCCAAATGCGCCCGCACGGCCCCGGCGGTGATGGACCCCTCTTCGGCCACCTGCACGAACAAGTGCATATCCGTCAGATCGAAGGGCACGCCTTTCCCCTCCCAAGGCCGCAAGCCTACGTCTCAAACGAAGGCTTACTCAAAATAATCCACATTTACAAGCCAACCAGACAGGACAAAATAGTGCCCCATAGACCGTATCATCTCGTCTTCACTTTATGGACTTGGTTGTTCCCACGAGCGAGCGACTGACAACCCTCTGGTACAGGCGAATGCTCGACCGCTGGGCGCGACGAACCGCAACGAAAAGGAGAACGGTTATGAAAATGTCCTGGATGCTGGCGTCGGCGTTGTTCTTCTGCCCAGCCACAGCCCTGGCGCAAGACCGGGAAGTCCCGGCAAAGGCCAACACGGAATGCGCTCCCGAAACCGCGTTCCAAGAACTCCAAAGCAGGGTGCTGACCCTGGAGATGGCACTCGCCGCACTGGCCCGCGAACCCCAGACCGGGCTGCACCTTCCAGAAGGCCTGCCGACAGACTAGCGGCGCGGCTCGCTGTGCCTCTTCTTCCTGTCTGCGAGTCCGGCTCAGGCAGAGAAAAGCGCGCCTGGGGGATTGTGTTCTAGGCGGCCGGTAGTTTACCAAATGGTAAGGATATCCTGGCTGACGTGCGCGGCCCTGTGGCCCTTGCCGGGCAAGCCAGCTTTCACCGAAACTTTCACCAGGGAGTCGCCATGTTGCCCAAGGCTTCAGTTATTCTCGTCGCGCTGACATTCCTTATTGCCCTGGGCGGTTGCGCCAGCAAAAAGCAGAAGTACGCCACGACGGACGATGTGTTCGCGGTCTATGACGTCAACAAAGACGGCAAGATCACCCAGGATGAGTTTGTGGCGCATTTTAAGGACAAGCAGAAAGCGGCCACGGCCTGGAAAAAGATCGACACCGACAACAACGGCTTTGTGGAGCGTACGTTGCAGGGTGATGCCCCGGTTAACATCTGGAACGCCGTGGAAGATACGAGTATCGCCGACTAACGCGGCCTGGGCCGGTTTTGGACAACGGTCCGCAAACGCCAGACGCTTGCGGACCGGTGCCGTGTGCACCGCTTGGCCGGACCGTTACCGCGTCCACCGCGCTGGCGGATCGTTGCCGCGTACAACGCTTTGGCAGACCCAAGCTGCGTTCACCGCGTTGCCAGACCATTGCCGCGTAGAACGTTTTGCCGGATCGGCCGGAACAGTCAGGCGTAAGGCACAACCGCCCAGCGCCCCGGGTCGATACTCTTTTTACTTTTGCGCCGGAAAGGACGACTGAACATGGCCGACGACGACGGCGACATCGGCTACAGTGACGGCTCGGAAGCGTATCTGCTGCGTTTTTTTGAGGAACACGCGGTCAATGAATACGAGCTTTTCCCCAAGGACGCCCCCTGGGCCGTGCGCTACCATCTGTCGCCGCGCCGCAAGACGCTGCTTTCCTGGCTCGATTTCGGCCCCGGCGGCGGCCGCATCCTGGAACTCGGGGCCGGCTGCGGTGCCCTGACCGCCCATCTCGCCAGCCTGCCCCATCAGGTCACGGCGGTTGAGGGGGCGGCGGATCGGGCCGCTGTCATCCGGGCCCGCCTGCCAAACGCCGAAAATCTCGAAGTCGTCACGGCCAACGCCGTGGGCCTGCCCTATGACGGCCTGTTTGATGTGGTGACCCTGGTCGGCGTACTCGAATACGCCGGGGCTTTTGTGCCAGGGGCGCAGCCCTATGTCCGGCTGTTGGCCGAGGCCCGGCGCTACTTAACCGATGACGGCTGCCTGATCCTGGCCATTGAAAACCGCATGGGACACAAATATCTGGCCGGGCTGCCCGAAGACCACACCGGCCGCCCTTTTGACGGCATAAACGGCTATCCCGACCGCCCGGGCGTACGCACCTTCGACCGCCCGACCCTGGACGCCCTGCTCAAGCAGGCCGGCTTCGCCGCCACCCGCTGGTTTTATCCGTCCCCTGACTACAAAATGCCGGACAGCATTGTGGCCGAGACGGCCTTGTCACGACAGGGCTTTGCCGTCCTGCCGCTGCTGGAGCTGCCAAGCGCCACCCCGGACGGCCGGGTCTGTCCGAACTTTGGCGAGCGGCAATTCCTGCGTTCGGCCCTGGCCGGCGGCGTGGCCGGGCATTTCATGAATTCCTTTCTGGTGCTGGCCGCTCCCAGCCCCGAGGCCCCCCTGCTGGCCGCAAACGACAACGTGCTGGCCGTGGCGGTCAATGCCGATTCCTGTCCGCCGCTCTTCCAGACGATGACCCGGTTTGAGGAGCGGGGAGAGGGCGGGGTGGCTGTTGTGCGGCGCAATCTCCACCATCTGCCGCCGGCTCAATTTGCCGCCGGCCGCCAGCATATCAAAGCGGTGGAGCCCTACCACCTGGGCTCCGTAAGTTTCCTGGAAATGGCGCTTGATGCGGTGGAAGACGGCGACCCGGTAGGGGCCGCCCGGCTGGTCACGGACTGGATGGAACTGATTGCTTCCCGGGCCAGACCGGCCACGGTTGGCGGGATGGCAGGCTTTGCCGCCTTTTGCCGCGACCAGCTCGGGGCCGGGATCTACGACGGCCATGCAAACGAACGCTGGCTGCCCGGGAGCCTGCTCGACGCCCATCCCGGCAACGTGCTGCGCCATCCCGCCACCGGCGATGTGCGCTTTATCGATCTGGAATGGCAACTCGCCTGCGACATCCCGCTGCAACTGCTGCTCGACCGGGGGGTCAATCTGGTCGGCCAAAAGCTGGGCGCTCAGGCCCGGTATCTGGGCCTTGGCGAGTCGGGCGGCCTGCCCCCGGCCATGGAGCGCGTCCTGGCCCGCCATCCGCTGTCGCGCCGCACCGACACCACCTCGCTGGCCCGATTCACCCACTGGCTTTTCGCCGCCGTGACCAACGGCAGCCTGGATCATCGCCTGCCGCCGGCCAGCCGCTGAGGAGCAAACCCAGCACTGGCGCTGGCTTTGCTCCTCTGCTTTCTCGATTCCCCAGCATCCGCACAGTATTTTGTGAACGCTCCACTGGGGTGCAGGGGGGTGTGGCACCGCCCGGGTGGCAGCCTGCCCTGCCCTACGCGCCCAGGGGGAGCAGGAAGGTAAACGTTGTGCCAAAGCCAGGCTGGGAGCTGACCCGGATGCTGCCGCCCAGACGTTCCACCTCGGCCTTGACCGCAGACAGGCCCACCCCGCGCCCGGACAGGACGCTGACCGCGTCCTTGGTGGAAAACGAATCTGCAAAGAGCAAACCGTAGACCTCGTCCCGGGGCATGTCCTGGGCCTGTTGCGGGGTCACCAGCCCCTTGGCCACGGCCAGTTGCAACACCTTGCCAACGTCTATGCCCTTGCCGTCATCGGCCATGCTCAAGCTGACACACCCATCGACGCGCGCGATCTGGCAGGCGATGCGGCCTTCTTCGCCCTTGCCGGATTCCAGGCGTTCCTCGGGGGTTTCGATGCCATGGTCAATCATGTTTCGGATGACGTGCACCAGGGATTTGACGAACTTCTGAACAGTTTCCTTTTCCACGAACACGTCGTCGCCGCTAACGCCCAGAGGGGCAACGGACTTGCCCAACCGGGCGGCCAGGGCTTGCAGGTAGTCCTGGTATTCGGCCACGAGGCCAGCAAGGGAGCACAGCCGCAGCCGGCGCAGGGCAGAAAGGATGCCTTGGCGCTCAGGGCCATCCGGCAAATCGCCGGCCTTTGCCTCGACAGCCAGCAGCATCTCCGCACTGATCTGAAACCGCTCGTCTTTCTCGAAAAAGCCCTTGCCCAGGATGTCGGTTAAAATGGTCACATCCTCCTGGACAATGTCGCGGCCATCCCAGGCCCCGATGACACCGAGAAGCTCTTCCAGGTCCGGCCGAATCGGCCGGGCGGCCAGGGCAGCCAGCCCATCCTCCAGCGTGTGGAGCTTGGCCGCCGTATTGTGCAGGCCAAGCTGGGCGAAATCGCCCTTGTAGGTGTGCACCAGCCGAAAGATTTCGGCCAGGGCCGCCTTGGGCTCGGCAATCTCGCGCACCATGGCCAGGGCCTCGGCCGGGGCAAAGCGCTCAAATTCCTCAAGGGCCAGATTGAGGTCGGATTGTTTGGTCAGCGCCTTGGCCACCATCTTGACGTTGTTGCGCTCCTCGGTCATGCGCGCTTCGAGCTTTCGCTGCTCGGTGACGTCCGTCAAAATGAGCATCATCTTTTTGTGGCCGCCGTGCCGGATGATCTTGTAGGCAACGCTCACCGTCTTGCCGTAGATATGCAGTTCCGGGGGCAAAAGCGAAAGATAGACTTTTTCCCGCAAGGACTTGCCGGCCGCAAAGACGCTGGCAAACACCCGGGCCATGGCCTGGGTTACTTCCGGGGAAACATGCTTGGCCATAAGTTCCAGGAAATTGCGGCCCTCCATGGGCACCCGAAACATATGCACGCATTCCAGGCTGTGCTCGCCAGATACTGCCAAGTCTTGACCAAAAGACAAAAACCCCTGCCCGGCGTTGTCCATGAGGTTTTTGATGGACTCATTTTTCTCGCGCAGTTCCAGGCTCTTTTCCTCGATCTGCTTGCGGTTGCGGATCTCGGTTTCGTTAGCCTCGTTTAAGATCTCTTTTTGCCGCTTTAAAAGCGTGATCTCCACTTCCCTGTTTTTGGACAGCTCGATCATGAAGCGCTTGACGCTGACCACGCCGGCGTAGGTTTCATTTTCTGTGATGACCACCAGATCGTAGAGCTGATCGTGGGGGCGGTTCATGGCGATCAGGCCGATGGTGGCGATGTCCACGGAGACGTCCACCACCAGCGCCTGGGGGTTCATGATGAGCTTTATGGGGCGGCTTAAAAAGAGATCCCGGCCGTAGAGCGAGCCGATTTTCTGGTAGAAGTCGTTGCGCATGATCAAGCCGACCGGGGTCTGCTTGGCCAGGATGACGACCCCTTCGGCGCTTGGATGCCCGGTAAAAAACGCATGCACCGCCTGGCCTGGCTCCGAGGCCGTAAAGGTCTGGGTCTGCTCCACCAGATTGCCGATGGATTGGTCCTCGGCCGCGTACGCCTCCTGGTCCAGGTCCAGATCCAGATCTTTTAAGGCAGTCGTTTCCATAAGCCCTCCGTGGCGTCAGGTGTCGCCGTACACGCGGCGCGGGGTTATTCGCTGAGCAGTTCCGCCACCGCCTCCAAGACCTTGTCCGGCTCGTAGGGTTTGGTGATGTAGTGCCGCGCCCCGCTGTTGACGGCCTCTAATATCTTGGCCCCCTGGCCCAGGGCGCTGATCATCATCACCCGGGCCTCGGGATCGTGGCCCAGGATATCTTTGAGACACTCGATGCCGTTGCGCTTGGGCATGGTGATGTCCATGGTCACCATGTCCGGGCGCAGGGCCAAAAACTTCTCCAGACCGTCTTCGCCGTTGACACCCTCGCCCACCACTTCATGCTGGGCGCTTTGCAGAATGGTTTTCAAATTGGTGCGGGAAACGATGGAATCGTCCACAATAAGTATGCGGGCCATGGCTGGTTCCTTTTTAGCGATGCGTAAAAACTGGTGCTCCGACGCCGATATAGAAATCGAACTGTCCAAAGGACAGGGCAAAGGGGATTTTATAGGCCACGCCCACGGACTTGAGGCTGCCGCTCTGTTTGTATTCCGGGGGCAGCAGCTCCAGTTCGACCCATTCGTTGGAGAGCTTGGAGAGATAGAGTCCGTTGTGGACGTTCATGAATTCGCCCAGGGAATCCCGGGCCACTTCGTCCATGCCGGATACGGCCATTTTGGCAAAACGGGAGGCGAATTCGGCCATGGCCGGCTCGGGTCCGGCCACACCCGTAAAAAACTTGAAGCGCCCCTCAATCTCCTGATAAATCAGGCAGTCAAACGTCTCCAACTCGACCTTCGCGGCCTGCTCCAGCAGGATATGGTCATCCACGAAGCGCACCAGATTGCGTACGAACAAGGAAAAGTAATCCACATACATCTTGGCATCGCCCAGTTCGGGCAGATGCACCAGGGCCTGGGTGACCACATCGATGTCATTGGCTTTGAGCGCCTCAAACGCCTTCTCGGAAAGCCCGGAATCTTTTTTATAATCCTCAAGGCAGCTCGCGAAGGTCTCAAACGTCATGATGCCTTTGTCGATCAGCGCCTGGCTGATGAAAAGATGGCGTTTGTTTTGCTGGCCAAGCAGAGCTGACAGCTTGTCCTGGTCGAGGATGCCCAGATCGATGGCAATCTCACCGAAGCGCTTGTCGATCTTGGATTGCAGATTGTGGACTTCTTCAACCTGCCCCGCACTCATGTACCCGGCGTCGATGGCCAGAACGCCAAGTTTGACCCGCACGGAATCCTGCAAGGCCAGGACTTCCCGCATTTGCGCCAGGGTGATGAACCCGCGTTTGCGCAGATAGTTTCCAAAAAACTGACTGAACATGATCACGACTCCTTAGGGGCATGGGCCAGGACGCGGCCGCAGGCGGTCAAGCCGATTCCTCGCGCATGATGAGGTTCTTTTTCAGATCCCAATAGTATTGCAGTTGGTAGGATTGCAGGAGCTTGAGCAGTTCCAGGCAGCCATCGGCCCGCACATCCCGCCAGTGGCCTTGCAGCCCTTGGCCCCGGGCGGAAAGGAACTGCACGCCGATCTCGGGGCGCGCCTCGATGTCGTCGGGGATAAAGGCGTTGTTGATCTTGGCGACAAATTCGTAGGCCTGTTCCTGATCCGGCTCCTGACCGGGAAAGGTCAGTTTCGCCAGCAGACGGCTGCCTTGTTCCAGCCAGGGCTCGCGCTGCGCATACAGGGATCTGGGCAGGACCAGGCGCATGCCGCCGGCCGAGATGTTTTTTAAAAAGGCGAGCATCGCGTCCGACTGGCCCGGCAGATCGGCCAGCAGACACTGCTCAAGGGCCTGGGGCTGGCTTTCACTTCTGGGCTTGGCCAGCCCCCAGACGGTCAGACTGGGCAGATGGTGCCGGTGCAGCTTCAGGCGGATATTGCGGCGCTGCTCCAGGATGGCAATATTTTCTGGAATGGCCACCGTGATGGTCGTGAGGTCTTGGTGGATTTGCGTGATCCGCCCCTGGAATTTGTGGAGCCGGGGGAAGGCGTCCGTCTCGGTCTGAAGCAAAAAGCGAAAGGGAAATTCCTGTTTTTCCCAGACTTTGCTGAATTTGCGATTCGGTCCCCGGCAGGCCAGGACCACCCCTTTCCCGTGAACGCCCCGGCACACCATATACCGAAAGGGTTCTTTGACCTTGTCCGGATCAACCGTCAGTTGGAAGATTGCCTGCTGCTCCGCTGCCAACCCCAAAAGGTTCACCGCTTTGGGGTCGGGCCGGTTCTGTCGCAGCCGAAAAAGCGAAAGCACACGTCTCATGGCATCGTACATCACCATCGCCTCCGCACCTCTCGTCGCTGGGATGTATAGGCGGGAATTATTGCGGATTGGTGAAAAGCACGTGACCAATCGACATGATTGAAAAGTTTGCTGCCTGCCGCCGGGCCGGTCCAGCCGCTCCTGATCCGCCTCGCCAAACCGGGGCCGTCGCTGGTTTCCGTCCCTGCGCCACCGCACGCCGGCACGAGAACAAGCTCGCCTGCCGGCTGTCTGGTACGGCAATTGTCCAACTGCGCACCGCACGGCCGCACGCCAACATGCCGCCCGGTTTGCCCGCCGCGCATTCTGCCGCAGCAGCACAAGCAACCGCCCCAAGCGCGTTTCGCACTTGTCATGCTCACGAATTAAAGATAAGACCTCTTTTCGTGTCACGTAATTATTTTTAATATACTATTGCTGCCTTAATTTCTTATTTTGTGACGAACCACGCCAGACCGCCGGCCCCGGCCGCACGGCCCGGAAAGCAGTGGTTGCAACGCCCTGGCCTAAGCCCGGGCAACCCTTCAAACCGTGGGAGGTTGCCGATGAGTCGTGTCGAGATGGAAAAAATCTTTTATGAAACCGCTGTGCCGCCCCCAGGCTCGAACCTGGATTCGACGCTTATCGTCCAGGTCGATGCAACCAAGTGCATCGGCTGCGACACCTGCATGGGCTACTGTCCGACCGGGGCGATCTTTGGCGAGAGCGGCGAACCGCACAAGATCATCGACGCCGCCGCCTGTATCAACTGCGGCCAGTGCCTGACCCACTGTCCCACCGCCGCCATCTACGAAACCGTCTCCTTTGTCCCGGAGATCATGGCCAAGCTCAAAGACAAAAACGTCAAGGTCATCGCCATGCCTGCCCCGGCCGTGCGCTATGCCCTTGGCGACGCCTTCGGCCTGCCGCTTGGCGCTGTGACCACCGAACACATGCTTTCTGCCCTGACCCAGCTTGGCTGCAGCAACGTCTGGGACAACGAGTTCACCGCCGATGTCACCATCTGGGAAGAGGGGTCCGAGCTTTTGGCCCGGATCACCAAAAAGCAGGACAAGCCCCTGCCCCAGTTCACTTCCTGCTGCCCCGGCTGGCAGAAATACGCCGAAACCTTCTACCCCGAACTGCTGCCGCATTTCTCCAGCTGCAAATCCCCCATCGGCATGATGGGACCGCTGGCCAAGACCTACGGCGCCAAGGAACTCAGCTACGATCCCAAATCCGTCTACACGGTGTCCATCATGCCGTGTACGGCCAAGAAGTTCGAGGGCATGCGCCCGGAAATGCATGCCAGCGGCTTCCGCGACATCGACGCCACCATCAACACCCGGGAACTGGCCTATATGCTCAAAAAGGCCGGCATCGACCTGGCCAAGTCGGCCGACGGCAAGCGCGATGCGCTCATGGGCGAATCCACCGGCGGGGCCACCATCTTCGGCGTCTCCGGCGGCGTCATGGAAGCGGCCCTGCGCTTTGCCTATCAGGCGCTGACCAAAAAGGCCCCGGAAAGCTGGGATTTCAAAGTGGTGCGCGGCCTTGGCGGCATAAAAGAGGCCACGGTCAATATTGCCGGCACCGATGTCAAAGTGGCGGTGGTCAACGGCGGCAAGAACTTTGCCACGGTGTGCGAGCAGGTCAAGGCCGGCAAGTCGCCCTACCACTTTATCGAGTTCATGGCCTGCCCGGGCGGCTGCGTCATGGGCGGCGGCCAGCCCATCATGCCCACTGTCTTGCAGTCCATGGACCAGCGCACCAGCAAGTTTTACGCTTCGCTCAAAAAGCGCCTGGCCTTGTACAACGACCAAAAGGCCTAAGGAGAACGCCCATGTCCATTCTCACCCAGACCCGCCGCGGCTTCCTCAAAGCCGCCTGTATCATGACCGGCGGCGCACTGGTCAGCCTGCGCCTGACCGGCCGGGCCGTGGCCGCTGCCAAGCAGCTCAAAGAATACATGCTGGACCGCATTGACAGCGTCTACGGTGCAGATGCCAAATTCAAGGTCCGGGCCTCCCAGGACAACGCCCAAGTAATCACGCTGTACAAGAAATTCCTCAAGGAACCGCTGTCCCATGAGTCCGAACATCTGCTGCGCACCACCTGGACGGACCGCTCCGCCTCGCTGGCGGCCTTAAAAACCAAGGGGCTTTATCCCAACCCCCGGGCCAAGGAATTCGCCGGCACCACCTACCCCTACGAATAACCCCCGCCCCTCATGCGTCGGCGGACCTGCGGCAAGGGTGTCACACCTGCCCCAAGGGTCCGGCGGCCTGCCACCTGTCTCAAATTTCATGGACTTTTGCGGCCGCAGCGGTTGCTTCCCGCCGCGCCAGTGACTAGAGGGAGACGGTCCGCGAGGCGTTCCCGGCCACCGCGACGTCAGCCCCGCCGTGCCATCACGGCTGGGCACGGCGCGCCGTCACAGACGGCCGCCCGGCCGGCCTCGGACCACCGACCTCAACCAGGAGCATCCCATGCCCGCATCCCGGCGGCAATTTCTCTCCGATCTCTGGGCCCTGACCAAGCCCTATTGGAAAAGCGAAGAACGCCTGAAATCCGGCCTGCTCCTTGCCGTCATCGTCGGCATGAGCCTGGGTATCGTCTATCTCAATGTGCTGTTTAACGAATGGAACAACCTCTTTTACAACTCGCTCCAGGAAAAAAACGTCAGCGAATTTTACCGCCTGTTCGGCCGCTTCACCATCCTGGCCGTCATGTTCATCATTGTCGCCGTCTATCAGATCTATCTGCGCCAGATGCTGCAAATCCGCTGGCGGCGCTGGCTCACCGAGCGCTACGCCCAGACATGGCTTAGCGACCACAATTACTACCGGCTGCGCTTTGAAAAAGACGGCACCGACAACCCGGATCAGCGCATCAGCGAAGACATCGGCGGTTTTGTCGAGCAGACCCTGGCCCTGACACTCGGGCTGCTGGAATCCGTGGTGACTCTGGTCTCGTTTTCCATCATCCTGTGGAATCTGTCCGGCGACATCCATATTTTGGACATCCAGGTTCCCGGCTCCATGCTCTGGGCCGCCGTGCTCTATGCCGGCTTCGGCTCATTTTTCACCCACCTGATCGGCCGCCCACTGATTCGGCTCAACTTCATGCAGCAGCGCTACGAGGCCGATTTCCGGTACCAGCTCGTGCGCGTGCGCGAAAACGCCGAACCCATTGCCCTTTACGGCGGCGAAACCCAGGAAGCCCGGGGTCTGGCCAGCCGCTTTACCCACGTCGTTGGCAACTGGTGGGCGATCATGCGCCAGCAAAAACGCCTCACCTGGTTTTCCGCCGGCTATTCCCAGGCAGCAGTCATCTTTCCCTTCCTGGTGGCCGCGCCGCGCTATTTCTCCGGGGCCATCCAGCTTGGCGGGCTTATGCAGACCGCCTCGGCCTTCGGCCACGTGCAGTCCTCGCTGTCCTGGTTCATCGACGCCTACACGCGTCTGGCCCAGTGGCGGGCCACCGTCGATCGTCTGACCGGCTTTGCCGCTGCCCTGGCCGATCTCGAAACCCGCAAGGGCGAAGGCTTTTCCCGTATTGCCGCCCCGGCCGAAGCGGGCCTGTCCCTGACCGAGGCCCGGGTGTCCCTGCCTGACGGACGCACGCTCCTGGCCGATGCCGCCCTGACCGTGGCCCCGGGCGAGCGGGTCATGGTGGCCGGGCCAGCCGGCTGCGGCAAATCAACGCTCTTTCGGGCCATCGGCGGTCTGTGGCCCTTTGCCGCCGGAACGCTGGCCATGCCGACCAGCCCGCGCAGGCTCTTTTTGCCCCAGCGGCCCTATCTGCCCATCGCCAGTCTGGCCGCCGCAGTGGCCTATCCCGACGCCCCGGAAATCTACGGCAACGAACGCATCGCCCAGGCGCTTATCGACTGCGGCCTGCCCCACCTGGCAGCGCTGCTTGGCGAGGAGCGCCACTGGACCCAGGAACTCTCGGCCGGCGAGCAGCAACGTCTGGCCTTTGCCCGGGCCATCCTGCTGGCCCCGGACTGGCTTTTTTGCGACGAGGCAACGTCTGCCCTGGACGAAGCCTCGCAGATAGAACTCTACGCCCTGCTGACCGCCCGCCTGCCACAGGCCGCCATCGTCAGCATCGCCCACCGCCCCTCCCTGGCCGTCTTTCACCACCGTATTGTGCGGTTCGTGCCGACGCACGACAACCTGAGCGCCAGCGGTCCGGACGCCGGGTTCCGGCTGGAAGCCGCCCCGGTTGCCGAGGCTGACCCCCTCCCCGCATGAACGCCCTGCACAACCTCGATCTCTTTGCCCAGGCCACGCTGTCCATCGTCCTGGAAGCCATCCCCTTCCTGCTGCTGGGGTCGGTGGCCTCGGGACTGGTGGAAGCCTTTGTCCCCAAAGACCGCCTGGAGCGCTTGCTGCCCAAGGGCCGGCTGGCCTCGACCCTGGTCGGCCTTGGCCTGGGCGCGGTCACGCCCTGCTGCGAATGCGGCGTGGTCTATCTGGCCCGGCGGCTGATCGGCAAAGGCGTGCCGCCCGGTGCCGCCGTGGCCTTCATGCTGGCCGCGCCGGTCATAAACCCGGTCTCCATCCTGGCCACCCTGGTCGCCTTCCGGGGTGATCCAACCATGGCCGTATGGCGTTGCGCCCTGGTCATTCTCGCCGGGTTGGTGGTCGGCTACTGGGCCGGCGGCCAAAAGGCCGCGTCCCTCCTTGTGCCGCTGCTGACCCCGGCCCCGGCCTGCGGCTGCGGCCATGACCACGGCCCGCAGCACGACCACCCCACCCCGGCCGGCGGCTGCAGCCACGATCATGGCCCCAAACCTGTCTCGAGTCCGGGGGGCAGTCCTGAGGGCAGCCCGGGGGCCACCCCGGCCTGCGGCCATGACCATGGCCCCAGGCCTGTCGCCGCCCCATCGGGTGTCGCCCCGGCCGCCGCCGCAGCCACCATGCCGGGCGCGCTTTTCGGATCGCTGGCCGACGCCGTGCCCCTGGCTGCTGTCCTGCCCACCCCCCGGGCCAAAATCGCTTCGGCCATGCACCACGCCCTGGCCGATTTCCTCGATATGGCCAAGGTGCTTATCCTGGGCTCCATGGTGGCGGCGGCCTTTAAGGCCTATGTGCCCGTCTCCGTGGTCATGGCCATGGAAAACGATCTGGTTCTGGCCATCCCGGGCATGATGGCCCTGGCCGTCATTTTATCCCTGTGCTCCCAGGCCGACGCGTTCGTGGCCGCTTCGTTCTCCACCTTCCCCCAGGCGGCCAAACTGGCCTTTTTGGCCCTTGGCCCCATGCTCGACCTCAAACTCATGCTCATGTGGCGGCAGGTCTTTACCCCGCGCCTGGTGCGCGTGCTGACCTTTGTCCCGGCCGCGCTCGTCTTTCTCGCCTGCTGCCTGCTCGGCATCGCTACCGGAGGCGCGCCATGATTCAGACGACCTTTCGCCGCCTCGCCAGCCGCACCGACGGACTGGCCATGCTGCTCCTGGCCGGTTTTATGGGCTGGCTGGCCACTGCCGGCAACTACTGGATGTATCTCAATCCCAAATTCAAACCCGTCACCCTGACCGCCGCCCTGGTCCTGGCCGTGCTCGGCGGCTACGCCGCCATACGGCCCGTCACCCGGCCCAACCTGGGCCGCAGCCTGTGCTATCTGGTGCTGTTGGCCATGGCCGGCCTCGCCGAAGGCGGCTTCCAGGCCCTCTCCGCCAACATTGACAGCGACCCGTTTGACGTGGCCGCCACGCTGCCTACGCCCGAGAAAGCGCCCACCCCGGCGCGCCTTACGCAAAACGGCAAGGACTATATCCCCATCAATACCGGCGAACTCCACGACATCGCAGCCAAAGGCCCGTCCCCGTCCTTTGACCGTCCCTTTGCCGTGCGCGGCTTTGTCCACCGCAGCCCCGAGCTGGACGCCGCCGGCCAGTTCGTCCTCTACCGGCTGGCCGTGTGGTGCTGCTTTGCCGACGGCACGGCCGTGGGGTTACGCGTCGCGTTCCCCCCGGACCAAGCGCCGCCGGACGACAAAGCCTGGGTCACCGCCTACGGGACGCTTCGCCCAATCCCCGAAGCCGCCCGCAAGGACGTCGCCATACCGGGCATCAGCTTCTCCTCCGTTGCCCCGGCTGCGCTCCTGGCAGCGGATACCGTGGAAACCAAGGAGCTTAACCCGGAAGAAGCCTATATGTTTGAATGGCGGCAGGAAGAGCCGTATGCGTTTTGAATGCGGCGAACGCCCTTATTCGGGAGGGCCAGGGATGGCCCTCCCCCGCCGGGGGGTCCGGGGGGATCATCCCCCCGGCCGCCGGAGACATCTTCGCCTTTTATTTCTTGCACTTAAATCATTGACGCGGAATCACGATATGAAACTGCGTGCCCACGCCCGGCTCGGATGACAGATCGATCACGCCGCCGTGCTTTTTCACCACATCGTGGGCAATAAAAAGGCCCAGGCCGGTGCCTTTGAGGCCTTTTGACGAAAAAAACAGCGTAAAAGCCTTTTCCCGGGTTTCCTGGGACATGCCCATGCCGTTGTCGGTGATGTCGAAGATGACGGCATCGGCCGTTGTGGCGGCTCTAAAGGTGATGGCGTGGGCGTCCTTGCCGGTGTCGGCCGCGCAGGCGTCGATGGCGTTTTCCAGGATGTTGACCAGGGCGGCGGAGATATTGGCGGTATCGAGAGGAACCGCACCGAGACCGGCCGGGATATCCCAGGTAAAGGCAATGCGCTCCCGGGCGGCCTTGGGTTCAACGATCTGGGCCACATTGGTGGCCAGATGGGTGATATCCACGGGTTCGCCGGCCATGTCCCGGGACTTGGCGTAATACAGGACATTGAGCACGAGATTGCGCACCCGGCCGACCAGGGATTTGATGGTGTCGCCGGCGTCGGCAATGCGCGCCGCATCATTGCGCTTGATGCCGGACTCCAGGCGATAGACGCCGCCCTCCAGGGCCGTCAACATGCCTTTGACGCCGTGGGAAATGGACCCGAGCATAAGGCCGAGCGATGTGAGATGGTCTTGCAGTTGGCGTATCTGGGTGATGTCGGTGGATAAGGCCATGACTTCGGTAATCTCGCCCTTGCCGTTGCGGATGGGTGCGGAAAACGTCAGGACGTTTTTAGTGCGTCCGTCCAGGCAGGTGACCACGGCTTCCAGGGTATGAGGCGCGCCATCGGCAAAGGTGACGTCCACCGGGCAATCCGGGCAGGGTTCGTCGCGGTGGCGAAAGATCTGGTGGCACAGCTTGCCCACACCTTCGCCGAAATCTTCTTTAAAAAGCGTGTTGTTGGCCACAATGCGATAGTCGCGGTCGCGCAGGGCGATATGACACGGCGTGGCCTCAAAAAGATCCATGTACTTTTGCTGGGTGACCCGCAGTTCTTCCTGGAGCCGTTTGATTTCGCTGACGTCCACAGCCAGTTCCAGGACCAGTTCGACCTTGCCGTTGCGCTGCCCCAAGGGCGAGGTATGGACCATGACCGGCAGTTCACGGCCGTTTTTGCAGAGCATGGTCTCGCGGGAGCGCTGGCCCTTGCCGGTCTCAAAGGTCTTCCAGACCGGGCCGTCGAAGCCGCGAAGGGCCTGGCCGACGTAGGCTTCCCAACTGTGGTGGCCGACCATGTCGCCCAAACGCTCTTTGTAGAGCTGGTTGGTGGCCACGACTTCCAGCGAGCGGTTGTGTACGGCCACAAAGCAGGGCATTTCGTTGAAATAACCGGCCTTGTCGCCAAAATCGGCCGAGAGCCCGGAGATGGCCTGGCACATGGTTTCCACCATTTCGCCGGCCGCAAGCTGCCGTTCGAGTTCGACGACGCGGTGGGATTTTTCCGAAACGAGCTTTTCGAGATTTTCGGTGTACTGGCGCAGTTGGCGGCGCAAAGCGAGCTTTTCGTCGATGCGCTTTAAGGCCGCGTCGAGGATGTCGTGATTGATGGGCTTGGTGACAAAATCGGCGGCTTCGTACTGGAGACAGCCAATGGCCAGGTCCATGTCGCCGTGGCCCGAAATCATGACGACTTCGGTTTCAGGGGAACGGGCTTTTATCCGTTTGAGCAGTTCCAGGCCGTCCATGCCCGGCATCTTGATGTCGGTGAGGACTATGGCCGGTTTAAAGGTTTCAAAGAGTTCCAGGGCGTTGGTACCGTTTGAAGCGGCCTGGACCTCATAGCCGAGGTCTGCCAGGAACATCCCGAGAAACCGACGGATATCATCCTCGTCGTCAACGAGCAAAAGGCGTTCGCTCATGGCCGAGGGTCCTGTGTCGCCTTGGCCGCACGCCGGGTTCGGTCGCGGGGACCGAAAAGCCGGCAGGCGTCCGGCGTCCCGGGCATCCTGGGACGATCCGGCGTCGCCTGGACCGCGCAAGCGGTCAGGACGGGCCAAGCCGCGTGTTGGACTCGTGGCCGTTTCCCGGGACGCAGCGTTCGCCGCGTCCCGGGAAACGGGGATTACGAGCCTATGGTTTCGCGCACAAGATCGAGCAATTCCTTTTGTTCAAAGGGTTTGCCGAGCGACCCAACGGCATTGGGGATGACGTATTTAAGCCCCGTATGGCCGGTGATGACAATGATCGGGATGTTGGCGTAGGTCTTGCCCCGCTGCAGCGCCCGGTTAAACCACGGACCGGTTTTATCCGGCATCTCGATGTCGAGCGTGATCAGGTCAGGCGTTTGGGCGGCCAACACTTCCAGAGCCTTTTCCCCGTTTTCGGCAACGATGGTCTCGTAGCCGTTGTCGGTGAGCAGGGTTTCCAGGTATTCCCGGATATTGGGATCGTCGTCCACGATAAGGATGGTCTTGGGCATGGTTCCCTTTCTCCTTTTGCGTCCCCGGGAGGTGTGGGGGCTTACGCCTCGGCCGCCTGGGGCAGCTTGTCGGGACGGTTAACACTCACCACCGGGCAGGAAGCCCGCACGATGACCTGTTCCAGGGTGCTGCCAAAGGGGCGCTCGTCGGGATCGACGTCGCGGGCGTGGTGGGCCAGCACGATAAGGTCGGCTTGGCGTTCACGAGCGAACTTAACGATTTCGACGTAGGGCGTGCCCTCCCATACCTCGGAAGTAAACCGTTTGAAATCCCCGAGTTGGGTCGCATATTCGTGGTGCAACCGGCGACGGGCCTCGGCCAGTTTGGCTTCGATGCCATCCTGGGTCAGCGCAATGGGGGACTGGAAACGGCTCAAATCCACGCAGTGGAACAGGTGCAGTTCGCCGTCCACGGCCTGGACCACGGTCTTGGCGAACTGGAAGGCCGACTCGGACGCCTTGGAGAAGTCCGTGGCGAACACGATGTTGGAGAACCCGCCCCAAAACGAGGCCGAGGGCCGGCTGACGGTCAGCACCGGACAACGGGCGGCCTTGGCCACCTTGCGCAGGGTGTCGCCGACCACGCCGCGCTTGTAAAAGCCGGCCTGCTGCCCTTCGGCCGGGCCGCACAGGACGATCATATCGACGTCCTTGGTCCGGGCCATGCGCAACACTTCGCGCGACGGCACGCCGACACCCACTTCGATGGTGACGCCGGGCAGCGCTTCAAGCTGCTTGGCATAGGTGGTGCGCAGTTCTTCGGCCACGCCTTCGATGTATTCGGCATCAACATCCACTTCTTCGCCGCTGCGGATGTCGATGACCACATTGCTGTCGCCCTTGCCCGGGATGCCGAGCACGTGAAACAGCGTCAGTTGCGAGCCGTATTGGCGGGCCATATCAAAGGCCACGCGGGCGGCGCTGTCGCACTCCGGCGATCCTGTGGTCGCAAAGAGTATCTTTTCAAACATTCCAAACCCCTATTTCATGTTAGAGGTGGAGGTTGCGTGCAGTGGCGCACCTCGTCCTATTCCTCATCGCCCTCTTCGTCCTGGGGCTTGAGATGATCCGGTATGATGACCATTTTGAGCAGCAAGGGCTTGAGGAAAGACCAGTCGATGTGGATGTGGTACTCTTCCTCAAGGTCGCGGATGGCGTCCCAGCAGTTGTGGCAGGGAGCGATGACCAGCTTGGCCCCGGTGGCCAGGATCTGGTCGCGCTTGGTCAAAAGCGCCTTGTTGCGCTGGGGCCGGAACTTGCCGATGCCGTTAAAGCCACCGCCACCGCCGCAGCAGTAGTTGTGCTCTTTGTTGGGCGTCATTTCAACGAGATAGCCCGGCTCCACGAGATAGGTGAGGATCTCGCGGGCAGTTTCGGCCAGGCCCCAGTTGCGGATGTAGTTGCAGGAGTCCTGGTAGGTGACGGTCTGCTTGATCCGCTTGGCCGGGTCAATCTTGAGCTTGCCGGTGCGCAGGGCCTCGGCCACCCACTGCACGTAGTGGATATAGGGCGCTGGCGGCTGGCCGTCGGGACGACCGGCCCAGTACGGGCCTTCGATGACCGTGGCCCGGTGGGCGTGGCCGCATTCGGTGCCGATGACCCGTTTGGGCTTTAAGCGGTCGATGGCGGCGTAGACGTTTTCCACCTGCAGCTTGCAGGCTTCCCAGTCGCCGGCGAACATGGACAGGCTGGTCTGTTCCCAACCTTCGCTGGGCACGGTCCAATTTTCCCCGGCAATGTGGAACAGGATGGCCGCTTCGGCCAGATCCTCGGGATAGTGCTTGGGCTCGCGGGCGTTGCAGGTGTACATGATATCCGCGTCTTCCTTGTCGACGGGGATCTCAAGACCCGGCCAATCGTCCTGCTGTTCCTCGGCCATCCACTCGCACGTCTCGACCCAATCCTCGGTGGTGACGTCCATCTGGGCGCGGTAAACCCGGTGCATGCCGGCCCCGATCTTTAACTCCCAGGGAACGAAGCCCTGGGAATAGAGCAGACCGCGGGTGTAGCCCATCATGACGCCCATATCGATGCCGTGGGGGCAATACATGGCGCAGCGGTTGCAGCAGGTGCACTGGGACCAGGCCACTTCCATGGCATGGCGCATGAAGGCATTGTCCACATCACCCTTGCGGCGCACCATTTCGCCCAGGGTGGACTGGATCTTATACGACGGCACCTGTTCGGGCTTGCAGTCGTTGACCAGATACAGGAAGCAGGAGTCGGCGCACAGCCCGCAGCGGGCGCAGACGTCGAGCCAGGTCTGGGTGCGCGATTTGCAGGTTTTCTGGATGGTGGCCCACAGCTTTTCGCGGTCCACCTCCAGCGACAGCATTTCCTCGTAGTATTTCGTGCCGCGCGTATCGGAAAGCAGGGCTTTAAGCTCTGCCTCCGTATTGATCGGCTTCTTATTACAAAAAATCCCTTCAGGCATGACGATTCACTCCTTGGCGATGTCCCGCCGGCCGATTTACCAGACGATGCCGCTGCCGCGCTGCCCGCCGCGCTTGACGCCGAAATCGATCCCGATCTGAGCCCGGGAGCAGAAAAACAGCACCGCGTGGGACAGCTTGGTAAACGGCACGGCAATCAGCCAGATTTCGCCGGTGATGATATGGGCCAAAAGCCAGCCATTGCCGTCGCCGGACTGGTGGGCGGCCACGAAGCCGGTGACCAGGGGGGCGAGGCTTATAGCCATGATCATGATATCCTGGCGCGTGGTGATGATGCGCACTTCGCTTAAGGCAAAGCGGCGCAGCAAAATGAACACGCCGGCCAGGATGGACAGGATGGTCAGGATGTCGGCCAACCCATCGGGCATGGCGGGCCAGGAGACGCCAAAGCGCTCAGCCACAATCATGATATGGGCGTAGAGGAACAAGGGCACGATGACCAGACCGATGTGCAGCAGGAAAAAGGCTGCGGCAAAGACCGGCTTGGCCCGCCAACTGCACGAGGCAAACGGGATGAGCCAATGGAAGATGGACTTCATCGCGCCCTTAAAGGCCAGGTCCGGGTACTTGCCGTAGGCCACCCGGTCAAGCTGCCAATTGAGTCCCTTGACGTATTTGTAGACGCGCCAGGCGCAGCCGAGGATGCATATGGCAAAGGACAGCCACAGCATCGGACCCGTCAGGAATGCATACATGGTGTTCTCCTTGGTGATCGCGGTCCGATCAGCCTAGTAGCGGCGTTTACGCTCTTCCTTGTCCGTGAGGAAGTGCCAGAACCCGACAAAGCAGATCAGCACGACGCCCATGAGCACATAGGTGATGCTCTTGTTATGCAGCATCAGATCTTGCAGCGTATTAAACATGGCGTAACCTCTCTCGCCTAGTGGGACGAGTCTTTGTAAGCCGGGTGCACGTAAAAGATCGGCATCCGCGTCACGATGAAGCGGAAGATGAGGACGCCGATGGTGACCACGAAGAGCGAGATGACGATCTCGCCGAAGCTCGGAAAGTAGCGATCGACGCTGGGCAACTGCCAGTTAAAGGCCACCAGACTGATGTTGAAGCGGTTGAGCACAATGCCAAGCACCGTCCAGGGCGCGGCGATGCGGGCCAGCTTCAGGTTGCGGTCGCGGTAGGCCACGGCGTAGCAGTAACACGGCATGGCCACGAAGCCGAAGACCTCGACCAGCCACCACACGCCGTACCCGGTGCCCAGGTACTGCCAACGGTTGTCCATGGACAGGCCGAAGATCTTCATGGCCAGATAGCCGGCCATGATCCAGGCAGCCGCCTTGGCGAAGGCCAACTGGAGATCTTCGTAGCCGCCGTTGTATTCCGCGTCCATCTTGTGATGGAAGTGCTTATGCGAGATGGTGCCTTCAAAGATCACCATGGACAGGCCGGCAAACATGCTCGACATGAAAAACATCACCGGCAGATACGCAGTGTACCACAGGGGATGCAGCTTGGAGGGGGCGATAAGATACAGCGCGCCCAGCGAGCTCTGGTGCAGCGTCGAGAGAATGACGCCAAGGATGGTCAGGCCCATGGTCATCTTGACGAGGATGCCCCGATACTTGTCAAAGCCCCGCTTCCATTCAAGCGCGGCCGGCAGGTATTCGAGAAAGAGCACCGTCAGATAGATAAACACGCACAGACCGACTTCAAACAGGATTGACGTGGTGCCCTGCTGGTAGAAGATCGGGTACACCAGCCGCCAGGGCCGGCCCACGTCGTAGTTCAGGGCAAAAACCACCATGGCATAGCCCAGAAAGGCGGTCAGGATGGCCGGGCGCACCGCGCCGTGAAAGCGCTTGAACCCGAAGATGTAGCAGGCGGCCGAGGTGGTGTAGCCACCGGCGGCCAAAGCGACGCCGCACAACAGGTCAAAGCCGATCCAGATGCCCCAGGGATTGTTGTCCGTGAGGTTGGTGACCGAGCCCAGGCCCATGGTGAAGCGCATGATGGTGACCACAATGCCGGCAGCCAGAATGAGGCCGGCCACAATGTTCCACGGCGTAAAAAGCGAACCGCTTTTGGCGTTTTCCGTCGACATTAGGAATCCTCCCCTTCTGCAGCAGCGGCCGTGGCAGCGGCTTCAAGGGCCTTTTGGACCTCGACCTCGATGCGCCGTTTGTTGGCGACCTCGGCCTTGGCCAGCTCTTCGGAGAGTTTGGCCTGGGCATCGGCGCTGGCCTTGGCAATGGCAGCGGCCACTGCCTGCTGCTTCTCGGTCTCGGCGATCTTGTCCTTGCGCTTGGTGATGGCATACAACCCGGTCAACAGCACCGGCCAGATGCCGGCCACGGCCGGCACGGCGGCTAACGCCCCGGAGGTCAGCTCCGGCGCGCTGGCCGTGCCCAGACCTTCGTTCATGTCGAGCGCAGCCAGGGACGGCTTGGGCGCGATGGTCAGCCAGCTCGTGCCGCCCATCTCGCGTTCGCCGTAGACGTGCTCGACATACAGGCCCGGATTGGCGCCGATGCGATCCCAGGCGAGATTGAGCAGTTCGCGGCGCTTGCCGTACGTCAGGGCTTCCTTGGGGCAGGCCTCGACGCAACCGGGCAGCTTGCCTTCCAGAATACGCGGGTGGCACAGGGTGCACTTCATCACGCGCGGCGTAAACGCCTTGTCGTATTCGTAGGCCGGGATGTTAAACGGACAGGCCACCATGCAGTAGCGGCAGCCGACACAAACGCTTTCGTCATAGACGACGGCGCCGGTTTCCATTTTCTTAAATGCCGCCACGAAGCAGGCCGAGGCGCAGGCCGGATCAATGCAGTGGTTGCACTGGATCTTGCGAAAGACCGGCGGTTTGCTCGCCTGCGGCACGTACTTGTTGACGATGGTATAGGTTTTGGCGTCAGTGCGGCGCTTGGTGTCAAGCACCGTGAGATCGTCAAACGGCTTGGCCGGTGCGGGCAGCGAATTGACCTGATTACAGGCCGATTCACACTTGCGGCAACCAATGCAGCGCGTGGCGTCAAAGAGCACGCCGCCCGCATTGGGCAGGCCCTTGATGTCGGCGCTGGAGGCGGCTGTGGCGACTGCGCCAGAGCCCAAGGTAACCCCGGCCGCGCCCAGCAAGCCCAGAAAGTGTCTTCGTTTCATCGTAGCGAGACCTCTGCTGGTTTGGGTCCTATTTCTTCTTTTCCTTGTGGCAGCCGGCACAATCCGTCGCCGCAGGCACGGGCTTGGCGTCCGCACCCTTGTCCACCACCTTGCCTTCGATGCCCATGGCCGTGTGACAGCCCATGCACTGGGTGTGATAGGCGGCCTTGAGCGCCGGACGGGCCGAAGCGGTCGTGGATTCGACGGCCTGATGGCAGCTGCCGCAACGCGGCGGGGTCGTGGAGCCCGGGCTGTTGTGGTGGCAGCCCTGGCAGACGGCAACATCCGTGGCGTGGAAGGCCCCGGCCAGTTTGCTGTCCTTCATGCCTTCGAGCATGGCCAGCACAATCTTGCGGTGGGGCAGGACCGAGGGCTCGTAATCCTTGGAGAGCGATCCGATCTTCACGGTCTCGGGAATGTCGTTGGCGGCGATGGTGGTGGTCACATCGCGCTTGCCGGCCAGCAGTTTTTTGGCCAGATCGGCCTCGGCCGCAGCGGTTTCCTTGCCAGCCGTCTTGGTCATCATGGCAGCGGCAGCGTCTTTGAGATCGCCCTCAGGCGTCACGTGGCAGGAGCCGCACTGGCTCACATCGCCGACGCCCTTGGGCATGGCATTGTGGCAACCGGCGCACTCGGGCTTTTTCTGGATAACGGCATGGCACCCAGCGCAGCTCTGGGTCGCGCCGACCTTGTGCATGGCCGCTTCCAGGGTGACAAAACCGCCTTCCTTGGCCCCGGCCGGGGTGTGGCAGGTGGCCGAGCAGGAGGTCAGCGAGGCATGGTGGCAGGAGACGCAGGTCTCGTTTTTGGCTTCGTGGTACTTGTGGTCAAAGGGGACGGGCTGCATGCCGGCATAGGGCTTGGCCGGCTTGCCGTCCACGATGACGGGCGTTTCAGAGACAGCCGGGCGCACCATGGCGAAATCGGGCTGGCCGCGCTTGATGCGCAGATCCGCGCCCTGGGGCACCTTTTTCAGCGACGTCTCGGCAATGGCCTTCTGATCCAGCGGACCATGGCAGCCGGCACAGGTGATCGGGCCGGTGGGCACGTCCTTGCCAGCGGCGGCCGTGGCCTTGTGGCAGGTCACGCACTCGCCGTGGGCGGCCAGACGCAGGGAGCGAATCTCCTTGGGCTGGCGCTTTTCATCCACAGTGGTGGTGGGACCGTGACAGTAGGAGCAGGAACCGGGGACGTCTTCCGGCTTGGGAGCGGGAATGGTCTTGCCGGCCTTTTCACCGTAAATGTGGTGACAGGCACCGCACTTGTTCTCGGCTTTTTCCTGGGTGGCGGCGTGGCGGAAGTGCAGCCGCTTGTCCACGGTGATGGGCTGCCAGTTGGAAGCGACATCAGGTGTGGCGGTGTGGCAGCCTTTGCACTGGACATCCGTGGGACCGGTCTTTTGACCTACCGCCGCCATGTCCTTGTGGCAGCTGATACAGCCGGCATGGAAGCCGTCGCGTAACTTTTCTGCGGACACCGGCGCACCGTCACGCTGGAATCCGAGCTGCATCACGCCATCCTTATCGGAGGTGTGGCAGGTACCGCATTCTTTTTTGTAAAAATCTTTTTGTTTGCCCAAGGCCGTGGTGTGCTTGTCATGCAGGAAGACCACCTTGGGCTGCGACAGGGAACCGTAGGCCTTCATTGCATCAATCGTGATGATGTCGGCCCGCTGCTTGTCATTTGTCGGCTGACTGGCCCTTGCCAGACTGGCCGGCAATGCAGACAGACCGCCCAAGCCACAAATAGCCAGGACGGCCAGCAGCTGCTTCATGCGCCGTTTTCCGTTTTTCATACCTTCTTCGACCCTCTGCTTACGTGTTGCGTTCGCCCTTCCCCGGTTGGCAATAGACGTACTGCTCCCGCCCGCACACCTCCCTTGGTCCGTGATCACTCGAACTTGCGTTCCCGACACAACCCGCGCCACGGCCCGGCTCTTCCTGCCCCTTGACAGTGTCAGCCAAACTTGTCACGAGTTGCAAAACTTGCGTGACATTAAAACTAACCGCTTTTGTGAAAATTGTCACCTAATTTTTTCTTTTCGTGATAAACTGAACCCGGAGGCCACGTTGAGCGGCATTGACCTGGAGCATGTCCTGGAGGATATGGGGCACCCCATGTGCGATGAAAATACCCCGGTCCCGGCCAACGTCCCGGAACCCAATTTCCTCACAGCCGAGCAGATGCAACGGCTTGACGCCGCCTTTGACGCCTGGGTGTCCAAGGCCAAGGGCAAGCGTTCCGTGGTGTCGCGCAACCGGGCCAGACTGGTTTTTTTGCTGTTGCGCTACACCGGGGCCAAACTGGGGGAAATCCTGGCCATCGACGACCGGGTTGACTTTGTCCTGGCCTGCCGCAAGGTGCTCTTGGGCGGGGGGCGCGGGGATGAGGCCAAACCCCGGCGCGAGGTCTATCTGCCGGGCGAACTGCACATCGAATTAAAGCTGCTGCTGCGCGATGCGGATTACATCCCCTTGCGCGGGGGGATTTTCCACCTGGACCAGGGCTACATGCGCCGGGTCATCTACGACCGGGCCGCTGAATCCGGCATCCCCAAGCATCTGGCCAACCCCAACACCCTGCGCCGCTCCCGGGCCGTGGAGTTGCTGCACAACGGTGTGCCCCTGACCATTGTCCAGCGCATCCTGGGGCATTTGACCGCCAACTCCACCGCCGCCTTCCTCGATCTGCCCGAGGAAGAGCAAAAACGCCTGGAAAAGCACTTCCTGGACCGGGAAAACCGTCGGGCCACCGGGGTGCACAACACCTTTTTCGGCAAGATCGCCGCCATCAACGTCGGCGAGATCCAGTCGCACATAACCATGCGCACCCTTGGCGGCCTGGACCTGACGGCTGTGATCTCCACCAAAAGCCTGGAGGCGGTGGGGTTGCGGGAGGGCGGTCTGGCCACGGCCCGGATAAAGGCCCCGTGGGTGACCCTTGACGCCGGGAATGCCAGCGAACAACCGGGAGCGGAAAACCGTTTTCGGGGAGTAGTGGAACGGGTGACCCGGGGGGCCGACGCCGCCGAAGTGGTGGTGGTTCTGGCTGACGGCACGCGGCTTTGCGCCACGGTGGGGCTTAACGCTTTACGCGAAATGCACTTAGGCCAGGGTGATGGCGTGTGGGCCGGGGCCAGCGCCTTTTCCGTGATTATCGCGGCCGGTTGACCGGCCGGTCCCCAAGCCAGCCGGTGCAGGCGCCCGGCCGCAACAAGGAGACGCCGCCATGACGCCCCTTCCCCCTGGCTTTTCCCAGCGGTTGGCCGCCGTGGCCGGTGCCTTGCCACGGTTGTTGCGCACCATCCGCTGTTCGCTGATCACCAAGCTGGCCATCGTGTCCGGCTCAGCACTTATGTTTTTTTTCTTCTTATGGTCTTCGCTTAATATCAGCGCCATGAAGACCCTGGCCACCGAGGCCACCCTGTCGGACATGAATAGGCTCGGCAACACCGTCAATCTCGGCCTGCATTATGCCATGCTGACCTACGCCCCGGATACCATCCGCGAAATCATCAAAAGCATCGGCACCCAGCAGGGCATCCTGTCCATTCGCGTCTATAATAAAAAAGGCCAGATCAAATATTCCAATCTGCTCTCGGAAATCGACGAAATCACCGACATCAAGGAAGAGGCCTGCTACGTCTGCCACCGCACGGCCCCGCCCCAGGTCCATCTGGCCCTGCGCGAACGCACCCGCTTTTTCTCCGACGAATCCGGCCACCCCTGCATCGGCATCCTGCGGCCCATCGAAAACGAGCCGGCCTGTGTCAACGATGCCTGCCACGTCCATCAGGCCGACAAGCAGATTCTGGGGCTGCTCGACATCACCGTGTCCCAGGCCGCCAACGAGGCCACCCTGGCCCACTACACCGAGCGCAATTTCCTGGCCGCCCTCGGCGTTGCCGCCGGCACCTTTCTGGTGCTGTTTCTGTTTACCCATCTGCTCGTCAACCGTCCCGTGCGCACCATGATCCGGGCCACCCGGTCCATCGCCGCCGGCCGGGCTTTTACCGGCGTGGACATCCGCCAATCCGACGAACTGGGGGAACTGGGCCGGGCCATCGACTCCATGGGCAAGGAAGTGCTCAGCAAGCAGGCCGAACTGCTGCGCCAGAAAGACCGCTACCAGGATCTGTTCGAGCATGTGCCCTGCACCATCACGGTCCAGGACAAAAACCTGCGCCTTTTAAGCTATAATCAGGCCTTTGCCGAAGAATTCCACGTCCATCCCGGCGAGTACTGCTACAAGGCCTACAAGCACCGGGATGAGCCTTGCGACAACTGCCCGGTCATCCGCACCTTTGAGGACGGCCTGCCCCATGTCACCGAGGAAATTACCCTGGACCGCGACGGCTGCAAGCGGACCTTTTTCGTCAGCACCTCGCCCATGCCCGACGAGACCGGGGCCATCGCCTCGGTCATGGAAATCAGCCTGGATATTTCCGAGAGCAAATTTCTGGAAGAGGAGCTGGAGCGCTCGCGCAAAAAATACCAAGCCATCTTCAGTTGCATCCCAACCGCCCTGTTTGTTTTAAGCCGCGACAATCTGACCATTTTGGAACTCAATGCCCGGCCCCAGTCCCTGTACGGCTATGCCCCCGGGGAACTGCTCGGCACGTCTTTTTTGGCCCTTTTTGACGAGCCCGACCTCACGCCCTTTGAAGCGGCCATCCGGGCCGAACGCCCCATCGACCGGGTGCGCCACCGCCGCAAGGATGGCCAGCCCTTTGTCGCGGCCGTGCGCGTTTCCACCGCCGAATACCCAGGCTCCCAGGTCTATCTGGCCTCGGTCACCGACATCACCAACCGCCTGGAAACCGAGCAGCAGCTCATCCAGGCCAGCAAGATGGCCACCCTTGGCGAGATGTCCACCAGCGTGGCCCACGAACTCAACCAACCCATGACCGTCATCCAGACCATTTCCGACTACCTCGTGCGCAAGGTGCGCCGGGGCCAGTGCGTGGACCAGGAACAACTGACCGAAATGGCCGAAGGCATCAGCCGCCATATCGCCCGGGCCACGGGCATCATCAACCACATGCGGGAATTTGGCCGCAAGTCAGACCAGACCGTTGCGGCCGTGGATCTGGCCGCCGTGGTCCACCACACCTTTGAACTTTTTTCCCAGCAGCTCAAAGTCCGCAACATCGAGGTGGTTTTCGACATTCCCGATGGTCTGCCGCCGGTGGCCGCCCAGGCCAATCCCCTGGAGCAGGTGCTCATGAACCTCCTTATCAACGCCCGCGACGCCGTGGAAGAAGGCCATGACCCAAACACCCGGCCCGGCGACAAGCGCATCGTCATTACCCTGGCCCTGGCCGGGACACCGGACAAGCAATTCGTGACCGCCAGTGTTGCCGACAACGGCCCGGGCATCGCCCCGCAAGTGCTCGGGCGCATCTTCGAACCGTTTTTCACCACCAAGGACGTGGGCAAGGGCACGGGCCTGGGGCTGTCCATCAGCTACGGAATCATTAAGAATTACGGGGGAGATATCGTGGCGGACACGCCTGCCGGCGGCGGGGCGCGCTTTACCATCCGCCTGCCGGTGTGGCAGCAGGCCTAGCCGGGATGGCGCGTGCGGCAATTCCCCGTCCGGCTGCGACGTTTTTCCTTGCCTGCCCTGGCCGATCCGTTTCATAACGGCCAGGCGCAGCAACTCCCCCGGAGGCTCCCATGGCCCAGAAAATCCTGATCGTGGACGACGATCCGGATATCATCGCCTACCTGGAAGATGTGTTTTCCGACGAAGGCTATGCCACGGTCTCGGCCCGAAACGGCCGGCAGGCTTTGACAGCCATCGAATCCGAACGCCCGGACGCCATCACCCTGGATCTGGAAATGCCGGACATGACCGGCCCCAAATTCAACCGTGCCCTGGAGAAATCCGGGCGCGACATCCCCATCGTGGTCATCACCGGCCATCCGGGCCTGAAATACGTCATTCCCGGTGCCCGGGCCGTGTTTGACAAGCCCATCGACCGGCTGGCCCTGCTGGCCGCGCTTCGTGATATCCTCGGTCCGCCCGAGGCCTGAAAAGGACGGGAACCCTGGATCAGCCGCAAGGCGCAATTCACGGTTGGCAACAACCGGAAATCACGCTAGATAACACCAGGATGCGATACGGCACGCCCGGGACGAAGCCATCCTCCGGGCCAATTCCACAAGGAGGCGGGTATGGCGAAGAAAATTATGGTGGTCGACGATGATCCGCAGATCATCGCATATCTGACCACGCTTTTTTCCGACAACGGCTACGACATCTGCAGCGCCAACGACGGCGAAGCGGCGCTCAAAGTCCTTGAGCAGGAACACCCCGACTGCATCACCCTGGACCTGGAAATGCCCAACGAGTGGGGGCCGCGCTTTTACCGCAAGTATTCCCAGAAAGAAGAATTCAAAAACATCCCGGTCATCGTCATCAGCGGCCTGGACGGCCATGACCAATCCATCCGCAAAGCGGTTGCCGCCATCCACAAACCGTTTGAGCCGGAAGCGGTGCTCGTGGCCGTAAAAAAGGCCCTGGGCGAATAACCCGGCCGCAGGCTGGCTTTTTTCGGGCGGGACCAGCCGGTCCCGCCCTTTTTTTGCGCCCCGGCTCAGCCCCGCCCCCGGCTGCACACGCTGCCGGCGTCCCCCAGGCAGGCCCGGCCCGGCCCCGGCGGGTGTCCCTGGAGATCATCAGAAGCGGTGGCAGGCAGCTCCTCCACCGCCAGCCCTTGCAGGATGCCGCAGTGTGCAACCGGCGTCACCCCGCCGCAGCACTCCCGCAGCCCGACAAGCTGCCCCCGAAGCGCCTCCAACCGGGCAAGCCGCTCGGCCACATGGCCGATATGGGCGTCGAGCAGCGCCGCCACCTCCCGACAATCCGCCCCGTCGCCGTCTTTTATGGCCAAAAGCGCCCGAATTTCCCCCAGGCTCATCTCCAAGGCCCGGCAGTTGCGAATAAACAACAGCCGGGACAAATGCCCTTCGGTATACAGGCGGTAGTTGCCCTCGGACCGCTCCGGCTTGGGGAGCAGACCTTCGCGCTCATAATACCGCACCGTGTCGGGCAGACACTCCGACCGCTTGGCCAGTTCGCCGATACGCATACCCAGCTCCTTAAAAATACTGCTTGACCCTGTAGCGGCTCCAAGGTGTCTCATCGACCCAGAAGAGGCAAGGAGGAAGTACATGCCCCACCCGCACGAGCACAACCATGGCCCCGGCCAGGACCAGCCCCATAGCCACGCCCCGGCCTCCCCCTGCTGCTGCGGCGGCACCTGCGGCCCGGACCCTGAGCCCGCGACCGGCCCGCCGCCCATAGCTGGGCAGGCCGCCCACACCGACGTCTTTCGCATCGAAGCCATGGACTGCCCCACCGAAGAGCGCATGATCCGAAAGCTCCTTGGTTCGATGGACGGCATCAAAGGCCTGGCCTTTAATCTCCTCGGCCGGGAACTGACCGTACACCACGATCTGCCCGACACGACCGCCATTGTGGCGGCCATCGCGACGCTTGGCATGCAGGCCGTGCCGGTTGCGCCCGGGGCTTCCATGGCATCGCGCCCCGAGCCCCCGGCCGCCTGGCTGACCCCGCCCCTGGCCGTGGCCCTGCTGCTGGCCGTGGCGGCGGAAGGGCTGGAATGGTTTGGCCTGGGCACGCCCTGGCTGCCGGCTCTGTGCGCCCTGGCGGCTATCGCCTTAAGCGGCCTGCCCATCTACAAAAAGGGTCTTTTGGCCCTGCGCCAGCGCGACCTGAACATCAACGCGCTTATGTGCGTGGCCGCAACCGGCGCGCTCATCCTCGGCAAGTTCCCCGAAGCGGCCATGGTCATGGCCCTTTTCGCCGTGGCCGAAAAGCTGGAAGCCGCCTCCCTCACCCGGGCCAAAAACGCCGTCACCGCCCTGCTCGCCCTGGCCCCCCAGGAGGCCACCGTCGGCCGACCCGACGGCAGCTTTACCGTCGTTGCGGCCGCTGCTGTGCCGGTTGGGTCCACGGTGCGCCTGCGCCCGGGCGAACGGGTGGCCCTGGACGGTCTGGTCACGGCCGGGCGCTCGTCACTTGATCAGGCGGCCATCACCGGCGAAAGCCTGCCCGTGGAAAAAGGCCCAGGCGATACGCTGTTTGCCGGAACCGTCAACCAGGAAAGCGAACTCCTGTATCAGACCACCGCCCTGGCCAACGACTCCACCCTGGCCCGCATCACCCGGGCCGTGGTCGCCTCGCCGGGCAAAAAAGCCCGCACCGAGCGCTTTGTGGACCGCTTCGCCGCCATCTACACGCCCTCGGTTTTCGCTTGCGCCCTGGCCGTGGCCGTGCTGCCGCCGATGATCTTTGGCGCGTCCCTGGCCGAGTGGGTCTACAAGGCGCTGGTCATCTTGGTCATCGCCTGCCCCTGCGCCCTGGTCATCTCCACCCCGGTCTCGGTGGTCAGCGGTCTGGCCGCAGCAGCCCGGCGCGGCATCCTGATCAAGGGCGGCCTGTTCCTGGAACAGGGCCATGCCATAAAAACCCTGGTTCTGGATAAGACCGGCACCATCACCACCGGCCGGCCGGCCCAGACCGATTTCGTCCATCTGGCCGGCGACCCGGCCGCCAACCGGGCAATTGCCGTCAGTCTGGCCGCCCGGTCCGACCATCCCGTGTCCAAGGCCGTGGCCCGGGCCGGGCGCGAGGACGGTGTGGCTCTGCTGCCGGTGGCAGATTTCACGGCCCTGCCCGGACGCGGCCTGCGCGGCGTCGTGGCCGGGAGCGTCTATCATTTGGGCAATCACCGGCTCATTGAAGACCTCGGCCTGTGCTCGCCGGCCATCGAAGCCCGCCTGGACGTCCTTGAAGGGGCTGGCAAGACCGCCGTGCTCCTGGCCGACGCGAGCGGCGTCCTGGCGATCTTCGCCGCCGCCGACGCCCTGCGCCCCCACAGCCGCGAGGCCGTGGCCGAACTGCACGCGCTTGGCGTCAAAACACTGCTGCTGTCGGGGGATAACGGCCATACCGCCGCTGCCATCGCCTTGGCTGTCGGCATCGACGCGGCCAAGGGGGATCAGTTGCCCGAAGACAAGGCCGCTGCCGTGGACGCGCTGACAGCCCAGGCGGCCCAGGCCGGCGGAAAGGGACTGGTGGGGATGGTTGGCGACGGCATCAACGACGCCCCGGCGTTGGCCCGGGCCGACATCGGCTTTGCCATGGGCGCGGCCGGCACGGATGCGGCCATCGAGACAGCAGACGTGGCCATCATGGACGATGATCTGCGAAAGCTGGTGGCCTTTATTCGGCTGTCCCGGGCGACGGTAGCAACGCTCAAACAAAACATCGCCCTGGCGCTTGGCCTCAAAGGGCTGGTGCTGGTCCTGACGTTTCTGGGCTACGGCACCATGCTGCTGGCCGTTTTCGCTGACATGGGGACCAGCCTGCTGGTCATCGCCAACGGCCTGCGGCTGCTGCGGCGGTAAGCGGCCAACCGGCCTCCCGGTTTCCACGCCTGGAGCATTGACGGCCCCAGATCGAATATATATCTAAGGATCGAAGAGTTGTTACTCCTTGAGCCTTGCAGCCTGCAAAAAGGAGGAGCCCATGGCCGATGAACGCCAAGAGCGGCTCAAAAACGCCTTAAACGCGTACACAAAAAAGACCACGGCCAGCCCAAAGGCTGCCCGCGAGGCCTTGATCCTGGAGGGTATTTACACTGCTTCCGGGGAATTGAATAAGAACTACACCACGACCAAGGCCGAGAAACGTTGAGCAGACTGCACACGTCGTTTGTTCTGGGTTACCACGGATGCTTGAGAATTCCCGGAGAGAAAATTCTCTCCGGGAATTCTTTTTTTGAACCCAGCGAAAATGCCTACGATTGGCTTGGCCCAGGCGTCTATTTTTGGGAGTCCGATCCCGACCGCGCCTGGGAATGGGCCCACAACAAGGTGGCCCGAAAAAGCTGTGGCGATCCCTTTGTCGTGGGGGCGATTATCGATCTGGGCAATTGCCTCGACCTCATGGCCCAGGACAATTTAAAATTGGTCAAGTATGCGTACGAGAGTTTAAAGGCGACGCATGCTGCAGACCCAACCCTTGGAGCCTTACCGGTGAACGCTGCGTCCGGAAAGGGAGATGGCGATATGCTTTTGCGCCGGCTGGACTGCGCCGCACTGCAGCACCTCCATGTGGGATTGGAGTCGGCAGGAGAACCCCCGTTTGATACCGTGCGCGGATTATTTACCGAAGGCGGCCCGCTCTATCCTGGCAGTGGATTTCAAGCCAAAACGCACATTCAGATCGCTGTACGAACGTTGACCAATATCAAAGGCGTTTTCCGCGTGGAAAGCCCCCCGCATAGGCCGAGAAGTTAAGCAGCTCCAGGATTTCCCATGTGCCTGCCCCAGGCTGGCACATACGCGGCGCGTGGGAGGTTAAAGGCTCCCCCATGATTGAACGTGTTCGCACCAAAAAAAGCGAAGCCATAGCAATGGCTTCGCTTGTCTTAGTGGCGAAATAAAAACGGTAGCCGCTTAAAATGGCACGTCGTCCATGCCCGAGGCTTCGGACGGGAAGGCCGGGCCGGGCTCGTCGTCGGGATAGGGCTGACGGCCGCCGCCCGGCTGGGGCCGGGGCGCGCCGCCTTGGGGTCTGGGGGCACCGCCGCCGTAGCCGCCACCTTGCTGGCCGCCTTGGGGAGCGCCCTGGCCACCGGCCGCTGCCGCAGGACGCCGGGGCTGCTGCTGGGGCGCAAAGCCGTCATCGCCCATGGGCGCGTCGGCAGTCTGGCCGCCGCGTCCAGAAAGACCCTGGATCGTTTGCCCCCCCATGCCCGAAACGATTACTTCCGTGGTATATCGTTTTTGCCCTTGCTGGTCGTCCCAACTGCGCGTGCGCAAGGTGCCTTCTATGTATACAAGACTTCCCTTGGTTAAATAATTCCCGCAAAACTCGGCAGAACGGCCATAAACGGCCACGCGATGCCATTCAACTCGTTCGACCTTGTTGCCCTCGCGGTCCTTGTAGGACTCGTCGGTGGCCACGGAAAAATTAGCCACCGGCTGGCCCGAGGGCAGATAGGTCAGTTTTGGATCCTGTCCGAGGCGTCCGACAAGAATGACTTTATTGATATTACCGGCCATGGGGCCTCCTTGCTGTGGCGTAACGAATCGTTAGGGACGCGGCGCGAGCTTTTCCAACTCGGCCAGGGCGTCTTCGAGCTGGTACGAGGCCTGATCCGCGGCTTTGGCGTCGCGCTCGCCCAGCGCCCCTTCCAGGGCGGCCTTGGCGGCCATGACTTTCTCGACCCCCGGGGTCAGGGCTTTGCGCTCAGGGGCCGGCAGATCGCCCAGCCGCACCCGGTCGTCCAGGGTGGCGGCCAGTTCGACCAACCCGCGATGGCTGTCACCCGGGGTGGCCTCCACCGGCCAGGCCAGGGCGTAGAGCTTGGGATAACGCGTCTCGGCAGCTTCCTGGTCAAAAGTCTGGGCTATGACGCGGATCTGGATGTACTCGCCCATAACTACTCCTTTTCCTCCCAGTCCGTGCGAACCCGGTTGACCACGTCCTGGATAAGGTCGGTCTGGTCGGCCGGACACACGCCAACAAGAGGCGCGCCCTGGTCCACGTTCTGGTCGTGCTGGAAATAGACGGCATAGATGATGCCTTCCGGGCCTTCGTAGAGCAGCGGCTTTTCCCGCTTCATGCGCGAAACGATAAACAGTTCCAGGCCGGGTTTGACCGTCACCGAGCGCGGTCCCGAAGCCTTGACCTTTTTGTCGATGCTCGGGATGAAATAATATTTGGCCCGCTCCGGTGCGCAGAACAGATACAGCACTTTTTGCAGGATGTTGGCAATGACCTCGTCCTTGGACAGGTAGTGGCGGATGACCACCAGGGGCGTGCCGGCCTCGACAAAGCGGCCTTCCAGTTCCCGGTGCACGACGCCGACCACGCCTTTGGCGTTGGCGAAAAGGGGCTTGTCGTTATTTTCCCGGGTGAGCTTGGCCAAAAGAGTACCGGGCTTTTCGCCGAACGCACCAGTGATGCCGGTCACATGGGCACCGGTTTCGATGCCGGCAAAGGTCACCGTGCCGGTATGGGGGGCGGCCACCACGATTTCCTCGTAGGGCGCGGCCTTGATATTTTCAAGCAGGGCTTTGACGTCGATCACGAGTAGCATCCCCCGTCGGCGACTAGCGGCGCGACATTGGAAATTTACGGCTCTTTACAATGCGGCGCGAAGCGCCGCAAGCCAAATAGGAATTGCCTGTCCGGCCCGGGGCCGGGTTGTCCCCGCCGGGGCGGGCGAACAGCCAGCGCCACGCCCCCCTGAAAACGTCTCCAGTTGCAGGGGTCCGGGGGGATCATCCCCCCGGCCGCCGGAGGCATTCTTTTCTTTTCTATTCTTTTCTATTCTATCTGTAATACAAATTACGGCCGCCGATGGTCAGCAGCACCTGCTTGAGATTCTTGCGAATCTCGCGCCGGTCCCAGATGCCCTGGATATGTCCCCGGGCCAGGGCGTTATGGGCCTGATGGTAGTCCGGCGGGATATCCACCCCGGTGGTCTCGCGGATGACACCCGGGCCGGCAAAGCCGATGTTGGAAGACCGCACGGCGAACTGGTACGGCGAGCAGCCAAGGAAACTGGCCACCGGGCCGGCGTAGGAATTGGTATCGTAGAGCACCACATAGAGGCCGCCGGCTTCGATGTAGCGGCGAACGGCCAGGGTGACGCGCGGCATCTGGATGAGGCCGTTTAGGCTCTCCTGGATGCGGATGCCGGCGGTGCCGTGGACGTAGGCCAAAAACGGATAGTGGCGACGCCGCGCCCGGGCCAGGGCGCGGATGAATTTCTCGCCTTCGGCCGCACCCACCGAGCCGCCCCGGAAGGCGGAATAGAGCACGGTGGAGACGAGCTTGATGCCTTCGATCTTGGCGTCGATGGACACGCAGCCGGATTTGAGTCCGGTCTTTTTCTTGGCTGCTTCGAGCTTTTCCTCAAAGCCGGGATAATCGAGCGGATTGCCGGCTTCGATGTCGGCGTCGTAGTCAACGATGGAGCCAGGATCAAAGACGTTGCCCATGACCCACTGGTATTCCATGGGAAAATGGTGGCCGCAGTTGACGCACACGCCGGCAAAATCGCCGTAGAGATCAGGTGCCCAGAGGTCGGGGCAACCGTAGGTCTTGGCCCCGGGACAGGTGACGGCCCGATCCTCGGCCGCTTTGGGGCTGACGTAGCTCCAGCCGAATTCCTCCAGGCAGGCCCCCTGCTCGGGCTGGGACAGCTCGGTGAGCATGCGGCTTTTGGCCGGATCGCAAACGACAGGGGCGTTTTTGTCCCGGGTCTTTCGCAGCGGCGCCATGAGCTTGTGGGCGACAAGGCGCAGTTCGGCTTCCAGGTCGCCGGCGGCTTTGGCCAGATTCTTCGTGTGTTTGCGCAGGAAATCGTAGCGGATAAAGGAATAGCCCGACCACAGGACGCTTTTGGCCCGGGAGGCGATGCGCTCGCCGGACGGCCGCCCGTCGCGGTAGGCGGTCTCGGCCATGCGGCGGTATTTGCAGTAGCGCTTCCAGACGAGGCGGTCGGCGGCGGCGTCGTCGAGGGTCCAGCGCACGAACATGCTTTCGGAATCGCCGCTTTTGCGCCGCGAGGCGACCAGGGCGCGAAAAAGCTTAAAGCCCGAGATGCCGAGAAACACCTGGTCCGTGGCCTGGATGACTTCCTGGCGCAGGGTCTTGAAAAAGTCATAGTGATGGGGCCGGGCACCCAGGGCCGGTTCTTCCAGCACCTTGTCCACGTAGCCCATGCGCAGGTTGTCGGCGGCGGTGATGTTAAGCCGCTTGGCGCACTCGGCAATGAGTTCCGGGACCACGCGCTGGCCCTGGCGGATGCCGGACTCGATGGCGGCCGCGCCTTCGGGGGAGATGACGGAATAGTAGCCGCGCGAGAGCATCATGCGCACATCGGACAGGCCGATGGCCTCGGCCCCGCCGGAACCGCCTTCGGAAATAACCGACACCACCGGCACGCGCAGGCCGCCCATCTCATAGAGATTGCGGGCGATCTGCTGGGCCGCACCGGGGTAGTCCTCCACCGGAAACGCGCCCGGGGTAAAGACATAGGTGTGGATGGGGATGCGCTCGGTCTCGGCGACCTTCATATATTGCAGAGCCTTGGCGTTGCCCCAGGGCTTGACCGAGCCGCCGTTGCGAAACTCCTGGCCGTGCCCTTTTTCCTGGCCGATGACCATGACCGGCTGGTTGACGACCCTGTCGCCTTGGCGCCGGGTGATGTAGGCCCGGGCAATGAGCATGCTGGGATCGATGGAATATTCGTCCTGGCCGCCGATCTCGGTGTAGTTGTCGTAGACGTTTTCCAGAATGTCTTTGAGCGAAACCCGGGCCGGATGGCGCACGATGCGCACCATATCCATGGGCACGAGTTCGCTGTCGAGCTTGTTTTCCAGAAAGGCAAAGAGATCCTCGATCTGGCGCACCATCTGCGCCTTCTCGCCCGGGGCGGCAGCGGCCTCCCGGCTGGAAAACTCGGCGAGTCGCGCCTGCATCAGCGCGATATTGGCGTTTTCCCGGCCGCCGAAGATGTCTTTGATATAATTAAGGCGATCGGTCAGTTCGACCACGCGCTTTTCGATTTCCATAGTGCGTCTTCCCGAAAACGCCCGCTTACGATGCAGCGGACGCTAAAATTGCAGGATCGTGGAGGTTTTGTCTCGCAGGAAACGGACATTGGACTTCAGTTCCGTTCCCGTGCCATCGGCCCCGGACAGGGTCAGCTCATCGAGATAATCCACGCCCCGTTTTTTGGCCTCGGCCAGATCCTTGCCCCAGACAATGGCCAGGGCCAGGTTGGGATCATATTCGGTGGGAATCTCGTAAGGCTCGTCCATGGGGATGTGGGTATGCAGGGAGGCATAGGGCAGGGTCGGGGCCAGGAACTGGTCGATGCGGCCCACCCAGGGGGTGAACCGATTGGCCGGATCTTCGGCAATGATGCGGTATTCGATGCCCACCCCGTCAAAGGTGATGTTGGACTGGTCGTAGCCCATGGGTTCGCCAAGGCCCAGGCGGATCTGTTCGGCGATAATATTGACGCCGCCCTGGCCGCGCACGCGCGAAATGGCGGCCGACACGCCGTTTTCCACCTGGATGCGGGTGTTGACTTCCATCAGAAACGGCTGGCCCGTGGGGGAAACGATCCACTCCCAGGTACCCACGTTATCGTAGCCAACCTCCCGGGCCATGGCCAGGGAATAGCCCACGATGTCTTCCATGAGCTTTTCCGCGTCAAAGGCGTAGTCCACTTCCTGGGGGCGGAAACCCGGGGCGATTTCCACCCGTTTCTGCCGGCCGGTGGACTGGATGGTGCAGTTGCGCGTGCCGAAATGGACGATGCCGGTTCCGGTGCGGTCGGCCACGATCTGGACTTCGAGGTGGTTGAAATCGAAGATGCGCTGTTCGATCAGCACGCCCTCGTCGTGGAACTGGCGCTTGGCATAGTTGCGGATGCGCCGGTACACGGTTTTAAACTGCTCGATGTCATAGATTTCCTCGATACCCATACCGCCGCCGCCGGCCGAGGCCTTGACCAGGACCACCGAGTTGCTGATACCCTGCTCGGCCTGGAAGGCGAAAAGGGTTTCGGCGATCTCCTCGGCTTCCAGCTCGTCATAGACGGGCCGGTCCGAGCCCGGGACCGTCGGAATCGACAGGCTGCGGGCCAGACGCTTGGTGTTGATCTTATCCCCCAGCGAGCGGATGATGCGCCAGGAGGGGCCGATAAAGATCAAACTCCGCTCACGTTCGGCCACGCGCCGGGCAAAGCGGAAATCTTCGGCAAAAAAGCCGTAGCCGGGATGGACAGCGGTTGCCCCGGCATGGTCGGCCACGGCCAGGATTTCGTTGGCGTCGTGGTAGGAGCTGACGCGGTAGGCGGCGTTTGGGCCGCCAAGGGACCGGGCCAGGGCCAGATGTCCCGAAGCCTCGTCGGCCCGGGTGTAGACGCAAACAAAATCCAGGCCGAGCGAAACGCAAGCCTGGATGATGCGAATGGCTATTTCGCCCCGGTTGGCAACCAGGACTTTATGTTTTTTCGTCGACACGATCGGTCTTTTTATCCTCAGGGTTTTCGACGCCCTCGCGCGATTTGCGCAGATCGATGCGCCGTTTTTGGATTTCCAGAATCAACTTGTCGAGCCAGGCTTCCTGGCGCAGGGTCAACTCGCCAAAGGCCAGTCCCGCAAGGCCGCCCTCGGCCCGGCGGGCCAGGGTAGCCGGCAGGCCGGCAATCAACTCCCTGGGGCCGATGCACAGCGCCAGACGGCAGCTCTGCCCCAGCGCCAGCCGCCCCTCGGGATCAACCAGGGCCAGACCCGAGGCGCTGACATCATGCACGACATAGCGCGCCGCGTCGCCGTCCAGTCGGGCCACAAGCCCCTGGACACGCTCGCGATGGGCGCTGCGCTTGCCGACCTCGCCTTCGAGCTGGAACGTGACGTCCATCATACCCCGTCTCCTACTCGCCGATCCAGCGTTCCAACACAAACTCCACGCGTTGATTCCTGGCCCGGTGTTCGGGGGTGTCGTTGGGGTAGAGGGGTTCTAAATCAGCTAATCCGGTGGCTGTCAATCGGTTGGGGGCCATGCCCAGGGAGACAAGATAGCGCAAAACGGCAACCGCCCGCAACGACGATACTTCCCAGTTGTCGCGAAACCGGCTGCCGGTGCCCGGCGGCGCGTCGTCGGTAAAGCCCCGGATGTTGACCCGCTCGCCGGCCGTCTTGACAAGAAATTCAAACAGCGTCCTGAGCCGGGCCTTGCCGTCGTCAGTCAAATCGGCGCTGTCCTTGGGAAAAAGCACGCCGGTCGGGAAGGCAATGGTGATCTTGCCGGCCTCCAGGGTGGCCCCGATGACGCCGTCAAGCCCCTTTTGGGACACAAAAGAGCGGAACTGATCGTAGACCCGGCGCTGTTCGCCGATGATGCGCTGTTTGATGCGCGCCTGTTCCACCAGCACCGTCATATCGCCGGTGGAGATGGGGGCCATGGTCACGGTCTTGTCCTTGCCGCCAAGCGCTGACTTGACCGAGGAAAACGACTCCGAGAACTTCTTGACGTCCAGGCTCGACATGGAAAACAACATAATGAAAAAACTCATGAGCAGCATGGACACGTCGGCCAAGGTGACCAACCATTCGTTGGGCGTTTCAGCCTCCCCGATCTCATCGTCTTCGAAGCTGTCTTCATCGTCGGACATTACGGCGCTCCCTGGGGGCAATAAACGACGACAGCTTCTCGTAGACCAGCCTGGGATTGTTATTTTGCAGGATGCACTTGGCCCCTTCAAAAATGATGTCGAGTTGATGCGCCTCGCTGATGGTCCTGGCCCGCAGCTTGCCGGCCACAGGCAAAAAAAACAGCGTGGACAGCATGGAGCCATAAAAAGTGGTAATAATGGCCACGGCCATGGCCGGCCCGAGACTTTTGGGGTCGTCCAAACGGGTGAGCATCTGCACCAGACCGATCAGCGTGCCGATCATGCCGAATGACGGGGCAAAGCCGGCCAGGGATTTAAACACCGCCTCGCCCACGGCATGGCGGCGCTTCATGGAGCTTATTTCGATGCGCACCGTCTCGCGGATCAACCCCGGATCGGCGTTGTCGGCGATGAGCTGGCAGGCTTTTTTGAGGATAGCGTTGTCGGTCTGGATGTTTTCCAGGGCAATAAGCCCCTCGCGCCGGCTGATTTCGGCTATGCGCACCATCATTTCCACCACTTCGGCGTCGCGGACCTTGCGCGAGGAAAAAATCTGCAGCATCCCCGAAAAGGCCTGCATTACTTCGTGGATCGGAAAAGCCACACAGGTGGAGGCGATGGTGCCGCCAAGAACGATCATAAGGCTGGCGATGTCCAGAAACTCGCGCAGCGAGCCGCCCATAAAGATGGCGCCCAACACAAGGGAGATGCCTGAGGCCAGACCGAGAAACGTCCCGAAATCCATCCGTTAAGTCCATGGTGAGGTGGTTTCGGGACAGACACGACACGGAAAAGGCCTCCCCCTTCCCGATCCGCTGGTCCCATGCTACGACGACAGGCAACGGGAGTACTCTTATGTATATTAACGATGATGTAAAGCGTGCGGCCGAAGCCGCCACCGTGCGGCTTGGCCCCATTCCGGCGGGGTGCGTGGGACTGGTGACCGGCACGGGCCTGGGGGGTATCGCCGCCGCCCTGACCGAGCGCCGGGAAATCGCCACGGCCGAGCTCCCGGGCTTTCCCCGGGCCACGGCCCCCGGGCATGCCGGCGTGCTGCTGCTCGGCCGCATCGAATCCCGCCCGGTGCTCATGCTCTCCGGCCGGCTGCATCTCTACGAAGGCCACGCACCCCGCGATGTGGCCTACGGGGTGCGGCTGCTGGCCGGCCTTGGCGTCAAAACCCTGGTGCTGACCAATGCCGCCGGAGGACTCGACCCCCATTTCGCAGCCGGCGGGCTTATGCGCGTCACCGACCATATCAATCTGACCGGCCGCAATCCCCTGCTTGGCCCCAACGACGAAGGGGCCGGACCGCGTTTCCCGGACATGAGCCGGGCCTATTGCCGCCGCCTGGGTGCCCTGGCCGACCGCAAAGCCCTGGAATTGGGCCTGCGCCTGGAACGCGGCGTCTATGCCGGCGTCCTTGGCCCCTGCCTGGAAACGCCGGCCGAAACACGCATGCTGCGCCTGCTTGGGGCCGATGCCGTCGGCATGTCCACAGTCACCGAAGTCATCGCCGCGCGGCACCTGGGCCTGGATGTTCTGGCCATCTCGTGTCTGACCAACCTCAATCTGCCCGACTGCATGGACGAAACCACCCTGGAAGCGGTCATCGCCACCGCCAAGCAGGCCGAAGGCGACCTGACACGATTACTTACAGCTGTTATTCCAGAGTGTTAAGAGAGAGAAAGAGAGAAAGCGAAGAGGCCTCCGGCGGCCGGGAGGGGGTAGCCCCCTCCCGGACCCTCCCTGCCTGGGGGGCGCTTTAGCCTCAGGCAGGGCCTGAGGCTAAAGCGCCCCCCAGAAAGTGAGAAGTCGGGAAAAAAAGGCGAGAGCTTGCGGGCCGTGCCGGGTGTCCGGGGACGTGCAACCAACCGCCGGAGCAACGGTGGTTCCCGTCAAGCTGGCACTGCGACAGTGCTCGACCGATGATAGTACATTGTTACCCCACTACCCTTCGCAGCAACGCCGTTCCCTTTAACCCCTTGCCTTCAGGTGGGATTCCAAAGGGCTCAGCCCTTTGGCCGCCGGAGGCACTCTTCTGCCTTTTCTTCCCCCGCTCCCCCGGCCGGCGCGGCAAAGCCGACGGCACCGCGGCGGCCGAGCTGGCGTAGAAATTCCGCCACGGCCAGCCGGGCTTCGTCTGCATCCAGCCGATAGCGTGTCGCCAGGGCCGCGCCGATTTCCCCCACCGTGGTTTGGCCGTCGATCATGCGCCAGACAAACGTACCGACGGCGTCGAGTTCCACGGTCTTGCGCAGTACCCGTCCATCCCAGGCCCCGAACCGTCGGGCCAGCCCGGCCAGGGCCGGCCGCACCGACACGGGTACGGAGAGCTGCACCAATCCGCCGGCCGTTTCGCTGACCTGCACATCGCGGCTGGCCACCGGGGCCAGGGCCATGGCCTCGTCCCGGGTCATGACCGGTTCGGGCGGTTTTTTCGCGCTAAAGGGAAACACAGTGTGCCGCCGTTTCGGCCAGCCAGCCGGGATCGATGGGTTTGGGGGCGGCTATCGCCGCGCCGAGAAGTTTGTCGGCCGCCTCGTCGTGGCGCAGGACAGCCAGCCGGGAGGGTCGGCCGCACAGGCGCAGCAGCCGCTGGCCAAAGCCGGTTCCTTGCCGCTCAGCCAGCCACACGGCCGGGCAGCGGCCCATGGGTGTGGTGGCAGCGGCGACATCGGCATCAAAGCCGAAGCCCTGGGCGGCCAGCCGGGCCAGATGGTCCCGGGCCAGCAGCACTTCGGCCGGAGCCAGACGCAGGATATCCAGGCGGCGGCGGCCGGCGGCGAAATGCAGATTGAAACGCCCCGGGGCAAAATGGAATGAGGCGAGGAGAAATTCCGGCGGCGGCGTATAGCCCAGGCCAAAAACGGCAAAGGCCGGCGGTCCGGGCTGGTGGTGGTCCAGGCTTGCCAGCACGGCGGCGACCTCGGCCACCCGGTCGGGACTGGGGCCGGCGGCGGTGCCGTAGGCCTGGAATACGGCGGCCAGACCGCAGTCCGGGCAAAAAAGCGCCGCCCCAAGGCCGGTATGGGCACCCGTACTCCAGGCAATGGGCATGGATTCGAAGGCGGCCAGCCGGTCCAGCCAGCTCTCGGGCAAGGCCTCGGCCCGTCTGGCCCGGCCCTTGGGGGTCATGGCCCGAAAGGCGGCTTCCATGCCGTCGCGGCCGGCGTTTTGCCGCCATTTGAGTTCAAAGGCCGGGCCGGCCCCATCCTCAAAGAGCATATAGCCCAGCCCCAGGCGGGTGGGCCGCCAGGCGGACGGCACGGTCAGGCGCAGGCCGTTCCAGGCCGTGGGCGTAAAGGGGGGGGCAGTGGACGTCATGGCGGCAGTCTAGGCCATGGCCGGGGTCGGGGCAAGGCGTGGGACAGAAGGGGGCGGGGCACCGGCGGGCAGGCAGTATGACGCCGCTGCGGGTCAGGCGCAAAAGCACTGTATCCCGATCGGAACCGTATGGCACTGCAGTCGGGCCGCGGCGATGGACAGGTTGAAGGAGTGCTCTTTTTCTCTATGCGCGGCGACGGCAGAAAACCTAAAAAATGACAATATAGCAAAAATTACTAACTTGAAATGTTACAAAATCCGCTCTTTGAGCTAGTCAATTCATGCGTGATTTACAGGGAATACCGCATCCGCCCTTCACCGCGACATTTTTGGCACCTCATTACGCAGCAAAAATGTCGCAAAACGGGTTTTTTTGCCCAAACCAGGCTGCACCTCTCAAAAAAACCTTTTATTCAGGCCTGTTCCAGACAAGGCCCCAACATTGCACAGCCTACTGTGACGACAACACAACCGCACCCCCGGAGGCCCCATGTTTACTTCCTTCGATTCCTCGTAACCGGCACGGACGGCGGCACGCCGCGTGGCGGCAATCGGTGCATGGCCGACGCTCCTGTCGGTAGAACCCCAGGCTTCGGAGACAAACATGAAAAAAGGCATCCTCACCCTGCTTCTGGCCCTGTTTTTAACGACCCTGGCCTTGCCATTGACGGCTCTGGCCGACGACGCCCCGGCCCCGGTTTCCGACCCGAGCGGCGCATCCATCGGCACCGCTGCCGACGTCATCGGCGTCACCGCCGGCGCCCCCACCAAGGAAGACATGGAGACCCTGGCCGCCAAGGAACCCCTGGCCGCCAAACTGGCCGACGTCGTCGGGCACAACCGCATCGCCATCAACATGGTCTGGACGCTCATTTGCGGCTTCCTGGTCATGTTCATGCAAGCCGGCTTCGCCCTGGCGGAAACCGGCTTTACCCGGGCCAAAAACGCCGGCCACACCATGGCCATGAACATGATGGTCTACGGCATCGGCATGCTCGGCTACTGGATCTGCGGCTTTGCCCTGCAGATGGGCGGCGTCGGCGGTGTGGCCACCCTCGGCGGTGCCCAGGCCCTGGCCAACGAGTTCACCATCACCATCGGCGGCAATGACTTCGGCCTGTTCGGCACCACCGGCTTTTTCCTGTCCGGCGTGTCCTACGACGCCGTCATCTTCTCGGTGTTCCTGTTCCAGATGGTCTTTATGGACACCACGGCCACCATCCCCACCGGCACCATGGCCGAACGTTGGACCTTTAAGTCCTTCGTGGTCTACGCCTTTTTCATCTCCATGTTCGTCTATCCGCTTTATGCCAACTGGGTCTGGGGCGGCGGCTGGCTGTCGAGCCTGGGCAAGCTCTATGCCCTGGGCCATGGCGCGGTGGATTTCGCCGGCTCCTCGGTGGTCCACATGACCGGCGGTGTGGCCGCCCTGGCCGGTGGCATCGTGCTCGGACCGCGCCTGGGCAAGTACCGTGAAGACGGCACCCCCAACGCCCTGCCCGGCCACCACATTCCCATGGCCATTGCCGGCTGCTTCATCCTGGCTTTCGGCTGGTTTGGCTTTAACGCCGGCTCGACCCTGGCCGGCGGCGACCTGCGCATCGGCGTCATCGCCGTCAACACCATGCTGGCCTCGGCCGCTGGTTCGTTTTCCGCCATGCTGTACATGTGGCTGTTCTACGGCAAGCCTGACATCTCCATGGTCGCCAACGGCCTGTTGGCCGGTCTGGTCGCCATCACCGCGCCCTGCGCTTTCGTCAACTCCGTCTCGGCCGTCGCCATTGGCGCCATCGCCGGCGTGCTGCTGTGCGCCAGCGTCTTCTTCGTCGAGCGCACCTTGAAAATTGACGATCCGGTCGGTGCCATTTCCGTCCACGGCGTCAATGGTGCCTTTGGCATGCTCTGCGTCGGCCTTTTCAGCGACGGCACCTACGGTGACGCCTTAAACGGCGTGGCCGGCGGCGTCACCGGCCTGTTTTACGGCGAAGGCAGCCAGCTCATGGCCCAGCTCATCGCTATCGTCACCAACTTTGTGTTCGTCTTTATCGTCATGTATGCCTTCTTCAAGGTTCTGGACCTGATCATCCCCCTTCGTGTAAAGCCCGAACACGAACTGGAAGGATTGGATCAGCATGAAGTGGCCGTGTCCGCCTATCCGGAATTCGTCCTGCAGAAAACCCATCGTTAAGCACGGGGAATCCCATGAAAAAGATTGAAGCCATCATCAAGCCGTTCAAGCTCGACGAAGTCAAAGACGCCCTGGACGCCCTGGGCGTGCACGGCCTGACCGTCACCGAAGTGCGCGGCTACGGCCGCCAGAAAGGCCATGTCGAGGCCTATCGCGGCATCGAATACCAGGTGCAGTTTAACGCAAAGGTAAAAATCGAAGTGGTTGTGGCCGACGGGCTGGCCGAGAAGGTCGTGACCGCCATCCGCGAAACCGCCAACACCGGAGCCATCGGCGACGGCAAGATCTTTATCTACGCGCTGGAAGGCGTGGTGCGCATCCGTACCGGCGAAACCGGCGACGCCGCCATCTAGCGGCAACGCCCCTTAAGGCAGCGCGGGACATCCGCGCTGCCCCACAAACCAAACGCAGGGAACGTCGCCATGGACGTTCCCTGCGTTTGGTTGGCGGTTGACCTAAGTCATGTCCCTGTCGTCGCTCCTGTGGCAGGCTGCCCGTCAGGAGGACGCCCCATGCCCGACGAACCGACCCGGCCCACCCGGCTCCCCTACATGGCCGACATGCCCGACATGGCTGCCATGGACGAGGAAGACATCCTCGACGCCATGCGCCACCTCGGCGGCTATCTCGACATCTCCCCCACCGACGCCCTGGCCCTGTACCGCCTGGCCTTTGCCCACGCCGCAGCCCGGCTTGGCCGGGACGTGCCGGTCGCCGCAATCATGACCCGCGATCCGGTGTGCGCCGCCCCGGCCACAACCGCTCTGGCGGCGGCCCAGGCAATGGCGGCGGCCGGCGTCTCGGGCCTGCCGGTGCTGGAAGGCCGCAGCGTGGTCGGCGTGCTCTCGATCAAGGATTTGCTGCGGCTGCTGGCCCTGCCGGCCGAGGCTTCCGCAGCGGCGCTGACCGCACGCCTGCTCTCCCCCGACGCCTGCCCCGGCCCCCTGGCCGCCCCGACCCTGGGCGAAACCCCGGTTGCGGACCTCATGACCAGCCCGGCCGTGGTGATCGGCCCGGACACGCCGCGCTCGAAGGCCGCCCGCCTCATGGCCGAACAAGGGATAAACCGCCTGCCGGTGGTTGATGCCACCGGGCTGTGCGGCATCGTCAGCCGGGGCGACGTGGTGCGCTCCTGCCGCGGCGGCGACCAGGGGTGTCCTGTATGACATTTTTTACCAAAATGCGCGGCGCGGGAACACGCCCGCCCCGGGTGGGCGCAGCCGAAATCGGCTGGTCGTTTCTCGGGGCCGCAGCCGGCATCGCGGCCGTGGCTTTTCTGCACGAGCGGGTGGCCGATCCGGCCGGCCTGTCCATGCTCATCGGCTCCTTCGGGGCGTCGGCCGTGCTGCTCTACGGTGCCCCCAAAAGCCCGCTGGCCCAGCCGCGAAACCTCATCGGCGGCCATGTCCTCTCGGCCCTGGTCGGCGTGACGGTGCGCCTGGCCATTGCCTCGCCGGACTGGCTGGCCTGTTCCCTGGCCGTTGCCTTGGCCATCGCCGTCATGCACGCCACCGGCACGCTCCATCCCCCGGGTGGTGCCACGGCGCTGATTGCCGTCACCGGCGGCCCGAAAATCCTGGCTCTGGGCTACCTCTACGTCCTCTTTCCAGTGCTCTCCGGGGCGCTTATCATGCTGCTCGTCGCCGTAGTGGCCGTCAACGCGGCCCCGAACCGGCGTTATCCCGAATACTGGCTCTGACCCGGCACAGCCCAGGGACAGCCAACAACACCCGCTCGGAGGAACACCCCATGCCTGCCTGGTTTTCAAGCCGCCTGCGACAAGTGGAGGAACTGCTGGAACACATCGAGCAGCCCGAAGCCGTGCTGGATGTCCTGGCCATCCTGGAAGCCCCTCCCCTGGAACTCAACACGATCTGCCGCCTCCAACTGTATGCGGAAACCTTGCCCATGGCCCAGGAGTGTCCGCTGACGCCGGCCCAGCGGCATAGGCACTTTCTTTGGGACGCCTTTGACAAGCTGCCCTTGAGCCTGATCGTGCCGTTCGCCATTCCCTTTCGCCGCCTGCTGGCCCGGCACCTGTTCGGGGCCTGCGGAGCCGCCTTTACGGCCGAAGAAAACGTGCGCTTTAATTTCGCCCCGCTGCTGCGCGTTGGCGACGGCGTTTTCATCAACCGCAACGTCTTTCTCGACGCCAAGGGCGGCATTACGCTCGGGCATGGCGCGTCCCTGGCCGAGGACGTGCGCATCCTCACCCACCTGCACGGCGAAGCGTCGCACATCGAACGCATCTACAAGCCCGTCACGGTGGGCGATTACGCCAAGGTCTATTCCGGGGCCATGCTCTTTCCCGGCGTGACCGTCGGTCGCCAGGCCATTGTCGCGGCCGGCTCCCTGGTCGTTCACGACGTGCCGGACAACATGGTGGTGGCCGGCCGGCCGGCAACCATTTTGCGCGAGCGCCGCACCGACGGCAAGGAAGGCGCGGAATTGGACCATATCTGGTTATTTTAGGCTGATGATGCAGGAATAAAGAAAAGAAGCCTCCGGCGGCCGGGGGGGATCATCCCCCCCGGACCCCCTGAAAGGGAGAATTTTTTGAGGGGGTTGTTGGCGTTGGGCGAAACGCTGGCCGACGAAATACTGGGCAGTCGAAGATGGCGCTTGACGGAAACGCCTTTCCCGCTCCCACCCACGGCCTGTCCAGGCCGGTAGCCGGCCAGTGTGCCGGCCAACGGCCAAAACCCCTTGAAAAACTTTCCCCGATGGGGGGTCCGGGGGCCTCAGGCCCCCGGCCGCCGGAGGCTTCTTCTGTCTCTGACCTACACACCCTCTAAATCGAGTTCCAGGCGCAAGTTGTCGCGTACTACGGTATAGCGGTCGTCGGGCACGCGCTCGGTCACCCGGAACCCGGCTTTTTCATAGAGCCGGCGCGAGGCGGGCAGACCGTCCACGGTCCAGAGAAACATCCGGGCGAGCTTTTGCTCCCGGCACCAGGCCAGGGCTTGGGCGAGCAGGGCTTTGCCGACGCCACAGCCGCAGCAGGCCGGGTCCACGATAAAAAACCGTAGTTGCGCCCCTTCGGGCAGCCGGCGGCGGCCAAAGACGCTGATGGACCCGATCAGGCGGCCGTCCCGAAAAGCTGAAAGGACCAGATCGTGCCGGTCGTCGTAGCCTTCCATAAATTCCCCGAATTCACGGGCGATAAGCGCCTCAAACGGCGCGCCAGCCCCCCAGGCCGCGGCGTAGTAGCAGCCATGCAGTTCCGCCACCCGGCCGATCAACCCGGGCACGTAGCCCCGGCGGATGGTGACGCCTGATCCGGCTTGCTCTTGTTGTGGTGTCATCAGAGACTCCCTTGCAGCGGTGTGGCCCCGGCCCAGAGCTGCTCAAAGGCCAGATTGAGCATGGCGGCCACGCCCCGGTTGTGGATGACCACGGCGGTAAAGCTCGGCGGCCCGCCGGCCGGGTCTTGCATGGAAAGGAGTACGGTCTCGTCGTCGAAGGATTGCATTTTAAGCGGCAAGGTCTCGGCCAGCCGCACGGCCAGACCCTGGCTGCGCAGAGCCTGCAGCAGCGGGCCGACATCCGGGGAAGTAAGGGTGGCCGCGTCGCACAGCGCCCGGTAGTCGAGGCCGCGACCAAGCGGCGCTTCCATAAAGGTCTGATTCTGCTCCCCCGACAGGATGAGTGGTTGGGCGATCAGGGAATTAACCCGGTGCTTGGCGCTTGCGGCCAGGGCCAGGGCGCGTTGGGCGATGCGGGCCGGTCCGGTCAGCACCTCGGCATAGGCCAGGGGATCGCTCTGGCCACGCCCGCCGGCAAAGATCGGAGAGAGCGCCTCGGCCAGCCGGGCCGCAGCAGCGGCAGCTTCCCGCTTTTGCCGGGCAAGCTGCTCCCCGCGTTCGCGCACCAGCAGATCCAGGGCAATGGCCGGGGCCACGGCGGCATAGGCGCGCGGCGAGCCGTCCCGGGCCAGACACAGCCCCTTGGCGGCCAGACTCGCCAACACATCGTAGACCCGCTGCCGGGGAATGGCTCCCCGGGCGGCAGCCTCGGCCGGCGTCAGTTGCGGCCGGCCCAGCAGCGCCAGATAGGCAGCGGCCTCGTAACTGGTAAGGCCCAGCAGCGTCAGTTCCTGCGCTTCGATCATGTGTCACCACCTCCACGTGGTGACAATATTTTTGCCACCACCATCCAGTGGTGTCAAGAGCTTCAAACGCTTCAGGCAGCCCGCCGCATCTTGTCAACGGCGCATCCTGGGCGTACTCCCGCCCCTGGTCCGGGAACATGCCAACCACTTGGCCGTTGCCCCCGCCGTCGCCCAGGCCACCGGGCGTCATCAGCCAAGCCCGGACCCTATAAGGACGCAGCATGGATTTTTTTTCGCCGGCCCAGATGGTCGGCTATCTGGCCTTTGTCCTGGGTGTGACGGCCTTTGCCCAACGCATCGACTGGAAGCTCAAATCGCTTATAGCTGTGGAATGCCTGGCCTATACCGTGCATTTTGCCTTGCTTGGCAATCCCACGGCGTCGTTTTCGGCGGGCTTGTCGGCGGTGCGCATGTTTGCGTCGTTGCGCACCCGGTCGCCGTATCTGGCGGGATTTTTCCTGGCGGCCAACATCATCCTGGGGGTGTGGCTGGCCACGTCCTGGACAGCGCTGTTTTCTATCGCCGCCGGCTGCTCGGGCACGGTGGCGGCCTTTTTCCTGACCGGCATCCGGCTGCGGGGGCTCTTATTTTTCGCCACCCTATGCTGGCTGGGCAACAATATTGCCTCGGGCTCCATCGGCGGGACGCTGCTGGAATCGATTATCGCCGTGGTCAACGGCGCGACCATGTGGCGGCTGTGGAGGGAGGGGCGCACGCGTTAACGGCGGTGCCGGGGTGGCGCGGCGGGAGGGACCCACGCAGGCAAGGCAGGCTGAAGCAGGACCGAGCGGCACAAGCCGCCCGCAGCCCTACGGCTTGGCCACGAGCGACGGGCGGGCAGATTGCGCATGCCGGAGCGCGACAGACGCAACAAACTGGCGGTCTCGGGGGCGTGGCCGCCCGGATCAGACGATGGGGTCCATGGGCAGGACGAAAAAGAAGTTGTTGCCAAGATCGGTTGCTTCGTAGCCTTCCACGCCGCCGTGCAAGCGCACCACTTCGCGGATGAAATACAGACCATGGCCGGTGCCGTATTCGCCGGAAGCATTTTCGCCGCGCACGCCCTCCTCAAACAGATGGGCTGCGGTTTCCGGGGGAATGGCCGGGCCGGAGGTGAAGACGTTAAGCTTGATACCGTCGCGCCCGGGACCGAAGAAATTCTCCTTGCGCTCCCAGCCAAAGGAAATAAAGCGCCGCCGCTGGCCTGAGGCCGCGTCCACCACTTCGCGGGTGTATTTGACGGCATTGGAGAACAGGTTGGCGTAGACCTGACTGATCAGGCCAATATCCACCACCACCTCGATTTCCTGGTCAGGCACGCCGCCCAGCGACGTATCGACCTCGATGCCGCGCTCCTCAAACCGGGGCCGGTAGCGTTCCATCTGCAGGTCGATGACCTGTTTTTTAAAGTTGCAGGCCCGTTTTTCCAATACGTAGCGCCCTTCCTCGAAATGCGAGCGGCGCAGCAGGGTTTCCAGAAACAGGCTTGTCTGCTCGTAATGGGTCAGAATCTGGCGGTACTGGTCCATGAGACCCTCATGGACATAGCCCAGATCGCGCAGCAGCTTGTCCTTGGCCGCCGGCAAATCCTCGACCGGCTGGGATTCATTTTCAAAAAACTGCTTGAGCTTCCACTCGAAAAACTTGAGCAGATCAATTTTCGAGCGCAGCCGTTTGTAATACAGCTTGAAATAAATATTGGGCACAATGACGTTGTGGCCGATATCCTTGACCAGACTGCGGATAAACAGCAAATGTTCTTTATTCTTATTGGTCAGGATGCGATTATGGAGTTGGAAACCGAAACGGTTGGCGTAGCGCTCGAAGAAAAGCCGGTCATGCTCGGAGAGCTGGTCAGCCGGATAGATTTCCAGCATGCCGAACACATCTTCACGCGGCGTGAACGGCAGTTGCGAGATCAGCTCGTGATTGCCTTTGATGGGAATAAAAAGCCGGTCGTCGCGCACAACAGTCCGTTGGGGAAACGGCAGATCGCCGATCTCGCCGGCGTCGGCATCCATGCAACGGTAGGCACACCGGCGGATGGCACCGCTTTTGCTGTCGAGCACATACAGATTGCACTCGATATCAAAAAACAGTTTGGGGATGAGCAGACACACCGCATACAGGTGTTCCAGTTGCGGGAATTCCTGGGCCAGATCAAAAAAGATATTAAGCGCGATGCTTTGCTTGGCGGTAAAGTTGTAGGCCTCGTAATCATCCATCTTTTGATGAATGCGCCGAGCCACGGCGTCGATGATCTGCCGGTCGAGGACTGCGGGATCGATGGCCGCGCCGAGATCAAACCCCAAGGGGGAATCGTCGGCGTCCCAGGCGCTGGTCATTGCGGCCCCCCTCACGAAAGCGTTTCCCAATCCATTACCCGGCAAGTGCGGCGAAGACAATACATCCGGCCACCGACAGACCGCAAAGAACTTTGGCCGGCCCACCCGGGACCACGCCCGCAGTTTCCAGTGCAAATGCGGCCACCGACAGACCGCAAAGGGCGAGAGCCGGCCCCGTCAGGCCGGGCCGGAAGCCGCATCAATCGATGTGGACGTCGATGGGGCCTGGGCCAAAGCCCTTGAGTTCGGACACCAGCCCCCGGATACCGGCGGCCAGGATGCGCTCGACAAAGGGATTGAGCGTCAGCGGCCGGCCGCCTACGGTAATGGCAATGGACACATGGCGGGTGGCGCAGTCCTCGATGGTCGCCCGACCGGCCATGATGTCGCCGGCCAGGGCCGCACAGTCGTCGCGCCCGCAGGCTCCGCAGTCCAGTCCCGGCAAGACGAACCCCTTTTCCAGCACCAGGGCGGCGAGCGCCTCGACGGATTCGATATGGGGCAGGCCCGGGGCGCGCACGTCGCCAAACGTTCCCAGCACCAGCCCCGGTGCGGACAACTGCTCGACCTCGGCCGGGTCGCGCAGCATAAGCACCCGGGGCGCAACCACGTGCTCCCGGCCGCCTTCCATGACCAGCACATCGCCGTCGAGCATGGCCAGCAGGTCTGAAACCTTGCGGGGATCGTTCCAGAAAAGCGCGCTTTCCTGGCCGGCGATGGCCCCCACCGTGCGGCAGTGGACCAGAAACCGGTCGGTGTCGGTGTCTTCCTTGTCGATGCCGGGGTTGTGCGTACATTTCAGCGCGCACGGGGCATGGCCCAGCCCCTGCAGATGGGCCAGCAGGGCCTGGCACGCAGTCGTCTTGCCGGATTTTTTAAAACCAAGAATCTGAACGCCCTGTTTCATGACACATTCCTTGCGACCGTGTTGGTTTGCTCGGCGGTTTCAGGCCAGGCGTGGCCGTCGGCGAACAGCGGGGCAGCCAGTGTGCCGTCGCGCAGCCACAGGATGTCGTCGCAGATGGCCCGCAGCCAGGCGTGATCGTGGCCGCTGATGACCAGGGTCGTGCCATGGCGCTCCCGGGCGGCGACAACGGCCCGGCGCACCAGTTCGGCGCTGTCGCGGTCGAGATTGGCCGTGGGTTCGTCCAAAAGGAGCACCCGGGGGCGCAGGGCCAGCCGCGCGGCCAGGGCCACACGCTTGACCTCGCCGCCGGACAGCTCATGCCACATGCGCCCGGCAAAGCGGCCCGGGTCAAGCCCGACCATGGTCAGGGCTTCCTCCACCCGGTCGCGCACGTCACGCGCGCCCCGCGCGGTCAGGCCAAAACCCACGTTGGCCCGCACCGAGCGCTTGAGCAGATACGGCTCCTGGGGAAAGCAGGTCACCTCGCCGCGCAGGGCGTATTCACGCCCCACTGTCGGCGCGCCGCGATAGTGGATTTCGCCGGCCACCGGCGTTTCGAGAAAGGCCAGCAGCCGCAGCAAGGTGGACTTGCCGCCGCCGTTGGGACCGGCCAGCCCCAGGATGACCCCTTCGGCCACAGCCAGGCTGGGCAGGCGCAGCACTTCCCGATCCCCGTAGCACTGGACCACGTCGGTAAGCACGTAGAGGGCGCTCATGCGGCCGACCGGCGGCGAAAGGCCGCAGCAGTCATGTTGACGGCAAGGGCGATAATCATAAGCACGATGCCCAGGGCGATGCCCGTGGCAAATTCTCCTTTGCCGGTCTCCAGGGCGATGGCCGTGGTGATGGTGCGGGTGGACCATTTGATGTTGCCGCCGAGCATCATGGAAATACCGATTTCGGAAAAGATGCGGCCAAAGGCGGCTGTGGCGGCCAGGAGCAAACCAAACCGGGCCTCGCCGAGAGTGGCAAAAAAGACCTGCCTGGGTCCGGCTCCCAGGGTGAGAAGCGTGGGGCGCAGCCTGGGGTCGAGATTTTCCACGGCCTGGGCGGTCAGGGCAATGACAATGGGCAGTCCCAGGATGGTCAGGCCCACGGCCATGCCCGGCACGGTAAAGAGAAGCCCCCACTCGCCAAGCGGCCCGCGTCTGGACACAAAGGCGTAAACCACGAGGCCAATGACCACCGTCGGGAAAGAGAGAAAGGTTTCAACCACAAGCCGGATCAACCGTTTGCCGGGAAATTCGGTGTAGCCCAAAAAAAAGCCGGCCGGCGCGCCAAGCACCAAGGTGGCGGCCATGGCCTCCAGAGTCACGACAAGGGTGGTCCAGACGGCTGAAAACGTTTCCGGATCGCCGCCGGAAAGAAGGGCCAAAGCCTGGCGCAAGCCGTCAAGAATGTAATTCATGCCCTGTTGCCTCGCCCGGCCGCATCCCCTTGCGCGGTTGCGGCCGGGTCCGATAGCTGCGTTGGCGCAGCCCTTACTTGGTAGCGTTGGGAGTGAAAAGCTTCTTCCCCTTGAGCGTAAAGTCGCCCACGACCTTCTGGCCCTTGGCCGAGGCCAGCCAGTCGGAAAACGCCTCGGCTTCCTTGACCTTGACCTTGGGGCACTTGGCCGGATTGACCGGAATGACGCTGTACTGGTTGAGCAGCGGCTTGTCGCCTTCTACCAAAATGGCCAGGGCCGGCTTGCCCTTGGCCTGATCTTCATAAGCAATATAAGTGCCGCGGTCCACCAGGGTGTAGCCCTTGCGCTCGCCAGCCATATTAAGGGTGGCCATCATGCCCTGGCCGGCCGAAACGTACCATGCCTCTTTGTCCGGCAAAGCCATTGAGGCACCCTTCCACAGGGACTGTTCCATTTTATGCGTGCCGGAGTCGTCGCCGCGGCTGATAAAGGGGGCCTTGGCAGCGGCGATGGCCGCCAAAGCTTCGTCGGCCTTTTTACCCTTGATCTTGGCCGGATCAGCCGCCGGGCCGACAAGGATGAAGTCGTTGTACATGACTTCGGTGCGTTTGGTTCCGTTGCCTTCTTCCACAAATTTCTTCTCAGCCCCCGGAGCGTGGACCAGCAGCACATCCACATCGCAGTTTTTGCCGTGCTCCAAGGCCTTGCCGGTCCCTACGGCCACCCATTTGAGTTCTATGCCGGTGTCTTTTTGAAAGGCCTCGCCAAGCACGGGCAAAAGCCCGGTGTCGTCGGTGCTGGTGGTGGTGGCCATCATGAGGGCTTCTGCGGCAGCCAAAGCCTGTCCGGTCATTCCCAAAGTCAGAGCAAGGGCCAGCAGCAACCGGCCGATTCTATTCCCGCGCATCGTTTTCTCCTCTGTTAGATTTGACTTAACATATCGACAATTATAATATATTTGCCAGGATGCTGCAAGGAGCTTCACCTCCCATCCAGCGGAACGCCCGGCCTTTAAACACCCCACTCCCAGGCCTATAGCTTGCGGCAGCGCGTCCCGTTTTTGGAAGAGCCACCCTGCCAAAAAAAAATCCTTTCCCAGGCTAATGGGTTTGTTAAAGCGTCCGATAGGAATGCTGACAAGCACATACTTTTGCCTGTCTCCGCAGTGCCACTGCTCCTTTCGCCTAATACCCTCTTTTTATTCCATCTGCCAATTTTACACGCTTATGACTTGATGCGGTAGCAAGCAATTTTAAGCCTGTTACCGGTCTTTATTTTCATAATTTTTAAAAAAATAATGGCTAAAGGGTTTTCATCAAGGGCCGATAAGTGGGTCAAAGCAGCTGCCAATGGAGGCAAAGCCGCTTAAAAGATTTACTGGCAAAGGAGGCTTCCATACCATCAACGCACAAGAGTAGGCCGGCGAAAGCCACGGAAGTATAATCACCACCCCATGCCGCCGGCGATACTCTCGCCTTCATGGGAAACCAGCTGGATGCACAAACTTTTCACGGAGGAAAAGCCATGTCCATGGTCATTAATCACAATATGATGGCAGCCACTGCGGCTCGTAATCTGAATAACTCTTATAGCGCCCTGTCTACTTCGACACAGCGATTGTCTTCCGGCCTTCGTATCAACACCGCCGCTGACGACGCCGCCGGCCTCGCCATTCGCGAACTGATGCGGGCTGACATCTCCGCCACCAACCAGGGTGTGCGCAACGCCAACGACGCCATTTCGATGATCCAGACCGCAGACGGTGCCTTGCAGATCGTTGACGAAAAGCTCATCCGCATGAAGGAACTGGCCGAACAGGCTTCCACCGGTACCTACACGTCGGATCAGCGTCTGATCATCGACTCTGAATACCAGGCCATGGCTTCGGAAATTACCCGAATCGCCAACGCCACCGACTTCAACGGCATCTATCTGCTCAACGGCAACCTTTCTGGTGACACCCACAGTGGCAGCGGTCTGGTCGCAACCGGCAAGCTCAAGGTGCACTTTGGTTCGGGCAACAGTTCTTCGGAAGACTACTACTACGTCCAGATCGGCAATTCCACAGCCTCGGCCTTTGGTGTCGGCATCGGTGCCGGCGCAGGCGCCCAGGGCAAGAGCATCTCGACCCAGGAACTGGCCCAGAAGGCGCTGGATGCCTTAAAGACCGCCATCGTGTCCAAGGACAAGATCCGGGCCAACCTCGGTGCTCTGCAAAACCGGCTGGAGAACACCATCTCCAACCTGCAGGTCCAGAGTGAAAACCTGCAGGCGGCCGAATCCCAGATCTCGGATGTCGATGTGGCCACGGAAATGACCCAGTTCGTGCGCAACCAGATCCTTACCCAGTCGGCAGTGGCCATGCTGTCCCAGGCGAACTCCATGCCCAAGATGGCCATGCAGCTCATCGGTGGTTAACGCAGCGACTGAAATCCGGCTCAATTGACACGAAAGCCCGCCCCGGCATGCCGGGGCGGGCTTTTTACTGTTTGCAGCGGCAGCGCGTTGTGTTTGGAGCCGCTAGACGCACTCGCAGATTTTGAGAAAAAAACGCAAGGCAGGAAAGAGATAGCGTTTCCCGTGGTGCACCACGTAAAAACTGCGGCGCATATCCAGTCCCGGCACGTCCAGAGCGGCCACTGTGCCGCGTTCCAGGTAGGCCCGCGCGGCCAGGGCGGACACCGCCGCCACGCCCAACCCCGCTTCCACACACTCAAGCACCGCTAAAGACGAATGCACCACCAGCACCGGAGCAATACTGCGAAGATCAATACCGGCTCGGGCCATGGCTGCATCAAGGGTCTGGCGGGTACCGGACCCCTGCTCGCGCATAATCCAGGGCAAGCCCACCAACTGCTCCTGCCACCCGGCCGTATCCAGACGCGTCTGGCCGCGTTGGACCGGGGCAACCAGTACCAGAGCATCATCGAGATACGGGATGCTGACAAGTTCGGGAAAGGAGGCCGGCGCACCGATGATGCCGACATGTACCGTCCCATCCGCCACGTTCTGGCTGATTTCGCTGGAATCCCCACCAGTCAGATCAATACGGACCTCTGGATAGGCCGCAGCGTAGCGGGCCACCAGCTTGGGGATGATATACTGCGCCGGGATGGTGCTGCCGCCGATGACCAGTTCCCCGGCCACCCGCTTGGACAGCGCCAGGATATCGGCTTTGGCGTGATCGAGTTGGGTGAAAATAGTGGTACAGTAGCGAAAGAGCACATCACCGGCCTGGGTCGGCAATACGGTACGGCCGAGGCGATCAAAGAGCTGGGTGTCGAGTTCGTCTTCCAGGGCCGAGATGTGGGCGCTTATGGTGGGTTGCGAGAGCCGCAACTCGTCTCCAGCCCGGGAAAAGCTGCGTAATTCATAGACTTTGGCAAAGGCATGAAGACGGCGTACATCCATTGTGTCTATGCACCTGATTGATAGAATAAATTGAAGAAGACAAAAAAAAGCAGGGCCAAAATGGCCCTGCTTTGAAACGCTGTTGCTTAGGCGTTAGCGGCAGCTTCCTGTGGAGCGACTTCCTTGACCGAAGGCGCAGGAGCCTCACCATTGAGCTTGGTCAATTCGATGATGGCCATGGGAGCGCAATCGCCGGCCCGGGGCAAACCCATCTTGACCACGCGGGTGAATCCGCCGGGCTGTCCCTGAAAACGGGGACCGATTTCGTTGAACAGGCGGGCCACCAGCTGGTGGTTTTCCAAAACCTTGTAGGCCATGCGACGGGCGTGGACGCTGTCGGTCTGGGCCAGGGTGACAAGGTTTTCCACAACGCCGCGCAGTTCTTTGGCTTTGTGTTCCGTGGTGCGGATGCGCTCGTGGATCAGCAACGAACGGGCCATATTGCGCATCAGGGCCTTGCGGTGCGAGGCGGTCCTGCCAAGTTTGCGTCCGGATTTTTTATGTCTCATCGGCCTGCTTCCTCTTCAGCCATTCCTGGTATTTTTGCTCGAAGTTATCGATGCGCATTCCGAATTCAAGACCCATATCTTCCAGGACCCGGCGAATCTCTTCAAGGGATTTCTTGCCGAAGTTCTTGGTTTTAAGCATCTCGTGTTCGGTTTTCTGCATCAACTCGCCAACAGACTGGATGTTGGCCGATTTGAGGCAGTTGGTGGCGCGAACGGAAAGCTCGAGTTCATCAATGTTCTTAAAGAGGCTGGGATTAAGCTCGATGTCGTCGCGACGCCGATTTTTTTCCGCCTCGGATTCCTTTTCGTCAAAATTGATGAAGACCGTGAGCTGATCCTTGAGGATCTTGGCGCTGTAGGAAATGGCATCCTCAGGGGCAATAGAGCCGTCTGTGGTGACTTCCATGACGAGCTTGTCGTAGTTGGTCATCTGACCGACACGAGCCTGTTCAATGGTGTAGGCCACCTTTTTGACAGGCGAGAAGCTGGCGTCAAGGAGAATCAGGCCGATTTCTGATTCGAGCCCTTCGTGCATATCGGCCGTGACATAGCCCTTGCCCATACGCACTTCGAGATCGATGCGAAAATCGCGGTCTTCGGAAAGGGTGGCAATCAAAACGTCTTCGCTTAACACGGAGACGTTTTGATTCCCCTGGATGGCGCTGGCCCGAACTTCACCCTTTTCCTTGGCGAGCAGGGTAAGCCGCTGGGGCTCGTCGGTGGCCATGGCCAACCGGACCTGCTTGAGGTTGAGGATGATCTCGGTCACATCCTCAATGACTCCTGGAATAGTGGAGAATTCGTGCTGTACACCCTCAATCCGGGCGGCGACGATGGCCGCGCCCTGCAGGGAAGACAGGAGGACACGCCGCAAGGCATTGCCGAGCGTCGTGCCGAACCCGCGTTCCAGGGGCTCGCACACGAACCGTCCGAACATATTGGTGGAGACCGCATCCCGTTCGAGGACTTCGGGCTTCACCAGTTCGGTCCAGTTGCGGGAGTTGATGAGCCTTTGGCCGTTACGAGTCAACATGGCGTCACCTTAGGCAAAGGGTCTTTGCCGATTACTTGGAGTAAAGCTCGACAATGAGCTGCTCGTTGATCGGGAACTGCACATCCTCGCGGGTGGGCAGCGCGATGACCTTGCCTTTGAGTTTCTCGCCTTCCACTTCCAACCAGGCCGGGCAACCGCGCCGGGCGATAACCTGCTGCGCTTCCTGGATGATGGGGGACTGGCGATTGCGCTCGCGAACTTCGATGACGTCACCGACTCGGACCTGCAGCGAGGGGATGTTCACGCGGCGGGCATTGAGGGTGAAAAGGCCGTGACGCACGAGTTGCCGGGCCTGGCTGCGCGACGTGGCGAAGCCCAGGCGGTAAATCGTGTTGTCCAGGCGGCGTTCCAGAGCGGACAGCAGGTTTTCACCAGTGACGCCCTTTTGCATATCGGCGCGCTGGAAGTAGTCGCGGAACTGCTGTTCCAGAATGCCGTACATTTTACGGGTCTTCTGCTTCTCGCGAAGCTGGACCGCGTAATCACTCATTTTTTTGCGGATGCGGCCATGCTGGCCAGGGGCGTAGGGGCGGCGCTCGTAGGCGCACTTATCGGTGTAGCAGCGATCGCCCTTCAAAAACAGCTTGGCCCCTTCCCGGCGGCAAATCCGGCATTTCGCTTCAGTATAACGTGCCAAGGTCGTTCCTCCTCGATGCTCCGCAGGGCAACCGGTCGAGTCCGTGGGTGTGTTCCCTGCGGGTGTCCGATCCTCTGCCGGCCTTTGCCGCAGGTGGGATCGAATAGTGATCCAGGCCTCGGCAGAGGCCTGGTCGTAAAATACCGCTATGCCGTCAGGCGGCCCATGCCGCCGGCCTTGCGTCCCAACTTAGACACGACGCCGTTTGGGGGGGCGGCAGCCGTTGTGCGGGATGGGCGTGATGTCGCGGATAAAGCTGATTTTGAAACCAGCGTTATGGATGGCGCGCATGGCGGCCTCCCGGCCGGAGCCGGGCCCTTTGACCAGAACGCCCACAGTGCGCATGCCGTTTTCCTGAGCCTTGCGCGCGGCGTTCTCGGCGGCGACCTGGGCAGCAAACGGGGTGGACTTGCGCGACCCCTTAAAGCCTGCCCCACCGGAGGTGGCCCAGCTGACCACGTTGCCCTTCTGATCGGTGAAGGTCACGATGGTATTGTTGAACGTGGCCTGAATGTGGGCAACGCCCACGGGAATGTTCTTGCGTTCCTTTTTGCCGGTGCGGCGCGGTTTCGCCATACGCGTATCTCCAGAAAGCCCTTTGCGGGCAAGTTGCCGTGTTGTCCGTGGCGCACAAGGCACCAGCGGAAGGTTACTTCTTCTTCTTGGCCATCACACCACGACGCGGTCCCTTACGGGTACGCGAATTGGTGTGGGTGCGCTGACCGCGGCAAGGAAGCCCGCGACGGTGACGAAGTCCACGATAGCAGCCGATATCCATAAGGCGCTTGATGCTGGCCGTGATTTCACGACGCAGATCGCCTTCGACCTTGTGGTTTGCTTCGATTTCCTTGCGGATGGTATTCGTTTCCTCAGAGGACAGGGCGTCGGAGTTTTTGGTCCACTCCACGCCGGAAGCCTCAAGGATGCGAAGGGCCGTAGTACGGCCGATACCAAAGATGTAGGTCAGCGCGATGTCCATCCGCTTGTTCTTGGGAAGGTCGACTCCTGCGATTCTGGCCACGACGATCCTCCGTTATCCCTGACGCTGCTTGTGCCGGGGGTTGTCGCAGATCACCCGCAGTACGCCATGACGCCGGATGATTTTGCACTTGGGACAAAGTCTTTTCACTGAAGGTCTCACTTTCATGCCGTCTCTCCGTCTCCTGGCGACGGAAACGACCAGTGCCGCCGGGGCACCGGTCGCGTCATTCAGCCAGGCTTAAAATCCGAGGACCGTTTTTGGTCACAGCCACCGTATGTTCAAAATGCGCGGACAGGCTGCGATCCTTGGTCACGGCTGTCCAATTATCGGACAGCACCTCGACGTCGGGGCCTCCCGCCGTCACCATGGGTTCGATGGCGAGCACCATTCCCGGGAGCAGCGGGATGCGGGGAGCTTCCTTGGGCTCGAAATTCGGTATTTCGGGCTTTTCGTGGAGCTTTCTCCCAATGCCGTGACCAACGAACCGTCTTACTACACTTAGGCCATGGCCTTCAACATGTTTTTGCACGGCCCGCGAAATGTCATAGAGGTCATTGCCGGCTTTTGCCTCGGCGATGCCCTTGGCCAACGATTCCTGGGTGACCTGCAAAAGGGCTGCGGTCGTGCCGTCTATCGTTCCCACCGGCACCGTCGTGGCGGCGTCCCCATAGAAGCCGTCATACACCACACCCATGTCAAAACTCACTATATCCCCTTCCGTGAGCGTTCGCTCGGAAGGAAAACCGTGCACAACCTCTTCATTGACCGAACAGCACAGGGCAAACGGAAATCCGTACATACCCAGAAATGCCGGTTTCACCTTGAAGTCAGCACACCGTTTCAGGGCCAATTCCTCGAAAAACATGGTCTTAACGCCTGGTTCGACAGCTTGCGACAACTCGCGAAGAATAACTGCCACAAGGCGGCAGGCTTCCCGCATAGCCGCAAGCTCGAGGTCGTTTTTGAGGTAAATCCCCCTGACCTTTTTCAAGCCTACTGCCTGCCCTTGATTCTCCCCTTCTGCATGAGACCTTCATACTGACGGGAGATAAGATACGACTCAATCTGGGACATGAAATCCATCGCCACGCCCACGACAATCAGCAATGACGTGCCACCAAAATAAAAGGGCACGTTGAACTGTTGGATGAGCAACATGGGCAACACGCAGACTATGGAAATGTACATCGACCCCCAAAGGGTGATGCGCACAAGCACCTTGTCGATGTATTCCTTGGTCTTGGCCCCAGGCCGAATGCCCGGGATAAAGCCACCCTGCTTACGAATATTTTCAGCTATATCAGCCGGATCAAAGATAATGGCCGTATAGAAGTAGCAGAAGAAAACAATCAAGGCCACAAAGATGACATTGTACGTCATGGTCTGCGGACTAAAAAGCGCGGCCACAGTCTTAAGCCATGGCACACTGGAGAATTCGCCCAAAGTGGCCGGGAAAAGCAGGATCGAAGAGGCAAAAATGGGCGGAATGACTCCGGCAGTATTGACGCGCAAGGGCAAATGGGTGGTCTGGCCGCCATACATTTTGCGGCCAACCATCCGTTTGGCGTATTGGATGGGAATACGCCGCTGCCCGCGTTCCATAAAAACAATGGCCACCAGCACAGCAAGCATCAGGGCAATGATCAGGATGAGCACAAACGGCGAAAGTTCACCGGCTTTGATCAGGGCAAAGGTGGACAGCACCGCCCGAGGCAGGCCGGCCACAATGCCGGAATAGATGATGAGCGAAATACCGTTGCCGATGCCACGCTCCGTCATCTGCTCGCCCAGCCACATGAGAAACACGGTGCCGGCAGTCAGCGTTATGATGGTCATAAGCCGGAAAGCCCAGCCAGCCATGAGCACCACCGGGGCACCCGTGGGGCTGGCCATGCTCTCCAGGCCGACAGCAATGCCAAACCCCTGGATGACGGTGATCAGCACTGTGCCGTAACGCGTATATTGGGTGATCTTTTTCTTCCCGGCCGCGCCACCCTCTTTCTGCATCTTGGACAGCTCCGGGCTTACCACCGTTAAGAGCTGGATAATGATGGAGGCCGAGATGTAGGGCATGATCCCCAGGGCGAAGATGGAAAGGTTGCGCAGCCCTCCGCCGGAGAACATGTCGAACAGGCCAAAAAGGGTATTTTTAGCGCTTTCGAAGAAATCGGCCAGGGCGGCCGAATCCACGCCGGGCACAGGCACGTGCACGCCGATGCGGTAAACGGCCACAAGCAGGAAAGTCCAAAGGAGCTTTTTTTTCAGCTCCGGCAGACGGGCCAGATTCTCGACTCCGGTAAGGGCCACAGCAACTTCCGTTTATTCAGTAGGGGTTTCGGCCAGCGCTTCGGGAGAGCCCAGAGCAATGACCTTGCCGCCGGCGGCAGTGATTTTGGCAGCAGCCTTGGCGCTGAACTTATGGGCTTCCACAGTGACGGCACCGGAAACTTCGCCTTCGCTTAAGATCTTGACCAGGGAACCGGCCGGAGCCAGACCGCGACCATAGATGTCATCGAGGGTGATGGTATCCATGCTTTCAAAAGAAGCCATCAGACGGTCCAGGTTGATCGGCTGGAAAATGACCCGGAAGGGGTAATTTTTAAAGCCGCGTTTGGGCAGACGGCGGGCAATAGGCATCTGGCCGCCTTCGAACCAGGCGCGGTGCTTGGCACCGGCGCGAGAATTCTGGCCCTTGTTGCCGCGACCGGCAGTGCAGCCCCAGCCGGACGCCCGGCCACGGCCCAGGCGCTTGCGGGCAGTCCGTTCCTCGGGAAAGGGGTAGAGCTCGTGGAGCTTCATGACTCGGTCACCTCAACGAGATGCTTGACCTTCGCGATCATGCCGACGACGGTGTCGGTTTTCTCGAAGGAACGTTCCTGCCGAATTTTTTTCAGGCCCAAAGAAGCCAGGGTGCCACGCTGCTTGGGCGTATTGCCGTAGCGGCTTCTGGTCAGTTTGACTGTGATGGTAGCCATGGCATGCATCCTTATTTGCGCGGCGTGGAAAGCGCCTTGCCGCGCATGGCGCTGACGGAGTCGGCGCTGCGCAGCGAGGCCAGGCCGTCCATGGTGGCGCGCAAAACGTTGTGCGGGTTGTTGGTGCCAATGGCCTTGGTCAGGATGTCATGGACGCCGCAGGCTTCCATGATGGCGCGCACCGGGCCGCCGGCGATGATGCCGGTACCTTTGGAAGCGGGCTTGAGCATGACGCGACCGGCTCCAAACCGTCCGAGAATCTCATACGGCAGGGTGCCGTCGAGAAGCGGAATACGGATCATGGCCTTGCGGGCCTGTTCCGTAGCCTTGCGGATGGCTTCCGGAACTTCGTTGGCCTTGCCCAGGCCGTAGCCCACAGAGCCCTTGCCGTCGCCGACGACAACCAAGGCGCTGAAGCTGAACCGACGTCCACCCTTGACAACCTTGGCGACGCGATTGAGGTACACGATCTTTTCGATCTGTGACAGATCGGTCTGTTGGTCCATGCCGTCTTCCTTCCCGCGTTTAGAATTTGAGGCCGCCATCCCGCGCTCCGTCGGCCAGGGCCTGAACCCTACCGTGGTAAATGTAACCGTTACGATCAAAAACCACGGCCTGGATGTTGCGTTCAAGCACCTTGGCTGCCAAATCCTTGCCGACCAGCGTTGCGGCTTCCTTGTCGGCTTTAACCGAAGCACCGGCCCGGGAAAGGGTCAGGCTGGAGGAGGACGCCAGGGTCTGTCCGGTGAGATCGTCGATGACCTGGGCGTAGATGTGCCGGTTGGACCGGTACACCACAAGCCTGGGACGTTCGGCGGTGCCGGCCAGCTTTTTGCGGATGCGGACTTTCCGGCGCGCTCGCGCCAGGGTCTTGGTCATCTTCATACTGTCAAGCCCCTATTTCTTGCCGCCGGATTTACCGGCCTTGCGACGAATGACTTCGTTTTCGTACTTGATACCCTTGCCTTTAAAGGGCTCGGGCGGCCGGACACGACGGATGCGGGCGGCGGTTTCGCCCAAGAGCACTTTGTCGATGCCGGTGAGGGTCAGCTTGCTGCCCTCGACCTTGGCTTCAATGCCTTCGGGAAGCTTGAAATCCACCGAGTGGGAAAACCCGACGGCCAGCGACACCGAAGAACCAGTGGTTGCGACCTTGTAGCCAACGCCGATCACTTCAAGGGTCTTGGAAAACCCTTTGCTGACACCCTCGACGAGGTTGGCCAGCAGCGTGCGGCGCAGACCGTGTTGGGCGCGGGCAATCCGGGTATCATCAACCCGGGCAACCTGCACCTTGCCGTCGGCCACGGCATAGGTGATCTTGGGATGAGTCGGTGTGGTCAACTGCCCCTTGGGGCCTTTGACCGTCACCGCCTCGGCCGCCAACTCGACGGACACGCCGGCGGGCAACTCGATTTCGCGTTTTCCTATCCTGGACATGACATCTTCTCCGCGATGGGTCTTCTTACCAGATTTCGCACAGGAGCTCGCCGCCAACATTGAGCTCGCGGGCCTTGGCTCCTTCCAGGATACCCCGGGAAGTAGACAGGATGCTGATGCCCAGGCCGTTTTGGACCTTGGGGATGGCCTCGGCCGGCACGTACACGCGCCGTCCGGGCTTGCTCACCCTTTTGAGCCCCGAAATGAGCGGTTTCCCGCCCTGGTATTTGAGGTTGATGGTCAGCGCTGCTCCGTCAACGGCGTATTCGCCGATGTAACCCTCGTCCTTCAAGATGCCGGCAATGGCAGACTTGAGTTTGGAGGTGGGCAACGAAAGATCCGCGTGCAGGGCCCGATGGGCATTGCGAATGCGGGTCAACATATCGGAAATGGGATCGGTCACCGACATGGCGTCCTGCTCCTTGCTACCAGCTCGACTTGCGCACGCCGGGCATTTCGCCGGTCAGCGACATGTTACGAAAGCAAATACGGCACACGCCGAACTTGCGAAGAAACGCCCTGGGACGACCGCAAATGGGGCAACGATTATAACCCCGGGTAGAGAACTTTGGTTTGCGGCTGGCTTTCACCATCAAAGATTTACGGGCCACGGCCGCCTCCTTACTTTTTAAACGGCATTCCGAGCAGGTCGAGCATCATTTTGCCCTCCTTGTCGGCACCGGCCGTTGTGACGATGGTGACGTTCATGCCCTTGACGTGTTCGACGCGATCCACGTTGATTTCCGGAAAAATGCTGTGCTCCCGGATACCGAGGGTGAAGTTGCCGCGTCCGTCGAACCCGCGGTCAGGCACGCCGCGAAAGTCCCGAACCCGAGGCAGGGCAAAATTAATGAGTTTGTCCAGAAAATCCCACATCCGCTCCCGGCGAAGGGTCACACGGCACCCCACCGGCATGCCCTCCCGGAGCTTAAAAGCCGCGATGGACTTGCGGGCCCGTGTGATCACGGCCTTCTGTCCAGCGATGGCAGTCAGCTCGACCACGGCTTCCTCGATGAGCTTGTTGTTATTGCTCGCTTCGCCCAAACCCATATTGAGCGAGACAAAGGAAAGCCGGGGGATTTGCATGCTGGAGGTGTACCCGAATTCCTTTTTCAGATCCGGGGCTACCTTCTCGGCATAGATTTGTTCCAGGCGGGTCATACCGTTTCCTTTTGACGCTAGGCGATTTCGTGGTTGCACTTCTTGCAGAAGCGCACCTTGGTGCCGTCAGCGGTGTATTTGTAGCCGACCTTGGCCGGCTTGGCGCAACCATCGCACAGAAGGGCCACGTTGGAGATATCCAGGGGCGCTTCCTTTTCAATGATGCCGCCAGGGGTCTTGGCGTAGGGATTGGCCTTGGTGTGGCGCTTGACCATATTCACCTTTTCCACCAGCACGGCATTACGCTTGGGCAGAATCTTTAAGATCTTGCCCACTTTGCCCTTGTCCTTGCCGGCGGTGACCATCACCTTGTCGTCTTTGCGAATCCGATAGGTTTTCATGTCGTCCTCAATGTGCGGGAGCTGAAGCCCTAGAGGACTTCGGGAGCCAGCGACACGATTTTCATGAAGTTCTTCTGGCGCAGTTCGCGAGCCACCGGTCCAAAAATACGGGTACCGATGGGTTCGAGCTGGGCGGACAGAAGCACGGCGGAATTGGAGTCGAACTTGATATAGGAACCGTCGGCCCGGCCGACTTCCTTTTTGGTCCGAACAACCACGGCCTTCATCACCGCGCCCTTCTTCACTTTGGAATTGGGCAGGGCGTCCTTTACCGACACGACGATGATGTCGCCCACCGAAGCGTACCGACGGCGCGAGCCACCGAGCACCTTGATGCAGCACACTCGTTTCGCGCCGGAATTGTCCGCCACATCGAGATTGGATTCAACCTGAATCATGTCGAGCTCCTAGACCGCTTTTTCCATGATTTTTTCAAGATGCCACCGCTTACGGGCGGACAGCGGCCGATGCTCGATGATGCTCACGGTATCGCCGATGCCGCAATCGTTTTGCGGATCATGGGCCATGAACTTGTTGCGGCGACGGATGTACTTTTTGTACAACGGATGCTTCACCAGGGTCTCGACCATGACCACGATAGTCTTGTCGGCCTTGTCGGAGACCACGACGCCGGTCAGCACCCGGCGGTTGCTTTTATGTTCTTCCATGGTGATCCCCGATTAGCCTTGGCGCTTCTTTTCGTTTTGCACCGTCAGGATGCGGGCAATGTCCTTGCGGACCTGACGCAAACGGTGCGTTTTTTCCAGCTGGGCCGTGGCGTGCTGGAAACGCAGCTTGAAGAGTTCCTCGCGGGTCTCGCCAAGCTTTTTCGACAGGGCCTCGCCATCAAGAGCACGCAGTTCAGCGGACTTCATCTTAGAAACCCTCCCTGACCACGATCTTGGTCTTAATGGGCAGCTTGTGCTGGGCCCGGGTCAGGGCAACCTTGGCTGTTTCAAGATCAACGCCCTTGATTTCATAGAGCACGCGACCAGGCTTGACCGGAGCAAACCAGCCCACCGGAGAGCCCTTGCCTTTGCCCTGACGGACTTCAGCCGGCTTTTCCGTGCGCACACGGTCCGGGAAAACCCGGATCCAGACTTTACCGCCGCGCTTGATGTGCCGCATAATAGCGATACGGGCGGCTTCAATCTGCTGGCTGGTGAGCTTGCCGTGCTCCATCGCCTTGATGCCGATTTCACCGAAGTCGATGCTGGCGCCACGAATGGCCGGACCGCGCAAGCGGCCCTTTTGCATCTTTCGGAATTTGGTTTTTTTGGGAGCCAACATTACGCTTCCACCTCATGGTCCAAAATCTCGCCTTTGAAAATCCAGACCTTGACCCCGATGACGCCGTAGGTGGTCTTGGCGATGGCGTAGCCGTAGTCAATGTCGGCGCGCAGGGTCTGCAAGGGCACCCGTCCGTCGCGGTACCACTCGGAGCGGGCGATTTCCGCTCCGGCCAGGCGGCCGGCGCAGGAAACCTTGATGCCTTCGGCTCCGAACTTGCGGGACAGGCCGACGGTGCGCTTCATGGCCCGGCGGAAGGCCACGCGGCGTTCGAGCTGCAGCGCGATATTCTCAGCAACCAGCTGGGAATCGATCTCAGGACGGCGGATTTCATTGACCTCCACCGTGAACTCCCGACCGAAACGCTGCTTAAGGTCGCTGCGAACCTTTTCAATTTCCGTGCCCTTGCGGCCGATAACGATGCCGGGCCGGGCAGTGTGGATGATCAACCGGATCTTGCCCCCAGCCCGCTCGATCTCGATTTTCGAGATCCCGGCGTGGTACAAGGTCTTTTTGACGAACTTACGGATATTGCTGTCCTCGAAGACAAACGCAGGATAGTCCTTCTTGGAAAACCAGCGGGAGAGCCAAGTTTTGTTGTATCCGAGGCGGAATCCGTAGGGATGTACTTTCTGTCCCATCTGTCGCTCCTAATTCTCGGCCACAACGACGGTGATATGGCTCGTGCGCTTGACGATCCGAAAGGCGCGACCCATGGAGCGGGTCATGATCCGCTTCGCGGTCGGCCCGGGATTGACGATCACCTGCTTGACCGTAAGGTTGTCGATATCCACCCCGGAGATCTGTTCGGCGTTGGCCACGGCCGAGTGCAATACTTTGCCAATGATCTTGGCAGACTTTTTCGGGGTGAACTTCAGTATGTTCATGGCCTCCTCGACCGGACGGCCGAGGATATTGGCTGCGACGAGCCGCGCCTTTTGGGGCGACACGCGGATGTATCTGGCGATGGCTTTTGCTTCCATGGTTTTGTCCCGACGGGGTACGCTCCCCGACTACTTTTTCACTTTGCTTTTCTTGTCCGCGGCATGGCCGTGGAAGGTCCGCGTGGGGGCAAACTCGCCGAGTTTGTGGCCGACCATGTTCTCGGAAACAAAAACCGGAATGAACTTCTTCCCGTTATGCACGGCGAACGTCAGTCCCACCATCTCAGGCAGGATCATGGACCGACGGGACCAGGTTTTGATCACGCGCCGATCTTTGTTCTCCAGGGCGTAGGCGACCTTCTTCTCCAGGTGATCGTCCACGAACGGACCTTTTTTGAGCGACCGAGGCATAGGCGTTTCCTCTTACTTTTGTCCGCGCCGCTTGACGATAAGCTTGGACGAGGGCTTTTTCTTGTTGCGGGTCTTGTAGCCCTTGGTCGGTTTGCCCCACGGGGTGACCGGGTGGCGTCCGCCAGAGCTCTTGCCCTCGCCGCCGCCGAGGGGATGGTCGACCGGGTTCATGGCCACGCCGCGAACCTTGGGGCGGTTGCCAAGCCAGCGGTTGCGCCCGGCCTTGCCGATGGAGATGTTCTCGTGCATCACGTTGCCGACCTGGCCCACCGTGGCGAGGCAGGAAGCCAGCACATTGCGGACTTCGCCCGAGGGCAGACGAAGCAGCGCGTACTTGCCTTCCTTGGCCACCAACTGGGCGTAGGTTCCGGCAGCCCGGCACAGCTGACCGCCGCGTCCGGGATTGAGCTCAATGTTGTGCAAAAGCGTACCAACCGGAATCTTTTTGAGCTGCAGGGCATTGCCGGGTTTGATGTCCGCGCCGTCACCGGCAGCGATCATATCCCCGACCTTAATCCCAACCGGCGCCAAAATGTAACGCTTCTCACCATCAGCGTAATGCAAAAGTGCAATACGCGCGCTACGGTTGGGGTCATACTCCACAGAGAAGATCGTGGCCGGAACGCCAAACTTGTCGCGCTTGAAGTCAATGATGCGGTACAGGCGCTTGTTGCCGCCGCCACGACGGCGGGAGGTGATCCGACCGTAACAGTTACGGCCAGACTTGTGCGGCAGGCCCTCGCAAAGGGACTTCTCGGGCTCGGTACGGGTGATCTCCTCGAAGGTGGAGACCGTCTGAAACCGGCGGCCGGCCGACGTGGGCTTAAGCTTGCGGATTGACATGTCTAAACCCCTTCGAAGAACTCTATTTTTTCGCCCTGGGCCAGGGTCACATAGGCTTTCTTGTAGCCGGCGATGCGCCCGGTTACACGGCCCATACGGGAGCGGGCAAGGCTGCGGCGCTTCACAACGCGCACGCCGGTCACCGTCACCGAAAACGCCTTTTCCACGGCCTTGGCGATCTCAATCTTGTTGGCATCGGGATGAACAATGAACACCACCTGATTGTTGGCGTCCTTGACCATCGTGGCCTTTTCAGAAATTACCGGCCGAAGCAGGATGTTAGCGTATTCCATGACCAAGCCTCTCCTGAACCTTGAGCGCTGTGCCCTGCAGCATGACAACGTGTTCGTGCAACAGCACGTCGTACACGTTGAGCATATCTTGGCGCACGACCTTGATGCCGGGAATATTCCTGGCGGAAAGCTCGAGATTGTTATCCGAATCGGTAAGGACAATCAAGGCTTTTTTCCAACCGAAATCGGAAACGATCTTGATCATGTGCTTGGTCTTGATCTCGGGGAGATGAAACCCGTCCACCAAAACCAGCTGATCCTCTTCGACCTTGGCCGACAGGGCCATGCGCAGGGCCAACTGGCGCACCTTGCGATTGACCTTGAAGGTGTAGTCGCGGGGCTGGGGTCCGTGGACCACCGCACCGCCGCGCCACAGGGGCGAACGGGTGGAGCCGGCGCGGGCCCGGCCGGTGCCCTTCTGGCGCCAGGGCTTGCGGCCACCGCCGCGGACATAGGCGCGGGTCTTGACGGAGTGCGTTCCGGCCCGCTTGGCAGCCAGCTGAGCACGCACCACCAGGTGCAACAGCTCCGGCTGAACCTCGACCTCAAAAACCTCGGGTGCCAGATCGACCGTGCCGATTTCCTGGTAACTCTGGTTGAATAATTTCACATTTGCCATGGCTTACCCCGTTATCCCTGCTTGCGGACCACGACCACGCCATTGCGCGGGCCGGGTACCTGACCCTTGACCAGGATCAGATTCATTTCGGGGCGCACGTCGACCACCATCAGGCTCGGCACGGTAACCGTGCGCGCACCCATGTGGCCGGCCATCTTCTTGCCCTTCATGACCTTGCCCGGCTCGGTGTTGTGACCGATGGAACCGCCGGAGCGATGGGCCTTTTCCGTTCCGTGGGTCTTTTTGAGACCCGAGAAGTTCCAGCGTTTCATAACGCCGGCAAAGCCCTTGCCGATGGAGGTGCCGGTGACTTTGACGATTTCGCCCGGGGCGAAGATATCGACCGTCACGTCCATCCCCTGCTCGAACGGAGCCGGGCCGTCCAGGCGGATTTCCTTGAGCACCCGGAAGAAACCGCGAGCGGCCTTTTCCAAGTGGCCCTTCATGGGCTTGTTGACCTTGCGTTCCGGGATCTCGTCGAACCCGATCTGCATGGCGTTGTACCCGTCTTTTTCCAGGTTCTTGACCTGGGTGACGGGGCAGGGTCCGGCCTCGATTACGGTGACCGGAATGATTGAGCCGTCGTCGCCGAAAATCCGGGTCATGCCCAGTTTCCGGCCGAGAATTCCAAGCGTGGCAGCCATGCCAACCCTTCCTTAGAGCTTAATTTCCACGTCAACACCGGCAGGAAGGCTCAGTTTCCCGAGCGCATCCACGGTTTGCTGCGTGGGCTCCATAATGTCCAGGAGACGTTTGTGAACCCGCATCTCGAACTGTTCACGGGACTTTTTGTCCACGTGTACCGAGCGGTTGACCGTGACCTTGTGGATGTCCGTGGGCAACGGGATGGGACCGGCTACGCCGGCCCCGGTGTTGCGGGCAGTATCCACGATCTCGGCCACCGCTTTGTCCAGGATGCGGTAGTCGTAGGCCTTCAGTTTGATACGAATACGATCATTTTGCATGGAAACCATGATATTACTCCACAATCTCCGACACGACACCCGCGCCGACGGTACGGCCGCCTTCGCGAATGGCGAAGCGCAGACCCTTTTCCATGGCGATGGGGTGAATCAGTTCCACGTTGAAGGTGGCGTTGTCGCCCGGCATAACCATTTCCACGCCCTCATTGAGGGTGACCACGCCGGTGATGTCCGTGGTACGGAAGTAGAACTGGGGACGATAACCAGTGAAGAACGGGGTATGACGTCCGCCCTCTTCCTTGTTCAGGACATAGACTTCGCCCTTGAACTTGCGATGCGGCGTGATGGAGCCGGGCTTGGCCAGAACCTGACCGCGCTCGACATCGTCGCGTTTGACGCCGCGCAGGAGCACGCCGACGTTGTCGCCAGCCTGACCCTGATCGAGGATTTTACGGAACATCTCGACACCGGTGCAAGTCGTCTTGACCGTGTCCTTGATGCCGATGATGGCCACTTCGTCACCGATGGTGACGATGCCGCGCTCGATACGACCGGTAACGACAGTGCCGCGACCGGAGATGGAGAACACGTCTTCAATGGGCATCAAAAACGGCTTGTCGATGTCGCGCTTGGGCTCAGGAATAAAGCTGTCGCAGGCGTCAAGCAGGGCAAAGATCGGAGCGGCGTCGGGGCTGTTGATGTCGGCCGCTTCCAGAGCCTTAAGAGCCGAACCCTGGATGACCGGGATGTCGTCGCCGGCAAAGCCGTACTTGGAGAGCAGCTCGCGCACTTCCAGTTCGACCAGTTCCAGCAGCTCCGGGTCGTCAACAAGGTCAACCTTGTTCATAAAGACCACCAGCTGGGGCACGCCGACCTGACGGGCGAGCAGGATGTGCTCACGGGTCTGGGGCATGGGGCCGTCGGTGGCGGCGACGACGATGATACCACCGTCCATCTGGGCCGCGCCGGTGATCATGTTCTTGATGTAGTCGGCGTGACCAGGGCAGTCGACGTGGGCGTAGTGCCGTTTGTCGGTCTGGTATTCGACGTGGGCCGTGGCGATGGTGATGCCGCGTTCCTTTTCTTCAGGCGCCTTGTCGATCTGGTCGAAGGGAATGTAGTCGCCAAAACCCTTCATGCTGGCCAGACGCGTGATCGCGGCGGTCAGCGTGGTCTTGCCGTGGTCAATGTGACCGATGGTGCCGATATTGACGTGCGGCTTGGTGCGTTCAAATTTCGCCTTGCCCATAGGATCCCCCTGGCTCTTCCGCGCTTGCGGGTCTTCGTTGTGGCTTCCTCGCCCGAAACGCTCGCGGGCGTTATTTCTTCTTCATTATCTCTTCGGCCAGACTGGCCGGAACCTTTTCATAGTGGTCAAAGATCATGGTGAACGTGGCGCGGCCCTGGGATTTGGAACGCAAATCCGTGGCGTAGCCAAACATGGCGGACAGGGGCACGTGGGCCGTTATGACCTGCGCTGTTCCCCGCGACTCCATGCGTGCGATGCGGCCGCGACGGCCGTTCAAATCGCCCATGATGTCACCCATGTATTCGTCCGGTGTGACCACTTCGACCGCCATGATCGGCTCCAAAAGGACAGGCGAGGCCTTGCTGACGGCTTCCTTGAAACACTGGGAGCCGCAGATGAAAAACGCCTGTTCCGACGAGTCCACTTCGTGGAAGGAACCGAAGACCAGCTTGACCCGGATATCCACCAGGGGAAATCCGGCGATCACGCCGCCTTTGAGAGCATTCTGAATGCCCTTGTCGACAGCCGGGATGTATTCCTTGGGAATGATACCGCCGGAGATTGCGTTGACGAATTCGTACCCGCCGTCTTCTTTGGGCTCGATTTCGAGAACGACATGGCCGTACTGGCCGCGACCACCGGTCTGCTTGACGTAGCGCAGATCGTTTTTGATCGGCTTCGTGATGGTCTCACGATAGGCGACCTGGGGCTGGCCGACGTTGGCATTGACGCCGAATTCGCGCATCAGCCGGTCGACGATGATTTCCAGATGGAGTTCACCCATGCCGGAGATAAGCGTCTGGCCGGATTCCTCGTCGGTTTTGACGCGGAAAGACGGATCTTCCTTGGTCAGCTTGCCCAGCGCCTGGGACAGGGCATCACGGTCGGCCTTGGTTTTGGGCTCAATGGCGACTTCGATGACCGGCTCGGGGATATCCAAGGACTCCAGCGCAATGGGGCGGCTTTCCGAGCACAAGGTGTCACCAGTGGAGGTGATCTTCATGCCCACAGCGGCCACGATGTCGCCGGCTTCAGCGCTCTTTATATCTTCACGCTTGTTGGCGTGCATCTTGAGCAGACGACCCACCCGCTCTCTCTTGCCGGTATTGGCATTGAGAACGGTCATGCCGGACTCAATGGTACCGGAATACAGGCGCAAAAAGGTCAGGTGCCCGATAAACGGATCGCTCATCAGCTTAAAGGCCAGGGCAGCCAGGGGCTGCTTGGCATCGCACGGGCACTCGATGATCTTTTCCTTGTCGTCCGGATCGTGACCCGACATGGCCGGGATGTCGATGGGACAGGGCAGGAAATCGACCACGGCGTCAAGCAGGGGCTGCACGCCTTTGTTCTTAAAAGCAGAACCGCACAGCACCGGGCAGATGGACAGGGCGATGGTAGCCTTGCGGATACCGGCTCTGATCTCGGCAGGGGTCAGTTCTTCCCCGGCGAGATATTTTTCCATCAGGACTTCGTCTTCTTCGGCAATGGCCTCAAGCATCTGCAGGCGCCACTCTTCGTAGAGCTCCAGCATGTTCTCGGGGATATCGCCGGTGACGTATTCCTTGCCCTGGGTGGCATCGTCAAAGATCAGGGCCTTGCCCTCGATCATATCGACCACGCCCAGGAAGTTGTCTTCGGAACCGATGGGGAGCTGCAACGGCACGGGCTTGGCGCCCAGGCGATCGCGGATCATGTCCACACAGCGGAAGAAATCAGCGCCGGTGCGGTCCATCTTGTTGACGAAGCTCATGCGGGGAACGCGATACCGCTCGGCCTGCCGCCAGACCGTTTCTGTCTGCGGCTCCACGCCGGCAACGGCGTCAAAGACGGCAACAGCGCCGTCGAGCACGCGCAGGGAACGCTCGACCTCGATGGTAAAATCCACGTGGCCGGGCGTGTCGATGATGTTGATGCGGTGATCGCGCCAGTAGCAGGTGGTGGCAGCGGAGGTAATCGTGATTCCGCGCTCCTGTTCCTGAACCATCCAGTCCATGGTGGCCTGGCCGTCATGCACTTCGCCAATTTTGTGCGACACCCCGGTGTAAAAAAGAATACGTTCCGTGGTGGTCGTCTTTCCGGCGTCAATATGGGCCATGATGCCGATATTGCGCTGCCGCTCTATGGGTACGGTCCGAGACACGACGATATCCTTTAGGCGACTACCACCGGTAATGGGCGAACGCTTTGTTAGCGTCGGCCATGCGGTGCGTATCCTCTTTCTTTTTCACGGCGCCGCCGCGATTATTATAGGCGTCCAGAAGCTCGCCCGACAATTTGTCTGCCATGCCCTTTTCGCCGCGGGCCCGGGCCTGATTGATCAGCCAACGCAGGGCCAGGGTAACCTGGCGTTCGGGGCGCACCTCCATGGGAACCTGGTAGGTGGCGCCGCCGACCCGGCGGGGCTTGACTTCCATGTGCGGCTTGACGTTGCCGATGGCTTTTTCAAAAGCCTTCAGCGGATCTTCGCCGGACTTCTCGGCCAGCACGTCCACGGCCAGGTAAAACAGGTTTTCGGCCACGCCTTTCTTCCCATCGTGCATGAGCCGATTGATGAACTTGGTCATCAGATGGCTGCCGAACTTGGGATCAGGCAGCACAGACCTTTTGGAAACTGGACCTTTACGCGGCATACGCGTCTCCTTGCACCGAAATTACTTGGGCCGCTTGGCGCCGTACTTGGACCGGCTCTGGCGGCGATCAGACACACCTGACGTATCGAGCGTGCCACGGATGATATGGTACCGAACACCGGGAAGGTCTTTTACGCGGCCGCCCCGGATCATGACCACAGAGTGTTCCTGCAGGTTGTGGCCTTCGCCCGGAATGTAGGACGTGACCTCGATACCGTTGGTCAGGCGCACACGGGCGACCTTGCGCAAGGCCGAGTTGGGCTTTTTGGGCGTGGTCGTGTACACGCGGGTGCACACGCCCCGGCGCTGCGGGCAGGCCTGCAGGGCCGGCGTCTTGCGCCGCTTGGAAACTTTAGCCCGTTCCTTGCGGATGAGCTGGTTGATCGTGGGCATAGCCGTCTCCGTTCGAAGAATCGTAGTGTATGGCAAAGACAGAGGCCTATAGACCCACTGGCCCGCCATGTCAAGCGGCAATGGGTTTGGCCTCGGAATAAAACAGGCCCTCCCACCCGGTGCGGGCGGGAGGGCCTTACCCTCTACCCTAATTCAAAACGCTTGTCAGCCTAGAATGTGATCCGAATGCCGCCATGACCACCCCAGGCGTCCAGGCCGTGGCTGTCAAAGCCGATGCGCTGGTAGCGGCCCACCAGTTCAAACGCCACGTTCTGGGTCAGGTTGACGCTGAAGCCGACATCCACGGGCAGGGTCGGATTGGCGTAGTTGCCGCGTCCGCCGTTCTCCCAGTAAGGGATGCGGTCGGCCGAGAACAGGCCACCGATACCGGTGCCGACGAAAAAGGCCGCCTTGTCGGTGTGGATCGGATAGTAGCGGATGAGCGCGTTGGCACCAAACGCCCAGGGATTGGACGAATAGCCGTCATGGCTGGCCACGGTGTAGATGGCGTTGGTCACCGGTCCAGTCCGGTCGATCTTGCGCACATCAAACGAATAGGCCAAGGCTTCCACGCCAATGGACAGGCCGTCCATGATGAAATAGCCACCGTTGGCACCAAAGGTCATGATCGAATTGACGGCCTTCTGGCCTGTTCCGTAGATGCCGAATTCAGGGGCCACATAAAAGGTGCCAGCCTCGCCTATGGCGTGAGACGTGGCCGGTAAAGCCGCGAAAGCGATGCACAAGGCCATCAACAGCCCGGCAATCTTATGAAAACGCACGTTCATAGTCTTCCTCCTCAACAAAGAATGTTGTCCAAACCATTCCGTTGGCGCAAACTCTCGTGCAACACCCGAGTTTCGAAACTCGCTAGGGTGCGACACTTCGTTTTCATCACAACATAAGAACGCCTTCGGCCCTTGACCAGTGGGGGGGCAACGGATTCTCCCCAAGTCGCCAACCCCCATCGAGGCACTCCATGCAGCCTCATTAGCAAACCACCCCGGCAAGAGCAAGCGAATGCCCCCCCACCGGCAAGACTTGCCCTGGCGGCATCCCTGGGCTATGAGAATCGGGCAGCCAGCCAGAGGAGGCAACCATGGGCGACAAGGATCGTTTCGGCGTCAGCATGGAAGAGCAGCTCGCTGCCTACAAGGCCAAAATCGAGGATGCCCGCGTGCAGGCCAAGGACAAAGGCCCGGATTTTTTTGACCGCTGGTCCGGCGACCTGGAACAACTCCTCGAAACCTATGACAAAGCTCGGTACAAGGTCACCCTTTTGCGCAAAGGCAGCGGCGACGCCCTGGTCGAACTGCGCCAGGGCGTGGAACACGCCCTGGCTGAACTGAAAACCGCTTTTGCCAAAGCCAAAGGGAAATTCTAGGTTCCCCGATAGTTTTGCCCCGCCCTGCCCCGCCGCCGCAGCGGGCGCTGCCCCCCGCCGGAGCGCGCCACCGCACCCGCAGTCTTTTGACGCGGACAGGCTGTGCGTTCTGCTGTCCCTGCCCTTTTGGCAGGCCTGGGCCTGTCGGGCCTCGGGACCACGAAAATTATTTGTGGGGGCCGTCCCTCCCCAGGGCCACGCCCGCGCCTGCCGGCCTGCCCGGGGTCTTGGCCCTGTGGCCCGACTGCGCTCCAGTCCCGCCCGCGCCTGCGGGTCTGCCCATGCTCGGCCACAAAAACATATCGACCACCCAAGTCCCGCCCGCGCCTGCGGGTCTGCCCTCCTCAAATAACGAAAAGGCGGTCCAGGGACCGCCTTTCTGCCAACATCGCATGTCTCACCAAGTCGCGCTAGGCTTCCACAGAAACGCTGCTGCTTTGCCCGGACGACTCGCTTAAAGCTTGTTGGGCAGCATAGCGGCTGGTTCCGTACCGATTGGCCGCATACTGGTCAATGACCCCCGTCAACCCCTCTTGGCTGCCCTGGGTGGCCCCGTAGGACTGGCTGTCGGCGGTGGCGGAAAACGGGATTTCCTTGGTATTCTGGCTGACGATCTTGCCGTCGGCGTCGGTGACGGTGGTGGTCTGCGTGATGCCTTCGGACGTAAACAGCGAGGTGACGGTGGTGGTGGTGTCACTGTCCTCCGAGGACGAGGAGCTGCTGTCGGAACTGCCGGACGCGGCAGCAGACGACGCACTCGTGCTGCTGGCCGCAGCAGTGCCGGAAGCGGACGCAGTCGTGGACGTGCCGGTGACAGAGGATGTGCTGGAAATGAGATTGCCGTCGGCGTCAAAGGATTCCGAATCAGACAGCGTTTGCCCGTCCGGCGTGGTGCGGGTCAGGCTGCGGGTGACGGACCCGTCGGCGGCGGTCAGCTCAGTCCCGGTCTCCAAGACAGTACCGTCGGCGGCGGTCAGGGTGTTTGTCACCGAAAACCCACCATCGCTGGTGTTTTCGCCAGTAACGGTCCGGGTGCTGGTCTTGCCGTCCGGGCCGGTCATGGTGGCGACGGAGGTAAACGATCCGTCGGCGTTTTGCGTGGTCTTTTCCGTACCGACCACGTTGCCGTCAGCGTCGGTGACCGTGACGGAGCGCGACAGACTGCCGTCGGCATTTTCTGTCTCGGTCATTTCCCGGGTCAGGCCGTCGCTATCCGCGACCGTGTCTGACGCCGATGCGTCCCCGGTGGCAGCCAGGTTGGTCAGCGTCCCGGTCTGCATGTCGTAGCCCAGCGCGCCGTTGCCGGAGAGAAGCGCGGCCAGGATGTCGTTAAAACTGCCAACACTTGACCCGCTGCTGGTTGACCCGGAAGAAGTTGCCGATGCCGCAGTGCCCGACGTGTCGCTTGCCACCTCGGTGAGACCGAACAAGCTGGACGCGCTTGTCTGGCTCGTGGTGGATTGCGCCTGCATGTTGGCTAAGAGTTGGGTCAGCCAGCTCGTGCTGCTGCTATCTTGCCCTATGGATTGGACGCTCATGCCCAGACCTCCTGGGGGCGGAAAATTTTGCCGGGCGAATCGCTCCCCTGCCCTTTTCTCGCAAGAGCCATGCCGGGTCCGGGGGGTTGCGCCGCGCGCAACCAGGAAATTTTCGCCGACGAAATGGGGCGGTCCAAGGTTACATGCAAGGGCCGGGCCTTGCCCGTGTACTCGGCCTGCAACAGCTCACGGACCAAGCCGGAATAACAGCTAGGCCACCTGCCGGTGGTGTGACGACAGACGGCCTGCAACCCCAGGAAGATCAAGCCTGAATCACGTCTCGGCCACGCCCTGGAAACACCAAACCGCCGGCCGGGAAGACTCCCGGCCGGCGGTTTGGTGTTTCCATACCTCGGGGCTTTCAAAACCCGAGGATTTTCATAATCCAGGGCGCGTCAGCCGCCCAGATAGGCCTTTTTCACTTCGGGATCGTGCTTGAGTTCCTCAGCCGTGCCCGAGGTTTTGATCTCCCCGGTGTCCAGGACATAGCCCCGGTGGGCGAAATTGAGCGCGATCTTGGCGTTTTGCTCAATAAGCAAAATCGTCAGGCCCAGCTCATTGAGCTTTTTGAGCGTGCGAAACATTTCATACATCAGAAGCGGGGCCAACCCCATGCTCGGTTCATCCAGCAGGATGAAATCGCACCCGGTCATAATCGCCCGGCCCACGGCCAGCATCTGCTGCTCGCCGCCCGAGAGCGATTCGCTGCGCTGCTTGCGCCGCTCGGACAGGCGCGGAAACAACGACAGCACCCGGTCCAGATCGCGGGAGATGACCTCCTGCCCGTCTTTGCGGGCGTAGGTGGCCAGCACCAGATTTTCCATGACGGTCAGGTTGCCGAAAATCCGCCGGCCCTCGGGGGAGAGATCCATGTGGAGCTTGCGCACCACATCGTGGGGCTCCATGCCGAGGATGGATTTGCCTTCATAGATGATGTCGCCTTCCACCACTTTGGGGGCTTCGGGCGGCGGCAGACGCATGATGGATAACAGCGTGGTGGTCTTGCCTGCGCCGTTGGACCCGATAAGGGCCACGATCTCCCCACGATTGACGTGAAAGGAGATGCCATGCAGCGCCTCGATGTTGCCGTATTTGACCCGGAGGTTTTTTACTTCGAGCAGCATCAGATTGTATCGTCTCCCAGGTAGGCTTTGATGACCTCGGGGCTGTTCTGGATGGCCGCAGGCCCTCCCTCGGCAATGGTGGCCCCGAAATCGATGACCTTGATCCACGAACACAGCGTCATGACCACGTCCATCTGGTGTTCGATCATCCAGACGGTGAGGCCAAAGTCCTTGTGGATGTCGCCGATGAGCTTGATAAGCCCCTCCACGTCCGACGAATTCAGGCCAGCGGCCGGCTCGTCGAGCATGAGCAGCGCCGGCCGGATGGACAAGGCCCGGGCGATCTCCACCATCCGCTGCACACCGTAGGGCAGGTTCTTGGGATATTCATGGGCCACCTCGCGCAGTCCCAGGCGGGTCAGCACGTCCATGGCGTGGTCCTCGATGGCCCGCTCGCTTTGCATGTAGCGCGGCGTGCGCAAAAAGCAGTCCCACAGCCCATAGCCCAGGGCGTGGTGCTGGGCGATGCGGATGTTGTCCAGCACCGTCATTTCGAACCACAGCCGGATGTTTTGGAAGGTGCGCGCAATGCCGCGCCCGGTCACCTGATGCGGTTTCAAGCCCTTGATGGACTCCCCTTTAAAAAGGATGTCGCCGCGGGTGGGTTTGTAAAAGCCGCTGATGAGGTTGAATACCGTGGTCTTGCCCGCGCCGTTGGGACCGATCAGGGCCACCATCTGGCCCGGCTCCAGGGACACGGAGAACTCCGACACGGCGCACAGCCCGCCGAAGTACTGGGTCATTTCCTTTACGTCCAAAAGCGCCACGGCCTACCCCTTGAACTTGTAGAATTTACGAAGCCCCGGGAACACGTCGGCCAGTTCGCGGCGTCCCATGATACCTTCGGGGCGAAACTGCATCAAAAGGACCAGCAGCAGCGGAATAAGCACCCACTTCCAGACTTGCGTCACCTCGTAGGAATCGGGGATGACGGAAATGTAGTGCAAAAAGGTGTTGATAAAGCCGAACGCGTCGCGCAGGTATTCAATGAGCAGCGTCATGAGGATGGCCGCCAGCACCGAGCCGGACAGCGAACCCATGCCGCCAAGATAGACCATGACCATGATCTCGGTGGATTTTAAGATGGTGAAGGTGCCCGGATTGACGTAGCCGAGAATGTGGGCAAACAGCCCCCCGGCCAGACCGGCCAACCCGCACGACACCATAAAGGCCACCAGTTTGACCCGGTCGGTATTCACGCTCATGATTTCGGCCGCAATCTCGTCCTGGCAGATGGCGTCCACGCCCTTGCCAAAGGTCGAATAGATGAAGCGGCGGATGACGCACACGGAAAAGACCGTGCCCAGAAACACCCAAATCAAAATCCAGGGCAGCTTGGCCGTGTCGTTCATGGCGTTCATGACCCCGGTCATGCCCATAAAGCCTCTGGCCCCGCCAATCACACCGATGTTTTCGATGGTGGATTTGACGATATAGCTGGCGGCAATGGTGATGATGGCCAGATAGTCGCCCCGGGTTTTAAAGGACGGGATGGCGACCAGCAGGCCCACCACCGAGGCGGCCAGGGAGCCGGCCAAAAGGACCAGCGGGAAAAGCCATACGGCCAGATCCGGCGAGAGGAGCGGGTCGCCGAACACCGCGCTTTTGGCGAACAGCGCCACAGAAAGCAGCGAGGACACATAGGCCCCGACGGCCATGAAGCCGGCGTGGCCGCAGGAGAACTCGCCCATGTTGCCGTTGATGATATTGAGGCTCGTGGCCAGGATGACGTTAACACCCATGAACATGATGACGGACTGCCAGTAGGCGTTTAAGACACCCGTCATGGTGGCCCATAAAAGCACCGCGAAAATGGCGGCCAGCAGGGCGGGAACAGTCAGGCGCTTCATGCGATATCCCCCTGTCTGGCCTTAAATTTTTGTCCGCCGGGCCACGCCGAAAAGGCCTGTGGGGCGGATGGACAGGATGAGCAGCAAAATGGAGAAGGCGATCAGATCGCGGAAGGTGGACGGGAAAAAGGCCACCACCATAATCTCCACAAATCCCAGTAAAAAACCACCGGCAAAGGCCCCGGGAATGGAGCCGATGCCACCGACCACGGCCGCGATAAAGGCCTTCCAGCCGATCAGTGCGCCCATGTAGGGATCAATGACCGGATAGGTCATGGCGAAAAAAAGCCCGGCCAGTCCGGCGAAACCCGAACCCAGGACAAAGGTGAAAACAATGATCGTGTCCGCCGGGATGCCCATGAGCGGCACGGCGAAGCGGTCGTAGGAAATGGCCCGCATGGCCATGCCGATCTTGGTCCGGGTGACGATGAAATGGAGCAGCAGGAAGGACAGAAAGGCCACACCAATGACCATGAGCTTGATGTTGGTCACGGTGATGCCGAAAAAGGTATAGACCTGGACCGGGATCAGGGTGGGAAAACTTTTGCGGCTGGCACCGAGCAGGGCCAGATTGCCGTTTTCGAGGATCAAACCGCACATGAGCGCCGTAATGACGACGTAGAGGCGGTTGACGCCCTTGCGGCGAAGCGGGCGGTAGGCAATGCGCTCAAGGGTCACGCCGACCACGGCGGTGAGGATCATGGTCAGCGGCACGGCCAGGGTCAGCACCAGCCAGCCCGGCAGGCCGGCCATGGCACCGTACTTGCCTAAAAGCACCATGCTGACGAAAAAGGCGATATAGGCCCCGACCATGAAGATGTCGCCGTGGGCGAAGTTGATCAGTAACAAAACGCCGTAGACCAGGCAGTAGCCAAGAGCGATAAGGGAGTAAAAGCTCCCCCATTGCAGGGCGTTTAAGATGTTTTGCAAGAAACTCTGCAGCAACGCGGACCCCCTTTGAGCGCAACGTTGGGGGCGTGCGGCCCGGGGAGTATCCCCGGACCGCACGCTTCTCAGGATCAGGCCCGATGGCTTACGGGCACACGGACTTGTAGAAACCGAACTTGCCGGCGTCGTCGATTTTAACGATCACGGCGCACTTGATGGGATCGTGGGGGCCGGAAGCCGGATAGGACATGTCGCCGGTGATGCCTTCAAACTTCTTGATGCCGGCCATGGCCTTCATGAGGGCCTCGCGGTCTTTGGCCATGTCGCCGGAGAGCGCGCCCATGGACTGGACAGCGGCGAGCATCAGGTTGGCGCTGTCCCAGGTCAGGGCGGCCACGTCGTCGGGGGTCTTTTTGTACTGGGCGGTGTAGGCGTCGATGAAATCCTTGGTCGCGCCCTTGGCACCGGCGGCGGCGTAGTGGGTGACGAAGAAATTGCCCTTGCAGTCGTCGCCGCAAAGGCCCATCAGATCGCCGGAACCCCAGGAGTCGCTGCCCAGCACGGGCTTGTTAAAGCCCATGGACTTGGCCTGCTTCACGATCAGCGGCACTTCATTATAATACTGGGGCACAAACAAAACATCGGCACCGGACTTGGCGATGTTGGTCAGCTGGGCCGAGAAGTCCACGTCTTTGGTGGTAAAGGTCTCAAAGGCCACCACGGAACCGGGGCCGTTGATCTTTTCAAAGCCGGCCTTGAAGTCTTCGGCCAGTCCCTTGGGATAATCGGAAGCGATGTCGTACAGGACGGCGGCCTTTTTGGCCTTGAATTCCTCGGAGGCGAACTTGGCGGCCGTGGGGCCCTGGAAGGTGTCGAGGAAGCAGCCGCGGAACACGAAGGGGCGTTCCTTGGTGGTGTTGGGGTTGGTGGACCAGGGGGCCATCATGGGGGTCTTTAACTCATTGGCGGCTTCGCCAGCGGGCACGGCCTGCTTGCTGGACTGGGGACCGACCATGCCCAGGACGTTATCCTGGGTGATGAGCTTGCGCGCGGCAGACAGGGCGGATTCCGCCTTGGACTCGTTGTCCTCGTAGATGAATTCGACTTTGTAGCTCTTGTCGCCGACTTTGAGTCCGCCGGCATCGTTGATCTTTTTCTTGAGCATCTCGGCGGCATTCTTCGAGGACTCGCCCACATCCGGGATGTCGCCGGTCAGCGGGATGTTAAAGCCCAGTTTGATGGTGTCGGCCGCCAGAGCCGGCGTTGCCAGCCCAAGAACGCAAAAAAGGGCAATGAGCCAAGACCTTTTCATGCACGCCTCCTGTTTGTAGTCAATTTCAGGTACTTACCGTGTGGTTCCAAGTGCTTTGCCAATACATGAACTTGGCCTCGAAGGGAATCCCCCGCGCGAGGTTAGGCAACATTTTTGTGAAATAGCCCAACCCGCCCCAGGGGCCGGCCCCTGGACCGACCCCCAAAACCATTGGCTATTTACGCCAAAACAGCCGAGCACGGCGTCAGATCGAGGCCGAACGCCTCGGCCACGCCGGCATAGGTCAACTTGCCGTCGATGGTATTAAGCCCCGCCGCCAGGGAGGCGTCTTCGCGCAACGCACCCAACCCTTTGGCCGCAAGCTTAAGGGCATAGGGCAGGGTCTGGTTGCACAGGGCATAGGTGGAGGTGCGCGGCACAGCCCCCGGCATGTTGGCCACGCCGTAATGCACCACGCCGTCGATGACGTAGGTCGGGTCGGCATGAGTGGTGGCCTTGATCGTCTCCACGCAGCCGCCCTGGTCCACGGCCACGTCCACGATGACCGAGCCTTCCTTCATGGTGGGCAGCATGTCCCGGGTGACCAGATGCGGGGCCTTGGCACCGGGGATGAGCACTGCGCCGATGACCAGATCGGCATAGGTGACGGCCTTGCGGATATTGGCCTCGTTGCTGGCCGAGGTGACGATGCGGCCCTGGTAGATGTCGTCGAGATACTGGAGCCGGGCATGGTTGACGTCCAGGACCGTCACCTGGGCACCCATGCCCACGGCGATCTTGGCCGCGTTGGAACCGACCACGCCGGCCCCGACAACCACCACCGAGGCCTGGGGCACGCCGGGCACGCCGCCGAGCAGCACGCCGCGTCCGCCCTGGGATTTTTCCAGGGCATGGGCCCCCACCTGCGGGGCCATGCGGCCGGCCACTTCGCTCATGGGAATCAAAAGCGGCAGCGCGCCATCGGGCATCTGCACCGTTTCATAGGCCACGCCCGTGACCCCGGAGGCCAGCAAGGCATCCGTCAGCGCCCGGTCGGCGGCCAGATGGAGATAGGTGAAAAGCAGCAGGCCTTTACGCAGATACTGGTACTCGCAGGCAATGGGCTCTTTGACCTTGATGACCATGTCCGCGCCCCAGGCCTCGGCGGCCCCAACAATTTTGGCCCCGGCCGCTGCGTACTGGGCATCGGGCAGGCCCGAACCCTGGCCGGCTGCGGCCTCCACCAGCACGGTATGGCCCCGGCGGACCAGCGTTTCCACGGCTCCGGGAGTCATGGACACTCGATTTTCCAGCGTTTTGATTTCTTTTGGAATTCCGATGATCATGGCGGTGCCTCACGGTATGGGGTTTTGCTCGTTTTACTGCTCGCTTCGGCCCGAACGCGCTTGCAACACGGGCGCGCTCGGTCAGGCGGCCAATCCATAAAATAATTTGCGGATTTTGACAATATTGTCCGAATAATATTTGGCAACACCCGACTGGCGTCCGCAACCGTTCTGCGGTAAGGGCTTTTTCCCGGTTTTCTCCGGACAAACGCTGCAAAAGGACCAAATTCCATGGCTGCAACCGCCCGCCTGCGCATCACCTGCCCGGACCGCCCCGGCATTGTTTCCGCTGTCACCACCTTTCTCTACACCCACGGGGCCAACATCATTGACCTCGACCAGCACTCCACCGACCCCGAGGGCGGCACGTTTTTCCTGCGCCTGGAATTTTATACGCCCTATATGGATGTGTCCCGCAGCGCCCTGGAAGCCGCCTTTGGCGAGGTGGTGGGCAACCGCTTCGCCATGGACTGGCGGCTGTCCTATTCCGACGAGCCCAAGCGCACGGCCATTCTGGTCTCGCGCCACGACCACTGCCTGATGGAACTGCTGTGGCGCTACACCCGCCAGGAGCTGCCCTGTGAACTGACCATGGTCCTTGGCAACCACGAAGAGCCGCGCGAGGCCGTGGAGCGTTTCGGCGTGCCGTATCACTGCGTGCCGGTGGGCGACGGCGGCATGGCCGAGGCCGAAGCCCGCATGACCGAACTGCTCGGCCCGGATGTCGATTTGCTGATCCTCGCCCGCTATATGCGGGTGGTTTCAGCAGAGTTCCTTGCGCCCTACGACACCCGCGTCATCAATATCCACCACTCCTTTCTGCCGGCCTTTGTCGGGGCCGATCCCTACCGCCAGGCCCATGAAAAGGGCGTCAAGCTGATTGGAGCCACGGCCCACTACGTCACGGCCGAACTCGATGCCGGTCCCATCATCGAACAGGACACGGCGCGGGTGACCCACCGCCACAGCGTGGCCGATCTCAAAGCCATGGGCAGCGAACTGGAACGCACCGTCCTGGCCCGGGCCGTGACCTGGCACCTCCAGGACCGGGTCATCGTATTTGGCAATAAAACGGTTGTTTTTCGCTAGGATAGAGAGAAGAGAAGGCAGAAGAGGCCTCCGGCGGCCGGGGGGGATAATCCCCCCCGGACCCCCTTGATGGGAAAAGTTTTCAGTGGGTTAACGTCGGTGGCTGGCAATTCTATCGGCTCACGACTGGGACAGCCGACAGAAGCGCTTGGCCGGGAACCGCCGTTGCACCGGCAGCCGGGAACAGGACGGCAACACCCGGCACTTTCCAGAGATTCTTGGCCGCTGCCGCAGCGGTCGCACCAAAATCAAAGCGCCCGGGGACGGCAATCCCCGGGCGCTTTGGCGTGGCGCATACAGATATTTGGCGTCAGGCAAACAGCCCGGCGATCTGGTAGATGGCCACGGCCACCACAAAGGCGAAGGTCATGGAGCCAAAGACCGAGAAGGTGGCCCATTTCCAGTTGGTTTCTTTGGCAATGGCCACCACCGTGACCATGCAGGGCGTGTAGAGCAGCATGAAGGCGAAGACGCTTAAGATGGCCGGCAGGCTCCAGGCCGGGTCGGCGGCCAGACGCTGGCTGAGCGACTCCGGGTCTTCCGGGTCCACCTCGCCCATGGAATAGGCCGTGGCCATGGTGGAGACAAAGACTTCCTTGGCGGCAAACGCGCCAAGCAGCGCCACGTTGGCCTGCCAGGGAAAGCCGGCCAGATCGGTGACCGGTCGCACGAACTGGCTGATGCGGCCGCCGACGGAATGGAGCAGGGCCGCTTCGTTCTGGTCGTCGTCAACACCCTTGGCGGCTTCCTTGGTCAGCTCGGCCAGTTCCGCTTCGCTGGCAGCGGGGTTGTCGGCCGCGACCTTCGCCGTCACCTCCTGGCGCTGGGCTTCAAACCCGGCCACGGTGTCTTCGGGCAACTTGGGATAGGTCATAACGGCCCACATGAGGATGGACACGGCCAGGATCACGGTGCCGGCCTTTTTCACATACTGCCAGACCCGCTCCAGGGTGTGGTCGACCACGCCGCGAAACGTGGGCAGGCGGTACGGCGGAATTTCCATGACAAAGGGGGTGGACTCGCCCTTGACCACCGTCCAGCGCAACAGCCGGGACACGATAAGGACAAATCCCCAAGCGGAAAGGACCACGAAAAACATGGCCTGGGTGGGATTTTCCGGGAAAAAAGCGGCCACCAGCATGAGATAGGCCGTGGTCTTGGCCCCGCAAACCATAAACGGTGCGGTGAGAATGGTGGCCAGGCGCTCCTTGGGACTGCGCAGGGTGCGCGCGCTCATGACGCCGGGTACGGCACAGCCGCCGGGGATGCCGCCGGACATGATCAGCGGCATGACCGACATGCCGTGCAGGCCAAAGATGCGCAGCACCCGGTCCATCATATAGGCCACCCGGGCCATGTAGCCGAGGTCTTCCAGAAAAACGAGCATGGCGAACATGATGCAGATCAGCGGAGTAAACCCCATGACCGCCCCCACGCCGCCGATAATGCCCGAGACGACCAGGGATTGCAGATTGCCTTCGGGAATGGTGGCCGTGCCGAGTTCCGCCAGCCAGGCAAAGCCGGCTTCGACCCAGCCCTGCGGGTAGGCCCCCAAAGAGAAGGTCACCTGAAACATGAGCCACAGCACGGACAGCATGATGACCGGGCCAAGAATTTTGTGGGTGACGATGCGGTCGAGGGAATCGGAAAAGGTGCGGCGCAGTTCATCACCACCGGTAACGATCCCCTGGCGCAGCACGCCTTGAATAAAACCGTAGCGCCAGTCGGCAATGACGGCGTCGGGGGTTGCGGCGCTGTGCTGGCGGGTATGTGCTTCGGCTTCCCGGCAAATGGCCTCCAGCCGGTCGGCAACAGTGGCAGCGGCAGCCCGGCCCTCGGTCATGACCTGCTCGTCGCTTTCCAGATATTTAATCGCCACCCAGCGGGGATCGCGGCGGTCCGTCAAAAATCCGGCCTCCTCGATGACTTCGGTCATGCGCGCGATGACCGGATCGAGTTCCGGGCCGTAGGACAGGCGGATGGGCTTCCAGACGCCACCGGTCTGTTTGTAGGTTTCGACCACGGCGGCCATGAGCGCCTCCCGGCCCTGGCCCACCCGGGCAACGCAGGGGACGACCGGCACGCCAAGCAGCTTGCCAAGCTTGGCCACGTCAAGGGTCACCCCGTTTCGCCGCACTTCGTCCATCATATTGAGGCCCAAAACCATGGGCGCGCCGATCTCCATGAACTGCACGGCCAGATACAGGCTGCGCTCCAGGGCGGTGGCGTCGATCATGTTGATGACCACGTCGGGATGCTCGTCCAAAATGACGTTTCGGGCCACCAGCTCTTCCATGGAATAGGAGGTCAGGGAATAGGTGCCGGGCAGATCCACCAGCCGGATGTCGGTGCCGCCGGCGTGATAGCTGCCTTCCAGGCGATCCACGGTGATGCCGGGATAGTTGCCCACCCGGGCCGAGCCGCCGGTTATGGCGTTAAACATCGTGGACTTGCCGCAGTTGGGCTGGCCGGAAACGGCCACGCGGATGGGTGACGCCATCTTAAAGGGCCTCCACCGTGATATAATCGGCTTCGCTGTTGCGCAGCGACAAGGTAAAACCCCGCATACGCAGGGCCACCGGATCGGCCAGCGGGGCCCGGCCGACGAGCATAATCCGGGTTCCGGGCACAAGGCCCATATCGCGGATGCGCCGCCCCATCTCGCCGCTGGCCGTGACCGCCTTGATGCACCCTTCCTGATTGACTCCCATCCTGCGTAAAGACATCGTCATACACATTCTCCTTTGCAAGGCCCCGCCGCTTGTTACGACCCGGCGGCCCGATAGCGTGAACCCCTGCCCGCCGGACCACGCTCCTGGCCGGCGTCCTGGCCGGCGTGGGCCGTTGCGTCCAAAGCAGTGCGCCCCACGTCGCACCCGTCGCCCCGTGGGCCTTGTCGCGCGTGCCGGGACTGTGTAATTGATTTTCAATATCAATGTCAACCGAGATTGAACACCTTTCCGCCCAAATGTGGCGGGGTGCCAACGCCCCAGGCTGGGGAAGGCCAGCACACCCCGTGCCGGACCGGGGCAGCGCGAAAAACAGTTGGCTCCGGCCTTGGGCCATAGGCACAAAAGTACCAGGATCGCCGGTCTCACGCGACAGAAAAAGACCGACCACCCAGGAGCAGCGGCCAAAAACAGGAGGTGCGACGCAGGGGGAAAAACAAAGCAGACGTGCCACGCCGTATTCGCGGCCTGCGTCGGTCAAGGCCAAGTGCGGCGGAGACGGGAAAACGGATCAGACGAGAGGGCAGTACGCTCCGGTGGCCATGTGCTCGGCCATGGAGGCCTCACCCGATTCCGGGTTGGCGGAAGATCGCGGCCCCTTGGTCTGGCGCAGGCGGTCGCGCAAGACACCGGCGTTGGACCGGGCGATGCCCTGGGCGTTCATCATATCTGTGAGATCATGCCGCCGGGAAAACCCCAGCCGGACATTGCCGCCGAAGTCGAGGGACACGCTGCAGCAGAGCTGCTCCACCAAGTAAGCAAGCGGATCGTGACACACTTCCATCATGACTGCCATCCACCCCTGGTTGCGGTTTGAAAGACAGAGGCAACAGTCGGATTCTGTTTTTTGGCTTTATGCCAAAGCTAGCATGGGCGCAAATGAAAAGAGTGTCATCTTTGACTGTCCGGGTGGCGTTCACAAAAAACATTTATGTTTTTTTAAAAAAAACCAATAAGTTCAGCATACTGATTCCAGACAAACCACAACAGCGATTACCGAACGCGACACGAGGTGGCCAGGGCGGCCAGCAAGGCCTCGACATCCCGGAAAATCCTAGCGCAGGAGCACTCGATCATGCAGTTGACCAGGGATTGGGCCGTGTCCCCGGCGCTGCGAAAATCCGTGCGCAGCCCCCACACTGGCAGCCCCCGGGCATAGGCATAGCCGGCTTCCCAGGCCGTGCCGTCGTCCACCGACGGGCCATCCAGCACCGCCACCACCAGATCGCAGCCGAGAAGCGCCGTCAGGCAGCCTTGAAAGATATGGCTCTTGGCCGCAGGCCCCAGGCCGGCCAGATCGTCGTTGACAAAAAGATCGCCCGGCCACAGGGGCGAAACCCCGGGCAAGGCTCCCGCGAGATCGCGCAGATGGGCCATGAAGCGCCGCTCGGCCAAGGTGAACAGCGGTCCGGCGAGATAGACGCGCATGGGTGGACTCCTCGGGGACTGGAATTGACGCGGGACAGCCGCGCCGGGTTCCCTATAGCCGAGGACAGGCCCGCCGGACAACTCCCACCTTGACCGCAAGCCCGGTATGGACTAATCAGGCAAATGACTGTGTCTGTATGACTTCCACGACCACTTGGCGGCCGCGTCCTTCCAGGACGGGGCCGCTGTCGTTGGTGCCCCGACACTCCAACATCCCGCGATTGCAAGGTATGACGATGGAAAGCATTCCTATCACTGTTGAAGGCTTCAGACGGCTCGAACGCGAGCTGGAACGGCTCAAAAAAGAGCGCCCGGGCGTTATCCTGGCCATCAAGGAAGCGCGCGAGGAAGGCGATCTGCGCGAAAACGCCGGCTACGAGGCCGCGCGCGAACGCCAGGGCATGCTTGAAGCCCGTATCAATTACATCGAATCCCGCATGGCGCGGTTTAACGTCATTGATCTCGCAACCCTTGGCGGTGACCAGGTCATCTTCGGGGCCACGGTGGAAATCGAAGACGTGGATACCGGCGACATCAAAAAGTACACCCTGCTCGGCCCTGACGAAGCCGTGCCGAGCAAGGGGTCCATCTCCTTGCTCTCCCCGGTGGGACTGGCCCTTTTGGGCAAAAGCGTGGGTGATGACATCGTGGTCGATGCCCCGCGCGGCAAGATCAACTACGAAATCGTCTCCATCGTCTTTAACGGCGTCGGCGTCGTCTACGACGACTGATTCCGCGCCCCGCACCAGAATAAGGCCCTGCCGCCACCCCGCCAGGGCCTTTCCCGACTTCCCGCCGCAGTTGCTGGAACATATCCCGGCATCCCTGCCGCTTGGCCGCCGTTTCGGCGACGGCCGGCCGCGCTGTGGGCCTGTGGACCGGTTGCAGCGCCCCCGCTGTCAACGCTTCCCCCCGGTCCGGCTTCCGGCCAACAGCCAGCCACGGCGTCATGCCTCCGTCGCCATCGGCCATCCGCTCCCATACGGTGCCGGCAGGCACGCTTGAACGCCACAGCGCCCCGCCATATCGGCGCATAAAAAGCCCCGCCGGTTTCCCGACGGGGCTTTTCCGCATTGCGGCAGGAATCGGTTAGGACGCAGCCTTGACCGCGTCCAGAGCGGCCTGCAACTTGGTCTCGTCGTCGTGGGACAGCGAGGTCTGGATCACCTTGCCGCCTGAGCCTTTGAGCTCGTCGAGCACCTTGTCCGCAGTCATCTTGCGGATGAGCACGAACAGCACCGAGGTGTCGGGCTGGAGCTGCTCGGCCACTTTCTTCATGAAATCGTCGTTGATGCCGACATCCGACAAGGCCCCGGCCGTTGCCCCGGCCCCGGCTCCGACCACGGCACCCAGGATGGGATTTAAAAACATCAAACCGATCAGCATGCCCCAGAAACCGCCGCCAACAGCCCCGGAGGCCGCCAGATGGTACATCTGGTTCAATTTGACCTTGCCGTCGGCCTTTTTCACGGCAACCACCGCGTCTTCCAGATCAACCAGATACTCTTTCTGCATTTTAAGCAATTTGAGCCGAACTTCTTCGGCCTTGAACATATCATCGTAGCCGACAACAATAAGATCGCTCATCGGGGATTCTCCTTGGATGGCAGTTTACGACAGACCGGGTAGCGGGTCGTTCGAGTCTTGCTTGTGACCCAATTCGACCGTTTAGGCAACCGTGAAACGGCGCAGGCGGCGGTGCCGTCAGCCTGTCTGCACAGTCGGCCTAAGCCATCGGCCTGCACTGTCGGCTTGCCACTGTCGGCCTGCGCCGACAGTATGCGCCGCCGGCCTTGACGCCAGCGTGGCAAACTCGCATAGTTTGGACGAAAATAACTGAACGAGGAAAGCATGAAACCAGTCGATCTGCTGTACATGGGCCTTGGCGCGGCTTTTTTGGCCAAAGACAAGTTTGGCGAAGCCCTTAATGACCTGGAAAAACGCGGCCAACTCTCCCGGGAGGAAGCCCAGGGCTTTTTAAACGACGCCAAAGCCCGGGCGAAACAGGAAGAGGAAGCCCTGGCTGCCCGCATCCGTGACGAGGTCAAAAAAGTCCTGACCGATATGGGTCTGGCCACCAAGGACGACATCGCGGAATTAAAGGCCCTGCTGGCGCAAAAATCCGCCTGATGTCGCCCCTTGCGGCCCCGCGCCGCCTCTGGCTGGCCTTTCGCTTCCTGCACACCGTCTTTGTGCTGGTGCGGCGAAAGGACAGCTTCCTCTTCCTTGCGCCCCTGCCGCCGCAAGGCCTCAAAGACGCCGTCCTTACCCTGGGCGTCTGTTTTATCAAACTGGGGCAGGTGCTGGCCACCCGGGCCGACTTTTTCACCGAAGACTACCTGAGCCAACTGCGCGCCATCCACGACGAAGTCGCCCCCATGCCCGAGGCCGACTTTACCGCCGCCTATGCCCTGGCCTTTGGCGACACGCCGCCCTTTGCCGAGTTTGACCCCATCCCCCTGGCCAGCGCCTCCATCGGCCAGGTCCACGCCGCCGTCCTGCCCGACGGCACCAAGGTCGCTGTCAAACTGCGACGCCTGGGCGTAGCAAAGCGCGTGCGCGCCGACATCGCCCTGGTGCGGGCCATGCTCGGCGTCTTCACGCCCTTTTTCTCCAGCGCCACCAAAAATTCCGTCGAAGCCGTGCTGGCCGAATTTTCCGCCATGATCGTCAAAGAAGCCGATCTGTCCGTGGAACTGGCCAATCTGGGCAAATTCACCGAGGCCTACAGCCACAGCCCGGTGCGCTTCCCCACCCCCTTCCCGGAACTTTCCAACGCCCACGCCCTGGTCATGAGCTTTGAAACCGGCTGGCGCATCGACGACAAGGCCGCCCTGGCCGCTGCCGCCATCCCCTTCCCCACCGTCCTTTATGCCCTCATCGACTTTTACATCGAACAAATGCTCGTACGCGGCTACTTCCACGCCGATCCCCACCCGGGCAACATCCTGGTGCGCGAGGGCGGCGGCCTGACGCTGCTTGACTTCGGCATGGTCAAACGCCTGCCCGCCGATACCCGGGTGGCCATGATCGAAGTGGCCAAATCCGCACACGACCGCGATTATGAGGGCTTCATCGCCGCCTGCAAGCGCCTGGGCATCGTCGCCGCCGGAGCCGACCCCACCGAGATGATGGAATTTGCCGAACGCATGTTCGACATCTTCGGCGACGCCAGCCTCACTGCCGCCTCCATGCAGGAACTCGCCTTCTCGGTCCTGGCCTCCATGAAAGACCTGCCCTTTAAAGTGCCCCAGGACGTCGTCTACGTCATGCGCGCCAGCACACTCATCGAGGGCCTGGGCACCTGCTCCATCGAAAACTTCAACGGCGTCAAAGATATCCTCCCCCGGCTGCGCCACAATATGTCCCGGGCACTCGGTGCCGAAGCCGGCCTGTTCCCCACCCTGCGCTCGGAACTGACCAGCCTGCCGCTGACACTTCGCCGGGCCAAAACCGTGCTCAACGATCTGAGCGAATCCAACCTGCGCGTCAAAGTCTCCCCCGAAACCCTGGAATACGTCGGGCAACGCCTGGGCCAACGGCTGCGGCCCGTGGCCACCGGGCTACTGCTGCTCGCCGCCGCCTTTCTGGCCGCGCTGACCGCCGGCGAATACGCCGGGCCACTCGCCTGGGGGTTGTTCGGACTCGGCGCACTGCGGGTGTGGACGGGGCTGAAGTAAGGGTGGAGGAGGAGTAGAGACGAAGGCGAAGGCGAAGAGAATCGGGGCTTTGCCCCGAACCCCACCGGGGGGTCCGGGGGGATCATCCCCCCGGCGGGTCCAGGGCAGAGCCCTGGCAGGGTCCGGGACAGCGTCCCGGCGGGGTCCGGGGCAGCGCCCTGGCAGGGTCCGGGACAGCGTCCCGGCGGGGTCCGGGGCAGCGCCCCGATTCTTCCGGCATCGCATCGCGTCGCGTTGCGCCCCGTCGCGTCGTACTTACTCCCCGCCCTGTCCCAGCCATTGCACCCAGATTTTGCGCGTGCGCGGTCCATCCCATTCGCACAGGTAGACGCCTTGCCAGGTGCCGAGTTGGATGCGCCCACCGGCAACGATCAGCGTGAGCGACGGGCCGACCAGGGTCGTCTTGACGTGGGCGTCGCTGTTGCCTTCGGCGTGGCGGTAGTCCGGGTCGCGGGGGACGAGTCGCCCCAGGATGGCGACCATATCGGTAGCCACGTCGGGATCGGCGTCTTCGTTGACGGTGAGTCCGGCGGTGGTGTGGGGGCAAAAGACCACCATGGCTCCGTCGCGCCAGCCTTTGGCCGTGACGAGTTCGGTGAGCGCCGGGGTGATCCGCACCAGGGCTTCGCGGCGGGGGGTGCGCTGTTCAAGGATTTCCATGGGCGTCGTCCTCTGGGGTGCTGCGGCCGGTGCGGCAGGCGTGGGTGAAGGCGGGGTCGTAGAGCTTGGAGGCGGTGGCGTGGCCCAGGCCCGGCAGGACCAAAAAGACGGTCTGGCGGTCGATGTTTTCGCGGCGCACGGTTTCGGCCAGGGCGGCTATCGTGGTCCAGAGGCGTTTTTCGCCGGGCCAGCCCAGACGGTGGGCCAGGGCGACCGGGGTTTCGGGCGGGTAGCCACCGGCCAGGAGTGCGGCAGCCACGCCTTCGGGATCGCCGGCCGAGAGATAGACGGCCATGGCGGCTTGGTGTCGGGCCAGATCGGCCAGCCCTTCGCCGGGCGGCATGGGGGTGCGGCCGGCCAAGCGGGTGAGGATCAGCGTCTGGGTGATTTCGGGTACGGTAAAGGAGACGGCGAAGGCGGCGGCGGCGGCCGAAGCCGAGGTGACACCCGGGATGATTTCGTAGGCGATGCCGTCGGCGGTCAAAAGGGCCGCTTGTTCGGCGATGGCTCCATAAAGGGCGGGATCGCCGGTGTGGACCCGGGCGACACGCTCCCCGCGCCGGGCGGCGGCGGCCATGAGGGCGTGGGTTTCATCCAAGGCCAGCGGCGCGGAATCGACGACCCGGGCACCGACTTTGGCCAGAGCCACGATGCCGGGGGAAACCAGCGACCCGGCATAGAGCACGAGGTCGGCGGCGGCGATGGCGCGGCTGGCCTTGACCGTGAGCAAGTCGGGATCGCCGGGACCGGCCCCGATAAACGAGACACGCGGGGCAACGGCTGGCGCGCAAGCGTCAGGCATGGGCAGGCTCCTTGGACGCAGTGATGATAAAGACGGGATTGTCGGCGGCCAGCCGCAGATCGTTGGCAAGCGGCGAAGACTGGCCCGCTTGCAACTGGGTCAGCGCAAAAGGGAGGCCCAGGGTCGTCAGCGTAGCCATGGCCCCGGTCAGGGAGCCGAGCAGCACGGCGTTTATGACCAGCCGGCCGCCGGGAAGGAGGCGCCGGCAGAGTGTTGGCAGCAGTTCGGGTCGGCTGGACAGGCCGCCGCCAACGAAGATGCGGTGGGGATCGGGCAGCGCCTCCAGACCGTCCGGGGCCTCGGCGCACAGGGGGGTTACAGTCAGCGCGCCGGTGCGCTGGATGTTTGCGATAAGGAGCGCATGGCGTTTGGGGTCACGCTCCAGGGCCAAGACCGGGCCGCCGGTGTTTAACAGCGAAGCTTCCAGGGCCACCGAACCGGTACCGGCACCAATATCCCAAACGACCTCGCCGGGCCGCACGGCCAGGGCGGCCAGAGAGACGGCGCGCACCGGGGCTTTGGTAAAAACGGCGTCGTGGCGCAGGAGCGCGTCGTCGGGCAGCCCCAGATGCAGCGGCACGGCCGGTGGCGTGGTGCGGTCGAGGATGACAAGGGTGAGCGCCGAGGCCGAAGCGGTGACCGCTTCGGCCAGGGGCAGCTGGCGGATGCGCTCGTCAGGCAAATCAAGGTCTTCGCAGATGGTCATGGTGAAGCCGTCGCCGCCGCGCGAAAGGACGCGGGCGGCGATGGCGGCCGGGGTGTTGGTGGCGTCGGTATAAACGGCCACAGCCCCCTGCCTGGCCAGGGCGGCGAACAGCGGGGTCATGTCGGTGCGGCCATGCAGCGACACGGCCGTTACAGCGTGCCAGGGCCGGCCGAGCCGGGAGCAGGCCAGGGCCACGGTGGTGACGTTGGGATAAAACGCCAGCGCCTCCCGACCGAAGCGAGCTAGCAGCGTGGCCCCGATGCCGAAATAGAGGCCGTCGCCGTCGGCCAGAACGGCCACAGACTGGCCGGCTTGGCGGGCCGCTTCGATGGCGTCCAGGATGCCGGCCAGGGGACCGCTGATGGGAATGCGGCGGCCGGGATGGTCCGGGAAGGCGGCGAGCAGGCGTTTCCCGCCAACGACAACCGCGGCGGCGTCCAGGCAGGCAGCGGCGGCCGGGGTGAGACAGGGGCGGCCCAGGCCGCAGCCGATAACGGCGAGGGGTGGGAGCGGGAACGTTTTTTGCGGCGTCATGGCTGTATGTGTACCCAGCGGCGGCCCGGCGGTCAAAAGGGCGCTTGCCCTTTTGGTCGGACTGGGTCAGGAAATAGCTTTGATAATACAGGGGGGGCGGCATGGAAGCACGACAGACAGGTGTGACGTTTACGGGCGGGGCGCTGGCCTCGTTTGGCTATTCCTTTCTTTTTCTGTTTTTGTTTCTGCTCATCCTGCCCGGTGCCTGGGGGGCTGTGCCGTTTGCGGTCTGGTGGACAGCCAATCTGGCCTTTGACGACGGAACCCAGGCCGAGTTTACGGGCCGGGCCGCAGATGTCTGGGTGCTGTTTGCCGTGCTGGCGCTTCTGGCCTGGCTGCCGGGCATTGCTGCGGTCGTTGGGGGCAAAAGCGACAAATCGAATCTGATGCAGTTTGTGCTCGCGGTGGCCCTTTTCCCCCTGGATGCAGCCGTCAAGCTGGCGCTGTATCGCTGGTTTTTTGGAAATGTCCGGCTGACGCCCGGCGGCAGTCCGCACTTTACCGCCACCTATCTCGGCTACCTGGGCTGGATTGTGCTGCTCGGACTCTCTTTCCTGACCATCATCGGCTGGGCCTGGGCCGCCGTGGCCATGGTGCGGTGGTTTTGCCGCCACATCGAATCCGACGCCTATAGCGTCAGTTTCGTTGGCACGGGCTGGGGCCTTTTGTGGCGCAGTTTCGTGTGGCTTCTCGGCACAGTCTGCATCATTCCAATACCCTGGGTGTATCGGTCGATGTTTGCCTGGGGGGCGGGCAATCTGGTCCTGACACATACCGCCCCGGCAGCCGTCGAGGACGATTTCCCGGTCGCCGGCACCGCTTGAACGGCCGGCCAGCGCCCGGGCCGGTGTCCGGGCGCTGGCCTGCTGCGGCCGGCTCGGCTACCATGGGGCCATGACGCACACCTTCCCGCCGGCCCTGGTGGTGGCCGGGACCAAAAGCGGCTGCGGCAAGACCTCGGTGGCTCTGGGCCTCATGCGGGCGCTGACCCGGCGCGGCCTGACGGTTGCGGCCTTTAAGGCCGGGCCGGATTTCATCGATCCCGGCCACCACGCCCTGGCAACCGGCCGGCCCAGCCACAATCTCGACGACTGGATGTGCGGCGAGGACGGCGTGCGGGCCATCTTTGCCCGCTTTGCCGCCGGGGCCGATGTGGCCGTTATTGAAGGTGTCATGGGCCTTTACGACGGACTCTCGGCCACGGAGGAAACCGGCAGCACGGCCCGGCTGGCCAAGCTGCTCGGGCTGCCGGTGCTGCTCGTCGTGGATGCGTCCTCCATGGCCCGGTCGGTGGCGGCCATGACGCTGGGCTATCTGGAATTTGATCCCGACCTTAGTTTTTGCGGCGTGCTCCTCAACAACGCCGGCAGCCCGTCCCACGCGGCCTTGCTGGCCGAGGCTCTGGCAGCAGCCGTACCCGACGTGCCGTTGTGGGGCGTGTTGCTGCGCCGGCCCGAGATCGCCACGCCCTCGCGCCATCTGGGGCTGGTCACGGCTGAGGATATGCCTGAGGCCGGGCCGCGCCTGGACGCCCTGGCCGACTGGATCGAGGCGGCCGTCGATCTGCCGGCCCGCCTGGCCGCCCTGCCCCGGTCAGCCGTCCCGGCTCCCCCAAAGCCCCTTTCCGACACTTCTCCCGGCTTTTCTCCCGACCCCTTTCCCGCGCCGTTCCAGCCTCCCGCCCTCTCGTCCCCACCCCAGCCCACCCTTCCAGGGGGTCCGGGGGGGATGATCCCCCCCGGCGGGGTGCAGGGGCAGCGCCCCTGCCGGGAAAGTCCAGAAGGGGCAGCGCCCCTTTTGGCCCCCGGAGGGGGGGAACCCCTCCTGGGAATCGCGCGGGATCGGGCGTTTTGTTTTTATTATGCCGAGAACTGCCGGTTGCTGGAGGCGGCCGGGGTGCGGCTGGTGGCCTTTTCGCCGCTGACCGACACGGCGCTGCCGCCGGGGCTGGGCGGGCTGTATCTGGGCGGCGGCTACCCGGAATTGTACGCCAAGCAGTTGGCCGGCAATGCGGCCATGCGCCGGGCGGTGCGGGCATTTTGCGCTTCCGGCCGGCCGGTCTATGCCGAATGCGGCGGGTTTATGTACCTTATGGAGTCGCTGACCGATCTGGACGGCCGGCAGTGGCCCATGGCCGGGTTTTTTCCCCTGCGGGCCGCCATGGGGCAGCGCTTTGCCGCTCTGGGCTACCGCGAGGTGGTCACCCGGGCCGACACCCTGCTGGGACCGGCCGGAACCACGGCGCGCGGCCATGAATTCCATTATTCGCGTCTGGTCGGCATCCCGCCCGGCATTTCGGCCGTATACGGCCTGACCGGGCGCAAGGGCGCAATTGATGCGCCCGAGGGCTTTACGGCCGGGGCGACCCTTGGCAGCTACGTGCATCTGCATTTCGGCAGCAATCCCGGTCTGGCAGCCCACTTTGCCGCTACCTGTGCGAGGCGCTCATGAAACGCGACGGCCCCTTGCGGGAAGGCTTTACCACCGGCACGGCAGCGGCCGGTGCGGCCAAGGCCGCAACCCTGCTGTTCTTAACCGGCCTCGCCCCGGCCACGGTGGACGTACCGCTGCCCGGCGGCGCGCGCATGATTCTGCCTGTGGCCGCCGCGCGCCTGGACGGCGACGGGGCGACGGCGAGCATCATCAAGGATGCCGGCGACGACCCGGATGTGACCCACGGCGCGGCCATCGGCTGTCGGGTGACGCGGCTGGCTGGTGCTGCGGCCGGGACGGTGTTGGTGGACGGCGGCGAAGGCGTGGGGCGCGTCACCTTGCCGGGCCTGCCGGTGGCGGTGGGTCTGGCGGCGATCAATCCCGCCCCGAAGGCGCAAATTGCGGCGGCCGTGGCCGAGGCGGCAACGGCGTGTGGCTATGCTGGTGGATTAGCGGCGGTGGTGACGGTGGCCGGCGGTGCGGAGCTGGCCCGAAAGACGCTCAATCCGCGCCTGGGCATCATCGGCGGTCTTTCGATCCTTGGCGCGTCGGGCATCGTGCGGCCTTTCAGCCACGATGCCTGGCAGACCTCCATTACCGAGGCCCTGGACGTGGCCCGGGCGCTTTGCCACGACACGGTGGGCTTTTCCACGGGCCGGCGCAGCGAGGCGCTGTTACGCATGGCCGAACCCGGCTTGCCGGAAACGGCGCTCATGCAGGCAGCGGATTTTTTTGCTTTTGCCCTGGCCGAAGCGGCAAAACGGCATTTTGGCCGCATCGTCTGGGCGGCCTTTGGCGGCAAACTGGTCAAGATGGCCCAGGGCCTGGAAAACACCCACGCCCACCGGGGCGACACGGATTTTTCAGCCCTGGCCGGCTGGTGCGCTGCGGCCGGCTGGCCGGCCGAACTGGCCCAAGCGGCGGCAGGTGCCAACACCGCCCGCCACGCCCTGGAAATGGCCCCGTCGCCCGCAGCCAAAACGGCCCTGGTCGACGTCCTGGCCGGGGAGGCCCTGGCCCACATGCGCCGTTTCGCCGGGCCTGGCCCTGCCCTCACCCTGCTGGTCTTCGACTTCGACGGCGCGTTGCTCGCCAGCCGTTCAAACGATTCTATTCGTCCTTGAGATCCCGGGTCATGAGATCGAGAACAGCCTGGGCCGGCTCCTTGTCCTTGTAAAGGATGGCGTAGACCTGCTCGGTCAGCGGCATCTCGACCCCCACTTTCTGGCGCAGGGCATGGACCGCCTCGGTGGTCTTGACACCCTCGGCCACCATCTTCATCTCGGCCAGTATGTCGAGGAGCTTTTGCCCCTTGGCCAGACGCAACCCGACCTGCCGGTTGCGCGACAGATCGCCGGTGCAGGTCAGCACCAGATCGCCCATGCCCGACAGGCCCATAAAGGTCTGGCGCTCTGCGCCCATGGCCTTGCCCAGCCGGCTCATCTCATGCAGGCCCCGGGTGATGAGTGCAGCCCGGGCATCGCCGCCAAAGCCCAGCCCGTCGGCCACGCCGGCCGCAATGGCGATAATATTTTTGATCGCCCCGCCAAGCTCCACCCCGCGCACATCCGTGGTCGTGTAGACCCGCAGATACGGCGTGGACAGGGCTTCCTGCACGTCCTTGCCGACCTTTTTGTCCTTGCAGCCAAGCGTCACGGCTGTGGGCATCTCGCGGATGACCTCGTAGGCGAACGACGGCCCGGACAGCATGGCGAAGCGCGGCTTGACCGCGGCCAACGCGTCGTCGCACACCTGGGACATGGTCATGAGGGTATCGAGTTCGATGCCCTTGCTGGCGCAGATGATGACCGGATTTTTCGGAAAATATTTGATGAAACGCTGATAGGCGTTTCGGATGAACTGGCAGGGCACGGCGAAAATGTAATGCTGTGCGCCGTTGGCCACGGTGGCCGCGTCGGTGCTGACTTCCAGCTTGTCGGAAAGCTTGCGGCCGGGCAGATACCAGGAATTTTCCCGGGTGGTACGGATTTCGTTCATCACCGTCTGTTCACGAACCCAAAGCCGGGACTCATGCCCCTTTTTTGCCAACAGATCGGCCAATGTGGTGCCCCAACTGCCGCCGCCTATCACCGCGATTTTCATAATGCTCCCTTTGGGCGCTGCCCCAACGCCGCGCCCATGCCGCCTGATGCGGCCGTTTGGCGATCACCCGCGACAGTTGCCTCTAGCACACAAAGCCGCTAAGGACAAAGGCTTTCCAGATGTGCCAACCAGGAGGCGACATGGCCGACGAATCGGGAATCACCCCGCTGACTGACCTTGACCGGGAAATACTCAGGCGCGTGCAGGGCACGCTGCCCGACTCGGCCACGCCCTATGCCGACATCGCCGCTGCGGTTGGAACCGACGAGGCCCATGTGCTTTCGCTGCTCACCCGTATGGCGGCCAGCGGCGAAATCCGCCGTTTCGGGGCCACGCTCAAACACCAAAAGGCCGGCTACGGGGCCAACGTCATGGTGGCCTGGTTCGTGCCGGAAGAGGACGTGGACCGGGTGGGGGCGCTCATGTCCAAGCGGACGGAAATCAGCCACTGCTACCACCGCGTCACCTGCATGGACTGGCCGTACAACCTCTACACCATGATCCACGGCCGCTCCCCCGAGGACTGTCAGGCCGTGGTGGCCGCCGCCGCCAAGGAAACCGGCCTGGATGATTATGCCATGCTTTTCAGCCTCAAAGAGCTTAAAAAAGTCAGCATGCGCTACTTTTAACCCGGCACTCCGGCGGCCGGCCGCCCCTCCCGGAGGCTGCGCTCCCGGATTGCCCGATCCCGGACTTGCCCAAGGGGCTGCGGCGTGCCATGGTCGCTGCAACGGTTTTTCCCTTGTTGCCACGGAGCCCTGCGACATGCCGACACGCCTCCCCTGCGTCACCGCCCTTTTTCCCTGGCCGCAGCCATGCCGGTGCAGCGCCACCGCCTGAACACCGACCCGTCCCATGCCCCGACACGACGCTTTGTGTGCGCTGTCGGCGGCAGCCTCATTGTGCTGTGCCTGTTGCTTGCGGCCACCCAGGTCGCCCGGACGACGCCTGCGCTCCTGCAACCAACCATCGTTTCCCTGGCCGCCCTGGACGATCCCCAGGGAACCGGGACAATAGCCTGGGCCATGGACCAGGAGCAGGCCGGCCGGTTTACAACGTTGCCGGCCAAGGCCTTCACAGCCCCGGGAGCCGCTGTCCATTGGCTGCGCCTGGTCGTGTCCGTGCCCCCCGGCGTCGATTCCAGCGACTGGACCCTTGACCTCAACTGGCCGTTTCTGCGCTGCCGCGACTGGCATATCCCCGGCTACGCGGCCTTCATCGCCCGGACCCACGGCGAATATAATCTCTACCTGTCCGCCCCCCTGGCCCTGCCGCCAGGGCTCACCGGAGACGCGACGGTCTATGTCCGCCTGGCCGGCTACGGCAGCGTCAATATCAATCCGGTCATCACCCCCGCCCTCGATGCGCAGGTCCAGACAGCCCTGCGGCCCTGGGTGCTCGGCTTTTTTTTCGGCACCATGGGGTCGATGCTGGCCTACAACCTGTTTCTCTTTTTGTCGCTGCGCGACGCCAGTTACGGCTATTACGTGGCCAACGTCGCCCTGCTCATCCTCTATTACGCCTTTTCCACCGGAATCATCGATGGGCTCATCCCGGCAAACTCCCGGGACGCCCACGGACTGCTGCTCCAGGGTTTTCATGGTGTAGCGGCCCTGCTCTTTGCCAATATGGGCCTTTTCACCCGCTCCTTTCTCCTCACCCGCAGTGCCAGCCCTGGCATCGACCGAATCCTCATCGGACAAATTCTGCTGGCGTCGTTGCTCGTGCCGATGGGCTTGTTCTTCTCTTCCGACGCCAGCCTTTTGTTTGGCCCACCCGTCGGCATGCTGACCGCCGCCGTCATCCTCCTGGCCGCCGTGGTCCGCTGGCGGCAAGGCTTTCGACCGGCCGCGATCTTTGCCGTCGGCTGGGGGTTTTACGTCCTGTGCGGGGCGACGCATTCCATGACCTGGGCCGGGCTTCTCCCGGCCACGCCCATCACCATCCACGCCCCGATGCTGGGCACTGTCGTGGAAATCTTTGTCATGTCCCTGGCCCTGGTCTACCGGGTGAAGCTGTTGCGCGAACACGCCCAACTGGCCGAAACCGAACGCTGCCGCCTGTCCCTGGAAAAAGCCCGCTCCGACGCAGCCCGGGAGGATCTGGCCCGGGAAAACACCCTGCTCGCCATGATCCTCGATGACCACCGCTTCGGTATCGGTGTGGTGCGGGATGGCCGGTTTCAGTTCGCCAACCGCCAACTCGCCCGGCACTTCGGCTGCGAGACATTGGCCGGGCAAATCCTGGCTGAGGTGCCCCACGCCCTGCGCTTTTTGGGCAACACGGCGGCCACGCCACCCCTCGACCGGGACAGCGAACGGGAAATGGTGATCGGCGACAACGGCAGCGGCCGGTCGCTGCGGGCCGTGGGCCGACTGCTCGACCCGGCCCGCCCGGACCAGGGGACCGTCTACATTGTGGAAGATGTCAGCGAAGCGAGACGGCTGGAAAAACTCAAAAACGACATCGATCAGGTCATGCGCCACGACCTCAAAAGCCCGCTGGCCACCATCGCCGGCATCCAGGAAGCCCTGGAACTGGCCGGACCGCTGACCGAGCGGCAACGCAGCCTGACCGGCATGCTGGAACGCACCGTGGCCGCCATGACCTCGCGCCTCAATCTGTCCCTGTACCTCTACAAAATCGAGGCCGGCAGCCTGCACCTGACGCCGCAACCCCTGCTCCTGGCCCGACTGCTGGAGGAAGCCCGGCTGGAACTGGCCCTGTTTCTGACGGCCGGCAACCGCCTCGACATCGTCTACGAGGTACCGCCCGGGACCTTTACCGTGCTGGGCGAACGGGTGCTCTTCGTGTCGCTGTGGGTCAATCTGCTGCGAAACGCCCTGGAAGCGGCCAAAGGCCTGGGGCCGGTCGTCGTGACCGTCTCCACCCCCGACGCCCCGCGCGTGGCCATCACCAATCCCGGCGAAGTGCCGGCCGGCATCCGCGACCGCTTCTTCGAGAAATACGTGACCGCCGGCAAATCAGGCGGCACCGGCCTTGGCACCTACTCCGCCCGACTCATCGCCCGGACCTTCGGCGGCGACATAACCCTCGACGCCTCGCGCCCAGGCTACACCACCGTCACCGTCACCGGCCTGCGCCCGGGCTGACGACGACAAAAGGCAGAAGATAAAGATGCCTCCGGCGGCCGGGGGGGATAATCCCCCCCGGACCCCCTTGATAGGAGAAGTTTTTTACGGGGTTATTGGGGTGGCGCAAGGCGGTTGGCTGGGGACCCGAACAGCGACGCAGATTGCCCGCCAGCGCCAAAACCCCTTGAACAACTTTTCCCGGTGGGGGGTCCGGGGGCCTCAGGCCCCCGGCCGCCGGAGGCACTCTTCTGCCTTCTGCCGCGTCGCTATGCCCCCTTGGGGTGGGTGGCACGGCGGGCTTCCAGGGCGGTGCGAAAGGCCGGGGAATTGACGCGGTTAAGGAGCAACATATCTTCGATTTCCAGGGACCGGCGCAGTTCGTTGAGATCGCTTTTGAGCAGTTTGCGCAGGGCCAGCATGGTTGCCACCTGCGGTTCCTGGTAATAATCGGCGATGGTCAGCGCGGCTTCTTCGAGTTTGGCCTGGGGCACGATCTTGTCCACGATGCCCAGGGTAAGCGCCTCTTCGGCGGAAAAGCGCGGCCATTGCAGCACCTCGGCCGCCTTGCCTGATCCGAGCATACGCGACAGAAAATAGCCGCCGCCGCCCTTGGGGATGGTGCCGAGTTCGGCAAAGGTGTTTTCAAAGACTGTGTTCTCGGACACGATGCGGTAGTCGCAGGCCAGGGCCATGCTGAGGTGAAAAAGCGAGATGCGCCCGGTGTCGGCGTTGATGGTCACTTTGTTCAGGCCCGCCATGGTGATGGCATAGCTGTTGACCAGATTGAGCAGCCGCTGGAGCAGATAGTCCTCGCGGCGGGAACACACCAGGGACTCAAAAAATTCCATGGTGTCGTCGCCGCCGGATTTTTCCGGCGATCCGATAAACGTCACCACATTGACTTCGTCGGTGCGGGCGATGATCTCCAGATGATCGAAAAAGGTGTCGATCTTTTTCAGATCCCCGGCGTGGCGCGTGAAATGCGGCTTGCCGCGAACGATAAGCATGCTGTCGCGGCGCTGGGCGGTAAAGAACTCGTTGTCCGTAACCAGGCTCGTAGTGGATTCCATGATCCCCTCCTGACGGCATCCCAGCCGATGCATCAAACCGTGCCAGTCGCGATACTTCCTGTCAACACGGCCGGCTGCGCCTCTCGTCGTGACCTGGGCCGGGACATGGGCCGGGACGCAAAACCCCTTGCGTTGGCCCCAAGAGGCCTCTATCCTTTGTCCAAACCGTCACGAAGGACAGGGGGGACTATCGCCTTGAGCGCCCGAAGCCTGGATGCCTTGTTTCGACCCAATTCCGTGGCCGTTGTCGGCGTATGCGCCGACCCCGGCCATGTTGGTTCGGTTCTCTTGCGAAACCTGCTTGGCGGCAAGTTCCTGGGACCGGTCATGCCCGTGGCCCCGGATCTGGCCGAGATCGACGGGCTGACCTGCTACAAGTCCGTGGACACCCTGCCGTTGACCCCGGATCTGGCGGTCATCTGCACCGGTCCCGAGGCTGTGCCGGACACCCTGCGGGAACTTGGCCGGCGCGGTGTCGGGGCGGCGGTGGTCCTGCCACCGGGCTACGCCAAGCTGACGCGCGAGGTAAAAAGCGAATTGCAAGGCCGTATGCTGGAAGCGGCTGCGCCCTCGGGCATTCGCATCCTCGGGCCTTCGGGCATGGGCCTGCTCGTCCCGGGCATTGGGCTGAACTGCTCCCTGGCCAACCGCGACGCCCGGCCCGGCCGCATGGCCTTTATTTCCCAGTCCGCCTCGCTTTTTACCGCCGTCCTCGACTGGGCGCACACCAAGGGCATCGGCTTTTCCCACATCCTGTCCCTGGGCGACCGGGTCGATCTCAAGTACGCCGACATCCTCGACTATATGGCCTCTGACCCCAACACGCGCTCCATTCTTCTCTATGTCGAGACGGTCACCGACGCCCGGTCGTTTATGAGCGCCTCCCGGGCGGCGGCCCGCAACAAGCCGTTGCTGGTGGTGCGGCCCGGCCACAAGCTCTGGACGCTCTTTCCGCCGGGACCGGACGAGGGCCGCGACGAGGTGTATGACGAGGCTTTTCGCCGGGCCGGTATGCTGCGGGTGGGGGCCATCGACACGCTTTTTGACGCCGCCCAGACCCTGGCCCGGGCCAGGCCGCTTTCCGGCGACAATCTGGCCATTTTGACCAACGGCGGCTCCATGGGCATCATGGCTGCCGACGCGTTGCTGGAAGGTGGTGGCCGGCTGGCCCCGTTCGATACCGAAAGCGCCGAGGCCCTTTCCGGTCTCCTTGGCCCCAACTGGCAGCGCCAGGGCGTGGTGGACATGGGCGTGGACATGGCCCCGGGCCTGTATGCCGAGGCCTTGCGCGCGCTGTTGCGCGCGCCCGGAGCCAACGCCGTGCTGGTGATCCATGTGCCCTTTCCCGGGGTGTCGCCCGAGGAGACGGCCCGGGCTGTGGCCGGGGTTGCCGCCAAAACCAGCCGCACGGTGCTGGCCTGTTTTATGGGCTATGATCCAGCCGGGGGCGACGCCCTTAAAATCTTAAACGAGGCCGGGGTTCCGACCTACGCCACGCCGGATCAGGCCGTCTCGGCCTTTGTCCAGTTGGCCCGCTACCGCAAAAACCAGGAACTCCTCATGGAGATGCCGGCCAGCCTGCCCGAGGCCTACGCCCCGGACCCCGAGGCGGCCCGGGCCGTGGTGGAACGGGCTTTTGCCGAAGGACGGCTCACGCTGACCGACCCGGAAGCCAAGGAAGTGCTCGGCTATTACGGCGTGGTGGCCGTGCCTTCCCACATCACCGAGGACATCGACGACGCCGTGGCCGCGGCCGAGGCCCTGGGCTATCCCGTGGCCGTCAAGATCATCTCCCCGGACATTCCCCAGCCCTTTGACGTGGGCGGGCTTGTGCTCGACGTCCCCGGCCCCGATGCCGTGCGCGAGGCCGTGGCCGCCGCCTCCCAGCGCGCTCTGGACAACATGCCCGGGGCGCGCATCGAGGGCTACGTGATCCAGGCCATGAGCCGCCGGGCCGGTGCTCACGAACTGACCATCCAGGCCCGGGTGGACCCGGTGTTCGGCCCCTACATCATCTTCGGCCAGGGCGGGCTGGCCGCCAGGGTCACCCAGGATAAGGCCGTGGCGCTCACGCCACTCAATATGTCCCTGGCCCGCGATCTCGTGAACCGCACCCGGGTGTCGGCCGCCCTGGCCGGCGGCGGCGGCCAGCCGGCGGCTGATCTCGACGCCCTGGGCCTGACGCTCAATCAGATTTCCCAGTGCGTGGCCGATCTGGAGCGCATCGCCGCCATCGATATCAACCCCGTGCTGGCCCATCCCGACGGGGTCACGGTCATAAGCGCCACCATCCGGCTTTCCCCCGAGGCCCAGCCCGATCCGCACCGTCTGGCCATCCGGCCCTACCCGCGCGAACTGGAAGAGAAAGTCGTGCTGCGAAACGGCCGGGAAGTGCTCTTGCGCCCCATCCGCCCCGAAGACGAGCCGGCCCATTTCGAATTTTTCAAAGGCCTGTCGGCCGAAGATCTGCGTTTCCGGTTTTTCGGCGTGGTGCGCGACCTGTCCCATGCCGAAATGGCCAAACTCACCCAGATCGACTACGAGCGCGAAATGGCCTTTATCGCCACCGCTCCCGGCCCTGACGGCCGCCCCGAGACCCTTGGCGTGGTGCGGGCCTCGACGAGGCCGGACAATGCCACAGCGGAATTTGCCGTCATCGTGCGCTCCAATCTCAAAGGCACCGGCCTTGGCCGGCTGCTCATGGAAAAAATCATCCGCTACTGTCGCGAACGCGGCACGAAGGAACTGACCGGACAGGCGCTTATGGAAAACGGCGGGATGCAGGGACTGGCTGAAAAGCTCGGTTTTTCAGTGGTGCGCAACTACGACGACGAAGTGGCGGAAATGCGCCTGCCGCTCCAGGAACAATCGACCGGCGAGGCAACCCGGCCATGACAAGCATGCCCGACGCCATAACGGCCCTGGAACTCAAAGCCTACTCCCCGATCAAGACCGCCTGCCTGCGACCCTGGGGCACGGGTCGATTTTCCCTGTACGTGCGCAAGGGCCAGGGGCTGGTCCTGTACGCCTCGCGCGGGGCGGCCTTTACCCAGGAGCAGGTGCGCCGGCTCAAGGCCGCAAACATCGAAACCGTCTACATCCACGCGGGCGAACTGCGCCATTTCGAGAATTACCTGCGTGACAACCTCGGCGAAATACTCCTCGACGAATCGATTCCGCTGACTGACCGGGCCGATGCCTGGCATGCCAGCGCCACCACGCAGGTGCGCGGGGTGCTGGAGGAAAAGCTGCCCCATTCCATCAGCCGCGCCCGGTTCGACCAGGTGGGCAAGCTCGTGCGCCAGTCCATCGGCTTTCTGCAAGCGCCCGGGGCCATGCAAAACGTGGCCCCGCTTATCAGCAAAGGCTACCAGGACTATCAGCACGGGCTGGCCTCCATGGTGCTCACTTCCATCATGCTCATGGATCACAAAGGCATGACCGAGGAACTGCTGGTCAAGATCGGGGTGGGGGCACTGTTGCACGACGTGGGCAAGACCGGGCTGCCCGAGGGGCTGATGGATCGCCGCCCGGATGCCTGGACGCCGGAGGAAGCAGCGCTGTTCCGGTCCCATCCGGCCATGGGGGTGGGGCTGCTTGTCAATCTGCCCTTGCCCACGGAAACGCTGCATTGCATCCTGTTTCACCATGAGCAGGAGGATGGCAAAGGTTTTCCGGCCGGGATGCCGGCGGCCGGCATCCCGTTTTTCGTCAAGGCGCTGATCGTGTGCAACACCTACGACGCCCTGACCCGGGCCTGCGTGTGGCGGCCGGCCTATCCGCCCTTTGAGGCGCTGCGCAAGATGGAAGCCAAAAAAGAGACCTTTGACCGGGCCATGTTCAAGCGACTGATCATGATCCTGGCCGACGCCGAGTTGCTCAAAAACGGCGGCACAGCGGCCCAAAAAGGGGAATTGCCGCCGCAAGAGCCGGGCACCGGCGCACAGAGCGCGTAGGGGAGACGAGAAGATAGGAGAAGAGAAGTCGGAAGAGGCCTCCGGCGGCCAAAGGGCTGAGCCCTTTGGAATCCCACCTGGAGGCAAAGGGTAAAGGGGGACGGCATTGCCGTGATGGGGGGATGGGAGGCACGCCTGCACGCCCTCCCCGCCGCCAGTCGCCCGGCCAGGCCCGGCGGCGGGATGTCGCGCGTGCCGGCCCGGCACACCGCACAAGAAAATCCACGGCGGCCTAGGCCGAAGTCGAATCAGTCCCGGACAGGGCATCGGAAATGATGCTGTCCATCTGGGACATGGGATTGCTGCCGCTGTTCTGGGTGTACTTCATGGCCGCCTGCCCCTGGGCTCCGGCCGCGCCAGTGGGCGGCTCGGGCGGGGTCAGCGAATCCATGCTGCCGGACGTGGCGGCCGAAGCGAATTTCCCCGCCATTTCCGTCAACATCTTGCTGGAATTGGAATCCGTGCTGTTTTTGGCAGCCTCGGTGAGCTTGTCGGAAATCTGCTGGGACACTTCCTTAAACTTCTCGGGGTCCGAAGAGGCCATATCGCTCAATTTCTGCATGGTCTGGGCACCCTTGGACACAGCGGTGGCATCGGAGCCCTGGGTATTGAGCGCTGCCGCCATGGTCGCGGAGGCCGAGGTCGAGGAACTGGTGCTGCCCGAGGTGAGGCTGGACAAGGCGGTGGAACTGGTGCCGTAGGACAGGCTGATCAAATCCGTGGACATGGTTGCTCTCCTTTTTCGTGGTTGCCGTCTGCGGGCTTATCGGCCGTCCTGGAAAGAAGTTTACATAGAAATTAATTATTTTCAGACGTAACCTTTTAAAAAAATATGCGTCATGGCGGGGAAACGCCAAATTATTCCCACAAATCTGGCAATGCAATCTTTCCCTGTAACGACCACGCCCACAATCCGTCAGCATTGGCGCAGGCTGAAATTCATTCCTATCATCGCATGATATTGCAAAGTGCATTCTCAAAGGCCAGCTTTCCGCGTTTTATTTCAGTACTGCAATAGATTTTTATCTGATACGCTGGCTGCACAGTCTTCAAACAATTCGGCGACAGCCCCGGGCGAAAGAGAGGAGAAGGCAGAAGATGCCTCCGGCGGCCAAAGGGCTGAACCCTTTGGAATCCCACTTGAAGACAAGGGGTTAAGGGGGAACGGCGTCGCCGCGCAGGGAGGCGGAGAAGCGGGAGAAGGCAGAAGATGCCTCCGGCGGCCGGGGGGATGATCCCCCCGGACCCCCCGACTGGAGAAGTTTTTAGGGGGTTCTTGGCGTTGGCGGGATACCGGCCTGGACAGCCGACGAAGGTGTTTGACGTAAGCCACCGTTGCTCGGGCGGCCAATCCGGGCCAACCGGGCCAAAGACAGGCCTGCCCCAGGCAAAACGCCGCCGCCAAAGGAGTCTCCCTGGCGGCGGCGTCAAATAACGGAGCGGCAAAAGCAGCGCAACGGCCTAGAACATCTGCTTGAGCAGATCCTCGCTCTTGCCCAGCGGCGCGTTGGGATCGGTCAAAAAGGCTTTTTCCTGCTCCTCGTCCATGATGGCCATGGAGCCCTTCTCGGTGCCTTCCTTAAAGGCCATGGGGACGCCGTCCACAGTGCCCATAAAGATGCCCGGCGGCCGCGAAAAGTCTTCCACCGGGTAGTCCTCTTCCACGGCCTTGCGGTAGGAAAGCCAGATGGGCAGCGAGGCCCGACCGCCGGTTTCGCCCTTGCCCATGGACTTGGGCTGATCGTAGCCGACATAACAACCGGTCAGCAGATAGGGCGTAAAGCCCATGAACCAGGCGTCCTGGAAATCGTTGGTGGTGCCGGTTTTGCCGGCAATGGGCCGGTTTAGGACCTTGGCCGCCGTGGCTGTGCCGGCCCGCACCACTTCTTTGAGCAGGGAGTCCATGACGTAGGCGGTCTGTGGGGAGATGACCTGCTTGATTTCAGGCTTGTTCACCCAGACTTCCTCGCCCCAGGGGCTTTTGACGTCCAGGACAAACCGGGGGTTTATGGTGGAACCGTCCCGGGCAAAGGCGGAATAGGCCCGGATCATGTCCAGGATGTTGACGGCCACAGCCCCCAGGCTCACCGGCAAAAACGGCACGAACTCGCCGCGAAGCCCCAAGGCCTGGGCCCGCTCCACGATCTTTTTCATGCCCACCTGCTGGGCCACGCGCACGGTGACGAGGTTTTTGGATTTGGCCAGGGCGGCCCGGATGCTCATGGGGCCGTCGTGCCCGCCCTCATAGTTGCCCGGACTCCAGACCTGCTTGCTCCAGGGATCGACGTAGGAAAACGGACCGTCCACCACCACCGTGGCCGGGGTCATGCCGTTGTCCATGGCCACGGAATACACGATAGGCTTAAACGACGAACCGGGCTGGCGAAAAGACTGGGTGGCCCGGTTGAACTGGCTTTTTTCAAAGGAGAAGCCGCCGACGCAGGCCAGCACCTCGCCGGTGCGCGGGTCCATGGACACGATGGCCCCTTCGATATGCGGCTCCAGCTGCATGGCCAGACGCCACATGGGCCGGCCGGCTTTGGCCGGGGCGGCTGGTGCGGCCGGCGGGGGCGTCGGGGCGGCCTTGGTCTTCTTGCCGGCCTGGGCCTCGGCTGGCTTGGCGGCGGCGGGTTTTTCCGCACCGCCCTTGTCCGGTATGGCGGTGACCGACGCCCAGACCAGATCGCCCGCCTCCACCTTGCCCTTGGCCCAGCTCATGTCCTCGGCCGGGATCAGGCCGTACTTGTCGCCAAAGCGCACGACGGCACCTGCCGGCCCGACTTCCTGCACCAGGGCCTTGAGCCAGCGGCCCGGAACCAACAGCGCCTCCGGCACGTTGGAACGCTCGTAAAATTCCTCGTACTTGTCCTTGTCCAGCTTCTCCAGGCTCGGCTTGAAGCCGCGCCGCTTCTCCGAGGCCACCAGCCCTTCGCGCAAGGCCCGCTCGGCCGCCTCCTGGTGCTTGAGGTCAACAGCCGAATGGACGTGCAGGCCGCCGTTATAGACCTGATCTTCGCCAAAACGGTCGATCAGTTCCCGGCGCACCTCTTCCAGGTAAAACGGAGCCACTTCCCAGGACGGATCGGCCATGCTCTTAAAGACCAGCGGTTCGGCCACGGCGGCGTCGTGTTGGGCTTGGGTGATCCAGTTCTGGGCCAGCATGCGGCCCAGGACGTATTTTTGCCGGCTCTTGGAGGAATCGAAATCGCGAAACGGGCTGTAGCGGCTGGGGGCCTGGGGCAGGCCGGCGAGCAAGGCCGCCTGGGCAATGGTCAGGTCGCCGACGTGGACGCCGAAATAGGTGCGCGCCGCCGCCTCGACCCCGTAGGCCCGGGAGCCCAGATAGATCTGATTGAGGTAGATGGTGAGGATTTCGTCCTTGGTCAGGTACTTTTCCAGGCGGTAGGCCAAGATGGCCTCTTTGATCTTTCGGGTATAGCTTTTTTCCGAGGACAACAGCAGGCGCTTTATGATCTGCTGGGTGATGGTGGAGCCGCCCTGCTTGCGGCTGCCCTTTTGCAGATTTTTAAACATGGCCCGGACAATGGCCGAAGGGTCCACGCCTTCATGTTGGTAAAAGGTGGCATCTTCGGCGGCCAGAAAGGCTTTGGGCAAAAAATCGGGCATTTCCGAAAGCGTCACCAGGAAGCGCTTTTCGGAATAGAGGTAGCCGAGCACCTTGTTGTCGCGGGTGTAGATGGTAGTGACCAGGGGCGGACGGTAGTCGGTGATCTTGCGAAAGCTCGGCAGATCGTTGGAGGCCCAGTAATACAGGCCCACGCCGCCGGCCAGACCGCAGATAAGGCCAACGAAAACCAAAATCGCCGAAAGGATGAGGAACTTTTTCACGGGCGAAATCTCACAAGGGAGGGAGTGACAAAGGGCATGCCTTCCTTCGGGGGCAGCCCCCAGGCCAGGCGTAATCGGCCATGCAGCTCGCGCACGCCGGCCTCGGAGTAGTCCAGCAGGGCCAGCATTCGGTGCACGGTGCGGCCCTGGCGGTGGATCAGGCAATCCGGGGAGGCAAACGCCGTCACCCGTGCCCCGGCCAGCCAGAACGGGAAGAGGCGGCAATAATACGGACGCACCGGGCTTGGCAAGCTGCATCCATCAGCCCGCAAAAACACGCAATTTCCAGCGCTATCCACGGACAGGCGCAGATGCTGCCCGCCATCGGGAAAAAGCCGGGCCAGCGTGTCCCGGTCGCGGGGGAAAAGCCGGGCCAGATTGGCCACAAAAGCCCTGGAATTGGCCTGGGGCGTAAACGCGCCGCGGACCAGGCCCACCTGCTCGACAATGCGGGTGCGCTCCATGTCAGAGACAGGGAAGCACAGTTCCTCCTGCCCCGGCGAGAGCGTGCAGCAGGTGGGACCGGCGGCGGCGCATTGGCCGCACAGCGCCCCACCAGACGGCAAACCGCCCGGCAGTGTCAACAGATCGGCATTCACGGCGACCTCCCGGGCCGCCGAAACCACCAGGGGTACATGCCCCTGGCCAGCCGGCCTCCCATCGCACCATAGTCCGGCCCGGGGCGGGCGTAAAGGGCCGCGCCCGCCCCGGGACCGGTCCTGCGTAAGAACGCGGTGGCGACAACCGGCTGCAACCGGACACGTTCGCCCGGGACCAGTCCGGCTCAAGAGCGCGGTGGAGCCAACCGGCTGCACGCAGGCCGCGCCCGCCCGGAATCGGTCCCGCTTGAGACGCGGCCGGCCAGCAGCGGGCGCGGCGACTTAGCGGGCCAGTTTTTCCCGGCCGTAGTCGGTCACGGCCAGACGGCCGTTGCAATCTTCCAGCAGGCCCAGGTTGACCAGATCGCGCACCATGGGCTGGACCTGGGAAAAATGCCGTACCACGGCCCGACTGATGTCTTCCTCGGTGGCCGGCGGATCGCAGACCCGCAGGATGTCCTTGGCAGACTGGGTGAGCGATCCGTCGGGCTTGACCTGGGGGGTGGCTTCGGCGGCGTCGTACATGTCGGCAGTCATGACAGCTCTCTTTTGCAAAAATACCAATCCGGGCAGTTCGGACCGGCGGCCTGGGCCTGTTCTTCGGCCATGGCCTGGGTTCGCGGCGGCGGCGCCAGCACGCCGTCACCGGGTTTCCAGCCGGCGGGGGTGGCCACGCCATGGGCGTCGGTGGCCTGAAGCGCCGCGACAAGGCGCACGATTTCCGCAACGTTGCGTCCCGTGGTCATGGGATAGGCCATAAACGCCCGGACAAACTGCCGGTCGTCGATGACAAAAACCATTCGGGCAGGCTCGGTGGGCGATTCGGCCGGCATGGTCATGCCGTAGCGTCTGGCCATCTCGCCGGTGGTGTCGGCGATAAGGGGAAAATCGATGGCAACATCGAATTTCTCCCGAAGCGAGCGCACCCAGGCGATGTGCGAGAAGATGGAATCGACCGAAAGGCCGAGCAACTCACAGTGCATGGCCCGCAGCGTCTCGCGCACCCCGGCAAAGGCCACCAGTTCCGAGGCGCAGACCGGCGTAAAATCCGCCGGATGGGAAAAAAGCACCAGCCAGCTTCCCCGGAAGTCTTCCAACCGCAGGATGCCGTGGGTGGTTTCGGCCTCAAAATCCGGGGCCGGATCGCCGATGCGCGGAACGCTAACGCAAGCGTGGTCGGTCATGCAGGCTCCTTGTCGGCTGCGGCACACTGCCGCAGCCCGGCTCTCACAACCCTTTTATTGCCGCTTCGACGCGGCGCGTCAAGCACCGCCACCACGACGCGTCGGTTAAAAACAGAAGATTGCGGCCCATTTGCGGAAACTAGCCCGTGGCGCACAAGGGCTCGGCCAGGCGGTGCAGCAAGGCCGCCTTGATCTCGTCGGCCTGCTCCTGGTCTTCAATGCGCCGCCCGTTAAGACCACGCACGTAAAACACGTCGCGCACCCGGCCGGCCGGGGTCATGACCTTGGCCAGATGCGTCTCCAGATGCAGTTCGGCCAGGGTTCGCGCGATGTCGTATAAAAGCCCCACCCGGTCGTCGCAGGAGATGTCGATAATCGTGTAGAGATCGGACGCCTTATTATTGAGGGCAACCGTAGGCGGCGATTTGGGACCGGCCGGAACCGTGGCCGATGCAAACGAAGCACGCTTCTGGGCCAGCCGGTAGGCCAGAAAAAGCTTGCCCGAGAGGGCGTAGCGCACGGCCCGGGCGACCCGGGCAAAAACCTCGTCGCTATACAGCACATCCGGCGGATTGCCGGTGCGAAGGGCCAGGATGCTCACACCATCCTCCCATTGAAAGATATCGGCGTCATGGATGGAGAGGTCGTGCAGGGCCAGGACGCCGGTGACGGTGGGAAACAGTTCGCGCACCCGCCGGGCCGCCACGGTGACGGCAAAGCCCTCGCCGCTCGGCAGGGGCTGTTGGGTCAACGCGGCCACATCCCGCCCGGCCCGCTCAACCGGCCGCATGCGCCGGTCCTCGGCGACGGTGGCGTCAAGCTCGGCCAGCAGATCGAGATGGCCGAGAATCGCCTCCACCGGCTGGCTGACCAGATAGCGCGGCGGCATGGCCAACAGCATCTGCTCCAGGGCCTCGGGGGTAAAGCGGTCCCGGGCCATTTCCCGCAGCCGGTCGCGGGTGGCCAGCATGACCCGGGCATCCCCGGCGTCGAAAAGCCGCCCCTGCTCGATGGCAGCGCGCACCTTGGCGGCCAGATCGTAGACCAGGCTTTCCTTCCAGCCCGTCCAGGCCTGGGGACCGGTGGCCAACCCGTCGCAGCGGGCAATAAGGACCAGCATGTCGAGGGTTTCCACGGTGGCGATGCGGCCCGCCGCCCGGGCCACGATGTCCCGGTCGGCCAGATCGCGGCCGGTGGCGGTTTCCGGCAGGATAAGATGCTCGCGCACCAAGGCGGCAATGGCATGGCGGGCTTCAGCCGGGGCCGAGAGCCGGGCCAGCATGTCCTCGGCCAGTTGCGCCCCTTTTTCGGCGTGCCCGCCCCCCAGCCCCTTGCCCACATCGTGGAGCAACAGCCCCCAGTAGAGCAGTTCCGGCCGGGCCAGACCGGCGAGCAGATCCCTGGCCCGGTCCGGGCCGCCAACACGGATTTCGGTTAAAAGGCGCACCGCCTCCAGGCTGTGCCGGCCCACGGGATGGACGTGGTAGACATCATAGGCCACCAAATCCTCGACCCGGGCGAATTCCGGCAGCACGGCCCGCAGGATGCCGGTGGCCATGACCGCGTCCATGGCCACGCCGGACACGTCGGCGGCCATGATCTCTCCCAGGCTGTCATAGATGAGACGTCCGGTACGCGGCGACACCCCGGCCAGCCGGCCAAGTTCCGGTGCCATGGCCCGCAGCCGGCGCAGGGTGTCGTGGGAGGGCGGCCGGCCGGTTGTGGCGCAGGCCGCAAACAGCGGGAAAATCAGTTCCCTGGCGGCCGTATCCGAGACGTGCGCCGCAAAACGCAGGCCCTCGGGCGCTTCTTCGATACCCGGGGCGAGGAGCTTGGCCGGGGCGGCCAGATCGATGGCCCCCACCCCGCCGGCCAGCAGCGGCCAGACCGACAGGCGCAGGGCCTTGATATCGGCCATGCGCCGCAGCAACTGGGCCAAAAAGCGTTCCACGCCCGCCCGGTCGCCCTTGGGGCCAAACCCCATGGCCTCGGCCACGCGCTCCTGAAATTCAAAATACAATTTGTCGTTTTTGCGACCGCAAAAGCGGTGCAGATGCATCCGGGCCGTGAGCACGAACCGGGCGTCAGCGTCAAGCGCCGCCAGATCGTCGGCCAGCACCCGGCAATCCTCGTCGCCGCACGGGTCCAGGCGCAGCAGCCATCGGACCTGCTGCCAGTCGCGAAGTCCGCCCAGGCCGTTTTTCAGATTGGGTTCGAGCATGCCGCCGGCATCGCCGTAGGAGCGGCCCCGGGCCGCGTTGCCCGTGGCCAGCCAGTCGGCCAAGCCGGCAGCGTGGACCGGGAAGACCTCGCGGGCAAGCCGCTCGGCCAGGAGTTGCGTCACCGCTGCATCGCCGGCCAGAAAGCGCAGATCAATCAGGGAAGCCAGCACCTTGGGGTCTTGGCCGGCCAGATCGAGGCATTGGCCGACGGTGCGCACGCCATGGCCGAGTTCCACGCCCAGATCCCACAAGGGGAAAAAAAGGAACCGGGCCAGTTCCGGGGCCGTCTGCGGCGCTGTTTCGCCGTAGAGCACCAGCACATCGATGTCCGAGGCCGGGCACAATTCCCGGCGGCCGTAGCCGCCAACTGCGGCCAGGGCGAAATCGGCCGGGTTGCCTGTCTCAGCCTGATATTCGGCCAGCCGTTCCCGGAAATACCGGTCGTAGACGTCGGCCAGGGCGGCCACATAGGCCACGTCCACCTGCCCGGCGGCCAGGGCGGCGTCGCACAGGGCCTTGCCCTCGACCAGCATGGCAGCGCTTGGCGGCCTGTCGCTAACGGACTGCATGGGGCGTACTCCCGGACAATTAAACAACCGGGAAGGAGGCTTCCCCCCTTCCCGGTTGTTCTGAGCGTTTGCTGCGCGCGGGGACACCGCGCCACATATTAGACAGCGGCGTTGCCGGTCTCGCCAGTGCGGATGCGGATGACCTCGTCAATGGTGGAGACGAAGATCTTGCCGTCACCGACTTCACCGGTCTGGGCAGCGGCCTGGATGCCCTTGATGACCTCGGCGGCCACGGCGTCCTCGACCACCAGTTCCATCTTGACCTTGGGCACGAAATCGACCTGATATTCGGCGCCCCGGTAGACTTCGGTATGCCCGCGCTGGCGGCCAAAGCCCTTGACCTCGGAGACGGTCATGCCCTTGATGCCCAGCGTGGTCAGTTTTTCCTTGATCTCGTCAAGCTTATACGGACGGGTGATAACTTCGATCTTTTTCATGATGACGCGCTCCTTTCCTACCCTAGAGCTGGTAGCCGACTTCGCTGTGCTGGCTGACATCCAGCCCCTTGTTCTCGTCTTCCTGGCTTACCCGAATACCGACCAGCACGTCCACGACTTTGAAAAGGATCAGCGTCATGACGAAGCAGAAGGCCCAGGTGGCGACCACGGAGACAAACTGGATCCACAGCTGCTCGGGATTGCCGTAGAGCAGGCCGTCGTTGCCCAGCTCATTGACGGCCTTGGTGGCGAAAAGGCCGGTGGCCAGCGCGCCGAAGGTGCCGCCAAGGCCGTGGATACCCACCACGTCCAGGGCGTCGTCATACTTGAAGATATTTTTGGCGAGCACGCCACCGTAGCACAACCCGCCGGCGATAAGGCCGATGAGGATGGCCGGCATGGGCTCGACAAAGCCGGCGGCCGGGGTGATGGCGACCAGACCGGCCACGGCACCGGAGGCCATGCCCAGCGTCGTGGGCTTGCCGCGATGGAACCACTCCACCACGATCCAGCTGATGGCGGCAGCAGCGGCGGCCAGATGGGTGGTCACAAAGGCCGAGGCGGCCAGGCCGTTGGCGGCCAGGGCGCTACCGGCGTTAAAGCCGAACCAGCCAAACCAGAGGATGCCGGCACCAAGGACGGTCAGCGGCAGGTTATGCGGAATAAAGGACTGCTTGCCGTAGCCGTGGCGGCGTCCCAGATAGAGGACGGCGGCCAGGGCCGAGGCACCGGAGCTCATGTGGACGACAGCTCCGCCGGCAAAATCCAAGGCACCCATCTTGGCCATCCAGCCGCCGCCCCAGACCCAGTGGGCCATGGGACAGTAGACCAGGAGCAGCCACAGGGTGGTAAAGAGCAGGAAGCCGGAAAATTTGATACGCTCGGCAAAGGCACCGGAGATGAGCGCCGGGGTGATCACAGCAAACATGCACTGAAAGATCATGAAGGCCGAGTGCGGGATGTTGTCAATGCCCTCTTTGGCCGCAGTGCCCACGCCCTTTAAGAACATGAAATCCAGGTTGCCGATGATGCCGCCGACGTCGCCGCCAAAGGCCAGACTGTAGCCGACAATGGCCCACAGGATGGACACGGTGCCAAGCAGGATGTTGGAGTGCATGAGCGTGCCAAGGATGTTCTTGGACCGGACCATGCCGCCGTAAAACAGAGCCAGACCCGGGGTCATGAGCATGACCAGGGCCGCCGAAATGAGCACGAATGCGGTATCTGCCGCGTTCATGGGTTCCCCCCCTCTGATGACGTTTTTGTCGAACTTGCCGTTGCCGTCGTCATGCCCATCCCGGTCGGACAAGGTCAGCCGCAGCCCTCTCCAAGGCCCGGCTTTCCGCCCGGATCGACCTGACGCTTTTCGGACTAATTCAAAGTTCACATTTTTGCAACACTAAAAACACGCTGCCGGCAATGTCCTCGCAAGCCCCCGCCGGCTGGCGGTTTTTCGCAATACGACGTATCCTTGACCAGAGGACCAGTGCACAGGAGGCCTGCCATGCCCGACAAAAACGCCAAAATCCTGGTGGTCGAAGACGACGCGGATGTCCGCCAGTCCGTCTGTGTCTGGCTTGCCCTGACCGGCTACGGCGTGCTCGAAGCGGCCGACGGCCTCCGGGCACTCGAGATTGTTGCGGCCCAGCGCCCCGATGTCGTGCTGCTCGATCTGCGTCTGCCCGCCCTTGACGGGTTCGGGGTCTTAAAGGCCCTGTCCCAGCAAGCCGGCCCGCCGCCGGTCATCGTCATCTCCGGCCAGGACGGCATCGAGGGCGTGATCCAGGCCTTTCGCCTGGGTGCGGCAGACTATCTGCAAAAACCCATCATCAGCTTTGATCTGCTCGGCCATGCCCTGGACGCGGTCCTGGAACGCGAACAACTGTCCCGGGCCGTGCGCTTGGCCCAAAACCGCTATTTCAACCTCGTGCAAAATCTGCCGCTTTTGGTCTTTGTCCTTGGCGACGACCTGGAACTGGCCTTTATCAACAAATTCTGCCGCTCCCTGCTCGGCTTTACCCGGACCGAGGCCCTGGACACCCCCGGGTTTTTCACGGCCCGCATGCATCCCGAAGACCGCGACCGTATTGTCGCCTGCCTGCGCCGCAGCCTGTCCCCCCTGGGCAAAGCCCATACCGAGGAGTGCCGGTTTGTGCACAAAAACGGCGCAACCATCCACGCCCTGCTCCGGGCCATCCCCTCGGCCCACAGTGAGCGCGACGGACAAGCAGCCGCCATCGAGGGCATCCTGGTCGACATCACCGACCGGGTGGAGCTTGAACGGTTTGTGGTCCAGGAGGAAAAGCTCAAGACTCTCGGGGCCATCTCGGCCGAGGTGGCCCATGAAATCAGAAATCCGCTGTTTGCCATTGCCGGCTTCGCCCATCGTCTGCAAGCCCGCATGCCCGAAAATCGCGAGGCCGCCATCATCCTGGCCGAGGCCCGGAGGCTGGAAGACATTCTCGACAAGATCAGCAATTACCTCCACCCCGTGGACCTGCGGCCGCGCCTGTGTTCCCTGCGGGCCATCGTCATCGCCGCCCTGGATTTCCTGGCCCCGGAGTTTGCCGCCCGGGCTGTCACCCCCCGCAGCGAACTGGCCGCCAGCCTGCCGGAACTGCGCCTCGACCCGGATCTGCTCACCCAGGTGGTGGCCTCGCTGGTACGGTTTGCCGTCAGCCGGGTTTCTCCCGGCGGCGACATCCGACTGGCCACCTCGCGCCACTCCCGCTACGCCCACCTGGATGTGGACTTTGTCCCGGGACGCGCCGTCATCGATCCGGAACTGCTCTTTTTGCCCTTCGAGGAAGGCGATGAGCGCCTGGGCCTGCCGCTGGCCTACCGCGTGGTCAAAAACATGGGCGGCTCCTTAACCTTTTCCCAACACGGCGGCGAAGCGGTCTTCACCGTGCAATTGCCCATCGATCCGCTGTCCGAGCCGCCAGAGGATAACGAGGACGACGAGGCGGCCGAGGACGACGCGGCCAACGCCCGGCCCGACCGCCCGGGCACCATTGGTGACTCCGGAGCGGGCCGGCCATGAGCACCGAAGCCTGGATCACGCGTCTTGTGGCCACCCGGCTGCCGGCTGCGCCGGTGGTGGTGGACGGCGGGGCCAACAAGGGCCGGGTGGCCGCCCGGCTGTTAACGGCCCTGCCGAGGGCCCGGCTCCATGCCTTCGAGCCCCAGCCCGAACTGGCCCGCAAGCTGGGCAAACGCTTTACCGATGACGCCCGGGTGACGGTGTATCCCCAGGCCCTGGGCGAGACGGCCGCCGTTTTGCCGCTGACCGTCATGTCGCGCCCCACCCTGTCGTCGCTCTATGCGCCGTCGGGCATCCAGGACAAGTACGCCGATCAGGAACTCGCCGTGACCGAAACCGTGGACGTGCCGGTGGTGCGCCTGGACGCGGTCTTGGACCGGGCCGATGTCATCAAGCTGGATTTGCAGGGCTACGAGTTGCCGGCCCTTCGCGGCGCGGCCGGCCTGCTGTCCGGGGTGCGGGTGGTGGTGGCCGAGACGGCGCTCTATCCGCTTTACGCCGGACAGGCCCTGTTGCCGGAACTTGCGGCCTATCTGGAAGGTTTCGGGCTGGAGCTGGTCGGGGTGTATGATTTTTTCCGGGACGCAGCCGGACGTATCGCCTCAGGGGATGCGCTTTTTCTCAGACGCTAGACCGGCCCCGGTGCCGGCCGCCAGGGTTTCCAGAAACCGGGCCGTCCCCCGGGCTCCGTCCAGATCGATACCCCCCGCAGGCGGCGGCGGTCCGCCAAGTGCCGCAACCATGCGCCCGGCCAGGACCGCCGGGGCCAGATCGGGCGGCCCAAGGACGCCCAAAAGCCCCAATTCGGCCAAGCGCGTGGCCCGCAGCCGCTGCTCCCGGTTCTGGTCAAACGGCGCGACCAGCCCCCGGCAGCCGGCGGCCAAAATACCCATCACCGTGTTGTAGCCGGCCAGACTCACCGACAGATCGGCCGCAGCCAGAATGTCGGCAAAGCCGTCGGTGAACCGGGCCACCCGGGCGTCCGGCAGCCTGCCGGCCGCCGCAGCCAGACCGGCAAAAGCCCCCTCGTCGCAAAACGGCCCGGAAAAAACCCGCACCGCCGCCGCAGACAGCCGTGGCTGCTCCTGGCAGGCGGCCAGGGTCGCGGCCAACACTTCCCAGCCCACCTTGCCGCCGCCGGCCGAAGCCACCAGCAGTTCCTGCCCGGCCGCCACACCAAGCGCCCGGCGCACCGCCGCAACCGACCGGGAGCGGATGGCCGGCGGGGCCACATACCCGGTATGCACCACCGGCACGGCAATGTCGCCGGCCCGGGCAAAGGTGGCCGAGAGCGGAAACAGCCCCGGGTCGGCATGGACGCACACAGCGTCGAAATACCGGGCCAGCCGCTCCAGCACCCGGGCCTCGTAGGCGGATTGATCGGTTTTTTCGACCAGAATGTCGCGCACGCCGCACACGGCGCGGCACGGTCCGAACCGCCCTTCGCGTACAGCGGTCAGGGCCGGGATCAGCTCGAATTCAAAGGCCTTACGGCCAAAGGGATAGAGTTCGACGAAAAAAACGTCCGGGGAAAAGGCGGCCAACGCCTCGAGAAGCCGCCCCCGCCGCGTGGCCTTGGCCGTTTCCAGGGCCGGCCCGGCCAGGGTCAAGGCCCGAAAGTCGGCGTCCATGGCCAGGGGGGGCAGGCGCAGCAAACGGACCCCGGCCGGAAGCGCGGCCGGCGTGTCCGGGCCGCCAAGGATGAGCAGCCGCTTATGCCCGTCCAGGGCGGCCAGGATTTCCAGGGTGCGAAACAGATGCCCCATGCCCAGCACATGCTGGCAGTAGAGGGCGATTCTCACAATGCGGCCGGATCGATGTCGAGCTGGCCAAGGGTCAGGACACCGCCCTGGCACACCACCTGCTGGATGAGGCGGCGGTCAAAGGCCGGCGGTTCGTCCGGCAGATAGGCCCGGCCGAGCAGATGGTAGACCACGGCCTTGACCACGCCCTGATGCGTGACCACCAGCACGTTGCGCCCGGCATTGGCCCGGGCGGCGTCAATGAGGGCGTGTTCGGCCCGGGAGCGCACATCGGCCCGGGATTCGCCACCGTGGGGCTGGAAATGCCAGCCGGCCGCCTCGGCGGCGGCAATGTCGGCGGCCGGGATGTCGCGCCAGTATTTGCCGGTCCATTCGCCGAAATGCTGCTCGCGAAGCCGCCGGTCCAGGGTCACCGGCAGGCGCAGGACGCGATTTAGGATGCCGGCCGTGGACTTGGCCCGGCCGAGATCGCTGGCCAGAATGCGGGACAGGGCCAGCCCGGCGAGCTGCGGGGCCAGGATTTCGCACGCGGCCAGACCGGCCGGGGCCAGTTCGCTGTCCCATTGGCCTTGAATGCGCCGCTCCAGGTTCCACAGGGTCGGGGCGTGGCGCACAAGATAGAAAACGCAGCGCGACATCAGCGTCCATCCTTTGCTCTGGATCGCCCGGCCAGCCTTTGCGGGAAGCCCGCCTACTCCAGCCGGCAGAGAAATTCGCCCATGCCCGTGGCCACGGCCTGACAGGCGTCGGTCAGGGCCGGAGCCAGGGTCCTGACCAGCTCCACATCACCGGCCGCAGCGGCCAGTTCGGCTTCGGCGGCCAGTGTGCGCATGGCCCCGGCCCCGAACATGGCGGCATTGCCCTTCAGGGTATGGGCCACGCGTTCGCATACGGCAAGATCGCCCTGGCCCATGGCGGCGCTTAAGGCTTCAAGCTGCTCCGGCACCGACGAGACGAACTCCCGCCCGACCCGGGTAAGGAGCCCGACCTTGCCCCGGTAGAGCGCAGCCAAGGCGTCGGTGTCGATGATCGGGCCAAGGCGGGCCGCATCGCAGGGGAGCGCCCCCACCGGAGGCCGGCCGCGCCGGGCCAGCACCCGGGCCACCACCGTAAAAAACAGCTCCACGTCGATGGGCTTTATGATGTAGTCGTCAAAACCGGCGGCCAGGAAACGCTCGCGCTCCTGATCCATGGCGTAGGCCGACAACCCCACCACCGGCAAGCCCGGATCGATGTCCATGTGGCCGGCCCGGATGGCCCGGGTGGCGGCCAGCCCGTCCATCACCGGCATCTGGATATCCATAAGAACCACATCCACGGCGTGGGCGGCCAAGTATTCCAGGGCCACCCGGCCGTTTTCCGCCAGAATCACTTCATGACCCCGGCTTTCCAGCAGATCCGAAGCAAAAATACGGTTGACCCGGTTATCCTCCACCAGCAGGATGCGCAGGCTCGGCGGCAGTTCGCGCCGGGGCACGGCAAAGGGGTCGAAACGCACCCCGGGCCCCACGGCCGGAGCCAGTTCAAAGGGACAGTCCAGCCAGAAAACGCTGCCCTTGCCCGGCACGCTGTCCACGAACACCCCGCCGCTCATAAGCCCGGCCAGCCGGCGGCAGATGGCCAGCCCCAGGCCCGTGCCGGCCTGCCGCTTGGTCAGCCCGCCGTCCACCTGGGTGAAGCTGTCAAAGATGGTGGCCAACTGCTCGCCGGGGATGCCGACACCGGTATCGACGACGGAAAAACGCAGCACCGCCCGCTCCCCACCCCCCCCCGGCACCGGGTCGCGCTCAAGGACGGTGGCTCGCAGGGACACGCTGCCCTGCTCGGTGTATTTCACGGCGTTGTTGACCAGATTGCGCAGGATCTGGCGCAGGCGCAAACCGTCGCCGCGCACATTTTTCGGCAACTCCGCACACAATTCCAGCCCCAGCCGCAGGCCCTTGTCCCGGGCCAGCACTTCCTGCTCCTTGACCACGGCGTCCAGACAGCGCGGCAGATCGAAGGACTCGGCCTTGATCTCCAGCCGGCCGGCCTCGATCTTGGAATAGTCCAAAATGTCATTGATGATGGAGAGCAGCGTGGAAGCGGACTCCTCAACCACGGCCAGGCGTTCGCGCTGCCGGGGTTCCAGGCGGTCGCGCAGCATGAGCTGGACGTAGCCGAGCACGGCATTAAGCGGCGTTCGGATCTCGTGGCTCATGTTGGCCAGAAAAGCGCCCTTGGCCTGGCTGGCGGCTTCGGCCCGCTCCAGGGCGGCGGCCAGTTCGGCTTCGAGCTTTTTGCCGGCCGTGACGTCGCGCACGATTTCGACCACGGCCGTCACCGCCCCGGTCGCATCCAGCAGGGGATAACAGAAAAGCTCCACCCAGCCGCTGGAATCGGCCGGATCGTCCTTGTGCACGACGCCAATGGCCAGCTTGCGGGTGGCCATGGCCCGCAGCGACGGGCAGTCCGGGCACGGTGCCGGCAGGCCGTGGTAGATTTCGTGGCAGCGCTGCCCGTCCAGGTCGCCCCGGCCGGCATACATGGCCCGCAGCGCCCTGTTGGCCGAAAGAACGACCATATCCGGGGACAGGACGCTCACGCCGTCCTGGATGCCGGCCAGGACGACATCAAGAAAGCTTTCCCGACTGCGCAGGGCCTCTTCCAGTTCTTCCCGGCGGCTGGTTTCCAGGGCCAACTGGCGGCTTACGCGACTGCTTTCGGCGGTCCGGGCCGCCAAGGACATTTCCAGTTCGTCGCGTACCCGCTTCGCCGCCGCTTCGACCCGCTTGCGTTCGGTGACGTCCAACACCACGCCGACAATGCCGCTTTCGGCCCCGGCCTCGCCCGCGTCCTGGCCAACCACGGTCTTGTGCATTTCCAGGGTGCGGGGACCGGCCAGACCGGCCACCACCGCCTCGACAATCTGGCCGCCGCCCCGGGCCAGCAGGGCCTGATCGCCCTCCTCGCATTCCCGGGCGAAATCAAATTGCGACACCAGGGCGTCCAGGGAACCGCCGGGCGACTGCCCGCAGGGCATGCCGAGCAGGCGCTCGAAGGCCCGGTTGCAGCCGGTGTAGCGCCCGGCCGCGTCTTTGAAAAAAACCGGCAGGGGCAGGGCTTCGAGCATGGCCCGGGAAAGGTCGTGCTGCTGGCGCAACCGGGCCTCGGCCAGCTTGCGCGAGGTGATGTCGCGGCCAACAGCCTGATATTCGACCAGTTCGCCGGCAGCATCAAAAATGGCCCGATGGGTCCAGCGCTGCCAGCGGATGCGGCCGTCGGGGCGCAACACCCGATGCTCGAACCCGGTGGTCGGGCGATGGGGACACAACGCGGCAATGCGCCGGGCCATCACCGCCGCATCCTCGGCATGGATTTCGGGCTGAAAATTCTCCTGCACGCAGGCCTCGGGACTCTTGCTCCAGTAGCGGGCGAAGGCGGCGTTGACAAACGTCAGGCGGCCGGAAGGGGCAAAGCGGCAGATCAGTTCGGTCTGGTGCTCGACAATGGACCGGTAGCCGGTTTCGTCGGCGACCAGGGATTCGGGGGGGACACCCACGGGAAAATCGGCGCAGGAGCCTTCGAGGAGCGTGGGCGTCCCCACGGCGTCGCGCACGGCCCGCATGACGCAGTAGACGCGCTTGGCGCTGCCGTCGCGGCCAAGCGCCTGGGTTTCAAAAGCCACGGCGTCAGGCTGGGACAGGGCACGCACGAGGGTCTCGCGGCGCTCCGGCCCGTCCAGGCGCAGGGGATGGGCGCTTTGCCGGGACTGGCGCAGACAGTCGGCCACGTCCCGGTAGCCGAAAAGCCGGGCCAGGGTCGTGTTGGCGGCCACCAGCCGGCCCTTCAGATCGAGACGGAAAAGCCCCTGGGAGGCACTGTCGTAAAGGTCGCGGTAGCGCTCGGCCTGCTCGCGAAGGCGCGTGGCCTCGGCATCGGCCAGGATGTGGGCCAGGGCGGCGGCCACGTCGGTCCAGGTGAGAAGCCCCAGCAGATAGCCGGCCGGATCGGTGACGGCCAGGCGTCCCGCGCCCGCGCCGTCCATGCCGGCCAAACCCTCGGCCAGACGCAACTGGGGAGACACCACGGCCACCGGAGCGCGCATGACCGCGTCCACCAGCACATCTTCGACAACCGTGCCGCCGGCCAACAGACGCACGGCGTCGCGGGCGGTGAACATGCCGCGCGGCTTGTCGTCTTCGGTGACCACCACGCCGCCCACGCCCATGCGCACCATGCGGCCGAGCACTGCGGTCAGCTTTTCGCCGACCGCCCCCGTGACCACGGACCGGGCCATGACGCTGGCCACGGTTCGGTCGGCCAACTCGTCGTTTGCACCGCACAACCGGGCCACGTGATACGGTGCCAGCATGCCGAGCGCCCGGCCGGTGGCATCCACCACGGCCAGACGCCGCGACGGCGCAGCCAGCAGATGGCGCAAGGCGGCTGGAAGAAAGTCGCTGGCCGGGGAAACGGCCACCGGGTCCATGACATCGCGCACGGCCAGATGGGTGGCCTGAACGGGGTTGCGGCACAGCACCCGGGCCAAGCCCCGGGTGGTGACCACGCCGAGCGGCCGGCCGCCGTCCAGCACCAGGGCCTCGCCGACCCCGGCCCCGAGCAAAGCTTCGGCTGCCTGGGCGGCCGTGGTCCACAGCCCCAGGGTGAGCAGCGTTGCCGGCGGCAGATCGCGCAGCGGCGTTTCGTGCAATTTGGCCATCAAGGCTCCCGCCTGCCCCAACAGGCAGTTCCGTCCGTTGGCCGGGGTTGCCCTCGGTCCCTCAAAATAGCGTACAGCCGTGCAACGTTGCGGATTTTTACCACACCCCCGCCGGGTTGGGCCAGGGCCTTTTTCACCCCTGCCCGGCGAGGCGCCGCAGCATCCCGGCCACAGCCCCGTAATTGCGGGAGCGGTCATGGTGCTCGCGCACGCTGGCCCGGGCCGCCTCGCCCAGTCCCAGGCGACGTTCCCGATCCCCGAGAAGCGCCGCCACAGCCTCACCGTACGCGGCGTCGTCGCCCGGAGGGGTCAGCAGTCCGGTGTGCCCGTCCTGAACCACTTCGGGTACGCCGCCGTCGGCCAGGGCCACCACCGGCAGCCCGGCAGCCTGGGCTTCGAGATAGACCATGCCCAGCGACTCCCGGATGCCCGGAAAAGCGAATACGTCCCCGGCGCTGAAAACGGCCCCCAGTTGTTCCCGGGGCACGCGCCCCAAAAAGCGATGCCGTCCCGGCAGCTCCTTGGCGGCCAGGGCTGTGAGCATGTCGCGCATCTCGCCGTCGCCGGCCACCACCAGATAAAAATCCAGCCAGGTCCGGGCCAATTCGCCCAGCCGGGCAAAAAGATAGGCCAGACTCCGGGTCTTGACGTCGTTGCGAAACATGGCCGCCGTGACGATGACCGGCCGCGCGCCCACGCCCCAGTCCTGGCGCAACTGCCGCCGGGCGGCGGCGTCAAAGGCAAAGGCTTCGGGATCAATCCCCGGGCGCACGTAGGCGATTTTTGCCTCGGGCAAAAGCCGGCGCAGGTTTTCCACGTCCAGGCGGCGATTGGAAATCACCAGATCGGCGGCCAGCAGCGAACGACGGTTCAGTTCATAGCCCAGCCGCGTTTTGAGGCTGCGCCGCTGTTTGGTGGAAAAAACGCCCTGAAAGATCACATAAGGGATGCCCAGCTCCCGGGCCACGTAGGGACCGATGACGTCCGGGGATTTGTAATAGGCGTGGTAGGTGAGAAAAGCCTGCGCTTTGGCCCGGGAGGCCGCTTCCAGGGCCTTTCGCCGGGCCAGAAACGCCTGGGGCCAAAGCCGGGGGCGGGCCGAGAGCCAGCGCGACCGGAAACGGCTGGCCACCGTCAGGGCCAGCCCCTTTTCCGCCAGGGCTGCGGCCAGTTCCCGGCCGATGGTGCGATCGCCCGAGGGATCGGGATGATCAAGGGGCTTAAAGGGCGCGTAGAAGGCGACGTTCACAGATTGATCCCGGCCGCGAAGAGGCCCGGCGGCGAGCCGGCGTAACGGGCAAAAATGGCGGCCAGCCGGCGGGTGTTGGCGGCGTTGTCGAAATCCTGGACCACGGCCGCCCGGGCCGCCCCGGTCAGGCGCTCGGCCAGGCCGGCCTCGGTGAGCAGCCGGGCGATGTTGCCGGCCAGGGCCGCAGGCTGGTTGGGCGGGCAGGTGAGCCCTGTTTCCTCGTTGCGGGCCAGCTCCGGCAGGGCCGAAACGTCAGTTGCCGCCACAGGCACCCCCATGGCCATGGCTTCCACCACGACATTGGGCACGCCGTCGCGGTCGCCGTTTGGCAACACCCGGCAACCCAGCACAAAGGCATGGGCGCTGCGGTAGAGGTCGAGCACTTTTTCATGGGGCAACGCGCCGTGAAACCGCACCCGCTCGGCCAGACCCAGCCGGGCCGCCAACCCGGCCAGCTCTTCGCGGTCCTCGCCCGCGCCCACCAGATCGTAGGTGAAGTCAAGGCCCTGCCCGGCCAGGATGGCCAAGGCCTCCAGCACCGTATCCAGGCCCTTTTTGGCGGTCAGGCGGGCCACGGAGAGCAGACGGTACGGCGGACCGGCGGCAGGGCGCGCCCCCTGCCCGTCAAACAGCGTCAGGTCGATGCCGTGGTAGACGCCAAAGACCGGCGTGCCGTTTGGCGAGAGCTTTTTTAAATACGACACGTTGGCCATGGTGCAGGTGAGCACGAAGGCGGCCCGGCCGATCTTTTCGGCCAGTCGGGCCGGATTCTGGGTCCAGACATCCTTGGCGTGGCCGGTAAAGCTCACCGGCGCGCCGCTCATAAGCCCGGCAAACACGGCGACGGACGTCGGCGAATGGGCAAAATGGGCGTGCAGATGGGGCGCTTCGCCAGGGCGCAGGGCCTGCTGGCACACAAGGCCGGCCTGGAGCAGATGCTTTATGGTGGCCGATTTGGGCGACTCGATAAAATGGCGCAGCATAAGCCCCGCCGCCCGCAGCCAGCCCCGGGGGTGGGCGCAAAGCGTGCGCCAATTGGCGGCCAGCAACCGTCCCAGGGCCGGCAGGATATATTCCGGCAGATAGACCACCTCGGCCCGGATGCGATCCACCGAGGCGTGGTTAAAATCCTCCCGGGGCTGGCGCATGGACACGATGCGCACCGTAAACCCCAGGCGCTCCAGGAGCAGAATCTCATTGGAAATAAACGTCTCGGAGATCCGCGGATACCCCTTGAGCACCATCACCAGCACCGGCTTGCCACATCCCGTCACAATCGTAATCCATCCCTCGGTAAAAACTTTCCCCTCAAAGGAGCCCGGCCCACCTGAGACACCTTGTTGCAAAGCCCCTTACCCCCTGTCAGGGAGGGTCCGGGAGGGGGTTACCCCCTCCCGGCCGCCGGAGGCATCTCCTGTCTTTCCTACCCGCGATACCCAAACACCAGCCGCAGTATCCGTCGCACCAGCGGCGAGAAGAGTTTCCTCTCCAGCGGCCGGCCGGCGGCGCGTTTGCCGGTTTCGGCCAGGGTCGGGTACGGCAGCGTCGTGCCGGCCAGGGTGGACAGGCCCACCTTGCCGGCCCGGGCCGTCAGCCACTGGGCCAGCAGTTCTCCGGCACCGGCCCCGGCGATGCCAACGCCCAAGAGCCTGCCGCGCCGGCCCAGGACCAGCTTGACCAGCCCGGCTGTCTCGCCGGCGGCCCTGGCCCGGTCGTTGCCGGAAAAAGGCTCGACCACCACGGTATGGGGCAGCCCGGCCGCCTTGGCCGCCTCTTCGGTCAGGCCGGCGGCGGCCAGGGCCGGATCGGTAAAGGCGCAGCGCGGCATAAAGGCGTAATCGACCCGGCGTGGCAGTCGAAAGACCGCCCCGGCCAGCACCACGCCGCCCTCGTAGCCGGCGGCGTGGGTAAATTGATGCTCGCCCGTCACATCCCCGGCCCCGAACACGTGGGGCGCGGATGTGCGCAGCCGCGCATCCAGCCCAAGCCCCTTTTGTGTATAGGCAATACCGGCCGCGTCAAGGCCCAGCCCTTCCAGGTTGGCGGTGCGCCCCATGGCCACGAGGATCGCCTCGGCCGCAATTTCCAGACGCTTGCCCGCATCAAGGACGGTCACCGTGCGCAGCCCGGCCGCATCGGGTCCGGCCACCGATTCGACCGTCGTGCCCAGACGCACGTCCACGCCGTCAGCGGTCAGGCCCGCCGCCACGACAGCGGCCAGATCAGCGTCCTCGCGGGACAGCAGTTGCCGGCTGCGCTGCACGATGGTCACCCGGCTGCCCAGGCGGGCAAAGGCCTGGCCCATCTCCACGGCAATGGCCCCACCGCCAAGGATTATGAGCGAGGCCGGCAGCTTTTCCAGCGAAAACAGTTCCCGGTTGGTCAGAAACCCGGCCTCGGCCAGCCCCGGAATGTCGGGCACGGCCGCCCGCGAGCCGGTGGCGATGACAAAGCGGTCGGCCGTTATCCGCCGGCCGTCAAGCTCCAGGGCATGGTCATCAACGAAGTGGGCCTGCCCGAAATGCACCTCGGCCCCCAGCCGGCGAAACCGGTCCGGCGCATCATGGGCCTGGATGCCGGCAATGACGCCCGTGATGCGCTGGCGCACGGCCGCAAAATCCACCGGAGCGGTTTGCATGGCCGGCAGCCCGAAATCCGTGGCCCGGCCGGCCAGATGGCGCACCCGGGCCGTTTCAATGAGGGTTTTACTTGGCACGCAGCCATAATGCAGGCAGTCGCCGCCAAGGGCGCCCTCGCTCTCGACCAGGAGCACCCGCACACCCAGGCGCGCCGCCCCGGCCGTAACCGTCAACCCGGCCGCACCGCCGCCCAAAACCACCAGATCGTACTCGCCCCGCTGTCCCATGCCGCCTCCTTTTTGCCAAATTACACCGGCCCCCCTATGGCGATCGCACAAATCATGGTAACGGAAAAATACTGAAAGCCAAACCGCTGCGGCGCCCGCGCCCGGCCTATGAGGAAATTTGTATGACAAGCTCTTACGATCTGGCCATCATCGGTGGCGGCCCGGCCTGCGGCCCGGCGGCCAGACGTTGCCGCCAAGCCGGCTGGTCCGTGGCTATCTTTGAATCCGGCCTTTTGGGCGGCGTGTGCCCGCACACCGGCTGCAATCCCAAAAAGGTGCTCATGGGACCGGCCGAGGCCGTGGGCATGGCCCGCCATCTGGCCGGCAAGGGCCTCACCGGCGAGCCGCAGCCCGACTGGCCGGCCATGGCGGCCTTTACCCGAACCTTTATTGACCCCGTGGCCCCGTGGCTGGCCGAAGACTACCGCAAGGCCGACATCGAGGTGATCCACGCCCGGGCCGCCTTTACCGGCCCCAATACCTTGCGCGCCGGCAACACGGACATTGCCGCCAAAAAAATCCTTCTCGCCGTGGGCGCAACCCATCGGCGCTTTGACTTCCCCGGGGTCGAACACCTGGCCACCAGCGACGATTTCCTGGCCCTTCAAAAGCTCCCTGCCCGCCTTGTTTTTATCGGCGGCGGGTTTGTGGCTTTTGAACTGGCCCATCTGGCGGCGGTGTGCGGCGCGCGGGCCACCATCCTCACCCACGGGGACGCCACCCTTCGCCGCTTTGACGCCGACGCCGTGGCCCGTCTGGTCGCGGCCACCCGGGCCATGGGCATCGCTGTGCATACCAACGCCCCGGTGACGCGCATCGACAAGGAGGCGCACGGCCTGTGTTTAAGCGTCCCCGACCTGGAGATTGCCGCCGATATGGTGGTCAACGCCGCCGGCCGGCCGCCGCACATACGGGGTCTGGCCCTTGATCTGGCCAATGTTGCCGCCGGCCCGGCCGGCATCCGCGTCAACGAATTCCTGCAAAGTATTACCAACCCCGCTGTCTACGCCGCCGGGGATTGCCTGGACGCGCCCTATGCCCTGACCCCGACGGCAGACCTGGAAAGCCGCGTGGCCGCCGAAAACATGCTCACCGGCAACACCACGCCCATAAACCGCACCGGCACGCCCAGCGTGCTTTTCACCCAACCGCCCCTGGCCATGGCCGGGCTGACCGAGGCCGACTGCCAGGCACAGGGCATCGCGTATACCAAAAAGGAATACGACTTAAGTGACGCCTTCCCCTGGCAACGCCTGGGCGAGCACCCGGGCTATTCCAAAACCCTTGTCTCGCCGGACACCGACCAGATTCTTGGCGCGCACATCCTCGGCCACGCCGCCGACGAGATCATAAACGTCGTGGCCCTGGCCATGCGCCAGGGGTTGCCGGCCAAGGCCCTTCGCGACGCGATCTGGGCCTATCCGACCTGCGGTTATTATTTGCGGTATATGTTTTAAGGGAGAATCGGGGCGCTGCCCCGAACCCTGCCGGGGGGATGATCCCCCCGGCCCCCCGCGACGGGGGGGCATTGCTTTAAAACGTCGTGGCAATTACCACGAGCTTGCATCTGACGAGGAGGATGGAGCAATGAGCGCCAATACCGTGATCTGGATTGCCGGCCTGATCTGTGTCGCCCTCTACCTCTATGCGCTCACACTGCCGCCTGACAAACCCAAGCGCCCGGGCGATTGCTGAGCCCGCGCCCTTTTTTCGCTGTTTGCGCCCTCCGGGAGACCGGGGGGCTTTTTTGCGCCCGCAAGTAGACAGGCACGGACGGCACTCCGTCGCGGTCATCATGCACACCCGACGATAAAGGCGGTCCTGGGCCGGGCCGCGCGAGGCACAAGTGGCACTACTTTGAGGTCATCACGCACACGCCCTTCCACGCCACGGGCGGCACGGCCAGACAATCGCGGCAGCGCACGACATAGGAGGCGGCGGCGGGATCGATTTTGTCAATTTGGCAAAACAGTTCCAGGGCCTTGGCAAAATGGCCGGCAATAAAGGCGTCCAGGGCCTTGGCGTAGACGGCGAGCATTTCGGCGCGCTCGGCGGCTTCTTCAGGCCACAGCGGTTCGGAGACCACCACGGGTTCGGCCCGGCCGACCACGGCCACCCGGGCCAGGGTGCGGGCGGCGATGGTCTCTCCCATGGCATCGCGGGTGGCTTGGGAAATCATGGTCTGGGTGCCGAACTGTTTGTTGATGCCCTCCAGGCGCGAGGCCAGATTCACGGCGTCGCCGAGCATGGTGTAGTCGAAGCGGGAATTGGATCCCATGTTGCCGACAACGGCCGGGCCGGTATTCAGGCCCACGCGCATGATGACTTCGCGATGCACCATGGTATCGAAAAGGGGGCGCATCTCGGCCAGTTTGCGCTGACAGCGAAGGGCCGTGCGTACGGCCCGGGTGGCGTGGTCGGGCTGGTCGAGTGGGGCGTTCCAGAAGGCGATGATGGCGTCGCCTTCGTATTTGTCCACGGTGCCGCCTTCTTCGAGAATGATGTCGGTCATGGCCGTTAAATAGGTATTGAGAAAAGCGGTCAGTTCCTGGGGACCGAGACCTTCGGAGATGCTGGTGAAGCCTTGGAGGTCGGAGAAAAAGATGGTGAGCTCGCGCAATTCGCCGCCAAGGGCCATGCGGTCGGGGTTGGCGATGAGCTGTTCGATGACGGCAGGGCTTAAATATTGGCGGAAAGCGGTTTTGATAAAGCGCTTCTGACGGCCCTCGGTGGCGTAGCCGATGAGCACGGCTGTGGCCAGGGAGGCGGCCACGGCGGTTTCCGGCAACGCCAGGGGCAGCCACAGGCCCAGGGCATAGGCGGCCACGGCCAGCAGGCCCGGCAGCGGCACGAGCAGGATAACGCAGGCCGCCCCGGCCATGGCCCCGGTGGCCAGGGACACGGCCAGCCCGGAAACAAGGGCCAGGACGGCGGTGACGACCCAATCGACGCGCGGCAGGGTGTCGCGCACAAAATCGCCGGACAAAAGGCTTTCCAGGGTCTGGGCGTGGATTTCGACCCCCGAGGTGACACCGGCCACCGGAGAGGGGCGCATATCCAGCAGGCCCGGAGCGGAAAAGCCAAAGAGCACAAAGCGGTCGCGAAATATTTCCGGGTCAAGGGCCGGCGTGCCGCCGTCGCGCAAGGCCAGTTCGCTTTGAATGACAGCAGCGGCAGACACGGCCGGAAAGGCGGAGGACGCCCGCCAGCGCGGGATAACCCGGCCCCAGGGATCAAGCGGGATGGTGGCCTTGCCCAGGTGCAACACACCCGGGGCCACATCCAGGGAAACGCCGGGGTGGCGCAGCATAAAAGCGGCCAGGGACAGGCTCGGCACGGGCCGGCCGTCAAAGACGCCAAACAGCGACACCCGGCGGTAGATGCCGTCGGGATCGGGTTCCTGGCTGACGTTGCCCAGTATTTTAGCTCCGGCCGCCACCTCCGGCACAGGGAAGGCGGCCTTGGGATAGACGGGGGCAACGTCCGGCGGCAGGCCGGCCAGCCAGGGGTTAAGGCCAGCCACGGCCAGGGACGGGGCCGGCATGGCGGCCGGCCAGGTGGTATCCTCGCCGGTTTCGCGGCCCAAAAAAACGGCCAGGGCCAATTTGTCCAGCCGTTGGCCGGCCTCGGCCAGGGCCGTGTCGTCGGCCACGCCGTAGGCTGAGGGTTCGGTGTAGAGCACATCGAAGGCCACACCGGCAGCACCACCCCGGCGGCAAAAATCCAAAATAAAACCATAGACTTCCCGGGGCCAGGGCCAGGACAGGCCATTTTCCTTGGCCCCCCAGTCCAGGCTGGCCTGATCGAGAAGGATCAGACGCACCGCGTCCGTGGCAGACGTTTTGGGAGCGAGCAGACGGGCGCGCCAGTCAAAGCTGCGGGCCTCGAAGGCGTCGGTTATGCCGGTTAACGAAAGCAGCCAGGCGGCGGCCAGTCCGACCAGTCCGGCGGTCAGGCCATGGCGCAGGCGTTTGCGAAAGATGTCGCGGTGGGCATCGGGCGGCGCGGCCGGGGAGGCCGGGGTTGCGGCGGCGGTGGTTGGCTGGCTCATGGGTGTTGGTATCCGGCTGGGTGTTGCCGGGGACCGGATACGGTCCCCGGCACGGGAAGCAATCGCAACCGTCGCGGCCGGGCTAGATATTGCCCAGAGCGGCCTTGAAGCGGGCGGCCCGGACCTCTGGTTCGTTAACCTCGGCCACCCGGGCCAGATTGGCCAGTTCGGTGATACGGTCGCCGGGGTTGGGATGGGTCTTGGCGAAGTCCGCACCGCCGGGGGTGAGGCGCTTTTGCATTTCGGCCAACATGGCGGGCAGCCCGGCGGCGGCGTAGCCGGTGCGGGTGAGGATGGCCACGGCAGTCTTGTCGGCCTGGTATTCCAGGGTGCGGGAGTAACCGTTGTTGACCATGGTGGTCATGATGTCGCCGATGGAGTCGGCAAACAGGTTGGTCAGCTGGGAAAGCTGCGCGCCGCCGGCGTGCTTGACGGCCTCGCCGCCGATAATGGCCAGGGCTTCGGTGGTGCGGGCGCGCTTGATGGCCCGCAGGGCGTCCTTGCCCTGGACATGGGCAATCTCGTGGGCCAAAACAGCGGCCAGGGCGTTTTCGCCGGAACAGCAGCGCAGCATGCCGCGGGTAATAAAGATCAACCCGCCAGGGGCGGCAAAGGCGTTGATCTCGGCCGAATCGACGATGAGGAAGTGGTAGCCGCCGTAGGTCTGGGGCATGTCGGAGAACATGGCCAGGGACTGGCCCACTTCGTTAACGTAGGTGTTGGCGGCGGCGTTGTTGTAGGGCTGGTACTTGGCCAGAAGCGACGCGCCAACGGCCCGGCCGATGTAGTATTCCTGCTGCGGGTTGAAGTCTTCGGCGGCGTGGGCCACGGCAGTGACCCCCTTGACGGCCGAGGCGGCATAGTCGCCGACCGGTGCGCCGCCGATGCTGCCAAACGAGCCAAGGGCCTGGGAAAGCCCCTCAGGATTGCGGCAGCCGTACAGAGCCAGGGCGGCCAGGACCAAAGCCGCGCAGGGAAGCAGCGTACGCAGTTTCATCGCCCGCCTCCTTGCGGCTTGACGTCGCCTTTGCTCAAAAAAGCCAACAACGCGGCGGGCGTGTAGCTGACCTGCTCCATGGCATCAACAGCAGCGAAGTTACCGCCATGGCTGCGCTTGTAATCGGCTTCGACCTCGGCGGAAAAACCCTTGCCGGCCAGGGCCATTTCCTTGCCCGACACGCTGCCGGGAGCGGCCGAACCGCCGGACATGGCCAATTTTCCCGTGGTAAGCGCGGTCTTGTGCATCCAGCCGGCCACGCCGCCGGACACGGTCACCTTGGACCAGTCCCCCTGCTCTTCCAGCACGTCCACGGACTGGCCGTAGGTGGCCTTGCCCACGATCTTGCCCAGAAACGACGGGGTCTCGCGGACCTGCCCGTCGCGCACCGATACGCTCATGACCTTGGCGGCTATGGCCCAGGCCGTGCCCAGGCACAAGGCCAGGGCCAGGACAAAAGCCAGTTTCCGACTGCGCATGCCTGTCTCCTTGGCGGCGTCCGGGGACGCCGGTTCCCGGCCTCGTCTCGCGTGCTGGCAGACGGGACCGCAATAGTGCCGAATATTCGTTACACCGCCGCATTACCGCGAAACCGTCACCTTGGCCTGTTTCTCAAAATACCGAATGATGCTGGCGTGGTCGTCTTCGCCGCAGCCATCGGCCAGCATGGCCTGCATGACTTCCATGACCGAGGCGGTAAACGGCAGGGGAACGTGCAACTCGTGGGCCGTTTGCAAGACGTTGGCCAGATCCTTGGCATGCAGCTTGATGCGAAAACCGGGATCGAACTTGCGATCCATGACCAGTCCGGCCTTGGCGTCCAGCACCGTGCTGCCGGCCAGCCCCCCCCGGATGGCCTGATAGACCAGCTCCGGCTCCACTCCGGCCTTGGCGGCCAGGACAAAAGCTTCGGACATGGCCGCGATGTTGAGCGCCACCACGATCTGGTTGGCCAGCTTGGCCACGTTGCCGGCCCCGACCTCGCCAACCCGGGTCACCGCCGCGGCCATGGCCGACAGCACCGGGGCGACGGCCTCGAAATCGGCCGCATCGCCGCCGACCATAACAGTCAGGGTGCCGTCGATGGCCTTGGGTTCGCCGCCGCTGACCGGGGCGTCGAGGAAACGCACGCCCTTTTCTGCCAGCTCGGCCGCGATTTCCCGACTGGCCAGGGGAGCGATGGAACTCATATCCACGACGTAAAGCCCGGCGCGCGCGCCCTTTGCGACGCCGGCCTCGCCCAGGACCACCTCGCGCACCTGGGGCGAATCCGGGACCATGGTGATGACCACATCGCTGGCCTCGGCCACGGCGGCCGGCGACGGGGCATAGGCCGCGCCGTGGCTGGTTACGGCCGCGACGTTGGTTTCGGAGCGGCTATAGACGGTCAACTGATAGCCGGCTTTGAGCAGATTGCGGCACATGGGTTTGCCCATGATGCCCAGCCCGATAAATCCGATTTTTTTCATTTTTCGTTCCTCGTGTATTGCGCGAGAGCGCTTCGCAAGCATTGAACGAGCAAGCAAAATACTCGGTTAAAAACTGTTCCCGTCGGGGGGTCCGGGGGGATCATCCCCCCGGCCGCCGGAGGCCTCTTCCGCCTTCATCCCCGGCCGCCGGAGGCTCAGAGTTGCAGCCTCAAAGGCGCAAGCCCATGGCTGATATCCAGGCCAGGGAGCTTTCGGTGTCCGGGGTGGGCACGTATTCCAGTCCGATGCAGCCGTCATAGCCCAGGCCGTCGAGGGTGGTAAAGAGAAAGGGGAAATTGATCTCGCCGGTGCCGGGCTGATGCCGGCCGGGATTGTCGGCGATCTGGATATGGCCGATGCGGCCGATGTTGGCGGCAAGGGTTGCGGCCAGTTCCCCTTCCTGGCGCTGGGCGTGGTAGACATCGTATTGCATGGCCACGTTTGGCCGCCCGACCCGGTCGAGCAGCGACATGACCTGGCTCGTGCGGCACAGCACGAACCCGGGGATATCGAAGCGGTTTATCGCCTCGATGACCAGACTGATGCCCTCGCCGGCCAGGAGATCGGCGGCGTAGGCCACGTTTTCGGCCAACGTTTGCAGGGCCTCGGCCTCGGTGACGCCGGGGGGCAGCTTGCCGGCCAGACAATTGAGGCGCGTGACGCCAAGGGTTTTGGCGTAGGCCAGAGCCAGGGGAACGCCGTCCCGAAATGCGGCCACCCGGGCCGGATCGGCGGCAATGCCCCGGTCGCCGGCGGCCCAGTCGCCGCAGGGGAGATTGAAAAGCACCTGGGTCAGCCCGTTGTCGGTGAGGAGCTGGCGCAATTGCCTGGCCGGGAAGGCGTAGGGGAACAGGTATTCGACATATTGGAAACCGGCGGCACGAGCGGCGGCAAAGCGCTCGGGAAAGGGGCGCTCGGTAAAAAGCATGGTCAGATTGGCGGCAAAGCGTGGCATACAAACCTCCGTTAAGGCGTCTGGCCGGCGGCGGCCCCGGAAAAGGCCTGGGCAGCGGCCGGATCGAAACAGGGCGCGCCGGACAGAAAGCAACCCACCATGGCCTCGATGCTGTCCTCGCTCACCATGAGCATGTCGGTCTGGCGGGTGAACTGCAACAGCCGCCCCATGTGTCCGAGCTTTTCGGCGATGACCTCGGGGGAAAACTTCTGGAACCGGCCGGACACCCGGTCGGAAACGGCTTCCACGGAAAAGCCCAGTTCGGCCAGGATGCGGCCGATGGCCCTGGCCCGGCGACCGCGCTTTACGTCGTCGGCCGCCCCCCCGGAAAAGGAAAAGGTGATGTAGTTTTTGTTGACGGTCTGGCCGCAGTAGCAGTCGAGCACGCCGTAATGGTAGCCCACCCGGGAGCTGAAATTGAGGTATTTATCCGAAATGATGGCGTAGGATTTCTCGCCAAACCGGTCGGCCCCGGCCCTGGGCTGGGCCACGAGCTGCTCGGACATGACCGATAGAAACCCGCCGAGGTTGACCGGACGCAGGGCTTTGGCCGCCTCGGACAGCACCAGCCCGGTTAAAAGCGCGGCAAAGGGTCGCGAGGCGATGTCGGCCGGGCGCACCCGCTGCCGCCCCGCCGCCGCGTCCTTGATGCCGCCGCCAAGGTCGATGATGTGGAGATCGAGGCCGGTGGTGGCGTCCAGGATAAACGTTGCCCCGCCGCGCCCGGCCACAAGATCGCTGACGGCGAACATGCAGCCGTACGACCATTCGTGCAGCAGCCGGGTCACATCATGCAGGCTCGTGCAGTTTTCCGGGCGAAACTCCGGGGCCTTGGGATTTAAAAGGGTGAGCGGCACAATGCGCCGGGCAACCTCGGCCAGGATGGCGTGGACCTGCGTGCCGTCCATGAGCGCCGGGGCTTCTGGGGCCTGCGCTAAAAGGCTCTCCACCCGGCCCCGGTAGACGCGCCCGGCCGCGACATCCACGGTCACCACCTCGCCCGGCGGCAACAAGGTCGTGGCCTGGGAAAGCCCCAGCAAGGTGGGCACCTGGAACTCCCGCGACAGCGAAGCCATGTGTCCGGTGACGCTGCCGTGGTCGGCGACGATGGCCGCCGCCCGCTTCATGACCACCATGAACTGGGGCGAGCTGTGGGCGGCCACCAGCACAGCACCCTCGGGAAAGCCGTCCAGATCTTCCTCATTGACCGCCCGGTAGACCGGGCCGCAGGCCACGCCACTGCAGGCCGCCTGTCCGCCCTGGGCCAGGATGTCGTAGCCCGGCACAGGGGGGGTAGCGGCAGCGGCCACGTCGAGCAGCGCGGTCAGCGGCCGGGACTGGAGGATAATCAGCTCATCCTTCGCGTCCAAGGCCCATTCCATGTCCTGGGGCCGGCCGAAATGCCGCTCCAGGGCCAAACCCCAGCCGGCCAGGGTCCGGGCCTGTTCGGTGGTCAGGCAGGGGGTGGTGCGCCGGTCTTTAGGCACGGGCATGTCCACCAGCCCGCCGGAGGATGCGGCGACCAGCATGCGGGGCTTGTCGGCCACGGTCACCGCAGTCGGGACGAGGCTCTCGCGGTCGAGCAGATAGGCGTCCGGGGTGATGACCCCGTCCACGGCGTAGGGACCAAGGCCCCAGACGGCGTTGATAAGCAGTTCGGGACGGCTGGAAGCCTCGGGCAGCCGGGTGTAGAGCACGCCGGCCGCCTGGGACGGAATGAGGGCCAGACAGGCCACGGCCATGGCCACATCGTTGTCGGGAATGCCCTTGAGCAGCCGATACGACATGGCCCGGGGCGTAAACAGGCTGGCGATGACAATTTTATACGACGAGGCCAGCCGGTCCCGGGAGACGTTTAACATGGTGAGATATTGGCCGGCAAAGGACAACTCGCCGTCCTCGCCGATGGCGCTGGAGCGCACGGCCAGCCGCATATCCGGCCCAAGGGCCGCCTCCAGCCGCCCGGCCGCGGCCTCGATGTCCCGGGTTACGGTATCGGGCAAGGGGGCGCGCAGGATGGCGGCCTGGATGTCTTCGGCGGCGGCGGCCATGGAGGCCGGATCGTCCGGGGCGATGCCCAGGCGGATGCTGGAGATGGTTTCAAACAGGCCGGCTTCCTCAAAAAAAGCACGAAAGGCGGCAGTTGTTACGGAAAACCCCGGCGGTACGGGCAGCCCGGTCCGGTTGGCGATTTCCCCGAGATTGGCGCATTTGCCGCCCACCTGATCGACCATTTCGCCGGTAATTTCGGCCATATCCAGGACGTGTTTGCCGCCATGGGGATTGACGCGGCCCGCAAGGATCGTCTTTATTTCGGTTGAAAGCCGCTCCACCAGAGCCAACAGCACCGGCTGGGGCTTGGCCGAGAGGCCCTCGAAGCTTTTGATCATGCGGATGGCGTGAAAGATGGCCCGGCTGGTGCGCGAGCGGATAAAGGCCATGCCAAAGACCTCGCGTCCGGTCAGCATGACTTCGATTTCCGAACAGATTTTGAGCAGTTCGGTATTGGACTCCAAGAGCGACTGAAACCGGTTGTATTTTTCCCGGAAAACGGCCGAGGTTTCCTCGCGGTTGACGGGCTTGGGTCTGGCAAAACTGGTCACCAGATTGCGCAGCCCCGACAAAACAGTGCCCATGGGCCTCCTCCGGACGCAGTCAGGCGCAGTGGCCTGCCGCCGGTTAGGGCGCTTTTCCCTTTTGCGCCCGGTGGACTTCCCCGCTATGCTCGCCCGACCCGCCCTCCCAGGCGGGACCGGGAGGCAATCATGGGAGCGAACCTGGCCATCGTCACAATCGTCGTCGTCCTGTCCATCGCCATTGGCCTGTATCTCGGCGGCAAACTGCGCCGCAAGCGGTAGGAATGCCGCCCACACCCCTTCTCGCATGAACACAAAAGCCAAGCGCAGCCGGCGCTTGTACAGCCCCCGCCGGCCAGCCCAGAACCTCCTGCGGTGATCCGGGTCGCCGGACGCGGCCTCAGCCCGGCTGGCCGGGCAGATCCAGCGTCAGGTCCAGGTCCAGCCCAACGGCCAGCCGCTTGAGCAGGTCCAAGGCCCGGGCAAATTCGTAGCGCTCGACCGCTTCGGATAAGGCGGCCACTTCCGGCGGGGCCAAACGCCCCACAAAAGCCTCGCGCACCACGGCCATGTCTTCGTCGGCCCGGATGCTGCCCTCGGCCAGATGACCGGCCATGGCGCGCAGCAGCGGGGCAAGCCCCGCCCCGGCTCCGCCCAGGGACCGGGGACCGGCCAAGGGCCGGGGCTTGCCCGCCTGGGCACCCATAATATGCGAAAGCTGCGCCAGCAGATCGCCCTGGTCAAACACCTTGTGCAGGCAGGCATCCATTCCGGCTGCCAGACAACGCGCACGCTCCGCGTCGGCGTCGTGGGAGGTGAGCGCCACGATTGGGATGCCCGGCGGGCACGGCGGGGTGACACTGGCGGCAAGCACCCCCCGGATGGTGCGGGCTGCGGTGGGGCCGTCCATCTCGGGCATTTCGATGTCCAACAGGATCAGGTCAAAGGGACGCCCGACAGCCTTTTCCCCAAAGAGCACGCGGCAGGCGTCCTTGCCGTTTTCGGCCGTGACCACCTCGTGGCCGGCGCTGCGAAGGATCTGGGCGAAAATAGCCCGATTGAGCTTGGCGTCGTCCACCAGCAGCACCCGCCAACAGCCGTCGCCGCATTGGGGCGGCGCGTCCTTCCGGGCCGCGGCCAGGGCGGCGGCGCTGGCCACGGTCTGCTCCAGGGCCTTGGTAAAATCCGCCAGGGCGGCGGCCCCGGGCTGCGTCCCGGCCGACAGGCTGCTTTCCAGAGCGTTGGCGGCCAGGGCCAGGGCGTCGGCAGCCAGATTGCCGGCCAGTCCTTTGAGGGTGTGGGCCAGACGCCGGGCCGCGTCCGTCTCGCCGGCCGCCACCAGGGCGGCCAGGGTGGCGGCGCTGCCGGCGTAGTCCCGGGCGAATTCCGCAGCCACGCTGACCAGCAGGCGCTCGTTGCCGCCAAGCCGCCGCAAGGCCGTATCCACATCCATGCCTGTGGCGGCGGCTCTGCCCCCCGCCGCCGTCGCGGCAACCGAAGCTGGCGAAGCGGCCGAAGCGGCCGTAGCAGCCGCAGTGGCGGCCTGGGCCGGCTGCTCCCGGGCCGGCAGGGGTGCTGCTGCGATCCACTGGCCAAGCACAGCCAGCAGCCGCGCAACGTCCAGGGGTTTGGTCAGGTAGTCGTTCATGCCCGCATTCAGGCAGCGCTGGCGGTCCTCGGCCAGGGCGTGGGCGGTGAGCGCCACAATGGGGAGAGCCCGGGTGCCGGGCAGGGAGCGGATGGCCCGGGTGGCGGCCAGCCCGTCCATAACCGGCATCTGCACATCCATCAGCACGACATCGTAGACGCGCCGCGCCACCATGGCCACGGCCTCGCGGCCGTTGGCCGCCACCGCCACCACCGCGCCCAGGCGCTCCAGTGTCTCGCGGGCCACCTGCTGGTTGATGGGGTTGTCTTCGACCAGCAGAATCAGGCTGTCGGCCAGGGGATGCCGGGCCAGGACGTCCGGCCCGGCCACGGCCGGGGCGGAACAGGACAACGTGCTGGTGACGGCGTCCTCGGCAAAATTGACGGCAAACCGAAAGCGCGTCCCCTGGCCAGGGGTGCTTTCCACCGCCAGGACACTGCCCAAAAGGGCCACGCCCCGGCTGGCCAGGGCCAGCCCCAGGCCTGTGCCGCCGTAGGGCCGCGACAGGGAACCGTCGGCCTGGGTGAAGGATTCGAGCATGGCCGGGATGGAGGCCTGGGCCATGCCGATGCCGGTGTCGGCCACGCAAAAGCCCAGGCGCGCCGTCGGGCCGTCGCAGCCGAGCCAGTCCACTTCCAGGCGCACGGAGCCGTGTTCGGTAAATTTGACGGCATTGCCGGCCAGATGCCCCAGGATGCCTTCCAGGCGGGCGCTGTCGCCCACAAGCCCCAGCGGGACGCGCCCATCCAGGCGCACCTCCAGGGCCACCCCCTTTGCCACGGCGGCAGGGCGCAGCCGGGCAACGACCCGGTCCAGGGCGGCCGCCAGATGAAAAGGCGCAACCGTGAGATCGACCTGTCCCTTTTCCAGACGGGAAAAATCGGTGATATCGTCCACGACTTCAAGCAGGCCCTGGGCAGACAGGGTTATTTTGTCCAGATAGTCTGAGATTTTGTGACTCCCGGCCAAGGGCTGGGCCAGACCGGCCAGACCGACGATGGCTGAAAGCGGCGTTCGCATTTCATGGGTCATGCGGGCCATGAAGTCAGCCTTGGCCTGATGGCCGGCCTGGGCGCTGGTGCGCAGACGCTCGATAACGCTGCCGGCATCGGAAAGCGCCTCGCGCAACCGGTCGCGCTCGGCCGACACGGCGGCCAACTCGGACAGCAAAGACTGGTCGCGCTCCTGCTCCATGCACACTCCGTGGGGGGGGGCCAGGCAGCCGTCACGGATGCGACGCCTGCCCGGATACACTTTAAAATTGGCCGTTTTGCCCTCTGGCGTCAAGGGTACCCGGGCGGCACCCGGGCCGGCGAGGCCGACTGTGGTGCCGGTTCCGGCGTTGGACAAGGCCCGGGAGAGCCGCTACACCGAAAAAAACCTCGGAGGCGCTATGCCCCTTGCCCCGGAAATGCTCATTGCTTTCGCTGTCACCGCCCTCGCCGTGGTCGCCGGCGCGGCCGTGGACGTCGTCTCCAAGCGCATTCCCAATCTGATAACCTTTGGGGCCATGCTGGTCCTCGTGGCCGTCCACACGGCGTTTTCCGGGCTGCCCGGCCTGACCGACGCCCTGTACGGCCTGGGCGGCGGCCTGCTTTTTTTTCTTATCCCGCACCTGTTTGGGCTGCTCGGAGCCGGCGACGTCAAGCTGCTGGCCGCCGTGGGGGCCGGCCTTGGCCCGTCGGCCCTGGTGACGGTGGTGCTGTTTACGAGCCTTGCCGGCGGGGTGCAGGTTTTATTGTGGCTGGCGTTGCAGCATTTTTCGCGCAGCGGCCGCACGCCCGGCTACCGCCTGTGCTACGGCCCGGCCATCGCCGCCGGCACCCTGGCCGCCATGGCCCTGCCCCTGTGCGGCCAGCCCTACCTCGCCCTGGCCCTGCCCCGTTTCTAAGCGGCAGGGATTGTCCCGCACCGCCGTTTGCCTTAATACTGGCCAAAGCCCACCCGTTACACCACCCCCGGAGGCCCACGCCCATGTCAGCCGTCCCGCCCGACGTTACGCCAGCCGTTTCGCCCGCCGTTTTGCCTGACGGTCGGCCAAACGACTGGCCCGATGCCTTGGCAGACGGCTTGGCAGACGGCCCGGCCGCCCTGCCTGCGGCCCGACAGGCCAGGTCCGGCACCCTGGCTGCCGTGGCCTACGGCCTGGGGCTTTTGGGCGCGCTGTGGCTGGTGGCCGCCAGTTGCGCCACCCCGGAACTGGGGTCCAGGCTCTACGATCAGGGCCAGACCGACGCCGCCCTGCCGCTGCTTGAGGCCGCAGCCGCCAACGGTTCCGTGGCCGCCTCCTACCGCCTGGGGCTGCTCCTGGCCGCCGGCGAGGGAACTCCCCAGGACAACCCCCGGGCGTTGGAACTTTTGAGCTACGCCGCCGGCAAAAACCACCGCCCGAGCCTGCTTGCGCCCGGCGATCTGACCCGCAGCCTCCTTGGCGACGACGCCGGGGCAGCGCTTTTTTACGAGAAAGCGGCCCAACAGGGCGATATGGCCGCTGCCGGCCGCCTGGGGGTCATGCGGGCCACCGGTGCCGGCGGGCCGGTGGATGTTGACGCGGCCCTGGACCTGCTTGGCCGGGCGGCCCGGGCCGGCGATATGCATGCCGCCACGGCCCTGGGCCAGTTGCTGCTGTCGCTGGGTGCGGCCGGCGACCCCCGGGGCGGTTCCCCGGACGCAGCGGCCCAGTGGTTCGAGGCAGCCGGCCGGGCCGGCGATGCCGAAGCGCTGACACGTCTGGCCGAACTGTTCGCCACGGGCCAGGGCCGGCCCGTCGATCTGGCCCAGGCCGCCAGACTGCGCCGGCAGGCCGCCGATGCCGGCTATGCCCCGGCCGCCTATGATCTGGCCCTGATGTATCTGGCCGGCCAGGGCGTTTCGGCCTATCCCCTGGAAGCCGGCCGGCTGTTCGAGCGGGCGGCCGAGGCCGGCCATGTGGGGGCCATGCTGCAATTGGCCGACCTCTATTTCACGGGCCTCGGCGTTTTCCGCGACCCGGGCCGGGCCGTGGCCCTGTATGACGCGGCGGCCGAGGCCGACGATCAGGCGGCGGGCGTGGCCTGCCGGCTGTTTGCCGCCGGTCCCGAAGAGCGGCGCGACGCCGGGCGGGCCGTCCGCTTTTGCGCCAAGGCGGCCGCAGCCGGCAACGCCCAGGCGGCCATGCTGCTGGGTCTTGGCATGGTGCGTGGCCGGTTGCCCGGGGATACGGCCCAGGGCGCGGCCCTGCTCTCCCAGGCTGCCTGGGCCGGCAACCCCGAAGCCATGTACGCCATGGCCCTGCTCCAATTGGCCGGCCAGGGCGTATCCGGCAATCCGGCCGAAGCCTTCCGCTGGGCGGCGGCAGCGGCCAAGGCCGGTCTGCCGGAAGCCAAGTCGCTGCTGGCCGCCTTGTCCGAAGAAGAATTTCCCAGCGCCGCCAATCTGGCCAAGGCCGTGGATTTTTACCGCGAGGCCGCCCTGGCCGGGGATTCGGAAGCCGGTTTCGCCCTGGGTTCCCTGCTCTCCAAAGGACTGGCCGGGCCGCCGGATTTTGCCGAGGCCCGCAAATGGTACGAACAGGCGGCCTTGGCCGGCGATGCCCGGGCGCAGTTTAATCTGGGCCTTATGTATCTGACGGGCAAGGGCGGGCCGGCCAGCGACGGCGAGGCCTTGCGCTGGATGCTTGAAGCCGCCAAACGCGGCGACGCCCACGCCCGGTGCAACGTGGCCACCCTGACGCTGACCGGCCGGGGCACGCCGTCCGATCCCCGCGAGGCCTTTCGCTGGTATCGGCTGGCGGCCGGCCAGGGCTATGCCCAGGCCCAGGCCATGCTGGCGGGTTTTTATTACGAGGGGCGGGTGGCCCCGCGCGATTTCGAGAGTGCGCTTTTCTGGCTGACCCTGGCCAGCCGCACCCCCGGGAACGATCCGCTGCTCTTGCGGGCCGGCCGGGCCAGGGCAGTTCTCGAAAAGCGGCTGACGCCGGATCAATTGGAGCGGGTGGCGGCGCGGCTGGCCGCCTACAAGCCGGCGGGGTTTGACCCCGAAGCGGAAAAAGAAGTGCTGGCCGCGATCAAATTCCTGCCGCCAAGCGCCCGTGGGCCGGGCTATCCGGCCACCACGGCGCAAGCCGGCACCACTGGCGCGCCGCCGCCGACGATCAGCGCGGCCGATCCCAAGGCGCTTTTTTAGCCGGCCCGCCTCACGGCACCGGCACCGCCCCCAAAAGCGCCGCCACCACGGCATCCGGGGTCAGGCCCTCGGCCTGGGCTTCGTAAGTGAGCAGAATGCGGTGGCGCAGGACATCCGGGGCCATGGCCTTGACGTCGTCGGGTGTGGCGTAGCCGCGCCCCGAAACCAACGCCAGCCCCTTGGCCGTGCGGGCCAGGGCAATGGCCGCCCGGGGCGACGCCCCATAGGCCACCTTGCCGGCCAACTCGGCCAGCCCGGCCGCGCCCGGATTGCGGCTGGCCCCGACCAGGGCCACGACGTATTCCAAAAGCCGCTCGTCCAAGCGCACCTGCTGGGCCAGGGCCGACAGCGCCAACACCTGCTCGCCGGAAAGCACGGGCGACACCTGGGGCTCCTGGTCGGCGCAGGCCCGGCGCACGATCTCGGCCTCCTCGGCCGGGGTCGGATAGCCCAGGGTCAGATGGAGCAGAAACCGGTCCACCTGGGCCTCGGGCAAGGGATAGGTGCCTTCCTGTTCGATGGGGTTTTGGGTGGCTAAAACCAGAAACGGCTGGGGCAGGGGCAGCGTCTCGCCGCCGATGGTCACTTTCCCCTCGGCCATGGCTTCCAAAAGCGCCGACTGCACCTTGGACGGGGCGCGGTTGATCTCATCAGCCAGCAGGATATTGGCAAAGACCGGCCCCCGGCGCACGACAAACGTGCCCGTGGCCGGCTGATAGATTTCCGTGCCGCAAATGTCGGCCGGCAGCAGATCCGGGGTGAACTGCACCCGGCGAAAGACGGCCTGCAGCGCCTGGGCCAAGGTCTTGACGGCCAGGGTCTTGGCCAGCCCCGGCACTCCCTCGATAAGCACATGCCCCCGGCAGAGCAGGCCGATAAACAGGCGGTCGCCAAACGCCTCGCGCCCCACCAGCACCTTGGCCATCTCGGCCCGAAACGCGGCCACAAGGCCGGCGGCCCGGGCCAATGCACCAGCATCGATCATGGCTGGACTCCCTTTGCGAGGCCACAGAAAAGCGCGCCCCGGGGGCTTTCTATGCCGGCAAGCGGGCCGGGCCGCAAGGGGGGAGTGCCACGCCCGCCGCCGGCTACTGGAAGTCCATCATCAGCGGCGCGGTTGATCCGGGTTCGCCCGGCCGGGTCACGGCCACGGCCGGCGGGGCGCAGGCATTGCCCTCGGGCACGGTCAAAACGCAGCCAACCGGCAACCGTTTGGGGTCCAGCCCCGGATTGGCCCGCTCCAGCACTTCCAGCGGAATGCCGAAGCGCTCGGCAATGGCGGCCGGGAAATCCCCCGGTGCCACCACATAGCGACGGCCCGGCGCTTCCTCGTCGGGCAGGCCGCCAGCGGCGGACGGGCTTGCGGTTTTGGGCGCAGCACTGTTTTTGGCCGAGGGGCCAGCCGAAGGGCCGGATGCGGGCGACGCAGCCGCAGGAGCCGGGGCGTCGGGCGTGTCCAGGCCAGAAGCAGCGGGTGTTGGCGGTGCAAGGGCGGCCTTTGCCGCGCTGCCGTTTGGGGGCAGCGGGCCGGGCGCGTCCGGGATGACAATGACGTCGCCGACTTTGATGCGGCCGGGATCAAGCCCTGGATTGCGGGCCAGGATGGCGGCCACGGGCACGTGATAGCGCTTGGCCAGGGCAGCCGGGTTATCCCCGGGCCGGGCGGTATGGGCGGTTTCGCCGGCAGCGGCCGGGCCGGACATCGCCAGAAGCGTCAGCGCGAAGAGCAACGCGCGCCAGGGCATGGCAGGCCTCCGGGTTGCGGTCATGATGCCTGCCACTACCAGCCGGCGCAAAATTTGACAATCCGGCCCGGCTTTGGGATAGCCACGGCATCTTAAGAATGCATCATCGGGAGGTGCCGCATGTCGCTTCGATCCTTCGCCGCTCCCGTGGCCCTGGCGACCCTGATCGCCTGCCTGCCCGGCTGCGGTGCCATGAAATTTGCCTCTTCCGAACCGGCCGGCCAGGACTCCGTGGCTGCCGGCAACGCCGCCTTTGACCAGAAAGACTACGGCCGCGCCTGCCAGGAGCTGTCCAAAGCCGGCGCTGGGGCCGGAGCCGAAACCCTGACCAGGGCCGGCGTGGCCTGCGCCAAGGCCGGCCAGGACAAGGCCGAGACATCCTTTAAAGCCGCCCTGTCCGCCAACCCGGCCTATGCCCCGGCCATGGAAGGCCTGGGCCAGACCGCCCTGTCCCTGGGCGACCCTGCCCGGGCCAGGGACGTGCTGGAAGCCGCCGCCAAGGCCGGCGGCCACGATCCCCGGGCGGCCATGGCCCTTGGCGACGCCTGGCTTTTGTCCGGCCAGTGCGACAAGGCGCAAGCCGCCTACCAGGACGCCCTGCGCCGCGATGGCGGCCTGTCCCAGGCCAAGTCGCGCCTGGAGGCCACCCGGCTGTTGTGCGGCACGAAAAAAGCCAGCGGCGCAAGCGCAGCAACCCCGGCCTCGGGTGCGACAAGCCCGGGCTATTCCGGCTCGACCCTGCCGTCCGGGAGTACCCAGCCGGCCGCACCGGCCAGTGCCAAAGACCCGGGCAAGCCGGCCAAACCAGCCACCAAGACCATTGATTTAAACGACATTTAAGCCGGCACCCGCGCAGTGCAGCCGCCTGCTTCCCGCTCCTGCGAGGGGGAAGCAGGCGGCGGTCAGGACGGTAGGACTTCGGCTCCGGGCCGATCTGCCGCCGGGGTCGGCCCGCCTTGCGCCCGGCCCGAGGCAGTCGGCAGTTCCACCACAAAGCTCGTGCCGTGGGGTATTCGGCCCTCGGCCCGGATGGACCCGCCGTAGCGCTCGACGATATGCTTGCAGATAGCCAGCCCCAAGCCTGTGCCGCGCCGGGCAATGGCCTGGGTGTCGCCCTGATGGGCCTGATAGAATTTATCGAAAATGCGTTCCCGCTCGCCGGCCTCGATGCCCGGGCCGGTGTCGTCCACCCGCAGCTCCACCCGCCCGGTGGGCAGGCGTCTGGCCGAGAGCGTCACCTCGCCTTCATGGGTGTGCCGCGCCGCGTTGGTGAGCAGATTGACCAGCACCTGGACCAGCCGGTCCGGGTCAAGGTGCACCTGCGGCAGCGGCCCGGGAATGTCCACCACCAGGGCCAGACGTTCGTTGAGGGCGTATTCGCCGCGAACGGCCTCCACAGCCAGACGCGCCACTTCGGCCGGATCGACGCTGCGGTCGTTCCAGTCCAGCCGGCCGGCCTCGATTTTGGACAGATCCAGAAAATCATTGACCAGACGGGTCAGCCGCGCCCCTTCGTTTTCGATGATGCGCAGATTATCGGCGATGCGCGCTCCCTTGCGGCGAAGAGCGGCGCTCACCTCGGAAAATGGCATGAATTCCTTAACAAACTCTCGCCGGGTCAGCTTGGCAAAGCCCATCACCGAGGTGAGCGGCGTACGCAGGTCGTGGGTGACGGTGGCCAAAAAACCGGATTTGAGCGCGTCGAGTTCGCGCAGCCGGGCATTGGCTTCGACCAATGCATCACTCTGGCGGGCCAGGGAGTCGGTACGCTGCGCCACCCGGCGCTCCAGGTCGCGGTTTAAGCTCTTCAGCCTGGCCAGGGCCATGTTGCGGTCGGTGACGTCTATAAGCAGCGAGAGCATGCACGTGGGCTGGCCCGGCAGCCGCAACGGCGCACTGGCCACGGCGAAATAACGGCCGTCCAGCGGGCTTTGGATTTCCATGGACACGGTGCGTCCGGCCAAGACTTCATCGGCCGGGCACCAGGGGCAGGGTTCGCCCCGGCCGTGCAGCGCGGCATAACACGACAGGCCGGCGGGATCGCCACCGGCCCGGTGGGCCAGGGGCGCATTGCCAAAGACCATGCGCCGTTTGGGATCGCACACGGCCACCAAGCCGGAAAAGCCGGTCAGAAGCGCCTGTTTCCAGGCCATGTTCGCTTCGGCCCGCCGGGTTTCGGCATCGCGCTCGGCCAGAATGTCCAGCACGGCGGCGATGCCTGCGGCGTCCAGGCCGCGCAGCAGCCGCACGTTACCATCTGGCACGGCGAAACCGGCATCGGCCGCAAACACGATATGGGCCGGCTGGCCGTCAAAGGCGGCCAACAGGCTGGGCAGCGGCTCGGGACCGGGCAGATCAAAAAGTGGAATGACGACGCTCTCCGGCAGGACAAACGGTCCGGCCTCAAGGGCGCGCCGGGGATCGAGCACGGCGCAGGAACTGCCGGGCGGGGCGATGCGGGCGGCGAGTTGGACGGGGTCCCTGTCCGGACCGCCGACAACGAGCAAGCGGCCGCCGGTCACGCCGACGCCTGCGTCCCAAAGATCCTGCAGGACAAAAGGGCCGGCCCGACAGGACGCGAGAAACCGAACCATGGCGATTTGATCACAACCATCGACTCCGTTCGGAACACGTCTGTTACAACGAAAAAAATGTCTTTTTCGACTGATTGTTGCCTAGCATACGCTGTCAAGGAGTACAATACGCCCAGGTGCCACGCCCCCAAAGGGGCTTCCCATCCGGGCGGGTCGGGCGTACAGACCGCCTCTTTCCCTGAAGGAGCCTTTTATCCGCATGTCTGCCACCCCCCACATAACGCGCCACCTTATGCGTCTGGCCCAGGCGGCCAGACGGTTTGGCCTGCGCCACGCCCTGCGCACCGCCGTGGCCGTGGTGGCTACGCAACTGCTGGTCACGGCCCTTCATCTGCCCCAGGGCTACTGGGCCGTGGTCACGGCCGTCATCGTCATGCAGGCCAACCTCGGCGGCTCCATGCGGGCGGCCTGGACCCGGCTGGCCGGCACGGCCGTGGGAGCCGTTTTCGGCACGGCTGCGGCCTATCTCGGCGGCCAATCCCTGCCCGCCTCCGGTCTGGCCGTTTTCGCCACCCTGGCCGCCTGTTCGGCCATCCCGCGCCTGCGCGAAAGCTCCCGGGTGGCCGGCATCACGGCCATCATCATTATCCTGGGCGGCCATCCCGACGTCCCGGCCGTGGTGCTCGGCTTCGACCGCTTTCTGGAAATCAGCGTGGGCATTGTGACTGCCCTGGTGGTGTCGCTTACGATCCTGCCCGCCCGGGCCAGCCGGGCGCTGTCCCATGGTCTGGCCAAGCTTTTTGAGGACGTGGCCTCGCTGTTTGCCGTGGTGGTGGAAGGCCGCATCCGCGAAGACTATCCCGAACGCCATGTTTTTGCCCTCAAAGACCGCATCCTGCGCACGCTGGCCCGCTGCCGGGAACTGCGGCTGGAGGCCGACGCCGAAAGCCGCGATCAGGGCGAAAGTGCCCTGCGGGCCATGCTGCTGTTTCGGGGCGAGCGGCTTTTTGAGCATGTGCTCGGCATGGATCACGTGGCCGAGGAATGGCGGGGCAAAGGCCTGCACCGCCATCTGCCGCAAGAGATGGCCGATCTCGAAACCGCCGGGGCCGCGCTGCTCACCGCTCTGGCCGCCCATCTGCGCGGCACCTCCCCCCTGCCCGAAGTGGCCGCCCTGGACGCCGCCGTGGCCAAGGCCCGGGAAAAACTCGGGGACATGCGCCGCGACCGCGCTCCGGCAGCTTATGATCTGAGCGAAGTCATGCACTTTTTCAGCTTCATGCACGGCATGCTGGCCTGCGCCGCCGACGCCCGGGAAACCGTGGCCCGCATCCGGTCCATGGAAGCGCTTTAGGCACCTCTCTTGCCGCCACGTCCCGGCCTTGATAGCCTCCCGGACAGTCCGCACCCGCGCCGTGGTGCGGCGGAGGCAATGTCGTGCTGACCATCCAGGCTTCCCAACTGCTGGCCCAGGCCCAGCGCGTGCGCCTGACCCCCTGCGGGACAGCGGCCGCCGCCCTGGCCGGCAGCTACCGCTCGGCCTTTCGCGGCTCGGGCATGGAATACGAAGAATCCCGGGAATACGCTCCGGGCGACGATGTTTCGGCCATGGACTGGAAGGCCACTGCCCGGCTGGGCCGCCCCTTTGTCAAACGCCTTCGCGAGGAACGCAGCCGCACCTTCCTGCTGGCCGTGGACATAAGCCCCTCCATGGCCTTTGCCGCCGCCGGCCCCTCCCCCTATGAAACCGCCGCCCTGGCCGCCGTCACCCTGGCCGTAAGCGCCGCCGCCAACCGCGACCGGGTGGGGCTGGTGCTTTTTTCCGACCGCGTCGAAGCCTTCCTGCCGCCCACGGCCGGGCCGGCCGTCCCCTTTGCCGTGGCCCGCGCCCTGGCCGAAACCCGCCCCACCGGCCGGGGCACCGATCCCGCCCCGGCCCTGGCCCTGGCCGGCGTGGCCCTGGCCCACCGGGCCGTGGTCTTTGTCCTGTCCGATTTCCTGGCCGGGGCCTGGAGCGCGCCTCTTGGCCGGCTCGCCGCCCAGCACGACGTGGCCGCTGCGGTCCTGACCACGCCTGACGACCGCGCCCTGCCCCCGGCCGGACTGCTCACCGCCACCGACCTCGAAACGGGCGGCCTGGCTGTTATCGACTGCGGCAATCCGGCCGTGCGCGCCCGCTACGCCGGCGCCCGGGCCGCCCGGCGCAGCCAGACCATGGCGAGCCTGAGTGCCGTCGGCGTTGATGTCCTGACCCTGGCTGCCGGCCTGCCGCCCGCCCCGGCCTTGCAGGCCTTTTTCCGCCGCCGAACCCACCCTGCCTATCATTCCGGGCGTGCCCGCCGCGCCCGGCCCGCCAGCATCCCGGCATGAACGACATCCGCGACATCAAAGGGCCGGTGGCCGTCACCGAGCCTGCCCCGCCCTGGCCGCTGTGGGCCGGAGCGGGTGGGCTGGCCCTGGCCGGGCTGACCCTGACCGGACTGGCGGTGTGGCGCTGGCGTCGGCTGCGCCACAGCGCTCCCCGACCGGTCGAGGCGATCCTGACCGCCCTGGCCGCCCTTGGCCCGGACGGCGGCACGCATGACGACCGGGAGTATTATTTTCAACTGACTGCCCTGGCGCGGGCCATCCTGCACACCCGCTCCGCCATCCCGGCCACGGCCCTGACACGCACCGAAATCGCCGCCGCCGTGGACCATTCGGCTCTGGCCCCGGCCCAGGCCGAGGCGCTGTGCGCGCTGCTGGCCCGAGCCGAACAGGCCTGTTTCGCGGCCGCACCCGTCACCCGGGCCGACCGGGCGCGCGACTGGCAAACCGCCGCCGCCCTGGCCGCCCCGGCCGCCCGCCTCGGTGGAGGCAGGCCGTGATGGTGGTGGCCCATCCCCTGGCCCTGCTCCTCCTGCTCGCCCTGCCGGCCATCTGGTTCGCTCGCAACCGTACGGCCCGCCTGGGAGCCTTGGGTCTGCCCGATCTCACAACGGCCCGCGCGGCCGGCCGGCCCTCCCTGACTGTTTTCCTGCCCGGCGTCCTGCGCGCCCTGGGCCTGACCCTGGCCATCCTGGCCCTGGCCGGTCCGGGACTGGCGCCGACCGAACCGGTCTATCGCGGCCAGGGCGTGGACATCATGCTGGCCATCGATCTGTCCGAATCCATGGCCGCCATGGACATGCGGCAAACCGAGCGCACCATCACCCGCCTGGAAGCCGTGGCCGAGGCAGCCGCCCGTTTTGCCTCCAGCCGCCCGGGCGATCGCATCGGGCTGGTGGCCTTTGGCTCCCGGGCCTATACCGTCATCCCCCCGACCCTCGACCGCAGCGTGCTGACCCAGGCCCTGGCCCGGCTGGAAGTCGGGGCGGCCGGGCGCAAGACTGCCATGGGCGACGCCCTGGGGCTGGCCGTCAAACGCCTGGCCCAAGGCCCGGGACTGTCCCGGGTGGCCGTCGTTTTTGGCGACGGGCGTTCCAATGCCGGCGAGATCGATCCGCAAACCGCTGCCGAGGCCGCCGCAGCGCACGGGGTGCGGGTCTTTACCGTGGGCGTGGGGGGCGACGAGCCGGCCGCCTTTCTGGTCAACCATCCCCTGCTCGGCCGCCAGATCGTGTACGAAAAAGCCCCGGTCGATACCGAGGCCTTAACGGCCATGGCCCGCCTGGGCGGCGGGGAATTTTTCCGGGCCGAGGACGCCGCCGGACTGGCCCGGGCCGGGGCCGCCATCGACACACTGGCCCCCAGCGACAGCGTGGCCGTGCCCCAGGCGGGCGTTTCCCTGGCCCCGGGACTGGCCGCCCTGGCCGTAGGGCTGCTCACAAGCTGGGCCGGGCTGGCCGCCACGCGCTTCCTGAGGCTGCCATGATCTTCGTGCGTCCCCAATGGCTGTGGCTGCTGGCCGCCGTGCCGGTCTGCCTCGCCTGGGCCGTCCTCGCCCACAAGCGTCGCCGCACCATCGCAGCCGCCTACCCCGGTCTGGCCGCCGCCCCGGGCCGGCGGGCGCTTAAAAGCCTGTGTTTCCTGGCCGCAATCTGCGCCCTGGCCCTGGCCGCTGCCGGTCCCCGCCTGGGCGCGCCCGAACAACCCGCCGCCCCGGTCGAACCCGCGCCGCTGACCCTTGTCATCGCGCTCGACTGCTCCCGCAGCATGCTGGCCCGCGATCTCGCCCCCGACCGGTTGTCCGCCGCCAAGGCGCTGGTTCTCGACGTTCTGGCCCGGCTGCCCCGGGTGCAGGCCGGACTCGTCGGCTTTGCCGGCCGGGCCTGGCTGGCCTGTCCGATCACCGCCGACCGCGCCGCCCTGGCGCTTTTTCTTGATGCGACCACCCCCGCCGACGCGCCCCTGGGCGGCACCAATCTCCACGCCGCCCTGGAAGCGGCCGGACTGGCGCTGGGCGCTGCAACTCCCGGCGCAATCCTGTTGGTGAGCGACGGCGAAGAGACCTTGCCGGACCGCGACGCCGCCCCCCGGCCAGCCAACCGGCCCATCTTTACCGTGGCCGTTGGCTCGGCCCTGCCGACACCCGTGCCGGACGCAACCGGCGCAACGCTTCGCACCACTACCGGCACACCGGTTGCCGCCGGCGTCGATGCCGCCGGGCTGGCCGCCCTGGCTCGGGAAAGCGGCGGCACCCCCTTTCGCTTAAGCTCCGACGCCCCCAATCCAGCCGACGGGCTGGCCCAGGCCCTGCTCGCCCTGCCCGGCCCGGAGGCCAACCCGGACGCCAGCCCATACCGCGGCGCGCTCCCGGGCAGCGACACCGACGCAATCCTGCTGGCGCTTGGCATCGCCCTGCTCCTGGCCGATTGGGTGCTCGCGCCAACAGCCCGGGAAAGACGGCCCGCCGGGTTGCTCCTGGCGCTCTCGCTCCTGGCCGGCTTGCTCCTGGCCCCAGGCCCGGCCCTGGCCGCTTCCTCGGCCAGCGAAAAGGTCGCCCAGGGGCTGGCCGCCGCTGCCTTAAACGACCAGCAAGCCGCCTTGGCCGCCTTTCTGGCCGCCCGGGCCAGAGATCCCGACGCGCCGGCCATCCTGTTTGATATCGGCACAGCCTATTACCGTCTGGGTCGCTTCGAGGCCGCCCGCGCTGCCTTTGACCGCGCCGCCCGCTCCGCCCTGCCGCCCCTGGCCGCCAAAGCCCGCTACAACCAGGGCAACGCCGCCTACCGCCTGGGCGACGTCGCCGGGGCCATAGCCGGCTACGAGGCGGCCTTGCTGCTTGACCCCGACGATGCCGACGCCAAAGCCAACCTGGACTGGCTGCGCGCCAACCCAACCCCGCCGCCACCGGCCGCCGAAACGCCCGATGCGCAGCGGCCCGGCCAAACCCCGGGCGACCAGGGAAGCGGTGCCGACGCGCCCTCCGGCCAGACGCCCGCAGCTCCGCAGGGCACCGACGACGGCAGCGGCAAACACTCCCCCGACGCGCCCCCCCAGCCCGGCCCGGCCGCTGACCCGGCCAAAGCCCAGGAAGCCAAGGTTCCCGTGGCCGCCAAGGACGGCGAAAAAAACGGCCTGCGCCGGGCCAGCGCCCCAGGCGCAGCCAATGATCCCGTCCTCAACCGCATCCCTGACCTCCCCGGCCCACCGGCCACGCCGGTCTACACCCGCCCTACCGTGGAAAAGGACTGGTAGCAGATGATGAAGAAGAGGAAGAGGCCTCCGGCGGCTGGGGGGGATAATCCCCCCCAGACCCCCTTGATGGGAAAAGTTTTAAAAGGGGAGAAAGTTGTAACGGGGCTGGGTTGCAGTGGGAAATGTCGTCTGCATAACCCCCTTGCCTTCCAGGTGGGATTCCAAAGGGGTCACCCCTTTGGCCGCCGGAGGCATTCTTTTTGGGGCTGGATGGCTGTATTGGCCATAGTCTTTACCGCGTGTCTTGGGCCGACGGCGCGCCTTGCCGCAGCGGACGCCGTGACCGCCGAGGTCGAGCCTCGGGAAACGGTCCTTGGCCGGCCGGCAACCCTGCGCGTCTTTGTGCCCGGCGACGCCCTGGCCGTGGTCGATACCACCCCGATCACCGATTTCACTGTCATCCCGCGCGGCCGGGTGGTAGGCGCGCGCACCGGCCCGGACGGCCAGCCCGGTGCCGTCACCGCCTACCGCTTCGAGCTTGCCCCCAGACGCGCCGGGGACTGCGTCGTGCCGGCCCTGGCGGTGGAAACCGGCGGCACGCAGCAGCGCACCAATCCGGTGACCGTGGTCGTGCGGCCGGGACCGGCCGTGCCACCCGGTCTGGCCGGCAAGACGGTCTTCCTGGACGCCACCCTGTCCCGGCCGACCATGTACTTGGGGCAGACCCTTGTTTACAGCCTGCACCTCTTTCGCTCGGTCGCTGCCACAAACATCATTGTCACCCCGCCGCCTTTCGACGGTTTTGCCGCCACGCCCCTGCCCGGCCAGATCGATGACGAGATCGAGGCCGGCGGCCGGCGCTATGCCGTCACCCGTGTGGCCTATGCCCTGACACCGCAGCGCGTCGGCCGGCTGGCCCTGGCCCCGGCCTCGGCCAGACTGACCGGCCTGCCCGGGGCGGCCAAGCCGCTGACCGTTGCCGGTCCGGCTCAAACAGCAGACGTGCGCCCCCTGCCGCCAGGGCCAGCCGGCGCGCACACTGCGGGACTCGTGGGCCGGATGGAGCTTGACGCCCGGCTTGAAGCCCAGACGACGCCGGTCGGCCAGGAAGCGTTCCTCGCCGTCACCCTGTCCGGCCAGGGCAACCTGACCGAAGCGGCCCTCCCCGTGCCCCTGGTCCCCGAAGGACTTTCCCTGCGGCGATTGCCGGCCGAGACGGACGGGATCATGGGGCCGGACGGCTTTTCCGGCCGGCGAACACTCCGTTTTGCCCTGCGCGCCGACCGGCCCGGCCGCTACGTCCTGGCCGGGATGCGTCTGGCTGTTTTCGACCCGGACCAGGGGGCCTGGCAAATGCTGGCCAGCCCGGATCTGGCCCTGACGGTCACGCCGGCGGCGAGCACCCCGGCCGCCCTGGCCCCGACGCTGCCGACCCTTGCCACCGGCGGTGCGGCCCTGGCCGGCGTCCGGGAAGCGTATGCCGCTGGACAGTTCACCGAGGCCGCCAAAGGTCTGGAGGCAGCCCTGGCCAACGCGGGGAAAAAAGCCGACGTGGAAGCCTGCCTTGATGCAGCCACGGTCTGGCGGCTGGCCGGTGATCCGGGCCGGGCGGCGTTGTGGCTGTATCGGGCCGAACGGGCCGATCCCGGCAACCCGCAGGTAGCCAAGGCCCTGGCCGCAGCCGGGTTGCCGCCCTTCGCGCCAGGGCTGTTCCTGGGCAGCCGCCTGCCCGGGGGCGTTGTCGCGACGGCGGCCCTGCTGGCGGCTGCCTCCCTGGGGCTGGCGGCCCTGCTGGGACGCCGGGTTGCCTTGCACCTGCCCCGCAGCGTATGGTGTCTGGCCTGGGCAGCCACCCTGTGGCTGGCGGTGGAAGCCGGCTGGCTGACACTTACCCCGGTCCTCGCCCCCCGGGCCGTTGTGACGGTCGAGACCACCGCCCGGTGCGCCCCGGAACTGGCGGCCGAAGCACTCTTTGTCCTCCCGCCCGGGACCATCGTCCGGCTTGGCCCGGCTCGCGACGGCTTTGTGCAAATCGACGCCGGCAACGACAAGCTGGGCTGGGTGGACCGCGACAACCTCGTCACAAACATGCTGTAGAAATCGCCTCGGCCGCCTTGCCCTCCCTTGCCAAAAGGCGACAGTCTGCTATCCGTTGGGCAAAAGTGACGCCAAAATCCATAGTGCAGGGTTGTATCGCATGAACGATTTTCTGGCTCCGGTCATCCAAACCAATCTTGACCTGCATTTCGGCCGCGTCGCTGCGCTGGACGCCCCGCCCGACGACCGGGAACCGCTCATCGCCGCCGCCGCAGCCCTCCTGCGCTCCATTACCCGAGGCCTCCTGGACACCGCTAAAAAAGAGACCGTCGATACGGCAGTGCAGCGCCACATTTTTGCCAAGGACGCGGCCCTGCCGCCCTGGCTGATCAACCGGGGGCTGGTGCTGTGCGAAAATGACCGGCAGCAATTTGAACCGACGCTGTGCACCCTGCTGGAGAATTCGTTTAACCGACGACGGTTTTTGGATTTTTTGAGCAACGAACTGCTCTATCACTGCTGGATGTGGGCAAGCGAAGACGACAAACGCCACTTCCCCGTCCGCTGCGCCAATGCCCTGCTGGACAACGGCTATTGCCTCAAACTCAATGACCAGCCCTACGTCGTCAAGCTCGGTGACAACGTCCTCGTTGCGCCCGGAAAAAAGGACGACGCCTTTCACTGGTCCATACGTTCCATCGGCACCGTGACCCTGATCGACCTTTCCACCAAGCCTGTTTTCGAATACACCGCCCGGCTGCTCACGGCCAAATACAAAACCACGTTTATTCTCGACACGTTCAAGGAACTTTTTAAGGCCGTGCGCCAACCAGCCGGCATCGCGCGCTACGGCGTGCTGGTCATGGGCGAAATTCCCAAGGTGTTCACCCTGGCCGACTATCAGGTCGCTGTCGGTGCCGCGCCGGACAGCTCCCCCCTGGCCCTGCTGCGCCGCCTCCTGGGCGATTTCGATAAAAGCACCCGTCGCCTGTATCCCGAATCACGCTTTCGCCTGGGAGCCGAACCGCCCCAAAGCCTGGCCAACCGGGTGGCGGCCATGCTCTGGCTGCGCGCCACCCTGGCCCGCGTCAAGACCCTGCAACAAAAACAAAACACCCCGAAACGGGGCTTGCAAGTGGCCGAACGCACCGTACTGCTCTCGGCCCTGGACCAGAAAAGCATCCTCTATTTCAACCTGTTCACCGACCCCGGCGACACGTCGATCAACCCCTGCCACATCCGGGCCGTCAACGAAGACTCCATGGTGGTGCAGTCGCCACGCGGCAACCGGCTCAACGACGCCAAACCGGACCAGGAGGTCCACGGTTATTTCGCCGTGGTCGGGGCCAATAAGAAAAGCACCTATTGCGACTTTCGAACGACCGTCGAGTCCATCACCTCCCCGGACCCCTCCCATTGTCTGGTGGAGCTAAGCGTCCCGGCCGCCTTCGAGCTGACCCGGCGCACCCACAAACGCCTGCCGCTGGGACCGGCCATGCTCGGCCTGTTCGAGATGTCGGCCCCGGCCCCGGACGCCGACTGGAGCCTTTTTAACAACCTCGACAAATGGCCTGCCCCGTTTTGCATCATCCCCGACAGCGCCCGCCACTGCGCCATAAAGGATCTCTCGGCCGGCGGCCTCATGCTGGAAATCCACCAGGACGCCCCGGCCTACGGCTATTTCATCGACACCAGCCGCGACTACCCGCTGCTGGTCCACCTCCATCTGATCCGGGGAGGCGAGCAGCCACCGCTTAGGCTCGGGCTGCGCCTGGAGGTCAAACGCATCCGGGATTTCCCGCCGCTGCGCAAAAAATACGTGGGCTTCCAGTTCACCGAGGCCGGCGAAATCCGAAACGAACACTTCGTACGGTTCGCACCAGTGGGCAAAGACGGACTCTACTGCATCACCGACTGGATCTTCCGCAACGGCCTGGGGCGTTAAGAGAGAGGGAGATGAAGAGGAAGATGCCTCCGGCGGCCGGGGGGGATAATCCCCCCCGGACCCCCTTGATAGGAGAAAATTTCAGGGGGGAGAAAGGTGTAAAGCGACTGGGTTGCAGTGGGAGATGTCCCCAGCATAACCCCCTTGCCTTCCAGGTGGGATTCCAAAGGGGTCACCCCTTTGGCCGCCGGAGGCATTCTTTTTGGGAGCCTCCGGCGGCCGGGGGCCTGAGGCCCCCGGACCGCCCAACGGGAAAAGAGCTTTTAACCCGGACCGGCTCCTTTATGCGCTGCGTACCGGTACTGTCTCGGCCGCCGGCATACCAGCAAAGGCGTTTTCGGAGGGTGCGGCCTTGTTGAAACGGTCGGCAAACCGTCCGGCCATGATCGAGCAGACGAAAAGCTGCAACTGATGGTAAAACATGATCGGCAACACGATCAGGCCCAGGGCCGGATGCGCCCCGAACAACAGGCGGGCCATGGGCACCCCCGACGCCAGGGTCTTTTTGGAGCCGCAAAAAATCGCCGTGATCCGATCCTCCTCGGAAAAACCCATCCAGCCAGCCACCCGCGAAGAGACGAACAAGGCCACGGCCAAAAAGAGCGCCGCCCCGGCCAGGGTCATGGCGATGACCGACAGGCCGTTGTCGCGCCACAGGCCCGAAGCCGTGGAATCGCAAAACGAACTGTAGACCAGAATCAAAATCACCAGCTTGTCAAAGGTGTTGATGTATTTCTTGTAGCGCGAGGCCAGATTGCCCAAGACCGGCCGGGCCACCTGCCCCAGCACAAAGGGCAACAAAAGCAGGGTGGCGATGTTGACCACGGCCTGACCGAAAGACAATCCGCCGGTGGAGCCGCCGGCCTGGATCAATTCGATTATCGCCGGGGTCAGCACAATGCCGAGCAGGCTTGAAAGCGTGGCATTAAAGATTGCCGCCGGCACGTTGCCCTTGGCAATGGCCGTCATGGCTACTGACGAGGAAATGGTCGAGGGCAAGGCGCACAGATAGAGAAACCCCAACATGAGCCCCTCGGGAATGATCCCGCCAAAGGCCCATCGGAAGGGAAAATAGAGCAGCGGGAAAATGACGAAGGTGAGCGCCTGGACAAGCAGATGCAGCTTCACCTTGGTCAGCCCGGCCACCAGACTGCGGGTGGAAAGGGCCAGCCCGTGCAGAAAAAAGACCGCGAAGATGCCGGCGTTGCTGACTACGTCGGCGTGCATGGCCCCGCCGGCCGCTCCGAAAGTCGGGAAGGCGGCGGCCAGCAGCACCGCCGCAATCATGCCTGCCAAAAACCAATCCGACGCCATTTTGCGCAAGACTCTGCCGATCATATCCGTCTCCTTGGCGAAATGTTCGCCCGCTTCTAGCCCTGGACGAAGAGTCTGTCTTGCGCCAAAATGACATTTTATAGCGAGAAACGGACATGCCGCAGGAACGCCAGCCCCCCCAGCTCGAAATCCTCCCCCGCACGGTCTACGCCCGCAGCGAATCCCTGCCGGCCGGCTCCCTGGCCCGGGCGCACAGCCATGGCTTCGGCCAACTGTCCTTTGCCGGCGAGGGCGTGCTCACAGTCACCACGCCCACAGGCAGCCATGTGGCCCCGCCGCAACGCGCCGTCTGGCTGCCGCCTGGCCTGCTCCACGAAGTGGCCACGTCCCAGCCGGCCGAAATGCGCAGCCTGTATATCCGGGCCGACCAGGGCATTTTTTGTCCGCCTCGCTGTCTGGTGCTGACGGTTTCGCCGCTGGCTCGGGAGCTGATCCTGGCCGCCGCCGCCCTGCCCCCGGACTATGACGAGGGGGGGCCGGCAGGGCGGCTCATCGCCGTGCTGCTGGACCAATTGGCCACCCTGCCCGAAGCCGGCTTCAGCCTGCCCTGGCCGGCCGAACCGCAGCTCGCCGCCATCTGCCGCGCCCTGGCTGACGCCCCAGACGACGCGCGACCCATGGAAACCATCGCCAAGAACGCCGGCATGACCGGGCGCACGTTGGGGCGTCGATTTGCGGCCGAAACCGGCTTGTCGTTTGGAAAATGGCGGCGCAGACAACGGCTGTTGGCAGCCCTGGCCCATCTGGAGGCAGGAGCCAGCGTTACGGCGGCGGGTTTGGAAAGCGGCTACGAATCCGTCTCGGCCTTCGTCGCCGCTTTTCGAGAGGCGTTCGGGACCACGCCCGGGGGGTTTATCCGAGGCCTGCGGGCCGGGTGTGGTGCGACATCTTGCGGCAAAACCCCCTAACCCCTATCAGGGAGGGTCCGGGAGGGGGTTACCCCCTCCCGGCCGCCGGAGGCATTCCCTCTCCCGGGTCTCTTTATAAATTCCCTACTCCGGCAACACTTTGATAGCCACCAGGGTCACGTCGTCTTCGGGCTGATCCTCGCCCAGAAACTCCCGCAAGCCTTCCAGCACGGCCGCGACGATGGCGGCGGCGGGCAGGTCGCTGTGGCGGCCGAGCAGTTCGCGCACCCGGTCCTTGCCAAACATCTCGCCCTTGGCGTTGCGGGCTTCCCACAAACCGTCGGTGGCCAGCAGCGCCACTTGGCCGGGGATAAAACCGGCAGCGCTGTTTTCGGCGTACCGGGCCTCGGTGACGATGCCCAGGGGCGGGCCGCCCTTGTCCGGGATGTCGTTGGCCAGCCCCGTGGCCGCGTCGTAGAGGATGATGGGATCATGGCCGGCGCGCACCCAGTGCAGGCGTTTTTTCTCGACATCAATGGCCAGATAAAAAAGCGTCATGAACCGGCCGGAATCGGCCAGATCGGCGCACAAGAGCTTATTGACGTCGTCCATGACCGAGGCCAAAGAGCCGGGCTGAAACGAGCGCATGCGCAAAAAAGCCCGGGCCGTGGTCATTAAAAGGGCCGCCGCGATGCCATGCCCGGTGACGTCGCCGATGATGACGCCGAACCGGCCCGGCTGGTCGTTGGGGGCATGGATAAAATCGTAATAATCGCCGCCGGTTTCATCACTGTATAAGCTCGTGCCGGCAATGTCGAAACCCGGCAGGCCCGGGGCGGCCTGGGGCAGCAGATTGCGCTGCACCTCCTCGGCCAGGGCCAGGGCTTGGCGCAACAGTTCGTTTTTCCGCTGAATTTCAAGCCGGGCCTCGTTGATCTCCCGGTTGATGACCCGCATAAGCGCCTGGGAACGGTCCTTCTGGGCCTCCAGTCGCTCCCGGGCTTCGGTGGCCCGGGACAGCGCCCGGGTGAGCGACCGGAGTTCCCGGCGAAGCGACTCGGTCTCCCCGGCCGGACAGGGCAGATCGACCGGGATAGCGTCCAGACTGGCAGCCGGCACCTCGCCGCCAAGGAGCAGAGCCACTAGGGAGCCGTTTTGCAGATGCAGGGGCAGGCCCGGGGCTGAGGGCGCGATTTCGCCGTAGCAGTAAAACCCAGCCAGGGGTGTGCCGGCAGGCAGGGCCTCGGCCAGCGCATTGATCTCTTCCACGGCCTTGGTGCCGAGAATGTCCCGGCGGGTGGAGCAGGAAAAAAGCAGCACCCCGGCCGGCGCCAGGCCGGCAGCCACCTCGCCGCCCAGCCCCTTGGCCGTGGTCCGGATGTCGGTGAGCATGTCGGTCCGGTTGGCCTCGGCCAGTTGCACCATGGACCCGTCGGGGATGCCGGCCGGGAACTGGATACTGCCGTCGCCTTCGCTGAAAAAGGCCGGGGCGCGCAGCATGAAATCCTTGTGCTTTTCGCAGGCCACGGCCAGCGGCAACTCCACGGCCGGCTCGGCATGGGGACCAAGATAGTGGCGGTAGAAATCCAGGGCCGTGCCGTCGCCGATGCGGCTGACCACGTTGCCTTCCACCCCGGTCACCCGGGCCAGCCCGCCAACCGGCCGCCAGCCCCGCGACAGGCGCATGGCCAGGGGCACGTCCCCGGCAAGAAGCAAAAACGGCGCGGCATGAACAAGCACTTCCCGGCCAAAAAACTGGCGGATCGGCCGACGGTCGGCCAGATGCCGCCCGGGTGCGCCGCCAAGGACCATGCAGGCCTCGCCAAGCGCCCGGGTCAGCCCCTGGCAGAAATCCTGGACTCCGCCCCGGCCGCCGTCAGGAAAGACCAGACACAGACCCGGCGAGGCTGCAAACCCGGCCCGGGCCGCTGCCACCGCAGCCGACGCCTGGGCCGGCAAATCGGCCCCGGGAGCAGCAAAATCCCGGGCCACCCCGGCGACGCAGGTGATGCCCTCCCCGCCAAAGGCAATGAGCAGTACAGCGTCGTCAGTGACGCCGCCGACCGAAGACAACTCGCCGCATGAGGTGCCGCCGACCAACGGCACACCCGGGAAGGCAGCGGCCACAGCCCGCAAGATGACGCCGTGGTCGTAGCTGACCCCGGCAAAAAGCAACAGCCCGGCCGGCCAGACCCCGCCCAGGCCCCGACGGCAGGAGTCCACCGCGCCGCGTATGGCGCACTCTGCGTCCAGACAATTGGCATGCCCGATAGCCATACGCAACATGGAAACCTCCTCGCGTCGCGGCAGCCCCGGCCCGCAGCCGAACCATCTGCCCAGACTGGCACTATGCCGCGAGGCCCAGGCAAAAGGCAAGCAGACAGGAGGCGTAAGAGGCGTAAGAGTGCCTCCGGCGGCCGGGGGGGATAATCCCCCCCGGACCCCCTTGATTAGAAGAAGTTTTTTAACGGGTTATCGGCGATGATGGGTAATCGGTCGGTTGCGGACCGGAACAGCCGGCGCTGGCTATTGACGGGAACCACTGTGGCAAAGGCCTGAAACGAGCCCGCCCCATCCACGGCAGCCCACGGCCCCCCTTTACCCCTTGCCTTCCAGGAGGGATTCCAAAGGGGCCACCCCTTTGGCCGCCGGAGGCCTCTTTTCTTCTTCCTCGCCTCGTATACTACACGCTAGGCGTTCAGTTTTTGCATGACCCAGGCCATGTTCTTGCCCAGGTTTTGCATGGTCAAGACGCCTTCTTCGTCGCTTTCCACTTCGCCCGGCTCCATTCCCCGTCCCAGGTTCCAGTAGCTCGAACCCGGCACCACCATCTGGTTGATGAAATAGAAGTGGTTGATGGAATTAAAGACGTGGATGGCTCCGCCGCGCCGCACGGCCACGACAGCCGCCCCGACTTTGCGGGCCAACATGGCGTCGTTGGCCAGGGCCACCATGCCGGCCCGGTCGATGATCGACTTGATATTGGTCGAGACGTTGGCGAAATAGGTGGGCGAGCCAAGTATCATGCCATCGGCCGCCACCATTTTGTCGATGATCTCGTTTAACATGTCTTTTTTGACGGCGCAGTGGCCGTCTTTATTTTCCCAGCACTTCATGCAGGCGATGCAGCCCCGAATGTCTTTGCCGTGGAGTTGGAGCATTTCCGTCTCGATGCCGGCGGCTTCGATTTCGGCCAGGGCCATACGCAGCATGGCAGCGGTATTGCCGTCTTTGCGGGCACTGCCGTTAATGGCCAACACTTTCATGGTGTTTCTCCTTTTTAAGCGCCTTGCCCACGCTCCAGGCGTCGGCCACCGGGCGGCCAAGCGTCCAGTAGCGGTTATCGGGCATGGTCAAGAGCAGCGGTTGGAATTTTTCCATGTCCACCTGGCCGTCGGCCAGGATGTCCCCGTCGGCCCAGGCCGCTTTGATCTCGCCGATAAAAAACCGGTTGGAGGGGAGTTCCACGGTCTGATAGAGCCGCATCTCCAGGCACAGCGGGCATTCCCGGATCATGGGGGCACCGGGGGTTTCGCCGTAAAAGACGTCGAACAGGGCCGACTTGTCTGCATTGCGACCGGAAACCAGCCCGCAGTAGTCGGTTTTTTCGACCAGCGCCGGCCCCGGGAAGCACAGGGAGAACGCGCCGGTCTCCTGGATGCCGCTGCCGGTCCACTGGCGGTGGTTGATGGAGACGCCGATCAGCGGCGGCTTGAAGCCCAGCCGCGTGATCCAGCCGGCGGCCATGAAATTGACCCGCCCCTCGACCATGGTTCCGGCCAGGGCCACGGGCATGGGCGGCAACTGGTTGGGATCAAGGCGTACCTTTTCCATTGCCTACGCTCCTTTAAGCTCCTTGCCGATGGAGAACGCCAGCCCCAGATCGGCTCCCAGACCGTAATAGTGCCGGTCTTCCGGGGCGAAAATGATCGGTTTGATGACCTGGGGATCAGGCTTGCCGTCACGCATGGCGGCCTCGTCCACTTTGACGTCCATGATTTCGCCCACGAACATGGTGTGCATGCCCAGATCAAGCACCTGGATCACCTTGCATTCGATGATAAGCGGGCACTCGGCCACATACGGCGCGTCCACCAGTTCGCTTTTCACCGGCGTAAAACCGCAGGCGGCAAACTTGTCGGTGCCACGGCCGGAGGCGATGCCGCAGTAGTCGGCCGCCACGACCTGGGATTCGGCGGGCACGCTCACGGTATAGGCCCGCCGTTCCATGATGGCGGCGTAGGAATGCCGGGGCTTTTGCAGGGAAACGGTCAGGCACGGCGGCTTGGAACAGCAGATGCCGCCCCAGGCGGCGGTCATGATATTGGGCTTGCCGGCGGCGTCGTAGGTGCCCACCAGCCAGGTCGGGGTGGGCAGGGCGATGGTCTTGGGACCAAGAGAAACTTTCATGCGTACTCCTTTTCGGGCCAACGGCTACCAGCCGTTGCGATGGATGCGTTCGGGTTTGAACCGTTCCACGCGCTTAAATTCCTGGGCCGGATAGCCCAGCGGCACCAGGGCATGGGGCAAAAAGCCTTCGGGCAGCCCCAGCAAGGCGGCCATGGGGGCCATGCGCTCCTGTCGCGGATAGAGGCCGCACCAGACCGATCCGATACCCAGGCCCCGGGCGGCCAGCAGCAGATTTTCAACGGCGGCGGAGCAGTCCACCATCCAGTTGCCGGGTGCTTTTTCCAGGGCAATCTCGGCCACGCTGACAATGGCGGCCTGGGCCGTGCGGCACATGGCCGCATGGGGATGGATGTCCGGGATGGGGTCCAGCATGGCCCGGTCGGTAATGACCACGAAATGCCAGGGTTGGGCGTTCACAGCGCTGGGCGCGTCCATGGCCGCCCGCAGGATGGTTTCCAGATCGGCTTCGCTTATGGGCTGGTCGGTAAATGCCCGGATGCTGCGCCGGGTATGCAGGGCCTCAAAAAGTTCCATGGGGCCTCCTTGTTTGGTTTCCGCTTTACGCTTTGGGGAAATTCTGCCAGTATACCCAAAAATGCAAGTAGGCACATTTAAGTTGTGTAGTATCCTTTTGGAAACCTACCTGCAGGAGCAACCACATGAGCGAACCGGGAACGCCGTGCAGCCGCAAACGCTGCCTGGGCAAGGAATACTCGTGCAGCATGGAGCTGTCGCTGGCGGTCATCGGCGGCAAGTGGAAGCCGCTTATCGTATGGCACCTTCGCGACATCGCCGCCATGCGTTTTTCGGCCCTGCGCCGGACCATGCCGGCCATCACCCAGAAAATGCTGACCCAGCAGTTGCGGGAATTGGAAGCCGACGGGCTGCTAACCCGCACGGTCTTTGCCGAGGTGCCGCCCCGGGTGGAATACGCCCTGACCGACCTGGGACGCGGCATCGTACCAATTCTGGAGTCCCTGTGCCGGTTCGGCCGGGAATTTGAAGCCCGTTTCGGGGTCGAGGATGCCGATGCGCCGACGGCCACGGCGGCGGTCCGCTAACGGGCCGGACACCCGCCGTCACTCCTCCCAGTCCAGGTCCACAATACCCAGGCGGGCGGCGTAATGCACGAGCTCGGCCAGATTGGACAGGCCGAGCTTGCCGAAGATGTTGCTGCGATGGTTTTCCACGGTTTTTTTGGAGACAAAGAGGTCGGCCGCGATGGCTGCCGGGCTTTTGCCGGCGGCAAGCAACCGCAGCACCTGCTGTTCGCGCCGGGTGAGTGCGGCATAGGCCGGATCGCCGGCCGGGGAACGCCGGGCCGCGTATGCGTCCAGGCCCAGGAGCACTTGGGGTGTGATGGCGGCGTCGAGATAGCGCTCGCCCCGCATGACGGCCTCGATAGCAGCAATCAGGCCCGAAGCGGCCGAGTCTTTGACGACAAAGCCTTGCGCCCCGGCCCGCAAGCACGCGGCCACAAGATCGAGCCGGGTGTGCATGGTGACGACCACCACCCGGGGACGCGGGGAAACGCCTTCCAAGCGGCCAAGGACTTCCACGCCGCTGCTGCCGGGCAGGCCGATATCCAGCAGCAGCACATCCGGACGCAGCTCCCGCACGCAGCCAACGGCCTCGTCAGCGGTTGCGGCCTGACCCACCACCATATAACGGGGGTGGCCGGCCAAGAGGGCGGCCAAGCCCTCGCGCACCAGTCCGTGGTCGTCGGCGATGACAAGGCGCACCGGTTTTTCGCTCATCCCCCACCCTTGCCGGCCGGTGCCACGGCCGTAATCCGCACCCCGTGGCCGGGACGCGACCGGATCGTTAACCGACCGCCGAGCAGCCGCAGCCGTTCCCCCATGCTCCACAATCCCATCCGCTTTTGCGCCCGGGCTTCGGGCAGCCGGACCTCGGGATCAAAGCCCTGGCCGTCGTCGTCGATGCGCAGGATCAGCAGCGGATGCGAGGCGGTCAGGCGCACCGTAATCGCGGTGCAACGGCCGTGGCGGCAGGCGTTGGCCAGCCCTTCCTGGAGCACGCGGTAGAGATTCAGGCCGGCCTCGAAATCAATGGGCCAGGCGTCCAGGCCACGCGTCGTGCACTCCACGGCAATACCGGTGCGGGCGGCGGTTTCCCGGCACAACGCAGCGGCAGCCTCGGCCAGCCCCAGCCGGTTGAGCATCGGCGGCAGCAGATCGCCGGCCAGATGGCGCAGGGAGGCGATAGCCGCCCCCAGGCGGGTGGCGCTTTCCCGCACAATGTCGAGCCCTTGCTGGCCGGCACCGGCCGGTCCGCCCGGCAGCGCGGCCAACCGGTCCAGGCCCAGGCTGACCAAGGCCAGATTCTGGGCCACGTCGTCGTGCAGTTCCCGGGCCAGGCGCTGGCGCTCGGTCTCCTGGGCCTTGATCAGTTCCCGGGAGAGCTGGCGCAGGTGCTCCTCGTTTTTGCGGGCCTCGATGATGCGGCCCAGATGCTCGGCCACGGCGTCGAGCAGGTGCCGCTCCTCGCGCAGAAACGGGCCTTCGTCGGCCTCGGGCCGTTTGTCCAGATAGCCCACCTCGATGCGCCCGACCACTTCGCCATGGGCGCGGATCGGGCTTTCCTGGCGACTGGCCGGCCGGTGCCAGTTGGCCGTGGCCTGGGCGCAACCGCCGACGGTCGCCCGGGCGCAGGCTGCCCCCGGATGCTGCCAGGCCCGCACCAGCACGGCGCAGGCTCCGGCCAGGAGGTCGTCCAGGGCCATGTCCTGGCGCTGGGACAGTCGGGTGATGGCGTAGAGGCAGTCCAGTTCCTTGACGCGTTCGCGCAGGGCGGCCACGGTGTTCTCGTGTTCGCCCTGGCCCGGGTCGTCCCTGGCGGTGGGGAGGGGGTGGGGGGTGACGGCTTCCATGGGCACAGCGTCCCGGACATAGCCTTTCCAGCGGTCCTTGTCAGCCCTGCCGCCCGGCCCGCCAAACAGGCCAAGGCGGACGAAAACCCAGGCCCGGGCGTGCGGGTCGCGGCCGGGCGGCAGGAATGCCCGCTTCGCCGTTTCGGCTGCGGCAGAATGTCTTTTCCTACCGCCATTTGGTCTTGTCAAACACCCCGCGTTGGACGATTTCCCGGGTCTTGTAGGCGTCGAAATTAAAATCGCCGGGCAACCGCTCCCGGTCCGGGCGCACCCGCCGGCTAGAGGCGAGGACGAGCAGGACAACGCCGGAAATGATCCACCACAGGGCGTTCATGGCTGCCCCTGGGCCGGGCGGCGTTTCCTGCCTCTCCGGGCCAGCCCCCGGCCAACGGCCCGGGCCAGGTGCGAGGCGGCCGGCTCCTCCCCGGTGATGCACAGTCCGGGCCGCCCCCCCTGGCTGGCGGCCAGACGGGCCAGACTCTCCAGCAACGCCTCGACAGCCAGCGGCAGCCGCTCCCCCCGGGTCGCCACGGCGATGCGGATGGAAGCAATGCCCCGGTCCAGGGCCTCCACCAGACAATCGCCAAGCGCGGCCACACCCGCTTCGTCCGGCAAGCCGCGAAGGCGGATAACGAGACCGTCGCCGTGCTCCATGACCCGGATGACGCAGTTCCCGGCAGCGTACACAGCAATCTTGAGATCCGGCCCCAGCGCCGGCAGCGCTGTTGTGACCAAATGGTGCCGGCCCGGGGCGGGCTGCGCCATGGGCAATGCGGGCAGGGCAGGCATCGGCGCGCCCTGCCCACCCCGGACAGCCGGGCCGGGCAGGCGGCGGCGTCCGTTTCGGGCTTCACCTGATTGACGGGCTGTATCGGACTGGGACATGGGCGACCTCCTCCCGGCTGGCCGGGCAGGCGTGCATCCTACGTCCCGAAGATGCCGACGAAATCGGGCGAAATCCCGAACTGGTGCGGGAAAAACGCCCGGTTTTCCGGGAGGGCGACCCGGGAGACCGGGAGCTCCCGGCCGCGTGGCCGGAATGGCCCGGCAAGTTCAACTTGCCCCAGGCTGGAACATCGCAGTACTGTAGCGGCATGAAAGAGAGGAGGCCCCCATGCGATTCTCACCCAAGTCAGTCGTAATGGTCATCGTGCTTGTTTTTGCTGCCCTCGTTTTAGCGCAAACCCTGGCCTTTGCCCAATGCCCCCCGGGCACCCGCTGGTCAAACAGAGCCTGGCGCTGCGTTCCGGCTGGCCCGCCGCCGCCGCCGCCAGGTGCGTACTATCCTCCGCCTGGCGGGTACTATCCTCCGCCAGGAGGGTACTACCCGCCGCCACCGCCGCCACCGCCGCCACCGCCGCCACCGGTCCGCGGAGGATGCAACCAATCCTACCAGAACTGCCTGTATGTTTGTGCGGGCGTGCCGCAGTGCATGAACAACTGTAACATCGGCTATTCCATGTGCGTTGGCGGCAGCTAGGCCGCCAACGACGCTGCCCCCAAACGCTCTTGCAGGCTGGCCCAGGAACGGCAGGGCCAGCCTGCATCGGATCGCCGGCCGGCTTCCAAGTGTTGCGTTCAATACTTGCCGCCATGGTTTGCCAAGCGGCAACACCGTACATTTATGCTCTTTATTCACCCAAAAGCAGAAATGCTTTTGGGCGTACGCCTTGCGAGACAGGCTCAAACCGCGCAGCACCCTGACGCGGCACAGGGCATTTTTGCGTCTTGCCAGGAGTACGCCGCAGGGGTAGAAACGGCCGTTGTCCTCAGGGCGGGGTGAAAGTCCCCACCGGCGGTATCCCGGGCAACCGGGGAGCCCGCGAGCGCCTGCGTCCGGTCACGGACACAGGGTCAGCAGACCTGGTGCGAGGCCAGGGCCGACGGTTACAGTCCGGATGGAAGAGGAGGAGACGGCATTCCCCGCCGCCGGATTTTCCGGCGCGAGGCCGGCAGGACGTTGTGTCCTGCCCGGTCGTCTTTTTTTTCCGCCCTGATTCTGGCCCAGAAAACCTCTTTTTCGGAGAGCGCCATGAATCAGCCATTTTCCAATGTCGACGCCGCCATTGCCCGGACCCGGGCCGCCATCGAAGCCATGCGCCAGGGGCACGGCATCCTGGTGGTCGATGATTACGACCGCGAAAACGAGGGCGACCTCATCTTCGCCGCCGACACCCTGACCGTGCCGCAGATGGCCATGCTCATTCGCGAATGCAGCGGCATCGTGTGCCTGTGCCTGACCGAGGACAAGGCGCGTGCCCTGGAGTTGCCGCCTATGGTTGCGGTCAACACCTGCGTGAACGGCACGGCCTTTACCGTCACCATCGAAGCGGCCACCGGCGTCACCACCGGCGTGTCTGCCGCCGACCGGCTGACCACGGTCAAAACGGCGGCCGCCGCCACAGCCAAACCCTCCGATCTGGCCCGGCCGGGGCACGTGTTTCCGCTGGTGGCCAAGGCCGGGGGCGTGCTCACCCGGCGCGGCCATACCGAAGCCACGGTGGATATGACCCGCTTAGCCGGCCATTCGCCGTGCGGGGTGTTGTGCGAAATAACCAACCCCGACGGCACCATGGCCAAGGGTGAGCAGTTGACGGCCTTTGCCGCCACCCACGGCCTGCCGCTCGTCAGCGTGGCCGACATCGTGGCCTACCGCCAAGCCACCGGCGATTTCTAACACGCCGCCGGGGCAGGACGCCCGCCCCTTCTGGCGATTGCTTGCAAGGCCCCTGACCGGAAAGGTCAGGGGCCTTTTTGAGGCGCTTGACGGCCTGCCTGCCCCACAGCCATGGGCAGAAGGCCAGACGTGACGGCAAGGCGGCAGGCAGGCCCGTCCCCCGGTCACTGGGTGGCGCGCATGGGCTTGAGCCATTCCACAAGCTGCGCTCCGCCAGGCGTAAAGCGCAGGACGGCCTTGCCGGCCAGCAATTGCGTACCACCCCCCTGTTTAAGATATTCGTAAATATCTGCCTCCGCCAACCCCTGGCCGCGCCACTTGGCAAACGACATCACCCATCGAACGCCGAGGCTATCCCCCTCATACGGCGCAAAGGCGTAGTTCCCGGAGCCTTTCGGCGTTTCCACCAGGGACCGGCCCGCAAAAACCGGTTCAAAAGCCTTCCCGGTCCAGCGGATGCGGTTAAACGCGCTGACGGAAACATCCGACTGGCCGACTGGCGCGAGGATTTCCACCTGCCCGCCGCCGTCGAGGTTGCCGACGAGTTCCGGCCAGGACACGCCGCTGTGATGGCAATAGAAAGCCAGGGGGTTTGCCGGCCCCCGCACGTCGTACACGTCGCCAACAGGCCCCAGCCAGAGGGTGTCACCCGCGCCGGACAACACCCGGATTCTCGCCCCGCCGCCAAAAAGGTCGGGAACATCCTCCAGCGCGACAACGCCACGCCCGGCAGCCCCGCCGAGATCCACCGCAAAACGCCGTGGCATCTCCCGGGCACAACGGAAATCGCCCGGATTTTTTTGTGCGGCGATGTATTGCCCAACCGGAACCAGGCATTTGGCATGCACGAAGCCGCGTGTGCCGTCGTAACGCTCCACCTCGGCCCAGGCGTTGTCCAAGCCAAGAACACGCACCCAATCTCCGGCGTCCAGCGTGCCGAGAATCCTGGCCGTCTTATAGTCACGGCCACCCGCCGCACGCAGATTGTTTCCATTATCGACGCTCACCGCCACCTGTCCCGGCTGCAAGGCCTGCCCCCAGGCGACGGTCGCCGCCAAGAGTATGGCGACACAGCCCACAGCCAGAAGCACACGGCGAAAGAGCGCGCCCGATGCTGCACAATACGCCAAGCGTCCCATAGACCCTCCTCGTTGTTCTGGTATGCGCCCAGACTTCACGAATTACGTGCTTCACACGCAGGCTGCAAGCAGGAGACATTCGCCGCACCGCAACCGGCCAGTCTGAACTGTGGTCCGTACGCCCGGGTGAAAAACCGCGCCAGCTGGCCCAGGCCGGCGGTCAGGCCGGCGATGATTTCTTCGAGCCGGTGTTCTCGCCGGACGATGGCCGCATTCTCTACCACGACATGCGCCAGCTCTACCAACTGGCCCCGGACGGTGCCGCGCTGGTTTTCACCGGGTACACCGACAAGCAAGCCGGCTTGGCCCGACCGTTTCGCCTGTGGCTGGTTCGTCCAGGCTAGCCCCCCGCAGACCTTGGCCCCGGCCAAGATCCCAGACCTGCCTCCGGGCCGTATCACGCCGGGGCCGTTTCCCGAACACCAGCCCAATATCCGCGCCTGCCCCTGTTCCCCTGGGCCGAGTGCCAAACCGCCACGGGCGGCAGACGGGACGCTTGGCAACCACGCCGCCATGGCCACAGCACCCAGGCCAACCACTGCTGCACACGTTAACAGTTGTCAGTGCAACTATATTGCCCGAGCCTTGACCGAGGCACACAAAGCAAATAACATGCTTTACCGTTGGACAAGTTATTATTGAAATTTCTTTCGAACAGTTCTCAGCAGCACCATCCGTACAGGGCTTATTTCCAAGCTTCCCTGCACAGCAGCGGCAGCGCGCACGCATCGCATCCTTTTATGGGGGGGCGAATTATGTACGTCGGTCTCAAGATGCTTAAGGACTTTAAAAAAGTCACGCCGCAAACCCCGGTCCTCGACGCGGACAAACTGCTGACGGGCAGCGATTTCTGGATGCTTCTTGTCGTTGGCGACGACAGAAAGCTCTTGGGCTACGTGCGCAAGGAAGACATCGCCCTGGCCCTGCCTTCCATCATGACCACCCTGGAAAAGCACGAGGCCCTCTACCTCCTGTCCAAGCTCACCGTGCAAAAGATCATGCGCAAGGACATCATTGCCGTGCACCCGGAAATGGAGATCGAGCAGGCCGCCGAAATCATGCACCAGAAAAATCTGGCCGGACTGGCCGTGGTGGGGGACCAGCAAAAGCTCGTCGGCTACATCACCCGTTCGGTCATGCTCGACGTGCTGGTCGAGGAAATGGGGCTCAAACAAGGCGGTTCGCGCATCGTCTTTGAGGTGGAAGACCGCACCGGCGTCCTCCATGAAGTCTCCGGCATCATTAACGAGCTTGGCGTCAGCATCATCGCCACCGGCACGTTTTACCACAACGACCGGCGCATGGTGGTCATCCGGCTGGCCGTGGACGATCCGTGTCTGGTGGCCGGGGCCATCGAACGCAAGGGGTACAAGCTCGTGTCCGCCGCCGACTTTGAAGAGGAGTGGACGAGCTGATGGCCTTTCTGGAAATCGACAACGTCACCCTGACCTTTCGGGGCATCGCGGCCCTGACCGGTGTCAGCTTCACCGTGGACAAAGGCGGCATCGTCTCGCTGATTGGTCCCAACGGGGCCGGCAAGACCAGCATGCTCAACTGCATAAGCGGCCGCTATACCCCGGACTCCGGGAGCATCCACCTCGGCGGGCGCGATCTGCTGGCCGTGCCGGCCCATGCCCGCACCAGCCTTGGCCTGTCGCGTACCTTTCAAAATATCGCGCTGTTTAAGGGCCTCTCGGTGCTCGATAATCTCATGGTCGGCCGCCACGCCCGCATGAGCTATGGCCTGCTGGCCTCCATCCTCTACTTCGGGCCGGCCCGCCGGGCCGAGGACGCCCACCGCCGCCGGGTGGAGGATGTCATCGATTTTCTGCGGCTTTCGCCCTACCGCCACCATCCGGCCGGCAAACTGCCCTACGGCGTGCAAAAACGGGTGGAACTCGGCCGGGCCATGGCGGCCGAATCCGACCTGATCCTGCTGGATGAACCCATGGCCGGCATGAACCTTGAGGAAACCGAGGACATGGCCCGCTATATCCTCGATATCAATGAAGAATGGGGCATGACCGTGCTGCTCGTCGAGCACGACATGGGCGTGGTCATGGATATCTCCAGCAAGGTGGTGGTCCTGGATTTCGGCCGGGTGCTGGCCGAAGGCCCGCCCGAAGCGGTCATGGCCGATCCGGCCGTGGTGGCCGCCTACCTCGGCGGCGAAGACGCGGTGTTTCTGGGGCGCTAGAATTGCGTCCCTTCAAAGTACTGCCGTATTTTAAAGGGAAAAAACGCTTTCAGGGGGTTGCCAGCCGCAGCGGCACAGCCTTTTTCGCGGACACCAAGCGCGGCGTCCGGCAACCGATAACCGATACGCGGATGTGACGATGGGCGACGCCCGAAAAATCTACGACGACACCCTGCCCGGCCTGCTGCTGCGGCGCGCCCGCGCCCATGGCGCAAAGACCGCCCTGCGCGAAAAGCAATGGGGCGTGTGGCAGCGCTTTTCCTGGAGCGACTACCTCGCCGCCGCAGCCGAATTTGCCGGCGGCCTCAAAAAATACGGCCTGGGCCGGGGCGATATCGTCATCCTTATTGGCGACAACCGGCCCGAGTGGCTCTTTGCCGAGCTGGCCATCCAGGCTCTCGGCGGCATTGCCCTGGGCCTGTACCAGGACGCCCCGGCCGAGGAAATCGCCCACATTTTCAAGCTGTCCGAAGCAAGGCTCGTCGTCGCCGAAGACCAGGAGCAGGTGGACAAGATCCTGGGCCTTCGCCCCGAGCTGCCGCATCTGGCCCACATCGTGTACCACGATGCCAAGGGCCTTGCCGGCCTTGACGAACCCGGACTGGTCAGCTTTGAGGCCGTGCGCGACCTTGGCCGCGAACTGGCCGGGGAGTTTGAAGCCTGGACCCGGGCGCTGTCCCCGGATGATCCCTGCCTTATTGCCACCACCTCCGGCACCACCGGCCGGCCCAAGCTGGCCCTGCTCTCGCACAAAAACCTCCTGGCCATGGCCCACAACCTGGGACTGGTGGACGCCAAGCGCGACACCGACGAGTTCGTCTCCTTCCTGCCGCTGGCCTGGATGGGCGAACAGATGATGGCCGCCGCCTCGGCGCTCCTTTTCGGCTTCACCGTCAATTTCCCCGAAGACCCGGACACGGTGCAGGAAAACATCCGGGAGATCGGTCCCCACGTCATTTTCTCGCCCCCGCGCGTCTGGGAGAATCTGGCCGCCCGGGTCCGGGTCAAGATCATGGAGACCACGCCGCTCAAACGCTTTCTCTATGAAAAACTCCTGCCCATCGGCATCCGCTACGCCGATGCCCGCTTTGCCGGCCGCAAGCCGGGCCTGGCCCTGCGTCTGGCCTATTTCCTCGCCTGGGCCTGTCTTTTCCGGGCGCTCAAAGACCGGCTCGGCTTTTCCAACGTCCGTTCGGCCAGCACTGGCGGCGCGGCCCTTGGTCCCGACGCTTTCCGCTTTTTCCACGCCATGGGCGTCAATCTCAAACAGATCTACGGCCAGACCGAAATCGCCGGCATCTCCTGCATCCACCGCGACGGGGCCGTGGATTTCACTTCGGTGGGCCAGCCCATCCCGGACACCGAACTCACCATTGCCGCCGACGGTGAAATCCTGTCCCGGAGTCCGTCGGTCTTTCTCGGCTATTACAAAAACCCCGAGGCCACGGCCGAAACGCTCACCGACGACGGCCGGCTGCGCTCGGGCGATGCCGGCTATTTCGACGACGCCGGCCGGCTGGTGGTCATCGACCGGGTCAAAGACGTCATGACCCTGGCCGACGGCTTCAAGTTCTCGCCCCAGTTCATGGAGAACAAGCTCAAGTTCTCGCCCTACGTCAAAGAGGCCGTGGTCCTCGGCCATACCCGCGACCATCTGGCCGCTATCGTCTGCATCGACGCCGAGATCGTCGGCCGCTGGGCCGAGTCCAAGGGACTCACCTATACCACCTACCAGGATCTGGCCGCCAAGGCCGAGGTCTACGGGCTGGTGCAGGGCGAGATCGCCGGCATAAACGCCGGGTTGGCTCCCCAGATGCGGGTGCGCCGCTTCGCCTTGCTGTTTAAGGAACTCGACGCCGACGACGGCGAACTGACCCGCACCCGCAAGGTGCGCCGCAAAGTGGTCGGCGAGCGCTATGCCGGCCTCATCGAGGCGCTCTATTCCGACGCCTGCAGCCTCAATCTGCGGAGCGAAATCACCTACCAGGACGCCAGCGTCCGGGAGATGTGCGGCGAACTGCGTCTGGAAAACGTGGCCGAGACGGCCGGTCCCGGCTGATTAGCTGCTGTTGCGAAGAATTTGGCCGCCGCGTGCGGCCAGGGCATGAGGAGAGAGCGTGGACTATTATCTGCAACTGCTTGTTTCGGGCCTCGTCATTGGCAGCATCTACAGCCTTGTGGCCCTGGGTTTTGTCATCATCTACAAGGCCACCAAGGTGGTCAATTTCGCCCAGGGCGAGCTGGTCATGGTCGGGGCCTACATCTGCTTTTCCTTGACCGTCCAGGCCAAGCTGCCCTTTCTGGCGGCCTTTTTCCTGACGCTCGCCTTCTCGTTCATTCTCGGCATCGCCATCGAACGGCTCATCCTGCGGCCCATGATCGGCGAACCCATCATAAGCGTCATTATGGTCACCATCGGCCTGTCCTCGGTGCTCAAATCCCTGGTCCAGCTGTTCTGGGGCACGCAGATCCAGGTCTTTCCGCCGGTGCTGCCCCAGGAGCCGGTGATGATCGCCGGGCTGCCCGTGGCCCCGGTCTATCTGGCCGCCTTTGCCCTCTCCATCATCCTCTTCCTCATCTTCTCGGCCTTTTTCAAATACTCGCGCCTGGGCATCGCCATGCGGGCCACGGCCTTTGACCAGCAGGCCGCCGCCAGCATGGGCATCGGGATTAAAAACATCTTCGCCCTGTCCTGGTGCATCGCCGCCATGGTCTCCTCCATCGGCGGGGTCATCCTTGGCAACATCAACGGCATAAACGCCCAGCTCGGGCATCTGGGCCTCAAGGTTTTCCCGGCCGTGATTCTCGGCGGCCTGGACAGCCTGCTGGGCGCGGCCCTGGGCGGCCTTATCATCGGCGTTTTGGAAAACGTCTGCGATGGCGCGGCCAAGGAGTTTCTTGGCCTTGGGGGCTTCAAGGACGTGGCCGCGTTTCTCTTCCTCGTCATCATCCTCATGATCAAACCTTACGGGCTCTTCGGCGCCCGGGAAATCGAGCGGGTGTAGCCCATGCACGGACAATGCGGACTGTTTTTCCGGACCTACGCCGGCGAGGCCCAGCTTTTCCCCGGCCGGTTCTTGAAAATTTCCATGCTCCTTTTTTTCGCGGCCCTGTGTCTGGCTCCCTGGGCCATGAACAAGTACCTCGTCTCCATCCTGTGCCTGATTAATATTTCCGTCATCGGCGCGGTATCCTTAAACCTGCTCACCGGTTCCTGCGGCCAGATCTCCCTGGGCCACGGGGCCTTTTTCGGGGTCGGGGCCTACTCGGCCGCCTATCTGGCCAACCTGGGCCTGCCGTTTCTGCTGGTTCTGCCCGGGGCCGGGGCCATCACGGCCCTGACCGGCATGGTCTTCGGCCTGCCCTCCCTGCGCCTGAAAGGCATCTATCTGGCCATCGCCACCCTGGCCGCCCAGCTCATCCTCGAATACGTCTTTCTCCACTGGGACGCCGTCACCGGCGGTTCCGGCGGCATGGCCCTTGATCCGCCGTCCATTTTCGGCTTCGCCTTCGATTCCGACCTCAAGATGTTCTACCTGACCCTGGCCGTGGCCGTCTTGTGCGTGCTGGCCGTGCGAAACGTCATGCGCACGCGCCTGGGCCGGGCCTTTGTGGCCATCCGCGACTACCACCTCTCGGCCGAGATCGTCGGCGTGGACCTTTTCGCCTACAAGCTGCGGGCCTTTGGCCTCAGTTCCTTTCTGGCCGGTGTGGGCGGAGCGCTCTGGGGCAGCTACACCATGTACATCACCCCGGAGCAGTTCGGCATCGGGCTGTCGGTCAGCTATCTGGCCATGATCATCATCGGGGGTCTGGGCAGCGTCATCGGCGGCGTCTTCGGCGCAGTCTTTATTACCATCCTGCCGGAACTGCTCAATTTTATCGCCCAACATGCCGGCGCGGCTTTCACAGACTTAAGCGGCGCGCTGCTGGCCATGAAGGAAGGCGTCTTTGGCTTGGTCCTGGTCCTGTTCCTGATCTTTGAACCCGAAGGGCTGGCCAACCGCTGGCGGCTCGTCAAATCCTATTGGAAGCTCTATCCCTTTGCCCATTAGCCAGGCGCAAGATGCGGCAACAGTGCCCAAGCGCTCCGCCAGCCGCATGGACAGCAAGGGATTTCCAGACATCCCGGTAGGCAAAGCCGGGACGCAACAAGCAACCGTGGGGGGAAAAATGAAACGACTGGCAAAACTGCTCACCCTGGCCCTGGCCTGGACCCTGGCTGTGCCCGGTGTCGTGCGCGCCGAGGAGTCCGTCAACATCGGCCTTCTCTCCGACCTGTCCGGCCCGACCTCGGCCGTGGGCGTGCCCTACTCCGAGGGCATCAAGGACGCGGCCAAATATTTAAATGAAAACGGCGGCATCGCCGGCAAGCCCCTAAAGCTCATCGAGGTGGACTACGCCTACAACGCCCAACAGGCCCTGTCCGCGTATAAGCGGTTCACCTCCCAGGATAAGATCGTGGCCCTGCAGGGCTGGGGCACCCAGGACACCGAAGCCCTGACCAAGTTCGTGGGCAAGGATCAAATCCCCACCCTGTCGGCTTCCTACTCCGCCCATCTGACCGATCCGGCCAAGGCCCCGTACAACTTCTTCGTGGCCGCCGACTATTCCACCCAGATCCGTGGGGCGCTCAAATACTTCAAAGCCAACTGGAAAGAAGCCCGCGCTCCCAAGGTGGCCTTTGTCTACCCCGACCATCCCTATGGGCTGGTGCCCATCCCGGCGGCCAAGGACTATGCCAAGGAACTGGGCTTTGAGATCGTGGGCGATGAGACCGTGGCCCTGGGAGCCATGGATGCCATGGCCCAGATGCTGCGCCTGCAAAAGCTGGCCCCGGACTACGTCTGGATCGGCGGCACCACACCTTCGGCCGCCGTCATCATGAAGGACGCCCAGAAGCTGGGCTTTAAGACCACGTTTTTCTGCAACATCTGGGGCGTGGACGAAAGCCTGTTCAAGCTGGCCGGCGATGCTGCCAACGGCACCTATTCGCTCCAGACCGCCGTGGTCTACGGCCAGAAGGTTCCCGGCATGGCCGTCATCGAAAAGCTGACCAACGGCGCGCCGAAAATGACCCACTACATCCGGGGCTTTGCCTCCATGCTGGTCATGGCCGAAGGCCTTAAGATCGCCGCCGCCAAAGGCCCGCTTACCGGCCCGGCCATCAAGGACGCCTTGGAAACGCTGCGCGACTACAATCCCATGGGCCTGACCCCGCCCATCAGCTACTTCCCCAACGACCACCGGCCCAATATGTCGGTCATCATCTACAAGGTCGATGCCGGCAAAATGGTCGAAGTGGTCACGGAAACCCTGGAACGCAAGCCCGAATGGCTGGGGAAATAGACGCCGTGGATCTGCTCGCCGTTGAAAACCTCGAAGTCGTTTACAACGACGTGGCGCTCACCCTCAAAGGGCTGTCGCTGCGCGCCGTGCAGGGTCGCATCACGGCCCTGCTCGGGGCCAACGGGGCCGGGAAGTCCACCACCCTCAAAGCCATCTCCGGGCTTTTGGCCGGCGAGGACGGAGCCATCACCGACGGGCGCATCGTCTACGACGGCGCGCCCATAAGCCGGCTCGCCCCGGAACGCATCGTGCGCCTGGGCGTGTTCCAGGTCATGGAAGGCCGGCGGGTGTTTGAGGACATGAGCGTGGAGGACAACCTGCGCTGCGGCGGCGTCACCCGCCCGGCCCGGGAGTTTCGGGCCAGCGTGGAGCGCGTCTACGACTACTTCCCGCGCCTGCGGGAACGTCGGCTGCAACTGGCCGGCTACATGTCCGGCGGCGAGCAGCAGATGCTGGCCATCGGCCGGGCGCTCATCGCCAAACCGCGCCTGCTGCTCCTCGACGAACCCTCCCTGGGACTGGCCCCGCTGCTCGTCGAGGAAATCTTTGACATCATCCGCCGGGTCAACCGCGACGATGGCGTGACCATCCTTTTGGTCGAGCAAAACGCCCGGGCGGCCCTGGGTATCGCCGATGTCGGCTTTATCATGGAAAACGGCCGCATCGTCCTCGACGGCACGTCCCAGGAGCTTTTAAACAATCCCGATGTCCAGGAATTCTATCTGGGCCTGTCCCACGGCGGCGAAAAACGCCGCTACCGGGACGTCAAACACTACCGCCGCCGCAAACGCTGGCTGGGGTAACAGAATAAATAAGAAAAGAGGCCTCCGGCGGCCGGGGGGGATAATCCCCCCCGGACCCCCTTGATGGGATGAGTTTTCAGAGGGGGTATGACGCTGGGGGGTGTGGTCGGTGTGGACAGGATGGCCGAGGCAGGCCCAACGCAATTCGAGAAAGAGGCGAAATATGGACGCAGCAAAGCCCGCTTCCGGCTTGTATTCCCCCCTGGAGGGCATGGACCGCGAGGCCGTGGCGGCCCGCAAATTCGACCGCCTGGGCGAGCTTTTAAACCATGCCTTCGCGCACAGCGGGGAGTTTCGCAGCCGCCTGGAGGCCGCCGGCTTGGTTCCATCGGACATCGCCTCCTGGGACGATTTCGCCCGCATCCCGCCGCTTGGTAAAAAACAGCTCCTCGCCCTCCAGGACGGCGGGGCCGGACTGGCCCGCCTGCTCACCGGCGGTGTTGCCGGGCTGCGGCGCATCTACCAGTCGCCGGGACCGCTCTATGATCCCGAAGGACCGGGGCCGGACTATTGGGGCTGGGCCGAGGCCTTTTACGCCGCCGGCTTTGCCCGGGGCGATCTGGTCCAGATGACCTTTAGCTACCACCTGACCCCGGCCGGACTCATGCTGGAGGAACCGCTGCTGGAACTCGGTTGCGCCGTCATCCCGGCCGGACCGGGCAACACCGACGTCCAGATCGACCTCATGACCCGCCTGCCGGTGACCGGCTTCGTCGGCATGACCAGCTACCTCGACGTCATCGCCGACAAGGCCCGGGAGCGGGGCCTCGACCTGCACCGGGATTTCCGGCTGCGCACGGCCTTTGTGGCGGCCGAGCGCCTGCCCGAGAGCCTGCGCCAGAAGGTGCAGGACGCCTTTGCCATGACCATCCGCCAAGGCTACGGCACGGCCGACGTGGGCTGCATCGCCTACGAATGCTCGGAACTCACCGGCATGCACGTCAGTTCCCGGGGCATTCTCGAAATCTGTGAACCAGGCACCGGCCGTCCCCTGCCTGCCGGCGAGATCGGCGAAGTGGTCTTTACGCCCTTTGTTAACGCCTATCCGCTCATCCGCCTGGCCACGGGCGATCTCTCCAGGCTGGATGACGCGCCCTGCCCCTGCGGCCGCACTTCGCCGCGTCTGACCGGCATCCTCGGCCGGGCCGACGATACGGCCAAGGTCAAAGGGCAGTTCATTTATCCGGCCCAGGCCGCCGAAGTCGCCGCCGGCTTCCCGGCCATCGCCGCGTGGCAGATCGTGGTGCGAAATCCCGACGGCAAAGATGCCATCGAGGTGCGCCTGTGCTGCAGCGAGCCGCTGGACACAGCCGCTTTCGCGGCCCGGTTCCAGGAGCGGCTCAAGCTGCGCCCCCAGGTGACGGTGCTGCCGGCCGAAGAAACCATCGCCCCAGGCGCGCCCAGACTCATCGACCAGCGCCGTTTCGACTAACTCCAGGGCGGCAGGCAGACCCGAACAAGGCCTATGGAAACGGTGGATACGCCAACACCTCAACGCGGCAGCAGCGCGAACGCGCCCCCGGTGGCGACAGGCATGAATACGGGAAAGGAAACGCTGGCCGTTTCATTTCACCGCCTCTCGATAGGCCTTCGTCCGCAGGCAACGCCGGCAGGTCACGGCGGAGGGGTCTATGGTCCCCGACGATCCATAGAGCCGCAGTTCTCCGCAAGCCACTACCCCAGACAAAGAAACGTCATCCTTAACGAGATCAAAATGAATTGTGTTCGTTTCAAGCTGTCGATGCGTCGGGAATATGCGAGTTGAGTCCATAAAGGCCTCTACAATTTGAGAGATGCGTGGGCGCCAACGCGCTTGTTATGAAGGAGGAACGAACGGCTTACTCAGAACCTGGTCTTGATAAAGCGCCACCCATTCATCATACAGTTCACTGATGGCAAGAGAACGCTCCGCAACAATCCGGGCGTCATCCGGCCTTTCGCGGGCCAATTTTTCCGAGACACCGTAAGCCCTTGATTCTTCCAAATAGGTTCCGACCATAACAGAACCGCTATCAAGGTCTCTGGATAAGTCCGGCCACATGGGGAACAAGTCCCGACAACGTTGTTTGAAATCTTCGCTATATTTCATATTGCGTACATCCCCACCTTCTTCCGCCCCAACCCCTCGGCACTGACGATGGAGCCAGGGCTGGTGTCGGTGATAGCGACGGCAGGTGAGCGTGAAGGATTCTTCCCAGGGCGACTGTGGCAAGTTGCGCCTGGAGCAACGCGACCTGGGCAAGCGACGGTGACGGCAGGCCTGGGGTTTCGGTTGTAACGATCCCCTTGCCGGCCAGGGTGGCAAAGAGCCTCGAAGCGGATGCGTCACAACGGCGGGGTGCTGCGCAGGAGGCGAAGTCGGTTCTCGTCACAGCCGGGCGCGGCCCTGCTGCACAGGGCACGAAATCCCCACCACCGTGGGACTCGATGACAAGGTAGCGCATGGTGTCGGCTTTGGCGAGAGGGCGGCCGTGGTTGCTGCGGGCAAATTTACGCTGAGTTGCCGTAGATGCCCCGGACCTCGGCAAACTTCACGAGGAATCACCCCATAGAATCCGAAAGCCGGGGACAGGTGCGGCACAAAATCGCCTTCCAAAAACAAAAGGTCGCGCCCGGCCGTCCTAGACCGTCGCAACCTGTTGATTCTACTGGTGCCCGAGGCCGGAATCGAACCGGCACGTCCCGAAGAACAAGGGATTTTAAGTCTCAAAAATCGCTCAATTTTAACCATATGTTACCACAAATATTCAAATAATATCAGACAGATGAACACTCACGAATTTTCATGAAAATGCACGTTTTTCCAGACCGAGTGGAGCAAAATTGGAGCAAATTGGAGCAACTTTTTTTGCTCCACCGACGAAAAATTTGCATTGCTTCCGGCCTTGGCGGAATGATCCTCCAATCCCGGGGAGAACTCGCGGCTGGCCGGCAAGCGCTCTCCGGAGTGTGCACTGCGACGCCGTTCCCTTTCTGCAGGAGGATGGAAAAGGCAGGACGCCAAGAAGCATCAGCAGGTAGGGCGCCCCTGATTTTCCCGAAGGATCGTGAGCGCGTCAGGCACGGCGTCCAGCACCTTTAACAGGTTGGTCACGGCCCGGCTGGTCAGGGCATCCCCCTTCTCATACTTGGTGAACGCTTTCGGTCCGCCGCCGATGAGGTCGCCGGCCGCCGCCTGGGTCAGCCCGAGCTTTTTGCGGATGCGCTTGACCTGCGGGCCGTCCAACAGCCCCTCGCACCTCGCCTTCATGGCGTTTAGTGCCCGGTCGGAGACCTTCATGTCCGCACGGGTATAGAGACCTTCCCCGCATTTCGGGCAATACCATCCGGGCATGGCGACAGTCATCGTCTGTCCCTTGTAGGAAAATTCCACCGGCCTCACGTCACGAACCATTTCGGTTCCGTCTTCGTGGCACATGGGAAGTGTTTCCATGCTATTTCTCCTTGAAAGAAAGCAGATCAAAGGCCGAAATCCTTCCAGCCATAAATTTCACGTACAAAATCCCAGCGGATGTCGGCACATGATACACATCCTGCCAAGCCGCGTTGTCCGCGTAGGCGGTCATGGATTTGTAAAAGTGCCTGCGGTTCATGCTCTCAATGACCGCCATCATGCCGTCGTAATCGAAGCCGAGGCCTTGGGCTGCCTGGGCGGCGGTTTTCGTCACAGCGACTTCGCCCCTTCTCGCCGCATCCTGGAAAGAGCCCAGGTCATACGTCGGCTTTCGTTTTTCCATGGGAAAAAATTACCATAAAGGTACTTTTCGTCAAGGCCATTTGCTCATGCCCCAGACAGCGCTTTTCCGCCCCCTACCTCCCACCCGCACGAAAACGAATCCCCGACCTTAGCGCGTAACCCGCCCCAGCCACCTCGCAGTCTGAAGCCTCCGAAGGCGTACTTCCGCCCCTCGCGGGGACTACCCCACCGCGGCGAAACCTGCCTTTCCTCCCTCTTCCTCGCTGGCAAGCCCCTGCCAGACGATGTCATTCCACTATATTGCACAGTAGCACTCAATGATACTGCCACGTCTTAACTGCGAAATAGCGGCATCATGGGTGCGCAAAATTTGCGGGGGGGGTACGCAAAATTTGCGTATGGGTGCGAAAATTTTAAGTAATTGACATTTTCTGGCGATATGTGCTTATGCTTGGCGCTCATAGTTTGCACTTCATAGAAGGAGTACCCATGGTCACAAAACGGTTTTACAACATCGAAGAATTGTCCATCATCCTTGGGAAAAGCATCGCTTCCATTCACGGCCATCTCGCTCGCAAGCAGTTTGACGCCGTTCCGCCGCCTATAAAGTTGGGTCGCCGCCTAGCCTGGCAGGTGGAGTCCGTCGACGCTTGGATCGACGACAAAGCCGCCCAGGCCGACATCAAGGCTAAGAATAACCTCGGTCATGCTCTGCCTCCTGCCAGGCGACGCGGCAGACCAACAAAGGCGGAACAGCGGGACAGGGGTGAAAAATGAGCGGCAGACCCTTGGTCGCTTCGCTGCCCTGCGCACGTCAAGAGGCCCAGCCGGATGATCCCATTGGCCTCAACCTCAAGGAGTGGCCTCGATTCTCGTTTGACGCCTGCCCGGGCATCCTGGGCGAGTTCGTGCGGCTGGCGACGCGTGACAGCGAAGCTGATCCGGCGGCGGTCTGCATCACGGCGTTGGTGCGTTTCGGAGCGGAGGTCTACGGCTATGCGCCCGATAAAGGCCCGCACCTCTATGTGGGCGAGACCGTCCACTCGCCGCGCCTCTTTGCCGTCATCTGCGGCAGCACCAGCAAGGCCCGCAAAGGAACCTCTCGACATCCCGTGGCGAAGCTCTTTGGGCGGGAACACTGCCTGCCCGCTGATCTGAAGGTCTGGGGCGTCCCTTTGCCCGCCAGAGAGAGTGGCGGCCCGCTCTCCACGGGAGAAGGGCTGGCCCATCATGTACGCGACGAAAGCGATGAGGAGCGGGAACGGAGACAGCGTCAGAACCCTGCTGAACCGGTCCGCGAAAAGGGAGACAAAAGGCTCGTCATCATGGACGAGGAGTTTGCCAGCGCCCTTGCCTGCACCAAACGGGAAGGCAACACGCTCTCCATGGGCATCCGCTGTTTCTGGGACTCCGGCGACTATGCCCCCCTGACCAAGAACAACCCCGTTCTGGTGCGCGGCGCGCACATCAGCATCATCACCCACATCACCATGCAGGAACTAGCCGTGTGTTTGGGCGAGGTGCAGGCCGTGAATGGCTTCGGCAACCGTTTCCTCTGGATATGCGCCCGGCGCTCGAAACTGGTCGCCCTGCCTTCACGGATGCCGGACGCAGAGCTTGCGCCCTTGCAACGTGAGCTTTGGCGGTGCGTGGGACAAGCCCAGCAACGCGGCGTCATGACCATGACGTCGAATGCCCTGGAGCTCTGGCGACACGTCTACCCAGAGCTCTCCCAGGAGCACACGGGACTGGCCGGGAGCATTATCAACCGGGCCGAAGCCCAAACCCTCCGTCTGGCTCTCCTCTATGCGCTCTTGGACGCTCAGGGGAAAATCGAGGAGCCCCACCTGCAAGCGGCCCTTGTCATGTGGCGCTATGCCCAGGATTCGGCGCGCTACATCTTCGGAGACCGGGCGACGGACCCGCTGGAAGATAAAATCCTGGAAGCGCTCAGGGCCGGCCCGCTCACGGCCACCGAACTAAGCACCGTCCTGAGCAGGCATGTCCCCCGCGACCGCCTCAAACCCCTGCTGCAACAACTCGAGGCACAACAGCGCATCACCATCACCAAGCTGAAAAATGCGGGCCGTCCCCGGATCATCCTGGCTCTGCGCGAATTAAGCGAAAAAAGCGAAATAAGCGAAGAAAGGAGGAATCTCGCGTGAACCTTATTTCGCTTATTTCGCTTTTTTCGCCATCGGTATGTTGTTGCGGGAAGCCTGCGCGCATCGGCGGCATGTCGCAGAGCCAGCCTACCCGTTGTGGGCACGCGCTGACGCGGTGCCCCCTGCCGGGGCTGGCGGGTGGGCTGCGCCCCCCTCGACCCCTGCCAAAGGCATCAAGGCAGGTGACGCCATGAAAGAAAAGGCTCCGAGCCGGACAGCCTGGATCAAACTTCGCGTCACCCCGGCTGAGAAGGAAGCGATCACGGCCAAGGCGCAAGCCCAGGGCCAGACTGTGACGGATTTCATCCGCCAACGCGCCCTGGACTACCGCCTTCGCCAAACACCTTTAGAGAAGGAGCACGTTCGCCAGCTTGCCCGAGTGGGCGCGAACCTGAACCAACTGGCTAGGTGGGCCAATACGTACAAAAGCCGGGCAGAGACCATTCAGGTCTTGGTTGCCCTCTTGAGTATCGAGAGGTCCCTCAAGCGAGGCGCAGGCGCTGGAGAAGGCGAGCGGCAAGAGCCCTCTTCCTCCATGGAGTCAAACGCCTTCAGGGAGACGCCATGTACATGAAGGTCTTCCAGCACGGTCAGGGGGCCGGGGATGGGCCGACGCGCTATCTGGTGCGGCCGGACTACCCGGACCGGGACAAATATCCGCCCGAGGTGCTGCGCGGCGATCCTGAGCTGACGCGAGAGCTGATCGACTCCCTGGACACCAAATGGAAGTTCACGGCAGGGGTCCTTTCCTGGCATCCGGACGAAGTCGTGACGCCCAAGCAGGAAACGCGCGTCATGGAGGACTTCGAGGCCGTGGCCTTTGCCAGCCTGGAGCCGGATCAGCGCAATATCCTTTGGGTGAGGCATCACCATGCCGGGCATCATGAGCTCCATTTCGTCATCCCTCGCGTGGAACTCTCAGGCGGCAAGGCCTTCAATCCCTGCCCGCCCGGCTGGCAAAAGCACTTCGACGTGTTCCGGGACCTGCACAATCACCGCGAAGGTTGGGCCAGGCCGGATGATCCAACCCGAGCCCGACTGCGCACGCCGGAACACGCGGACCTGCACAAAGCCCGTCTGATCCGATGGGGGACAGCGCCCGGCAAGGACGAACGCGCGGAGGCCAAGGACGCCGTCCACGCCTTCCTGCTCATGAAGATCGAAGAGGGACAGGTTACAAACCGCCCCGAGCTTCTTGCGGCGCTTCGGGAGGCCGACCTGGAGATCAACAGGGCAGGCAAGCACTACGTCACCGTCAAAGACCCAGCCAGCGGCGAAAAGCTTCGCCTCAAAGGGGGAATCTATGCCGAACACTGGCAACTCGCTGACCTCCCTGGCCGAGCGCATGCGGGCCAAGACCGAACAGGACCGACAGGAGCTCGAAGCCCTGACCCGGCAGCAATTCGACGCCTTGAGCAAGAGCTTGCAGCAGTCGTCGACCGCCGCGCTGCGTACAACCGAAGCCGCTATCCAGGAAAAGCTTGGGAAATTGGAAGAGCACATCGCCTCACGCTGCCAAACCCTGAGCTGGACCTTCGGCCGCAAATGGCTGCAAGCCCTGCTCCTGAGCATGGCCCTTCTGGCGGGGACGGCCTTGGGCGGTTGGGGCGTGGTGACCCTGCTCACACACAGGGTCAAGGCATTACAAGGGGAGATTCAGAGCCTAAATGTCAGCAAAACCGAGCTGGAGAACACCGCCGGCCAATTGGAAAAGCGGACCTGGGGATTGAAGCTCCTGGAGAACCAGGAGGGCCGGTTCATCATCCTGCCGCCGAAGACTTCGGCCCACACTGGCTGGACGGTGGGCAAACAGCAAGCCGTGAAATTGGAGTAGATAATGACGGAAATAGAACGCCTCATCACCTCCACTTTGACCGCATTGGAGCAGGAACTTCGCCAGATACAGGAAGAACAGGCTCAAAAACTTACAGAACAAGCGCGGGCTCTGACCTCCCATGCGGATGCCTTGCGCCAAATCCAGCAGCAGGTTTCGAATTTAAAAGCACAGCAGCGAGAATCAATGCAGCAATTGCAGTGCTTGAACGAGCTGTCAACGAGACTGGAGCCGTTATTGACTCGCTTAAACGTTATGCTGAGCCAAAAGTAGAGGAAATTAGCAGATGGCTCAGTCGAGAAAAAAATTTTGGTCGTTAAAATTCAACGGCAAAGGGCTAATTTGCATCTGCATGCAATTTCCCATAATTCCGGCTTGAGGAAATCAGATTGCCGTTGAAACGCGATACTGCTTTCGATGGCGTCCTTGGACTGATTGCTCATCTACCGGAGCCACCATCAAACCCCTCTCATCGGCTCAAATCGGCAAAGATCGATTGACATCACACAATTCGGTTCCCTATTCTACGCCACCTGCTTGGGGAGGTCGCGGCCTGACCTCGCGCCTGTCGTCGGCGAGCGTGGGCTCTTCACCCAAACACCTTTCGGAGATTGAAATGGTCGAAATCGAAGACCGCTGGTTGTCGATGACCGAGATATGCCAGCATCTCGGCGTCAGCAACGACACGGTATACAAGTGGATCGACAAGCATGGGATGCCGGCCCACCGTATGGGGCGTCTTTGGAAGTTCAAAAAAGACGAAGTGGACGGGTGGGTAAAGGCCGGCGGCGCGGCCGAACCTGTTGAGTCGGACAACAAGCGTAAGGAGTAGTACCGGATCATGGATCATGCGATGCATAACACCATTGTCAGCTTCATTTGGGGCATCGCTGACGATGTTCTGCGGGATGTCTATGTGCGAGGGAAATATCGCGACGTCATCCTGCCCATGATGGTCATTCGACGTCTTGACGCCGTGCTTGAGCCGACCAAGGAAGCCGTGCTCGCGATGAAAAAGCAGCTCGACGCGGCTGGCATCGCCAATCAGCACGCCGCTCTTGCTCAAGTTTCCCGGGAGGCCTTTTACAACGCCTCCCCCTTTACCCTGCGCGACCTGAAATCCCGGGCCAAGCAACAACAGCTTCGGGCCGATTTCGAAGCCTACCTGGACGGGTTTTCCCAAAACGTGCAGGAGATTCTCGACAAGTTCAAATTTCGCAATCAAATACAAACGCTTGTCGACGCGGACATTCTTGGCAGCCTTATCGAAAAGTTCCTGGACACCAAGATCAATCTGAGTCCCAAGCCTGTGCTTGACGACAAGGGCAATGAAAAACTGCCCGCCCTCGACAACCATGCCATGGGCACCATTTTCGAGGAGCTGATCCGCCGGTTCAACGAAGAAAACAACGAGGAGGCCGGGGAGCATTTCACGCCTCGCGATGTGGTCAAGCTCATGGCCGACCTGATCTTCCTTCCCGTGGTGGATCGGATCGAGTCAGGGTCGTTTCTTGTCTACGACGGAGCCTGCGGCACTGGCGGCATGTTGACCGTGGCCGAAGAACGCTTGAAAGAGCTGTCGCAAAGCCATGGCAAGGCGGTTGAAACGCACCTTTTCGGTCAGGAGGTGCAGCCGGAAACCTACGCCATTTCCAAGGCGGATTTGCTGCTCAAGGGAGAAGGCGAGGAGGCCGAAAACCTGAAATACGGCTCCACCCTGTCCAGCGACGCCTTCCCCTCCCACGAGTTCGATTTCATGCTTTCCAATCCGCCCTATGGCAAGAGCTGGAAGACCGATCTTGAGCGCCTGGGCGGCAAGGGCGACATTACGGACCCCCGTTTTGTCGTGCAGCACGGCGGTGATCCGGAATTCAAGATGATCACCCGCTCAAGCGACGGGCAGCTCATGTTCCTGGTCAACAAGCTGTCCAAGATGAAGCATGCCACCAAGCTCGGCAGCCGCATCGCCGAAGTCCACAACGGGTCTTCTCTGTTCACTGGCGACGCAGGCCAGGGTGAAAGCAACATCCGTCGCTGGATCATCGAGAACGACTGGCTGGAGGCGATCATCGCCTTGCCGGAAAACATGTTCTACAACACCGGTATTGCCACGTACGTCTGGATACTGACCAACCGCAAGTCCGAGGCGCGCAAAGGCAAGGTGCAGCTCATCGACGCCACGGGCTGGTCCGTGCCGCTCCGCAAGAATCTTGGCAAAAAGAACTGCGAGTTTTCCGAGGAACATATCCGGCAAATTTGCGAGCTGATCGTCAATCCCGTTCAAACCGAACAGTCCAAGATTTTTGCGAACGAAGCTTTTGGGTTCTGGAAGATCACGGTGGACCGCCCTTTGCGTCTCGCCACCGACTTGAGCCCCGCAAGGCTCGATCTTTTTGAAAAAGTCTGCAAAGCGGCCAAGGAAGAGCCCCTGCCCAAGCTGGCGCGGCGGGTTGCGAAGCTCCTTGGCGCTGGGCCGCATCTTGATTTCAACGTCGTCATGGACGCGGTTGAAACGGACGCCGACAAGCATGGCGTCAAGCTCACGGCCAAGCGCAAGAAGCTCCTCCAGGTCGAGCTTACGGTCACCGACGCATCGGCCTCACCCGTCGTCAAGAAGGTGCATAAGCCGGGGAAAACCCAACCAGACCCGCTGCACGGTTTGTATCCGGTCGAGATGGACGGCAAGACCCGGGTGGTGGAATACGAGTCGGACACCAGCCTCCGCGACACCGAGCAGATACCGTTGCTCGAAGAAGGCGGCATCGAGGCCTTTTTCAAACGCGAGGTTCTGCCCTACACACCGGACGCCTGGATTGATCCTGACAAGATTCTGATTGGTTATGAAGTTTCCTTTACGCGACATTTTTACAAGCCTATCCCCATGCGCACACTGGAGGAGATCAAGGCAGATATCTACGCGTTGGAGCAGGAGACTGATGGATTGCTTGAACAGATTGTCGGAAAGGTGGAAAGATGAATTCCAAGCTTTACCGACAGCACAAGGACTCTGGCATCACATGGCTTCCAACGATCCCTTCGGAATGGCAGAGTGAAAGAGCCAAGAATTTATTTTCTGAATCAAACCTTCCAGTCCGCGAAGAAGATGAAATTGTTACGTGTTTTCGTGATGGACAAGTTACTTTGAGAAAGAATCGTCGTGAACGGGGTTTCATGAATGCTTTACTCGAAGGAGGATATCAAGGCGTTCGGGTTAATCAACTTGTTGTCCATGCGATGGATGCCTTTGCAGGAGCTGTCGGCGTATCTGACAGTAACGGGAAATGCACTCCAGAATATGTTATTCTTAATGCAAAACATCCAACCATTAACCTTCAGTATTATGCTCTCCTCATCAGGGAAATGGCTAGACTGGATTTTATCAGAATAATATGCCCAGCTGTACGAGAGCGAGCCCCAAGGCTTAGATATCCGAATTTGGCTCGCATGTTTTTTCCTCTTCCGAGCAAAGAAGAACAAGACGATATTGTTCAGTATGTCAATAGCTGGAAGAAGAAAATTAATTGTTTTATTCGAAGAAAACGTCGACTTATCGCCCTCCTCAAAGAGCAAAGACAAAACATCATCAATAAGGCCATCACCCGAGGAATAAATCCTGATGTCACACTCAAACCTAGCGGTGTGCCGTGGCTTGGGGATATCCCGGAACATTGGCCAGTCATGAAACTCAAGAGATTGGTTTCAATGAAAAGTGGTGATGGCATTACCTCGTTGTCAATCTCTGAGCGCGGCGCTTATCCTGTTTATGGCGGGAATGGCCACCGTGGTTTCAGCTCCTCATACACTCATGATGGTGATTTTATCCTTGTTGGGCGGCAAGGGGCCTTGTGCGGAAATGTGCATTTAGTCAATGGCCGATTTTGGGCGTCTGAGCATGCTATAGTAACAACATTAAATGGGAACGATGATATACGTTGGCTTTCAGAGCTTCTCCGCGTGATGAATCTAAACCAATACTCTGAATCCGCAGCGCAACCAGGGATATCCGTTGAGAAAATAATGAACCTACAGATTCCTGCACCTCCACTTAATGAACAGTCTGATATTGCTTCCTATTTTTGCAATGAGTCTAAGAATATTGACATTGCTATCTCGAAAACAATGCGTGAAGTAGAACTTATGCGCGAATACCGTGCCCGCCTTATATCCGACGTCGTCACCGGCAAGGTGGATGTACGAAACATCGAGCTTGCGCCGGTACCCGAAGAAGAATTACTCGCTATCGAAGATGACGTCGAATCCATAGACGATGCTGAACAGGATGACATACCGGAGACGGAAGAATGAACCTCGACCGGCAGGCCGAGTATTACGTCGGTCTGGTGCATGAGCTGCGCAAACTCCCGGCTGAAACCGAGTGGGTGGAGTTCAAGCACAACAACGACACCCCGGATATGATCGGGGAATACCTCTCCGCCCTGGCCAACTCGGCGGCGCTGCTGGGCAAGGTCAATGCCTATCTGGTGTGGGGAGTGGATGACACGACCCACGACATCATTGGAACCACATTCAAGCCCGGCGCTGCCAAAATCGGCAATGAAGAGCTGGAAAACTGGCTGCTGCGGCTGCTGGCTCCCAAAATCAACTTCCGTTTTTTCGAGATATCAGTCGAGGACAAGCCCGTCGTGCTGCTGGAAATCGGCGCGGCGTTCCGGCACCCCGTGCGGTTCAAGGATCAGGAATATATCCGGGTCGGCTCCCATAAAACAAAGCTGAAAGAGCATCCTGAAAAGGAACGGGCGTTGTGGCGCGTTTTCGACCAGGTTCCGTTCGAGCGCGGCATTGCCTCCGAGCACGTGGGCGCGGAAGAGGTGCTGCGCTTGCTCGACTACCCCGCCTTTTTTGATTTGCTGGAATTGCCCCTCCCCGATGGCCGGGCGGCGATTCTTGAGGCTTTGGAGCACGACGGCATTATCCAATCCTGTCAGGCCGGCGATTGGAACATCACCAACATGGGGGCGATCCTTTTCGCCAAGAAGCTGGACGACTTTCCGAGCCTCAAGCGAAAGGCCATGCGCGTCATCCATTACAAGGGCAAGGGGCGTGTAGAAACCCTCCGCGAGCAGGTTGGCGGCAAGGGCTACGCCAGCGGGTTCGAGGGACTCATCAGCTTCATTATGGCGCTGGTGCCAAGCAACGAGGTCATCGGTCAGGCCTTGCGCAAGACCGTGCCCATGTACCCTGAACTTGCCGTCCGTGAGCTGGTGGCAAACGCACTCATCCACCAGGATTTTTTCATTACCGGCGCGGGACCGATGGTGGAGCTTTTCGACGATCGGATGGAAATCACCAACCCCGGCGTGCCGCTGGTTTCTACCGACCGTTTCATCGATACACCGCCCAAATCCCGCAACGAGACGCTGGCGTCGCTCATGCGCCGCTTCCGAATCTGCGAAGAACGAGGAAGTGGCATCGACAAGGTCGTATCCCAGACCGAACTTTTCCAACTGCCGGCCCCACTCTTCGAAACCGTGGAGGAGCACACACGGATTGTGCTCTTTGCCCACCGCGACCTTCGGGAGATGGATAAGGGCGACCGGATATGGGCCTGCTATCTGCACGCCTGTTTGCGCTACGTGCAGCGCGACTTCATGACCAACAGCACCCTGCGGGAACGGTTCGGCATCGACGCCAAGAACAGCGCCATGGCCTCGCGGATCATCCGCGACACCCTGGAGGCCGGGCGCATCCGCTGCCATGACGACACGGTGGGGAGCAAAGCGAAAAAGTACCTTCCCTGGTGGGCTTGATGCGGCTTCCGGATTTGTTTGACCGTTGCTTGACTGGCGAGGCCGCCAGAAGCCACCCAATGGGTGCAATGCTTTTAATTCTAGCGGTTAGCTTCGCAAAATTTGTTTGACGGTTGCTTGCTCGCAGGAGAACGGCATGCCCACGGATACCAGCGAAAAGGGCCTGGAGACGTTGATTTTTCGAGCTATGACCGGCCGGTCAGGCCTTTGCCGGAAAGCCTCCGAAGAGCCCGCCGAGCTTGCCGCGCCCTCGGAAAACACCGGATGGGTTGCCGGCGATCCGGGTGATTTCGACCGGGAACATGCCGTTGACCTGGCCAAGCTGCTCGCGTTTCTTAATGCCACCCAGCAGGATGTGGTCGAGAGCCTGGGAATTGGCGTTGAAGGCCCCAAGCGCGTCCAATTCCTGCACCGATTACAGGGCGAAATCGCCAAGCGTGGCGTGGTGGACGTGCTGCGTAGCGGCATCAAGCACCAATCAGCCAGCATCGAGCTTTTCTACGGTACGCCAAGCCCGGGAAACGCCAAAGCCGTCGAGCGGTTCGCAGCGAACATCTTCAGCGTCACCCGTCAACTCCGCTACAGCCGGGACGAAACCCAACTCGCCCTCGACATGGCCGCCTTCATCAACGGCCTGCCCGTCATCACCTTTGAACTGAAAAACAAGCTCACCAAGCAGACCGTAGACGATGCGGTGCAACAATATAAGCTCGATCGCGACGCAAGAGAGGTCTTGTTTCAGTTCGGACGCTGCCTTGTGCATTTCGCTGTGGACGATCACGAAGTGCGGATGTGCACCTATCTCAAGGGCAAACAGTCATGGTTTCTCCCCTTCAACAAGGGCTACAACGATGGCGCGGGCAATCCCCCAAATCCAGACGGCATTGCCACCGATTATCTTTGGAAGGAAATCCTTACCAAGGAAGGGTTGACCGACATTCTTGAGAACTATGCCCAGGTGGTGGTGGAAAAGGACCAGAAAACCGGCCGAAAGAAGCATAAGCAAATCTTCCCCCGCTACCACCAGTTAAAAGTGGTCCGTATGCTCTTGGCGGACGCCGAGACGTCAGGCCTCGGGAAACGCTACCTGATTCAGCATTCGGCCGGCAGCGGCAAGAGCAACTCCATTGCCTGGTTGGCGCATCAACTCGTTGGCCTGGAGAAGGCGGGCAACACGCTCTTCGATTCCGTCATTGTCGTTACGGATCGGCGCGTGCTCGACAAGCAGATTCGGGACACCATCAAGCAGTTTGCCCAGGTCTCGGCCACAGTCGGGCACGCTGAACACTCCGGCGACCTGCGAAAATTCCTCAAGTCCGGAAAAAAGATCATTATCACCACGGTCCAGAAGTTCCCCTTCATCCTCGACGAGATCGGAGACGAGCATCGGCGGAGCCATTTCGCCATCATCATCGACGAAGCGCACTCCAGCCAGGGAGGCCGGACGGCTGCCATGATGAACATGGCCCTGGCGGAGGGCCAGGAGACTGCCGGCACGGATGAGGAGGAGACGACCGAGGACAAGATCAACAAGATCATGGAAGGTCGCAAGATGCTGCCCAATGCCAGCTACTTCGCCTTCACCGCCACGCCGAAGAACAAGACCCTGGAAATTTTTGGTGAGCCGAGGCCGGAAGGCGACAAGGTCAGACACCTGCCGTTTCACGCCTACACAATGAAGCAGGCAATCCAAGAAGGCTTCATCCTGGATGTGTTGCAGCATTACACCCCGGTGGAGAGCTACTATCGTTTGGCCAAAAAGGTAGAGGACGACCCGCTTTTCGATGCAAAACGAGCGCAGAAAAAGTTGCGTCGCTACGTGGAGTCGCACCGGCACGCCATCCGGGAAAAGGCCGAAATCATGGTGGACCATTTCCATGAGCAGGTGGTCGGCCATCGTAAAATCGGCGGCCAGGCCCGAGCCATGGTCATCACCAACGGCATTGAGCGGGCCATCCAGTATTTCCATGCCTTTCAAGAATATCTCAAGGTGCGGAAGAGCCCGTACCAAGCCATCGTGGCATTTTCCGGCGAACAAGAGTACGGCGGGAAAAAGGTGACCGAAGCGACACTGAATGGGTTTCCGAGCAGCCAAATTCCGGACATGGTGCGCCAAGACCCATACCGCTTTCTAATCGTCGCTGATAAGTTTCAGACTGGCTACGATGAGCCCCTATTACATACAATGTATGTAGACAAGGCGCTATCCGGCATCAAAGCTGTGCAAACGCTCTCGCGCCTCAACCGAGCCCATCCATTAAAGCACGACACTTTTGTACTGGACTTTTATAACGACGCCGACACGATACAAAAATCGTTCTCCGATTATTACCGGACAACCATCCTCTCGGAAGAGACTGACCCGAACAAGCTGCACGACATCCGAGCTGACCTGGAAGGCCATCAAGTCTATTCCCAGGAGCAGGTTGGTAACTTCGTGAGTCGCTATCTTGCCGGTGCGGATCGCGACGCTCTTGACCCGATCCTGGATGCCTGTGTCGCCGGTTACAACGCCGACCTGGATGAAGATGGCCAAGTGGACTTTAAAGGGAAAGCCAAGGCCTTTGTGCGGACATACGGTTTTTTGGCTTCGATTCTTCCCTACAATAATTCAGATTGGGAAAAACTTTCGATTTTTCTGAACTTTCTCATCCCGAAGCTCCCCGCCCCCAAGGAAGATGACCTGTCCCGAGGCATTCTGGATGCCGTCGATATGGATAGCTACCGAGTCGAGGTGCAATCCGCACTGCAAATCGCACTCCCCGACGCGGACGCGGAGGTTGATCCCGTTCCCACCAGTGGCGGAGGCAGGATGCCGGAACCGGAGCTAGACCAACTCAGCAACATCATAAAAGCGTTCAACGATCAGTTCGGAAGCGTTGAATGGAAAGACGCCGACAAAATCCGCAAGGTCATCGCCGAGGAAATTCCCGTCAAGGTGAGCGCTGACATTGCCTACCAGAACGCGATGAAGAATTCCGACAAGCAAAATGCCAGGATAGAACATGACAAGGCCTTGCAACGTGTCGTCATCGATCTACTGGCAGACCATACAGAGCTTTTTAAACAATTTAGCGATAATCCTTCGTTCAAGAAATGGCTGGGTGATACGATTTTTGGGGTCACCTACCAAACATCAATACCTGTAAACGCAATAAGCACTATTGGGGGCCAATCTCAATAACTATCCAACGACAAGTGATTTGATTCCCAATACACACAGACACACCTTCTGACGCTTGTCGGATAATAGGCTCTGATCTTTAGGTTATTAAGATGTTCATCCTCGCTTCATCCCAGCCAACCTATCCGCCAGCCGTGCCGTTCTCAAATGCGTGTACCGTGCCAACATTTGCAGCGTTTTGTGTCCGGTGATGGCCTTGATTTCCATAACGTCCAAATCCGTAAGTTCAAAGAAACGGCTGGTGGCTTCGTGCCGCAGGTCATGAAAACGGAGATTCTCAAGCTTTGCCCTCTTGCACGCATATCTCATTGACGCCGTAATCTGCTCCGCTAAAAGGCCAAACACAGGCCCCTGATCCAAGCTTCGTGGCAGCTCGCGTAGGACAGCCAAGGCCCCTTCTGCAAGGGGGACTGTCCGGGCCTCGCTGTTCTTGGTTTCGGGTAAGAGGACGTATCGCCCTCGAATATTGACGTTCTTCCAGTGTAGGCTGGCGATTTCCTCCCGGCGCATAGCGGTTTCCAGAGCAAAGAGGATGACCGGCCTAAACCTGGGCGCAGCCGCAGCCAAGAGGCGCTCTTCCTCGCCATCTTCCAGGCGTCGGTCGCGGCCTTTGGCAGGCCTGGGCTTGGCGGCCAGCTCCACGGGGTTCTGCAGGCTTTCCATGCCCCAATCCGAGCGGGCGTAGTTGAAGAGCTTGGAGAGCAGGGCGAAATCCAGACGGATGGTGTTACCGCTCACCCCTTCGGCCTCGCGTTCCCGCCGGAAGTCGGCAATGTCCCGGGCGCGGATCGTGGCCATGATCCGATGGGCGATGGTCCGCTTCTGGAGGAACCTAGCCCGGTCGGTTTCCCGCTTAGCGTGCTTCAGGCGCGGGATATACTCCTCAATGTAGCGCTCAAGGCACTCGCTCAGCGTATATTGCTCGGCCTCCTTGGCGGACACGAAGAGGCTCTTGTTCATGGTCGTTTCGATGTCCTTGGCCCAGGCTTCGGCTTCCACCTTGGTGTCAAAGGTCTTGCATGTCGTGGGATAGCCCCGCTTGCGAATCCGGGCTTCCCACTGCGCTGCACCGCGTTTGCGTATGGTCGCCATGCTGCCTCCTTGGAAAATTCTAATCTCAACCGATCCCCAGGTAGCCAAGGACGCCCTGAAGGGAATGGACAACATGCCCATTTTCGCTCTCAAGCGAGCCGGCCTTTCGATCAAGCCATAAGGCGTGAAGCCCAAGATCACGGGGAGCCTGATAATCGTTTTGTAGCGAATCGCCGACCATAAGGAGCGCATCTGGGGCACAGCCGAGCCTTTCCCAGGCATATCGGTAGATGGGCACCTCGGGCTTGCGCGCGCCGACCTCGTAGGAAAAGGCGCACGCATCCAGGTCGAAAGGCAGGAGCTTGAGAAATGGCGCGCCGTAGGGCTTGGCGAGATTGGAGACCACCGCGATCTTGAGGCCATGTCCACGGAGCGCTTGCAGCGTTTGCGGGACCTCGGGGAAAAGGCGCATGGAGTCCGTTTCCTCGGCCACATGCGCTTCAAAGAAAGCGGCTTCCTCGTGGGACAACCCCGCTTCCCCGGCGAACTCCGCCAAGGAAACATCCCGCGTCATGATGGCTTGATAGCAATCGGCCGCCCCTTTCCCCCATCGCTTCATGATCAAGCGGTAAGGGAGCCGGGGGGATTCGATGTGACACAAGGTGCCGAAAGCGTCGAAAAGCACGCCCTTGATGTGCCGTTGCTCCATGCTCGCCCCCCGGGCATGCCCCTGGACCAAAAGGGTTTTCCAGACGGGAATTCCTGAGACATTTTCTGGAGCGAGTGGAGCAAAATTGGAGCAAAAAATCAAGATAACGAAAAATGGGCTACCGACAGAGTCAGTAACCCATTGAAATTTATGGTGCCCGAGGCCGGAATCGAACCGGCACGTCCCGAAGAACAAGGGATTTTAAGTCCCTGGCGTCTACCAGTTCCGCCACTCGGGCACCGAGACGGCTTTCTTGCCTTGAATCCGGCCGCACGTCAATTCCGCGTCTCCCAATGCACCGCACGCCCACCCACCGCGTAGCCAGACCCGCCCTTTCCTGTTACACACCCGGCCATGCCGCACGAACGAAAACAACTCGTTGTCCTGGGCCTCGACGGACTGCCGCTCTCCCTGGCCCGAACCCTGGCCGCCTCCGGCAGACTCCCCAACCTCGACCGGCTGCTCGCCATCGACGCCGCCAGCATCGAGGCCGAACTGCCCGAGCTCTCACCCGTCAACTGGACCTCGTTTTTAACCGCCGCCGGCCCCGGCCGACACGGCATCTTCGGCTTCGTCGGCATCGATCCGGCCAGCTACCGCCTCGGTCCTGTGGACGCTGGGACCATCGCCGCCCCGACCCTCATGGAACGCGCCAGCGCCGCCGGCCTTGTCGCCAAAATGATCAACATCCCCTGCGCAGCACCGGTCAAGCCCCTTAACGGAGCCATCATCGCCGGCTTCCCGGAAACCGACTTCGACCGGGCCGTCTATCCGCCGGAGTTGGCCCAAAATCTCAAGCTCGCCGGCTACCGCCTCGAAGCCGACACCAGCCGGGGCGCCGCCGATTTCGACGCACTGGCGAGAGGGCTTCGCGCCACCCTGGCCTCGCGCCGGGCCGCCCTGGAAATGCTCTGGGCCGGCGGCGACTTTGACCTCTTTATGCTGGTCGCCACCGAAACCGACCGGCTGTTTCATTTCTTCTTCCCGGCGGTTGCCCATCCCGAGCACCAGCTCCATGGTGCTGCCCTTGATCTGCTCACCGACTGGGACAAGCTCATCGGACTCGTTCTGGACCGCTACGAAGCCCTGCCCGGCCCCAAGCGCTTCATTGCCCTGGCCGACCACGGTTTTGTGGAGCTTGAGACCGAATTTGATTTAAACGTCTGGCTGGCCTCCAAGGGCCTTTTAAAGACCGAACCCGGGGCCAGCGGCGAATACGACGCCCGCATCGTGCCGCACCACACCGCTGCCTTTGCCCTGGACCCAGGCCGCATCTACATCAATATCAAGGAACGCTTCGCCCGGGGCGTCTTTCATGAGCACATAGCCGAACGGCTCGCCAACGAATTGCGCGACGAGTTGTTAACCGTTGTCCTTGACGGCCGGCCGGTCTTTGAGTCCATCCATCTGCGCGGTGAAATCTATGCCGGTCCGCAAGTGCGCCGTGCCCCGGATCTCATCTGCGTCGGCCGGGCCGGTGTCAGCCTCACCGCCAAATACAACCGCACGGAACTGACCGGACGCTTCGGCCGCTTTGGCTGCCACAGCCCCCATGACGCCCTGTGGTGCGACAGCGAGGGCTCCCGCCCGGCCCGCACCTCCGACGCCGGGGCCGTCGTTGCTTCGTATTTCAATCTCCCCGAACCCAAAGAGCATCCATGGATTTCGAGCGCGAGCTAAACTCCGCCCAGCACCAAGCCGTTGTCACCACCGAAGGTCCGGTCCTGGTCATCGCCGGAGCCGGCAGCGGCAAGACCCGCACCATCGTCTACCGGCTGGCCCATCTGGTGGCCAGGGGGGTGGAGCCGGCCTCCATCCTGCTCCTGACCTTTACCCGCAAGGCGTCCCAGGAGATGCTGACCCGGGCCGGGCTGCTGCTGGCCCTTGGTTCCCAGGGCATTTCGGGCGTGGCCGGCGGCACCTTCCACGCTTTTGCCTTTGCCACGCTGCGCCGCTACCACGAGGCCGCCGGTTTCCCCACCGGCTTTACCTGCCTGGACAGTTCGGACTGCGAGGATATCCTGGGCCAGTGCAAGACCAAGCTGGGCCTGGGCAAGGGCGACCGCTCGTTTCCCCGCCGCAGCGCCATTTTGGGCATGCTCTCCAAGTCGCGCAACAAGGAGCTCGATGTCGGCGACATCATCTCCCGCGAGGCCTTCCATCTGCTCCCCTACGCCGAGGGCATCGACAGCCTGGGGCAGGCCTACACGACCTTTAAAACCCAGCACAATCTCCTGGACTACGACGATCTGCTCTTCTCCCTGGAACGCATGCTGACGGAGTCGCCGGAACTGGCCGAGCATCTGCGCCAGCGCCACCGCTACATCATGGTGGACGAATACCAGGACACCAACAAGGTCCAGGCCCGGCTCACGCGCCTTTTGGCCCCGGCCTCGGGCAACGTCATGGCTGTTGGCGACGACGCCCAGTCCATCTACGCCTTTCGCGGCGCGTCCGTGGAAAACATTCTCGATTTTCCGACCTATTTTCCCGGTACCACGCTGATCAAGCTGGAACGCAACTACCGCTCCACCCAGCCGATTTTAAATCTCACCAACGCCATTCTGGACGGGGCGGCGCGCAAGTTCGACAAGCGGCTCTATACCACCCGCGAGGACGGCCCCACCCCGGAGTGCATGCGGCCGTTTTCCGATCTCACCCAGGCGGCCATGGCTGCGGCCAAGGTGCGCGAACTGACCGCCACCTATCCGCTGCATGAAATCGCCGTGCTCTTTCGGGCCGGCTACCAGTCCTATCCCCTGGAAGTGGAACTGGGCAAACTCGGCATCCCGTTTCAAAAATACGGCGGCCAGAAGTTTTCCGAGGCCGCCCATATTAAAGACGTGTTGTCGTATCTGCGGCTGGCCCGCAACACGGCGGATTTTCCGGCCTGGTCCCGGGTGCTGGCCTTTGTGCCGGGCATTGGTCCCAAGACCGCCACAAAGATCTTTGAGGCCATCCGGGCCGGCGACCGGGCGGTTTTGGGCAAGCTGGCGGCCAAAACAGCGGAATTTAAGGCGCTGATCGAATTTCTCGACGCTCTGCGCGCCTTGCCGCCCCATCCGGCCGAACTGCTCTCCAAGGTCATCGAGGCCTATGCACCGCTTTTGGCCGAAAAGTACCCCGAGGACTATCCGCGCCGCCAGGCCGGCCTGGAGCAGCTCGAACAGATCGCCGCCAGCTACGCCGACCTCGACGCCTTCCTGGCCGATCTGGTCCTGGAAAACCCGGACCAGGACCATAAAAAGGCCCGCGAAGACCATCTGGTCTTATCCACCGTGCATTCGGCCAAGGGCCTGGAATGGTCGGCGGTGCTTTTAATCGACCTCGTGGACGAGCGTTTCCCCTCGCGCCACGCCTTGTCCCGGGCCGACGATCTGGAAGAGGAGCGCCGACTACTCTACGTGGCCTGCACCCGGGCCAGAGAGTATCTGGGCCTGTTTGCCCCGGAGACGATTTACCAGCGCCAGGGCGGCGGCTGTACCCCGGCCATGCCGAGCCTGTTTTTGCGCGAACTCCCCACCGACGTCCTGGACGAACGCCGCGAACGCTTAGGTGGCAACCGGGCGGCCAGCTTTGCGGCCTGCCCCACGCCCCGGACCGGGGCCAGCGCCGGCCAGACCTCCCAGCCACCGCTGCGCCAGCCCATCCGCCGGGCCACCTCGGCCCCGCTTTCAGCCAAGGTCGCGGCCCCGGGCACCGGAGCGGGTGGCGGGTCGAGTGCCGGGTCGCCCGCCACCTCGGCTGCCGCCATGGGCTATTGCCAGCACAAGATTTTTGGGCGCGGCAAGATCATCGCCATCCTGGATGACGGCAAATACCGCATCAATTTCCCCAATTTCGGCCCCAAGGTCATCCTTGCCGCGTATTTGAAAATGGAGGATGCTTCCTAACAACGCACATCCCGCCACCTGTCGCCCTTTGGAGTCGCCGTGCGCATCCGCTGGAAACTGTTTTGGCTCTTGGCCGCCCTTTCGCTCGTGCCGCTGCTGGCGCTGCGCGTCAACAACCAGCGGGCTCTCTCGCATCTGGCCGAGCGTCTGTCCGCCCGGGTCGGCGCGCATCTGGTGGCCGAGGCCCAGTCCCGCTTGCAGCGCACCGTGGAAGACCACGCCCGGCTGCTGGCCGCCCGCCGCCAGACCCTGGTCCTGGCCGTGGCCATGCAGGCCGACGTGGTGCGGCAAGCCCTGGCCGCCGCCCCCAACGACACTCCCCCGGACCTGTCCGAAGCCGTCGTCATGCCCCCCGAGAGCCCGGGGATGGGGATGGGCCGTTTCCAGCCGCCCCCGGCCGAGGCCGGTTTCAGCGAAACCCCGGACTATTTTCGCATCCTGCCCGACGGCCAACGACTGCCCCTGCCCATTGCCGCCGAGCGCCTTCTGCTGCGCCTGCCCCAGGGAACCGACGCGGCCAAGGCCCCTCCCCAGGCCGTTGCCCTGGCCGCCCTGGCCAAACCTATGCGCCGCATCGCCGCCCTGGCCGGCCCACTCGTCCATTTCCAAACCACCGTGCTGGCCGATGGGCTGACTGCCGTCTTCCCGGCCATCCCCGGCTTTCCCCGGCGCTACGACCCGACCCAGGCCCCGTGGTATCGGGCCGCCCTGGCCGCAACCGGCCCGGTCTGGACCCCGCCCCAGGCCGAACCCGGCACAGGCCGCATCGCGGTGGCCGTGGCCTGTGCGGTGCCGGCCCCCAATGGCACCATGGCCGGGGCCACGGCTGTCTTTACGCCGCTCGATGACCTGCTCGCCTCGGTCTCCAGCCCGGGCCACATTGCCGGCGACGTGGAAACGCTGCTTGTCCTGGCCGAGCCGGGCGGGTCTGGCCCGGCGCGCCTGCTGGTCGAAGCCGGCGAAGTGGCCCGAAACCCGCGCCACGGCGGGCACGGCTGGCAGACCTTCGTCACGCCCTCGCCCCTGGCTTCGCCCGATGCCGAAGTCCTCTCCGCCATGGCCGCCGACGTGGCCGCCGGCACTCCCGGCGTGCGGCGTCTGACCTACAACGACCGCGACTGTCTGGCCGCTTACGCCCAAACCGGCGAGGGCGAGGCGCTGTTGCAGATCGCCCCGGTGGCCGAGCTTTTGGCCGAAGCCACGGCCGTGGCCGATGACGTCAAAGCCAGTATCCAACAACTCTACATCTTCGGCACCGTCATCGCCCTGGCCGTCATGCTGGCCCTGGCCTTTATTTCGCTCTACGCCTCGCGCGCCGTCACCCGGCCCATCCTGGCCCTGACCGACGCCGCCAGACGCCTGACGGCCGGCGATTTTTCCGTGCGCGTGCCGGCCCGGGGCAGCGACGAGATCGCCGCGCTTGGCCGGGCATTCAACACCCTCGCCCCCACCCTCGACGCCCATCTGCGCCTGTGCGAGAGCCTGTCCCTGGCTAGCGAAATCCAGCGCAGCCTGCTCCCGGCCCACCCGCCGGCCGTCCCCGGACTGCGGCTTGCCGCCGTGTGCCGCTACTGCGACGAAACCGGCGGCGACTATTTCGACTTTTTGCCCTTTGACGGCCCCAAAGCCGGCCTCGTCGGCCTGACCGTGGGCGACGTCACCGGCCATGGCCTGGAAGCCGCCCTGCTCATGACCACCGCCCGGGCGCTCTTGCGCCCACGCGCCGCCGCAGCCGGCACGCCGGCCGACGTACTCGTCGACGTCAACCGGGAACTGGCCCGCGACACCCTGGGCACCGGCCGGTTCATGACCCTTTTTTATATGGAGATCGATCCGGCCGCCCGCACGGCGGCCTACGCCCGGGCCGGACACGATCCGGCCCTGCGCCACAATCCGGCCACCGGCCAGACCACGGAACTGACCTGCCGGGGCATGATCCTCGGCGCCACCGACGACGCCCGCTACGAAACCGGCCACGTCGCCGGGCTGGCCCCGGGCGAAATCCTTTTGATCGGTTCCGACGGCCTGTGGGAGGCGCGCAACGCCGCCGGCGAAATGTTTGGCAAGGCGCGCACCCGGGAAGTCCTGGCCGCCGCCGCCCCGCACGGCCCCCAGGCCGTATGCGATGCCCTCATGGCCGCCCTGGACGCCTTTCGGGGCGACATTCCCCTGGCCGACGACGTCACCCTGCTCGCCGCCACTCTGGCCGAATCCGGCCCAACCACTCCAACCGGCACCGCCTGACACAAGGAAAACGCCATGCTCATCAACGAAAACGACGCCAAATTCAAATACTGTCCGCTACTCAAAACCCACGACGACAAGATGAAATTCTGCCAGGGTGCCATGTGCATGCTGTGGCGCACCGCCGAACCCGACACCGGCTACTGCGGTCTGGCCGGACCGCCTGCCGCCCTGGCCGCCAAAGCCTGAACCCGGTCTTCCCACGGCCTGGGCCGCCCGCGCCACGACTTGGTCGTGTCGCGGGCCGGCCGTTCACGGCGGGAAGCGGCGCTATTAAGGAGCGAAACCGTCGGAAATACCCGGAAGAAGTTGACGCGAAGGGCTTTTCTGGTAGGCTTTGACAATTGCTGCGCCTTTAAACGCTCCAACAGAAGTATGGTCCATGCTGCGTGCCCTTATTGTCGATGACGATCCCGTCAGCAAACGCTTCCTGACGGAAATCCTTGCACCCTACGCCGCCTGCGATATCGCGAACAACGGCCGTGAAGGGCTTGATGCCTTCGGCCAGGCCCTGGCCGACAACCGGCCCTACGATTTCATCTTTCTCGATGTCATGATGCCCGGCATGGACGGCCACCAGGCCCTGGAAGGCATGCGCCATCTGGAACGCCAGCAGAGCATCGGCGTGACCGACGCCGCCAAAGTCATCATGATCTCGGCGTCTGACGACTCCCGAAACATCTACCGGGCCTTTTTCCAAGGCCAGGCCATGTCGTTTCTGTCCAAACCCTTCTCCAGCGACTCCGTCCTTAACGAACTGCGCCGCTTCGACATCATCGAGCCCGAAGCCCTACGTCTCTAAAGGAACCTCCCCATGAGCCAGACCCCGGACAAACGGTTTACCCCCCAGGAATTGGCCGCCTTTGACGGCAGCGACGGCAAGCCCGTCTATCTCGCCTACAACGGCATCGTCTACGACGTCTCCACCAGCCGCCTGTGGAAAGCCGGCAAACACATGAACCGCCACCACGCCGGCGGCGACATGGGCCTCGAACTCTCCCAGGCCCCCCATGATCCCGCCGTCCTCGAACGCTTCCCCCGGGTCGGCGTCCTCGACGCCGAAGTCCTCAAGCCCGAGCCGGCCGCCGAACGCGTGCCGCCCTGGCTCGCACGCTTTATCAAGCGCTTCCCAATGCTCAAGCGCCATCCCCACCCCATGACCGTCCACTTTCCCATCGCTTTTTGCGTCGTTGCGCCGCTGACCCTGCTGCTGGCCCTGGCCACGGGCTGGCCGGGCTTCGCCGCCGCCTTGCCCGTGCTCCTCGGCGCGGCCCTGCTCTTTACCCCCGTGGCCATCGCCACCGGCCTTTTCACTTGGTGGCTCAACTACGCCACAGCCCGCATCCCGCCCATCCTGATCAAACTCGCCGCCACACCCGTGCTGTTCCTGGCCGTGCTGTGGGCCTTTATCGAATGCGTCAAAACGCCCGATATCGCCGCCCACCCCGGCGACCACCTCGGTTTCGTGCTGGTCGTGCTGGCCCTGCTGCCGCTGGTGTCCCTCATCGGCTGGTTCGGCGCAGCCCTGACCTTCCCGCCCCACGACGACTAGGGGGGAGAAGAGAAGACAGAAGGCAGAAGATGCCTCCGGCGGCCGGGGGGGATCATCCCCCCCGGACCCCCTGGAAGTGAGAAGTATTTCAAGGGAGTATGGGCGTTGGCTGGCAGGCTGGCCGGCTACGGGCTTGGCCAGCCGCGTTCGTGCTTGACGGGAATCACCGTTAACCGGCTCAGGGGAAGCCCCAGGCACCAGAAGAGTTCCGGTCTGATCCGATTCACCGTGACCATTCCCGCATCCCCCGCCACGCGCTCGGGGTATGCAACGCGCGCGATACCCTGACGCGACCGGCGCAGCAAGCTTCGCCATGGCCGTCGGGACAGACCCAGCGTTGCGGATTCCCATTCCGCCCGCCAGGCGGCGAGGGGCTTTCATTTCGATCTGAAGCCTTTCGGTCCCCGCCTTGGGCAACTTCAGGAAAATCCGTGCCGTGCCGCAGCCGCCAGCACCGTTTCCCGTTGTTCAAATTTCTTTTCTTCGCGCTATTGCGGGTTCAACAACAGCAGTTTTTTCCCTGCAACGTCGCATCACGCAATTCTTCCATCCACTCTTGGGCCGCATCAGAGCACGCGTGACACTCTCCGGCCAAAAGCGCTCACCCCTGTCAATTTGACATATTTGTGACGATCAGGCACCATCCCATTTCTATAACCCGCACATATAAAAAAGAATTCGGTTGGAACAGTCTCCAACGGAAATATTTACAAGAGGACAGATATCCATGCACATCACAAATTTCAAGATCAGCAGCCGTCTCTTTGCCTTGGCCGCAATTGCCATCATATCTTTAATAGTCGTTGCATGGTATGGTTTTTATAGCGTATCCGTATTTGAAAAATCCTACTCCGTAGCGCTTAATGATTTAAAACTTGCACAAAATGCCACCGATCTCGCCAGATCGTCACAGGTTTCCTTTAAAAAACAAGTCCAGGAATGGAAAAACATCCTCATCCGGGGCAATGATCCCAAAAAATTTCAGCCGTATCTTGATCTCTTTAAGCAAGAGCACACTGCCGTCGTCAATGACTTGACTCGTTTGAAAGCAACCATGCAGCAGTTGAGACTTCCGGCCACTAAGCTAGACGACGCTATTTCCATTCATACGCTGCTACTCGACAAATACTTCGCTGCTTTAGAAAAATTTGACAAAAACGATAGCAACGCAGGCAAAATTGTGGACGCCCTAGTCTCCGGAATCGACCGCGAACCGACCAAAGCTATCGATGATATCGTCAAAGACATCAACACTGACTGCGATAAAATATTGCAAACAACAACAGAAAAAGTTAACGCCACAAAAAATGACATATTCCTTGCATTTTCCGCCATCATTTCTGGCGTAATAATTTCTATTTGCGTTTTATCTTTTATCATCATTCGCTCAATTACCATCCCCTTAAATAAATGTGTCGCATTTTCAAAATCTGTAACAGCTGGGAAGTTTGATACCATTTTAGAAGTTGCAAGCACTGATGAAATTGGGATTCTGGCAGACGCGCTCCGATCCATGGTCGCGGATTTAAAGACCCAAATTGACATCGCCAAGCAACGATCCGACGAGGCGCTTGCAGAGTCTGAAAAGGCCAAGCAGGCTATGGAACAAGCCGTCTTTGAGGGAAAGTTGGCCGAGCAGGGACGGAAAACCATGCACCAGGCAGCGCATAAAATTGATGGCGTCGTTGCCATAGCCACCGCAGCCTCGGAAAAGCTTGCGGCGCAAATCGAACAATCCAGCCGAGGGTCCGAAGAACAGTCCCGCCGCGTCGGCGAAACCGCGACCGCCATGGAGGAAATGAACGCCACGGTCCTGGAGGTTGCCAGAAACGCTGCCCAAGCCGCCGCAACGTCCACCCAGGCCAAGCTCAAGGCCGAAGAAGGTGCCAGGATCGTCGGGCAGGTCGTCGATTTCATGACCCAGGTCAAGGAGCAGGCCCGTCAATCGCTTACGGATATGGGAGCCCTTGGCAGCCAGGCCGAAGGAATCGGGAACATCCTCAGCGTGATCTCCGACATCGCTGACCAGACCAACCTGCTGGCGCTCAACGCGGCCATCGAGGCCGCCCGGGCCGGCGATGCCGGACGCGGCTTTGCCGTTGTCGCCGATGAGGTGCGCAAGCTCGCGGAAAAGACCATGACCGCCACAAAGGAAGTGGGAGAAGCGATTCGTGGTATCCAGCAGGGGACGAAAATGAATTATTCCAGCGTGGAACAAGCGGTCCACGCCATAGAGGAGATGACGGTTCTGGCCGGAAAGTCGGGCGATGCCCTCAGGGACATCGTCTTGTTGGTCGACCAGACTTCGGATCAGGCCCATTCCATCGCCACGGCTTCCGAAGAGCAATCCTCGGCGAGCGAGGAAATCAATCGCTCCATCGAAGAGGTCGCAACCCTCTCGGCTGAAACCGCCCAGGCCATGGGGCAGGCGGACCGGGCTGTTTCCGATCTCGCCGCCCAGACGCAGGTGCTGCAAAACCTCGTCGCCGAAATGACCACACAGAGCACGACGGCCGATGCGGCGTCGCCAAAGGCCATTGCTTCTGCCGGGAAACCCGCCCTGACCCAGCGGCGCGCTTCTTAACAAACGGCCGTATTCCTGACGCAAGAGCGTTGTATTGCAGTTTGCCGGCCCGCTTCCATACAGACGCGAACTGCGGCTACGCCATACGCGTCAGACGCCGCGCCCCCGCAGCGCGCAGGACAACGCAGCCCGGGCCGGCGGTCCAGGATCGCCCGGCCGCTCGTGTTGACGGTGACGCGGGACAGTTGCGGGCTCAGCCTGTGAGCAGGGCGACGACCAGGACGGCCAGCACCAGGGCCGGGTAGGCGCTGGCCCGGTTAAACAGCGCCGCCGCCTGGGCATCTTCGAGAGTTGCGGCCAGGGTCAGGGCCGGCGGCAGGACGAGCCAGGCCCCGCCCAGGCCGGCGGCCAGGACCAGGGGCGCAGACACCCCCAGCGGCGAGAGCGCCAAAAGCGGCACGGACAGGATGAGGCTTACCGCCAACAGGACCACGGCCAACCGGCTGGCCCGGGCATAGCCCAGGACCACCGGCATGGTGCGTGCGCCGGTGATGGCGTCGCGGCTGGCATCGTGCCAGTCGGCCGGGATGTTTTGGCCGCCGATTTCCCAGGCAAACACCCAGGCCACCAAGCCGGCCAGAAACCAGGGAGAGGGGTCCGGGACCACGGCATAGGCAGCGGCCAGCGGCCCCAGAGCCTTGACCAGGCCGTTTATGAGCGCCCGCAGATGGGTGACGGTGAGCAGCAGACAGTAGGCGGTTTCCAGGACACAGCCAAGAACCAGCAGGACAGCGCAGACGGGATTTAAGGCATAGGCCCCGATAAAGGCCACCACGGCCCAGCCGAGAAACCAGGCGATGGCCCCAGGCAGGGACAGGCAGCCCCGGGCCAGGGGATGGCGGATAAAGGCCGCGTCGAGGTAGTTGACGCGCTCGTCGGCCCCGCTCGCTTCGAGCTGGCGCTTGTCGGATCGGTAGTCCACGATGTCGTTTAAGGCATAAACAGCGGTGTAGCCGGCAAAGACGACGACGATGCCCAGGGCCACGACCGGCAGCGGCGGCAGGCCGCCCCGGCACAGCAGGGCGGCGCAAAACGGGCCGGCCAGATCCAGCAGGCCATGCGGCGTGCGGGACAGGGCCAGATACACGGTCAGGGCAAAGCCCCGCTTTCCAGATGCGGCGCACGAAACGTCTTTCAAGCGGCTAGGCCTCGTTCTCCGGGACCGCCTTGCCGCGAAACACCCGGTACTGGTAGGCGTTGTAGAAAAGGACCACCGGCAGCATGCCGCCAACAACATAGAGCATGATGCGCAGCATTTCCGGCGGCGAGGCGGCGGACGCGGCAGTCACTGCGGGCGGCACGATCAAGGGGAAAAGGTTTACGCCAAAGGCCAAAAAGACAAAGAGCAGCATGACGGCGCAGTAGAGCAGCGGCCGGCGTTCCCAGCCCTTGCCCAGCGCCCGGAAATACAGGGCGGCGTTGAGCACCGCCACCACCAGCAGCAAAATAAACAGTGGCCCCAGGCCCCCTTGGCCCGGCCGGCCGACCAGATGGCCCAGATGGCCGTCGAGTGCGATGCAGCCCACCAGCAGCACCAGACAGCCCACCGCGCCCGAGCCGAAACGCAGCCCCCACAGCCGGGCGGCGTCCTGGACTTCACCTTCGGTCTTAAGGACCAGCCAGGCGGCGGCGAACATGGGATAGAGGCACAAAAGCGTGGCGCACACCAAAATGACAAAGGGCGAAAACCAGTCCCACATCCCGCCCAGATAGCGCAGACCGTCAAAGGGCATGCCTTGCAGAATGGCCCCGAGCAGGATGCCGTGGGCAACAGTCACGGCCACACTGCCCCAGCCAAAGGTCTTGGTCCAAAAGCCCTTGGAGCCTTCGACCTCGGCCCGGTATTCAATGCCGATGCCCCGGGCCATCAGCGCAAACAGCAAAAAACCGGCCGGCAGATAGAGAGCAGCCAGCACCGTGCCGTAGACCAGCGGAAACGCACCGAAAAGCACCCCGCCCAGCATCACCAGCCAGGTCTGGTTGGCATGCCACACGCCCTCGATGGTCTCGATCATGACACTTTGCCGGGCTTCGCCTTTCTCCAACAGACACAGGATGCCGACGCCCAGGTCGAACCCGTCGGTGAAGACATAGAGCCACAGCAGCAAAGCCATAATCCAGTACCAGACATCGGCCAGGCTTGTTTGTCCGTCCATGTTCGCCGCCTTTCTCCTTGCTCGCGGTTCCCCAAACGAGCGGTGCTCCACATGTTGCGTCTCTTGCGATGAGAAGAGTGCCTCCGGCGGCCAAAGGGGTGGCCCCTTTGGAATCCCTCCTGGAAGGCAAGGGGGGGGCTGCCGCCCTTGCGCGCTCACGCTGGCTGTCCGGGCCGGTAGCCGGCCAGTCTGCCAGCCAACGTCCAATACCCCTTGAATACTTTTCCCGATGGGGGGTCCGGGGGGATCATCCCCCCGGCCGCCGGAGGCATCTTCTGCCTTTTCTTCTTACGCTCCAAGCCGCCTATGGGCGGGCGGGGGGAGTTCTTCCATGTTTGGCCCTTTGCGCAGCAGTTTGCCCATGAAATAGACGAAGGCCAGGGAAAGCAGCGTGTAGGCCAGGACGAAGCCGGCCAGGGACAGGCCGACCTGCCCGGCGGTCAGGTTGGTCGAATGGCCATCGCTGGTGCGGATCAGTCCGTAGGCCAGCCAGGGTTGCCGCCCCACTTCGCGGGTGACCCAGCCCATGACCACGGCCAGATAGGCTCCGCCGGCCATGGCCACCCAGGCCAGATAGAGGAGCTTATTTTCCGGGGCGCGCTCCAGGGTCAGCCGGCCGCGTTTCCAGCACAAAAGCGTCCAGGCCATGACGGCGATCATGATGCCGCCAACGCCGGCCATGACGCGGAAGGAGTAAAACGGCAGCACGATGGGCGGCCGATCTTCCTTGGGAAAATCTTTAAGCCCCGGCACGGTTCCGGTCAGGGAATGGGTGATTAAAAGGCTGAGGCCGTAGGGAACGGATATCTCGAAGAGATTGCGTTCATTTTCCGGATCAGGCCAAGCCAACATGTGCCAGGCCGCGCCCTGGCCGGGTTTGTTGGTTTCCCAATGGGATTCGATGGCCGCCACCTTGGCCGGCTGGAGATGGCCGATCTCCTGGCCGTTTAAGTCGCCGACCAAGAGTTGCAGGGGGGCGACGACCAGGGCGGCCACGGCGGCAAATTTAAATGAGCGCAGGAAAAAGGCCGTATGCCGTCCCAGCAGGATATAGATGCCCGACACCGCGCCGACCACAAAAAGCGTCACTTCCAGGCAGGCCACGTACATGTGGGAAAAGGCCAGGGGCAGATCCGGGGAGAAAACGGCGGCCAGATAATCGTCCACCACGAAGATGCCGCCGGCCAGATGGCCGCCGGCCGGGGTCTGCATCCAGGAGTTGGCCACGAGAATCCAAAAGGCCGACAGTGAAGCGGCAAAGGCCACCATGATGGTGGCGAAATAGTGCATTTTCGGCCCGACCCGCTTCCAGCCAAAGAGCATGATATAGAGGAAAGCCGATTCGAGCATAAAGGCCATGGTCCCCTCGAAGCCGAGGATCTGGCCGAAGAAGTTGCCAACCGTGGCCGAAAACGGTCCCCAGTTGGCTCCGAACTGAAACTCCAGCGGGATGCCCGAGACCACGCCCACGGCGAAATTGACCGCGAACAGCCCGGACCAGAAGCGGAATTGGCGAAAATAGGTCAGATCGCCGGTTTTCAGCCACAGCCCTTCCAGGACCACGAGATAAACGCCCAGGCCGATGGTCAGGGTCGGGAAGGTGATGTGAAAGGCCGTGGTGAAGGCGAATTGCAGCCGGGACAGGAACAGCGGATCGGTCAGGTAGTCCATGGCGGCTCCAAGGTATGGTTAGGGGCGCGCGGTTTTGATGGCGACGCCGAGAATGAAAAGGCTCGATTCATGGTAGCCCGGCCGCAGGCTGAGGCCCTCGTCGGCCAGGGCGGCCCGGAACTCGGGGCCGTGAAACCGGTTTTCCCTCGGGTGGGCCAGGATACGGCGAAACAGGGGATTGGCATAGAGCGGCGGGTAGATTTCCTCGAAATAAAACACCCCGCCCGGCCGCAGCACCCGGGCCACCTCGGCCACGCCCCGGCGCCAATCGGGCAGGTGGTGGATGATGCCGAAATTGACCACCGCATCGAAGGCGGCGTCGGGGTACGGCAGATGCTCGGCGTCGCCCAGCACAAACAGGCGGTTGTCCCAGGCCGGCCCCTTGCGGCGGCCGGCGGCGATGGTGACCATGGCCGGGTCCACGTCCAGACCGTGGTAGAGGGACGGGGCAAAGCTGCGGGCAAAGATGGCTGCCCCACCGCCGTCGCCGCAGCCGATTTCCAGGACTTTGGCCCCGGGCGGGATGGGGTGGGCGGCGCGAAAAAAGGACACTTCGCGCCATTGGGCGATCTTTCGCACGAAGCTGCGGCAATAGAAACGTTCCGGCCAGTTGACTTCCATGGTTCCCCTCTGCGCTGCTGCGGTCAGTCTCCCAGGTTGCACCAGACAGACGGGGGCGCTGTCAAGGACAATCTCTATTATCGGCTAGAGTTTGCGCCCGGTAAAGATCCGGGCCACGCCGAAGGTGAGGTCCGTGACCCGGCATTGGCCAAACCCGGCCTCGGCCATCTGGGCCAGGAAATCGCGGTCGCGCGGGAAGGCGTCCACCGATTCGACCAGATAGCTGTAGGCGTAGTCCGTGCGCGACAGGAAGTTGCCCACCGGCGGCAGGATGCGGTCGAAATAGAAACGATAGAGGGCGGCGGCCAGCCCGTTTCGGGGCAGGCCGAATTCCATAATGTGCATCTGCCCGCCGGGTTTGAGCACCCGGTGAAACTCGCTCATGACCGCCACCCGCTCGGCGATGTTGCGGATGCCAAAGGCCATGGTCACGGCCTCGACGCTGGCCCCGGCCAGGGGCACGTCCCGGCAGTCGGCCACGCCCAGGTGATAGCCTGAAACGTGCTTGCGGGCGGATTTGGCCGCAGCCACGGCCAGCATGGCCGGGGAAAAATCCAGGCCGATCACGGTCAGCCGCGGCCGGCGGCGGCGGATGGCCAGGGCCACTTCGCCGGTGCCGGTGGCCGCATCAAGCACGAGGCCCGAAGTGGGTTCCAGCAGGCCGACCAAGACCTTGCGCCACCAGATATCGATGCCCAGGGACAGGGCGCTATTTTGGAAATCGTAGGAAAAAGCGATGTCTTCAAACATCCGCCGCACGAGGGTGTCGCGCATGGGGGCTCCTGTGTTACGGGCCGCTGCCAGCCGGTTTGACCAGCCGCAAGGTTTGCCACGTCCCGCCCCGGTAGCGCAACCACAAGACCACGGCCATGACAGCAGCGTAAAAGGCAAAAAAGCCCCACAGCCCGACCACCCCGACCCAGCCGTAGGCCACGGCGCAGGCGGCCGGGATCACCAGGGCGAAGACAGAGACCGCTGCCGCGGCCCACATGAGGTAGCGGGTGTCGCCGGCCCCGCGCAACACGCCAAACCCCATGTGGATGACGATGTCGCAACAGCCGAGCACGGCGGCCCAGGCGAAAAGCGGCCGGCAAAATGCCACGGCGTCGGCAAAGGAGGCATCGGGATCGTTTGGCGCAAAGATGCGGGCCAGCTGGTCGGGCACGGCCAGAAAGATCACGGCCATGATGGCCATGTAGACGGCCATGACACGCGCGGCGCTGCCGGCGGCCCGCACGGCCTCGGCCGGTTTCCCGGCCCCCATGGCCTGCCCGACAATGACGGCCAGCCCCTGGGACAGGCCGATCAGCGGCAAAAAGGCCGGCGTATTGGCCGAAAGCACAATGCTCGTGGCGGTCAGCTCGGCCCGGCCAAGTCGCCCGGACAGGGCAATAAAGACCATGGCCGCAAAGACATCCAGAAAGACCTGGGCACCACCCGGCATCCCCAGCCGCACCAGCCGGGCAAACAGAGCGGTATCGAACCGAAAGCCGCGAAAGACGCCGTAGAGCCGGTCGTTGTCCCGGGTGAAAATCAGCACCCCGTAGGCGGCGGCCATGGTTCCCCAGGCCGTGGCCGTGGCCAGGGCCGAACCGGCCACACCCAGGGCCGGCAACCCGAGCTTCCCGAAGATCAGTATATAATTGAGGGGAATATTGAGCAGCGCGCCGCCGAAATTGACGAACATGATGACCCGGGTCAGCCCCCGGCCGCTGAAAAAGGCGGCCAGTGAGGCCTCCAGCACCATAAGCCCGGCCCCGAACATCAGCACCCGGTAATAGACGACCTCCAGCCGGCGCACCGGCGGGGCATGGCCCATGGCCTCAAAGATCGGCTCGGCGGCCAAAGCCAGGAGCAGCAGCGGCACAAAGGACAGCACCGCGAAATAGATGCCCTGCCAGACCACCCGGCCAACCATGGCCGACAGCCCGGCCCCGACATGCTGGGCCACCAGCACCCCGGCATAGCCGGCCGTGCCCAGGAAAAACGAGGTCAAAAGGAAAAAGGTCACGCCGGCCGGCAGGGAGGCGGCCAGGGCGTCCTGGGAATACCAGCCGAGGAAAATGCGGTCGGTCAGGTGCATGGCGGTCAGCGACCCCATGCCGGCCAACAGCGGCAGCCCCAGCCGCAACACATGGGCGATGCCGCCCGGGCCGTGCCAGCGTGTCATAACGCATCTCCGCTGGCCCCGAAAAAGCGGGAGCCGGGTTTGGCGGCCGGGTCCGGGACCGGTCGTTCGTTGCAGGGTGCGGGTTCTGGCAAAGTTTTTGCTTGGCGTCAAGGAGGCGGACCACTGTCCGCAGCCAAACCCAGGAGCCGACCATGTCAAGCGCACCACCGGCCGCCGTCGATATCATGGACGCCTTGCTGCGCGCCACAGACGAGACGCCCTACCCCGGCCACGAAGGCCTGGAGCGCCTCATCCGCCGGGCCGCCGTCCCCGGCCCTGCCCCCAAGGCGGCCCCGGTCCCGACGCCCGAAGCAGCGGCGATCCGGCCCATCCTGCGCCCTGTGCCGCCAAAAGCCAAGCGTCCGTCCAAGCGCAAGGCCACCCACTATATCGAGGTCGGAGCCGCCATCCGCCTGGACGCGGCCCGGGACGCCCTGGCTGAAATGGCCCGGGACAGCGCCCCAACCGCCCGTCGCATCAGCAAATCCGCCATCCTGGAAGCCGCCCTGACCCTGGCCTGCGACGCCTTTGAAGCCACCGGGCCGCAAAGCCCGCTGGCCCGTCGCCTGCTGGGCCAGCCCGGCCAAAGCGCTCCCAAGACGCCCGCCTGACCCCGGAGGAAACCATGATTTCCATTTGCCCCTTTTGCCGGGCCAGACAAACGCTTCCCGCCGATGCCGATGCCGCTGGCGCGACCTGCAGCACCTGCCACCGCCGTTTTCGCGTCAACCGGCCGGAACCGGCCCTGGCCGAAGCTGCCAGCCCGGTACTGCGCCTGGAACGGCCCCACGGCGCGTTCGAGCGGCCGACACTCATCGAACGCCGGCTCCAGGCCGTGGCCAGACCAGCTCTGGCGGCCGCAACGCCAGCTCCTGCCCTGGCCGACGGGCCAGCCGCCGCCCAGGCTGCCGCCCAGGCCGTGGCCCAGGCCACCCAGTCGGCCGCCGCGTCCCTGACCGCGCCAAGGGCGGCACCAATCCCCCCGGACAGGGCTGCAGCAATCGCTCCACCCCAACTCGCCCCAGCCGCCCAACCGGCTGTTGAACTTGAGGAAGAGGCCGGTCCGCCGGTCATGGCCGAACCCGACGCGGCCGAGGAACGGGCCGCCGCTGCTGCTCTATCGGCCATCAAGCACCAGCTTGCCGCCGACCCGGCCCCGGCTCCTTCCAGGCTGCCGGCTCCCGGTCCGGGCACAGCCCGGCGCATCGGGGTCATGCTCAGCAAGGGCGGGGTCGGCAAGACCACCACGGCCGTCAATCTGGCCGCCGGCCTGGCCGCCCTTGGCCAGCGGGTGCTCCTGGTCGATGCCGATACCCAGGGCCAATGCGCCTATGCTTTAGGTGTCGCGCCGGCCAAGGGGCTGGCCGAACTGGTCGAAGGCTCGGCCGATGCCGAAACCGCCCTGTTTATGGCCCGGGAAAACCTGTGGCTGCTGGCTGGCGGCAAATCGCTGGCCGGCCTTAAACGCCTGATCAGCCGCAAGGATTTCGGCGGCGAGCGCACCCTCGACGACGCCCTGGCCCCGCTCGATGACCGTTTTGACATCATCGTGGTGGACAGCGCCCCGGGCTGGGACGCGCTGACGGTCAACGTGCTCTTTTATGTGCGCGAAGTGCTGGTGCCGGTGGCGCTGGAAGCCATGTCGCTGCAAGGTTTCTCGGAATTCTTGCGCAGCTTCGCTGCCGTGTCGCGCTACCGGCCGGAACTCTCCCTGGCCTACATCGTCCCGACATTTTTAGATAAGCGCGTGCGCGGTCCGGCCGCCCTGGCCCAGGAGCTGGCAACGCTCTACCCCGAGCGCATCTGCCCGCCGGTGCGCTACAACGCCAAACTGTCCGAAGCCCCGGCCGAAGGGCGCACCATCTTCGAATTCGCCCCGCGCTCGCCCGGAGCCAAGGACTACCAGACTCTCGCCCATCGCGTCGCGGCCGGCGTGTAAGGGCGATGCGGAGAAGAGAGTAAGAGAAGAGAAGGCAGAAGAGGCCTCCGGCGGCCGGGGGGGATCATCCCCCCCGGACCCCCCGAACGGAGAAAGTACTTTAAGGGGTTCGTGTGGCTGGCCCCCGGAGCACATTATTTTCTCCTTATCTCGAAAAAAAACCACATTCCAAAAACAAAAAAGAACGGCCGCTCCACGTATTGTGGAAAACGGCCGTCCAAATCATTTTTTCAGAGATCACCAGCTACGCCAGGAATACGGCACAGTTGCCACTTCAGGGCGGCGCGCCTCCTCCACATTGCGTGGAATCCGGCCGGCAGTGGCGGGCAGATTCCCCCGGCAGCCAGACGGCTCGGCTACTCCACGGCGTGGGGCGCTCGCCGGCAACGGCGGGAAACCCCCTGGCAGCCAGCGCGGCGCGGCTACTCCACGTTATGCGGAATCTGCTCGGCCGCCTTGGTGGCGCTGACCAGGGTCGTGTCAGTTGCCGGGGCAGCCGGAACCGCAGCGGGCGCGGCCTTGGCCATCATGGCCCGCTGATTGCGCAGCACCGAGGCCAGCACCGGCAGCGACATGCGGTGGGCGGCGATGCGCGGGATGGCCTGGATTTTGGTGGCGGCGGATACCGGACTCTCGCCGGTGACGAACAGGTATTCGTAGCCGGCCTCGCGCAAAAGCCGCGTGTAGGCCTCGCTCACCGCGCCGTAGGGATAGACGAAATATTTGGTGTCAAAGCCGAACACCTGCCGAAAACGTTCCCGGCTTTTGCGGATGTCATCCCGGGCAAAGTCCTCGCTTTTGGCCAGCTTGGGGGAGTGGCTGAAGGAATGGTCGGCAAAAACCACTTTGGGATAGGTCTTGATTATGTCGATATCGGCCTGGGACAGGGTGGCCTTGCAATAGGGGTTGGCCGTGTAGGCCATGGGCAGCGACAGGCTAAACGGCAGATTGCGGCGCTTTAAGATCTCAAAGGCCTGCATCACCGTGGCCCAGCCGTCGTCGATGGCGATGACCACCGCCCCGTCCGGCGGGTTTTGCCCCGCTGCCACGGTGCGCACGAGTTCGTCGATGCCGATGACCGTGTTGCCGTTTTTCTCCAGGAAATCCAACTGGGCTTCAAAGGCGGCCAGGGAAATGGACATGGAGGTTCGCACGCCAAAGCTGTGGTACACCAGGACTGTGGCAGCCCGAGCCGGCAGCGCCACGCCAAGGATAAGCAGGCAGACCGCCGTCGTAACGGCGCAAAAAAGCCCTCTGGCGCGCATAAGCACCCCCGATGCTGCGAACCGACAGACGCTCGATCCACCGGCCCAACGCCGGCGGCGCGCCCCAGGTCGCCTTATGGTTTTGTCGTACCAGAGGCGGGGGCTTCACGCAAACGCCGCGCCGCATCCATAATCGTATTCACGTACACCTGGCTATGATTATAGCCGTAAAAAACCTTGCGCATGGCCTCTTCCGACATGGGCTGCTTCCAGCCCATGGCCCGCAGGATGTTGCCCAGGCTCGCCAGGGCGTCCGGGACATCAAACAGATCGGCCTTGCCGTCGCCGTTGCCGTCCACGGCGTACTTGAGCGCATTGGAGGGCATGAACTGGCAGATGCCGATGGCCCCGTAGATCGATCCCGGGATGGAGAGCGGGTCGATGCCCTGGGCCTCGGCGTAGCGCAACAGCGCCCGCAGTTCGCCGTAGGCCCATTCGCCCTTTTCCAGGGCTTTTTTATTGAGCCAGGCCTGCCGGTCTGCGGCGGGTTTTTCATAGGCAAAGGCCGGGGCCAGCCGGGCCGGGTCTTCGCCGGCCACCAGCGAGGCCAGATTGACCACCGCCACCTCGTCGCCCAGATACCGCCCGACGCGGGTTTCCACGGCGAGCAGCGCCACCAGATATTCCTCGGGAACGCCGTAGGCCTCCCGGGTCCGGGCCAGGGCGGCTCGGTTTTGGGCGTAAAACTCCCGGGCTTCGGCCATTCGCTCGGCCGAGAGCACCACTTCGTGGACCTCGGCCGTGGGGAATTCGGGGAAAACAAGGCCGGCCGGGGCGCGCCGGGGGGTCGTCCCAAGTTCGCGCAGCAAGGCTTCGGTGGCGACAGGGTCCGGGGGCAGGCCCACGGCGGACTGATACGTTTTGATCGACCAGCGGGTCATCCGGTCGAGCTTGCCATCGACCGGACCGGGATACCAGCCCAGAGCGGCAAGCCCGGCCTGGACATCGGCCACCAGCCGCAGGCCATATTTGCGCATATACAGGGCGGTCAGCTTGTCGGCCATGGCCCTGGGCGAAAAGACCAGCTCGGCCCGGGCGAACAGCCGGCGCAGCTTCGATTCGGGCAGCCCGTCGGCGGCAAGGCGCCTGAGGATCGGTTCAAAAGCCGGGTCCACGGTGGAAGCGGCCAAGGCCCCGCCAAGGGCCAGGGCCACCACGGCCAGACTGGCGGCCAAAGCACACCAGCGCCGCAGGCGCATCATGGAAAACGCAGTCTTCATAAGCAAACAAACGTCCCTGCAGTCGTAGCGGCGCAAAACGCCAACGCCGCGTCCTAAAATAGGATCATGCCGTGCCTGCGCCCGGCCGGCCCGCTTGGCCCAACCAAGCCGGGCACGGTGTCAGACGGCCGCTTGCGGCCGGGCCAAAAGAGCCATCAGCCGCGACAACACGGCCACCACCACCAGGGAAAAGGCCAAGCGGCCGACAAAGGTGCCCCACATGGTGGCCCCGATAAGATACATCAGCAGCGTGTCCTCAATAAGCGCATGGGACAGGCTCATAAGGCTTATGGCGGAAAAGACGTCGCGCTGTTCCACCTTGCCTTTCTGAACGTCGTGCAGAATAAGCCCGCCGCCGTAGGCCAGTCCCATGACCAACCCGATGACGGTGATGGTGGCCGCCCCGCCGCCGATGCCCATGAGCCGCAAAAAAGGCATGAGCGCCTTCTCGAACAGCCGGGTGACGCCCAGGGCGTCCAACACCCGCATGGTCCCCACCAAGGCGGCGATGACGCAATAGATCAGGCCGAGATTTTTGACTTCGCCCAAAGCCCAGGTGGCAAGCGTTGCGTCGTCGGACGACGGGCTGAAAAGCAGCGGGGCCGGAGCAGTGAAAAGGCCCAACCCGGAAAAGACGCCGTTTAGGAGCATGCCGCAGGCCAGCCCCCCGGCCAGACGCAAAATCGCCTGCCCCCAAAACCCCACGCCGCAGCGCTTGGCTATGGCCCCTTCCACGAAAAGATTGTGGGCAATAAGCATCATGGTGGCAATGACGGTGGCCTGGGCCACGGTCAGCGGGGCCATGTCCGGGACCAGGGCGGCGTGGACGGCCAGGGCGGCATAGAGATTGTTGGCAATGGCCGTGGCCCAGGTCAGGCCGCATTCCGCCGGCAGGCCCACCAGTTGCATCAGCGGTGCCAGCGGCTTGGCCAGATAGGTGATCCAGCCGAGTTCTTTTAAGATCTTAACGGCAATAAGGATCGGCACCATGACCTTGAACAGATCCAGGCAGATCCGGCCAGCATCGACGACCACGGCCCGGGCGGCCTGGGGCAGGGAGGAAAACGTGCGTTCCATAGGTGCGACTATCCGACCCGCCTAGGGCAGCACCTTGCCGCCCCGGGCCATGTCCACATAGCCGGCGTAGGCGGCGTTGGTCATGATGCCGGAGCCGACATAGACGGCCTGCCAATCCTCGGCGGAAAGGGTTTTTCCTTCCATGGCTGTTTGCAGCTGGATGTCATAGACCATGATGACGAGGTATTCCCGGGCGGTGGAATTGCCGGCCTTGGACTGGGCCAGGGCCGTTTCCGTGGTGGCGGCGGCATCGTATTGGCCGGCCCAGGAGGCGACATAGACGCTTCGGGCCAGCCGGACGTAGTCGTCGCGGCTTTCGACCCGGGGAGCCTTGGCTTTGGCCGCAGTCACACTGGCGCGCACCTTGGCCACGTTGTCCGGGGTCAGGGGCATGGCTGTCGTGGCGGCACCGGGGCTTGCGGCCTTTGTACCAAGCGAGCCGCAGCCGCCAAGGAGCAGGGCCAGGGCCAGGGTGAGGAAGAGTGCTTTTGCCGCCATCTACGCCTCCGGGAACGTCTGCGTTTGCCCTGGGTCGGGCAACCGGTCGCGACAAAATCATTTTCCCGAAACTTTGTCCATGGCAGCAAGGCGGGGGCGGTCTGGCCGCCCCCCCCCGGGAACTGGGTTTTGCGCCGTTATTTTTTGGAGAAGGCGTCGAAGGCTTCCAAAACGCGCGAGGAATAGACAAAGGCCGCGCCGGAATTAAGCGTGATGGCCACGGCCAGGGTTTCGAGCAGTTCCTCGCGGCTGGCTCCGGCTTCGGCTGCGGCCTGGGCATGCACGGCGATGCAGGTGTCGCAGCGGGTGGTGGCGGCCACAGCCAGACTGATCAGCTCCCGGGTTTTGGCGTCCAGGGCGCCAAAGGCGCTGCCGGCACCGTCCAGGCCTTTATACCCTTCCATGATGCCCGGATTGCCCTTGGCCAACCCACCCAGCGTCTTGACGGCTTCGCCCAACATTTCCTGCCAATTGACAACCATTGCGGCCTCCTGCTGTTTGCCGTCGGCGACGGCGTTGGCCGGGAACACGGACCCCACCGCTCCCGGTCCGATTGTGGTGGCCGAGATTGCCGTCCCGGTCAAGGCGGCGGCGCAGGGCGGGCGCAGCCAGTGGGGGAAGCAGACGCCCCGGTCGCCCCCCCCTTTCCGGCCCGCCCTGCTTTTTGTGTTGGCGTAGAGCGCAGCATCAGGCTGTGCCGGCCGGCAATCCTATCTGGCCCAGTACGGCCTCGGATAGTACGGCCTCGGATAGACCGGCCTCGGGTAGACCGGCGGCGGCAGATAGGCCGGCCCCACATAGACCGGTTGCGGGGCATAGGCCGGTGCCACATACACCGGCGGCCCCACGTAGACCGGCGGCGGCGGGGCGGCGTAGAGGGGGACGCTTATGGCAAAACCCGGCGTCACCACGGTAAAGGCCTCGACCGAACCGGCCAGGGCGGCCACCCAACAGGCCGTGGCCAGGATGATAAAGAGTCGGCGCATACAAATTCCTCCTTATGGGGAACAACACAGCTCGCCGGGAGAAAGCCAGAAGCGTGCCAATGCGCCTGGCTGGCCGCTTTCCGGGCATTTGCCCGGCCTTGCCCGGCTGGCCGCCCACAGCCCTGCTGCCCATTTCGCCGAAATATCCGAAAATCCCTTGCCGAGCGGCGGCCGGCGCACTATTTTTATATCCAAGCAGCAGCCCAGGGAGCGGACATGGCCATATCCGACCGCATGTGGGAACGCGCCCAATTCCTCACCCGCTTCGATCTGACCTCCTCGGCGGATCTGGTGGCCTCCCTGGCGGCCAGCCATTTCGCCGCCCAGCGTCAGGCCCCGGACATGGGTTCCAATGTCCCGGACAACACGCCCGCGCTTTTTTCCACCCACTTTCTCGACACCGGACTTGGGGCGATTATCCGCACCGCCGTCTGAACGGCCCGGCCGGACCGGCTCCGACGCCCCCGGCCGCGTCACGTCACGTCAAGACGGGCCGGACTGACAGCCCGCCGCCCCGCCCCTGCCCACGCAACGCAAAAAAAGCGGCCCCGAAGGACCGCTTTTTGTACGTTGCCTGTGGCCAGCCCGGATCAGGAGGCGGCGTTGGTATCGGCGGCATTGCCCTTTTTGAAAACGATCAGCGGACAGTTCTTGCAGATGTCGGCCCCGGGGAAGGGCTCGCCCGAGCGCGTCACCGACGCGCCGCCGGTGGCAGCCTTGCGCTCGGCCAGACGGGCCACCACTTTGCCGATGTCGGCCCCGGGAATGGCCACGTTTATTTCGCCGCGCTCGGTCTTGCCGGCGTTGTAGCTGCCGCTGCAGGCCAGAAACACGTTGGCTTCGCCGGTGTTAAAGCACTGGACGTTGCCACCGCAGGCCGCCGAATTCATCGTCATGTTGGGGCGAAGGGGATGGTGGTCCAGGGCGGACATCCAGTCCACCACCAGATGGTAGGCCTGCATGTTGTCGCAGTAAAAATGCACCACGTCGGGCGGGTAAACAGTCTCGGCCAGGGGCGAAACGGCAACAGCCAGCAGTTCGCCGGCCAGACGCGGCTTGCTGCGCACAAACCGCTCGGCCTGCTCCAGATCGCGCACGTACTTCAGATGCCCCTTGATCTCGGCGGCGTCGATTTCCTTCCAGCCAAAAACGCACTTGGCGTTGCCGCAGCCAAGCTGCTCCCGGCCCATGAGCACGGTCAGGCCTTCCATGCGCGCCCCGAGCTCGGCCTGGCAAAAGGTCAGGGCCTTGGCCGACTGGTAATACTCCGCCTTGGCCTTAAAGGCATCCAATTCAGCCTGATCAAAAAAGTATTTGATGGCGATAGGATAGTGCATAAGACGCAGCTCGTCCATCAGTACGCGCTGCATTTCCTGATAGGTCATTGTTTCCATGACGGCTCCTTTTTCCCGGCGTCAGACACACCGATAAACACCCGTCGAAAACACCGCAATGGACGTTTCATCGGCTGATCCAGTCGCCAGATAGACGCTATGCTAGAAATTTTCCAAAGGACTTGTCAACTTCAAATACGAGAAGGAGGTACAACAAAGACTGCTGCCCGCGACAACTGCAATCATGCCTTCGGTTCGATTCGTGAAGTTGCGGTGCATTTTGATCCAATTTCCCGTTTTTTGCACAAAACTTGCCTCTGCGTTTCAGACGGTATCGGCCGCTGCGACCGTGCGCCCCACCGCCGGCTGCGTGTTCATAACGCTGCCGGCCCAGCCGGGCAAGCCCGCCGCAGCCCTCCTACTGTCAGGCTGACACCGCACAGTCTGACACTTGCCCCGGGCGGCCAAAGGCCATAAGCTGTTTGAGTGTTATCGCCTCCCGTGAAAAAGCACAGAACGCCATGACGCAACAACAGCCCCCGCCAACGACTGAAGTCACCCCCGACGCCGATCGCCTGCGGGACGCCCTGCTGGAGTCGGCTGGCGACGTGGTCGTTGTGCTGACTGCCGCCGGCCGGGTTGCCGCCATAAACGAGCGGGGGTTGGCCTTTCTGGGGCGCACGCGCCAGGAGATGCTCGACCAGGATTTTTTCGGGCAGACCCTGGCCGCAGCCAACCGGGAGCAGGGGCGGGCGGCGTTTCACGCCTGCCTTGCCGGCGACAGCGCCCCCCGGCCCGGCCAGATCGATCTCGACGCCCTGGTTGCCACGGGCGGCCACCGACGCCTGAGCTGGCTCTTTACACCCCTGGCCGGGCCGGATGGCAACGGGGCCACCGTCCTTGGCTGCGGCCGCGACAACTCCGGCATCCAGGCCGCCTGGGAGTGCCTGCGCGACACCCAGGCCGATTACCGCGCCATTTTCAATGCCGCCAGCGACGCCATCATCATCCAGGACGCTGCCACCGGCGCGTTTCTGGACGCCAACGACCAGACCGTCTCCCTGTACGGCTATCCCAGAGAGGCCTTGCGCAGCCTGACCGCCGGCCAGCTCAGCGCCGGCTATCCGCCCTACGGCGCAACCGAAATCATGGACAGGCTGCGGCAAGCCGCCAGTGGCCAGCCCCAACTCTTCGAGTGGCTGGCCCGGGACAAAAACGGACGGCTGTTCTGGGTGGAGGTCAACCTGCGGGCCATGGAGACCGGCCGGCCGGGACGGGTCATTGCCGTTACGCGCGACATCTCCGAGCGCAAGATGGCCGAACGGACCCTGCGCAAAAGCGAGAAAAAATTCCGCCAACTGGCCGAGACCATCGGCGAGGTATTCTGGCTTGGCTCCACGGACTTCAAACGCATTTTTTACATCAGCCCGGCCTACGAGCGCCTCTGGGGCCGCTCCACCAAAAGCCTCTATGAAGCCCCCCTGTCCTGGATCGACGGCGTGCACCCCGAAGACCGTCCCCAGGTGTTTGACTACATCGCCGCCCTGGCCGGCCGGACCATCGCGCCCGGGGCGTTCCCGGAATACCGGCTGCAGCGTCCCGACGGCAGCCAGCGCTGGGTCCAGGCCCGCATTTTTCCCGTGGCCGACGAAAGCGGCCTCGTCTACCGGGTGGCCGGCATTGCCGAGGACATCACCGACCGGGTGCTGGCCCGCCAGGACCTCGAAAGCGTCAATGAGCGCCTGGAAGTCATGGTGCGGGAACGCACCCGGACACTGAACCGCATGAACCAGGAACTCATCCGCGAAGTGGGCGAGCGGCGCGAAGCCGAGGCGGCCATGGCCGTGGCCAAAGAGGCGGCCGAAGCGGCCAGCCAGGCCAAATCGGAATTCCTGGCCAACATGAGCCACGAAATCCGCACCCCCATGAACGGCATCATGGGCATGGCCCAAGTGCTGGCCGCGACCGAACTTGACCCCACCCAGCAAAGCTATCTAGCCGACATCATGGATTCTTCCGCTTCCTTGCTCTCACTTATCAACGGTATCCTCGAATTTGCGACCATTGAGGCCGACCACCTGGAACTGCGCTGTGCTCCCTTGAGCCTGCGCGCGTTGCTGACCTTTATCGAGACCAACCCGGGAGCCCAGGCCCGGGAGAAAGGTCTGGGGCTGGCCGTGGAGGTGGACGCCGACGTGCCTGACGCGCTGCTTGGCGACGCGGACCGGCTGCACCAGGTGCTGGCCAATCTGGTCGGCAATGCCGTCAAATTCACCGCCCGCGGCGGCATTGTCGTCGGCGTGCGCCGCGGCCGCGACCTGCCCGACGCCCCCACCGAGCTGGAACTCGTCTTCACCGTCAGCGACACCGGCATCGGCATCCGGCCCGAGGACACCCGGCGCATCTTTGAGGCCTTTACCCAGGCCGACGGCTCCTATACCCGCCGTTTTGGCGGCACGGGCCTGGGGCTGGCCATCACGCGCCGGCTGGTCGAACGCATGGGCGGGGCCATCACCGTTGCAAGCGAACCAGACGTTGGCTCGGTCTTCACCTTCACGGCTGTTTTGGGCCAGGACCTGACGCCCCAAGCAGCCTCTGGCGACCCGCCCCTTTCGACCTCCTAACGCCACGCGGCATCTTCCTTGCATCTCGACCCCTGATCGCGCCAAGGCGCGATCAGGGACAGACCATGGCACAAACAACGCCTCTGCGCCGCTCCGCCGCCTTCCTGGCGGCCTGTCTGGTCGTCATCTGGGTCGGCGGCTCGTTTTTAACCGCCCTTTTCAAACTCGCCACCCGGCTCTGGTTCGGTGCCTGGCCCGACACCCGGCTCTACGGCCTCGTTCCCGAGGGGTGGACGCCCGGGGCCGCCGCCCTGCTCCAGGACGGCCTGCCCGGCCGGTTGTGGGCGGCGCTGCTTGGCTATGACGTCCTGCTCTGCCTGCTGGCCCTGCCGCCGCTGCTCCTTGTGCCTTGCCTGCTGCTACTGCGCGCCGAGCACGGCGGCCTGCTCCCGGCCCTGCGCCGTTCGGCCAAACCCTTTGCCCCGCCAGGGCCTGCGCCTTCCCGGATCATCCCCCCCATGCACCGGCCGGGACGCTTCGCCTCTTCCACAAAAAATCGATAGCCCATCGCCAGCCGGCACCGTTTGTGGATCGCCGCCCTGTGGCGCGTTGCTCCCCCAGCCCCGCTCCCTGGACCAAGGCTCCAGCAAAGGCGCGAGGCCGGGCGGTTGGCGGTTGGCGGCAAAGGGGCTGGCGACGCTACCGGGGCAAGGCGGGCGGCACGGCTCCTTGCCAGACACCCCGCCCTCCGGGTATGTCGTAACTATGCCCCGCCAGCGTGCGGGGCTTTTTGCGGAGGTTCCCCGTGACCCACAAAGCGCGCACCAGTTTCGACGTCATCATCGTCGGCGGCGGTCCGGCCGGCCTGTTCGCCGCCTATTGGCTGAGCCTGCACAGCGACCTGTCCGTTTTATTGCTCGAAAAAGGCAAGGCCCCGGGCAAACGCCGCTGCCCCATAAAGGGCCGCACCGACTGCATCAAATGCTCGCCGTGCAACATCCTTTCGGGCATCGGCGGGGCCGGGCTTTTTTCCGATGGCAAACTCAATTTCATCCCCAAGCTCGGCAAGACCGATCTGACCCAGTTCATGCCCCTGTCCCAGGCCGCAGCCCTTATCGATGAAACCGAGGCCATCTTCACGGCCCTTGGCATGGACGGTCCGGTCTATCCCACGGACATGGACAAGGCCCGGGCCATCCGCAAGGAAGCCCGCAAGCTCGGCATCGAATTGCTCCTCATCCGCCAAAAACACCTGGGCAGCGACCATCTGCCCGACCATATCGCGGCCATGGCTAAGGGGCTTGCCGCGCGCGGCGTGACGATACGCACCGGCGAAACCGTTGGCGATGTTATCGTTGCCAACGGGCGCGTCACCGGCGTGACCACCGACCAGGCCGATTATGAGGCCCCGGCCGTGATCCTGGCCCCGGGCCGGGTGGGTGCGGAGTGGATGGGGCAGCTCGCCCGACGCCACGGCCTGCCGTATAGCCAGCGCGGCATCGAGGTGGGGGTGCGCGTGGAGGTCCACAACGAGATTCTGGCTGATCTGACCGACGTCATCTATGATCCGACCTTTTTCGTGCGCACGCGCAAATACGACGACCAGACACGGACGTTTTGCACCAATCAGGGCGGCTTTGTGGCTCTTGAGAACTACCAGGATTTCGTGTGCGTCAACGGCCACGCCTACATGGACGCCAAATCCGACAGCTCCAACTTCGCCTTTCTCTCCAAAGTCGTTTTAAACGACCCGGTCTCCGACAATCAGGCCTACGGCGAAGCCATCGGCCGGCTGGCCACCATGATCGGCGGCGGCAGCCCCATCCTGCAACGGTTTGGCGATCTCAAACGCGGCCGGCGCAGCACCTGGAGCCGCATCCGCCGGGGCAGCGTCGAGCCGACGCTGACCTCGGTCACCTGCGGAGACATCGCCATGGCCCTGCCCGAGCGCATCGTGGCCAATCTGGTGGACGGGCTGGAACAGTTAAACGCCGTTGTGCCGGGCGTGGCCAACGACGAGACGCTGCTCTACGCACCGGAGATCAAATTCTTCGCCACCCAGATCGACACCACGTCTGATCTGGAGACGGCCATTGCCGGCATGTACGTGGCCGGCGACGGTCCGGGCGTGGCCGGCAACATCGTCTCGGCCGCCACCACCGGGCTTATTCCGGCCAAGGCGATTATCAAGGGCAAGGGGTAGGGGAGAAAACCTCCCTCAATCGGGGTGCCGGGCCGTATGCGCCACGCCAACCCGGCCAAGCTTGCCTGCCCTGGCGTCTCGTGTCGCGTTCGGCAATTGCTGTCATGGCTTACCTGGCGTCAACACTCTGCATTTATTATTCTTATTCACTAAAAAACATAAATGTTTTTTAGTGAACGCTGCACTAGTCCTTGACCGCCTGGCACTGCACGCAATTGCGGCCAGAGGATTTGGCTGCATACAAGAGCTTGTCCGCCGCCGCCACTACTTCAGAAAAGGTCCGGTCCTTGGTGCAGCGCATCGTGGCGACGCCAAAGCTCGCGGTGACAACGCCTGCCGTACTTGATCCCTTATGGGGAATGGCCAGGGCCTCAAAGGCCCGGCGGATCTGTTCCGCTATGGCGCAGGCCCCGTTAAGGTCAGTCATGGGCAGGATGCAGGCGAATTCCTCGCCGCCGTAGCGGGCCGCCAGATCAGTGGCCCGGGAGGCGTTGGCGGCCAGTAGGCCACCGATGCGGCGCAGGCACTCGTCCCCGGCCACGTGACCGTAGCAGTCGTTAAAAGCCTTGAAATGGTCGACATCGGCGAGAATCAGCGACAGCACCTCGCCAGACCGCGTATGGCGGGCATATTCCCGGGCCAGCACCGCGTCGAAATGCCGTCTGTTGGCAATGCCGGTCAGATCATCGGTCTTATTGAGCCGTTCCAGCTTGCGGCGGTACTGCTCGTCCTTGTTGCGCAACGATGCCTGGGCCGCCTCCAGCTCGCTGTCGCTTTTGTCCTTGGCTAGAAGCAGCATGCTAAAGCCGCTCACGATCAGGATACCGTAAATCGAGGGCACCATGACGGCATAGATGATCGCGCCGAAGCGTTGCCAGCTCTGGGCCACGTCAACGGCCAGCCACAGGACTTGGGCCAGAAACAGCAGGGACACCAGCAGATAGCTCGCCCCCAACACCCAGCGCAACAGGGAGCCGGCCCGGTTTTGCCGCAGCAGGACCACGGCCGGCAGGGCGTAAAAAACAGTATGGACGGCAAATACCACTTGGGCCCGGTTGGGCGGTGCCAGGCAAAAGGTCGCCAGACACACGGCGACGATGGCCAGGGCCACGGGCACATGGACCCGCCGGCCAACCCGGTAGCCGACCAGATAGCAGACCGCCCAGGCTTCGTAGGCGCAGCCGAGCAGCAGCAGGGTGTTGGCGCTGGCAATGGTCGCGAACTCGGGCGTTGGTCCTCGCACAAAGAGAATGAGGGAGCCGACGGCCTGGAGAAATTTCGCGCCGGCCCAGTAGGGAATGCGTTGCGCGGGTGCTTTGCGGAACTGGTCAAGCAGCAGCAACAAAAAAAAGAGGAACGAGCCAATAGCCAACAGCAGGATGATCGTTCTGGTGTCCATCGAGTACGTCATGACGGATTCTGGTCATCGCTCCAAGCCGGGCAAAAAAGACGGCTCACGGTTTCTGCCACTCTGTCCACAGGGGCAACACGGCGCTCCTGCTTCCCACGCCCCAGCCGACGAGTTTTCAGGCCCCAAGCAGACCTCCCCCACACGCCAGCCGGCCGCTCTAGCGCAATCGCCGGCTATACATGTGGCGGTCTTCGTCAGCCATGAGAATCCACACGGCGGCGGCCCAGCCCCAGACGGCGTTGGCGAGAACGACCACCAGCGGCGTCAGGTTGCCCAGATCAAGACCGAGATACCCTTTGTCCAACTGGTTGGGGAACACAATGAGCAACTGGACCAGCGTCGGCCCCAGACTCACGAGAAGCCCCCGCCAAAAAATGGAATTGGGCATGAAACGCGGCATAAAAGCCAGCCCCCACAACCCGCCCCAGACGAGCCGCTGGTAGAGCCACGGCCGGGTCCACTCCGGGGCCAGGGTCACGCCCAGAGCCGCTGTCCAGCCGTAAGCCCCGGCCATCCACAAAAACACGCTGTTGGCAAAAGCGCCAAAAGCGCCGCCGGTCACACAAACACTGGCCCAGGCGAAAAGATTGCGCATGCTGTTCTCCGCTTCCTGCCGTCGCGCGCGACGTCAGGGTCAGTAGGGTCTGCTTAAAATCGAGAGCGAACGCACCCGGTTGAGCAGGATGTGGCTTGGCCCCACGGCCGGCACTTCCTCGCCGGCCCGAAGCGTTGTAATAACGGCCCGGCCAATGACCAACCGGCCGTCACGCCCGTTTTCGCCAAAGGTCCGAAATCCCCACATGTTGTGAAAAACCACCGGCCGCCCCTTGTACTGGCCCACATAGACCATGATGTGGCCCTGCATCCAGACCAGGGTGGCAAAAGGCACGCCCTGGCTGATGACGGCGGCCTCCTTCTGGTCCCCGGGCATATCGCCAAGGGGCACGGAACCGCCATAGGCCGCCTGGCTGGCCGAGTTGCGGGGCAGATAGAAGCCAAATGGCACGTAGAGATCATGGGTGAGGGCCGAGCAGTCGCGCCGGTCGTCAAGGCCGCCCCAGCCGTAGGGCTGGCGCAGCATCACATTGCCGACGGTGGCCACGTTTCGCGGCGTCATGGGCATGGGCATGGCAACAGCCGTGCCGGCCGGCAGCCGCACCCGGCGCAGCTCGGCCAGACCCGACGCGCCGCGCACCGGCACCGACACCGTCACCCCCCCGGAATCCGGCGGCCCGGCCAGGGGAAAAACCGCGCCGATGTCCACGCCCTGACCGATTTCAGCCACGGGCACATTGTCGCGGACAACCGCCGCCAGACGCGGGGTGGAAAATTCGCGGATAACGGCGTCGTCCACAGAGGCCACGTCGGCGGCCGGCACCCAGCCATGGGTCAGGCTGGATTCGGTATACAGCCACGAGCCGTCCCGGCTGGCGTGGATGACCAGGAGCGGCGTGCCCGGCGGCAGCGATGTGTGCTGCAGATAATCAAAGGGATAGCCTTCGCCGGGCTTATTGGGATCGAGAAAGCGCGGTTCAGTGGTTGGCATGCCGCGCTGGCTGGTGTTTTTAATGGTTATGGCCCTGCGCATGGCGTTGGGGAAGGTGCGCAAATCGGCTCCGGCCAACAGCGCTGCCGCCGAACCCGGCTCATGTCGGACGTTTCGCGGGCCGAACCCCGGGTTCTTCTCATAGGCCTGAAAGATTTTTTCCACATCCCGGCGCTGGGGTCCGGGCCTGGTCAGATTCCAGGGCTTGAGCCACTCCTGCAGGAACCCTTCCATACGCAGCGTCGTCTGTTCTTTGGGGACCAGTGGCCGGTCGGCGGTGTCCGGGCGCAGATAGGCATTGAGATCCTGGGGCAGGACGCGGATATCCTCGACTTCACCCGGTCCCGTGGGGACGGGCGCAACGGGCGGGGCCGGCGGCGGCGGTTTGGCGCAGCCAAAGGACAGCAAAAGGGCCAAAAGCAAGGCATAGGCGGGAAAACGCTTGATCAAAACACGCATGGCGGCTGGCTCCCCTGACCGGCTTGACGGCCGGTGCGTCGGCCGATTAACCGGCCCTGCGGAGGGTAGACGTTGATGCAGGCGAAAACAAGCCCCGAACAGGGGTGCGACACGGCCAAGAGAGCCCTGGCCCGGCAAAAAGCGGTGTTCGACCCGCTGGAAACCGCTGCTTTGCTGGCCAAGGAGCTGCCCCTGGAGCTGCCGGTGACGGTGCGGGTCAGTTCCCGGGCCAAAAATGTGGTGCTGCGGCTGCGGCCGGGCCGGGGGCTGGAAGTGGTGGCTCCGGCCGGTGTCAGCGTCAAGACCCTGCTCGCGGCGGTATCCAACCGGCGGGACTGGATCGCGGCTGCCGTTGGCAGACTCGCGGCCGAGGGTCTGGCCGCCCGGCCGGCCCGGGAGTTCGTGCGCCCGACGCGGCTGGTGCTGACGGCTTTTGGCCGGGAATGGGGCGTGTCCTATGCCGCCCGGGAGCTTGACGGCTGCCGGCTGACGCTGCGGGGGCCGGGGGAAGTGGCGGTGACCGGGGCGGTGGAGCAGCCACGCGCGGTGGCCGGGGTGTTGGCGGCCTTTTGCCGCGACCGGGGCGGCGCTCTGTTGCGCCAGGCGCTTGGCGAGGTCAGCCGGGAATCCGGGCTGGGCTTTACCGGCCTGACCATCCGGGCCCAGCGCACCCGCTGGGGAAGCTGCACCCTGCGGGGACGCATCAGCCTCAATTTCACCCTGGCCTTTTTGCCCTGGGAGCTGTGCCGGCTGGTCCTCTACCATGAATTGTGCCACACGGTGGAGCTCAACCACTCCAAGCGCTTCTGGGATCTGTTGGAGCGGCATGTGCCGGGCTGCCGGGCGCTGGACGCGCAATTAGCAACGGCGCGCCATCATCTGCCGGGCTGGCTGGGCGCTGTGGCTGACTAGTCGTGTTCGGCAATTGTTGTTATGCGTTACCGGGCAAGGACACGCCCACGCGATAACTTCGCGCAACAACGCGAGCAAGAGAGGGGCAGGCATGGATTTTGACGCATATTGGCAGGAGAAGCAAGTCGTTGCACACGCTCAAGAGGTCCAGGCGAATCCAAAGGACACGGACTGGCCGACAGAGTATCAACGGCTTGCCGATGAATATGAAAAACTCTACCTCTCCCTGCAGCGGCTTGTCCGCATCAGCGACAAGATGGGTGAATCCATAAAGGAAGCGCATACAACCATACAGAAGCAGAAAAAAACACTTGACAAATCCAATAAGAATCTTCTCTTACGAGAGAAAATGCTTGAAGAAAAAATCTGTGAATTTGAGAACGTCTTTAATAACAGCTCTGTCGGCATTGCCCTTGTGGATGAGAGTGGAAAAATTTACAGACACAACACCCGTCTGGCCTCTCTACTCGGATACACAGCACAAGACATTGTTTATAACGAAATTGAATCGTTTCTTGTAACGAGCGCCAACAGCTGTATTTCGGAACAGCAAAAACTTCCCAAGCCAAGCGGTTCGGAAATAATCAGCCTGGAATGCCCGTTTGCCACCAAGACAGGCGACCCCTTCTGGGGCCACCTGTCCGGGAAACTGCTCAATCCCAACAGCAAAGATTCCGGATTCATCTGGACAATTCAAGATATCTCATCTCGAAAAGCACTCGAATATTTACGCGAAGACGTTATCCGCATCATGCAGCACGATTTGAAGTCAAACCTCAATGCCATCGTGAATTTACCCGGCATCATTTCTGCCGACGGCAACCTCTCGCCTGAGCAGCAAAAAAGCTTAAACTACATAGCAAACGCCGGCGAGCAGATGTTGCGCCAAATAGATTTTTCCAAAGACATTTTCCATATGGAAATGAACACGTACAAGCTCATCCCTGTTCCTGTTGACATCATCACCATAGCAAAACAAGTTGTCCAGGATATTACGCTCTCAAAAAAAACAAAGCCGACATTCGCCATGACGTACGAAGATCGCACCTTGCATCTCGGCGACCTCCTTCTGGTCACGGGCGATCACCTGCTCTGTTACAACACACTCATGAATATTGCCAAAAATGCTGCCGAGGCCGCGACCGAAGAGGAATCCATCAAAATCAATTTTTACGCAAAAGACCTTATTGAGATTCACATCACGAACACAATGCCTATCCCACAGCATATCCTTCCAAAGTTGTTCCAAAAATATGTCACCCACGGCAAGATTGGCGGCACCGGGCTTGGCGTCTACAGCGCTCGGCTTATGACTCTGGCCCAGCATGGTTCTCTTGAAGTGTTCTCCTCACCGGAAGCGGGGACAACCGTTGTGGTCAAGCTGCCGCGTAGTGTCGCCGGCTAGGTCTCTGCGTCCGCCGTGTCCGCTCCGTCCGCATCGTCCGTCCCGTCCGCATCCATAATACCGCAGCTCGGCTGCTCCACCGTCACTTCGTCCAAATTTTCGCCGCAAAAATAAAACACCGACATCGGCTCATCGGCTGAACGCAGCACCACCAGCCGCCCCAGCGGACCGTCGCCGGCCAGCGGCATAAGCGCCTCGCACACCGAAGACCCCTCTTCGGGCGAACAGGCATCGCAAAAAACCTCAAAGCGCAGTGACTCCGGCCCGGGCGCAACTTCCAGCCGGGAAACGCCCAAAGCGGCCAACGCCTCTTCCAACGCCGGCCCGGTTTCGGCCTCAAGAGCCGCCACACGCTCAAAAGCATAGTCCTCGGGATAACGAATCTCCCCCAACAACCGACAGGCAAACTGGTCCATGTCCCCTCCTGTGGCGAACAAACACCCGGGTAGCATGCTCCAAATACGGCGGCAATGGGCCGTCGGACTTGTGCGCCGGCCGCCAGGAGGGTACATGGTTGGAAGCGCATTGCGCTGGAGGTTTCATGACAGCCAGAAAAAGAAGATCCCGGGCCAAAACCGGACCGGGTACGGATAGCGACACGACTGACGCAGCCAAGAAGTCCCGCCCCAAAAAGACCCCGGCTGAAGGCATTGATGCCGCCGCCGTGGTGCGGGTTTTCCGCGAAAGCGGCAAACCGCTGGCCGAAAAAGACGTCTTGCATCATCTTGGCGCGCCGCGCGCCAAGATGCACGAACTGCTCGCCATTCTCGACGATCTCCAGGAAGCCGGCAAGATCATCCGGGTCCGCCGGGGATTTGGTCTCGTGGAAAGCATGCGCCTGGTCACCGGGGTGCTGGAAATAAGCCGCTCGGGCGTGGGCTATGTTTTGCCCGAAGACAAACGCCGCAAAGATATCTTCATTCATCCCAAGGATATCGGCGATGCCTGGCACGGCGACCGGGTCGTTGCCGCCGTCACCCGGGAACGCAAGGACAAAAATCACGAAGGCCGCGTGGCCCGCGTCATCGAACGCGGCGTCACCACCCTGCCCTGCCGGGTGGTCAAACGCATGACCGCCGATCTGTTCCTGTGCCGCCCAACAGACCCGCGCCACACCATGAGCTTTATGGTGGACTATCTGCCGCCCACCGAAAGCGATCCCGTGCCCCAGGCCGAGGACATCTTAAACGTCGAAATTGATGAAAAGCTTGAATACAAGCTCTATTCCGGCCGGGGCCTTGCACTGCTCGGCGCCCAGGGCGACGTGTCCGTGCAGGAGCGCCTCGTCAAGCTCAACCATTTAATCCCCGGCCCCTTTGCCCCCAAGGTGCTGCGCGAGGCCGAAGCCTTGCCGGATCAGCCGGGCGAGGCTGATTTCGCCGGCCGCAAGGATCTGCGCCACCTCGATTTCGTCACCATCGACGGGGTCAAAGCCAGGGATTTTGACGACGCCATTTACGTCAAAAAGCGCGGCCCGGCCTACACCCTGTGGGTGGCCATTGCCGACGTGTCCCACTACGTGCCCGAAGGCAGCGAACTGGACAAGGAAGCCCTTGAGCGCGGCAACTCGTATTACTTCCCCCAATCCGTGGAGCCCATGCTGCCCGAGCGTATCTCCAACGGCCTGTGCAGCTTAAATCCCCATGTGCCGCGTCTGGCCATGGTGGCCGAAATCGACTTCACGGCCAAGGGCGTGCCAGGGCGCACGGATTTCTACACCGCCGTTATCGAGAGCAAGGCGCGGCTGACCTATTCCCAGGTCAACCGGGCGGTCATCCTCAAGGAGGAGGCCGAGCGGGCCAATGTCACGGCCGTGCTGCCCATGCTGGAGACGGCCGAGAGTCTGGCCCGGGCCATCAATGCCGTACGCTCCGACCGGGGCAATCTCGACTTCGATCTGCCCGAGCCGGAAATCCTTTTTAATCTCCAGGGCGAAGCCGAGGACATACGACCCAAGTCCCGGCATTTCGGCCACCAGATCGTTGAGGAATTCATGATCGCGGCCAACGAGGCCGTGGCCCGCTTCCTCACCGAACGCGAGGCCCCGGTGCTCTACCGCGTCCACCCCGAACCGGACCCGGCCAAGCTGGAGGGCTTTTTCAAGCTGCTCGGCACCACCGACATGGCCACGAAACTGCCGGCCACCCCTGGCGCCAGCGATCTGGCTGCCGTCCTTCGCGACGCGGCCGGTTCGGACATCGACTTTTTGGTCAGCCGGATGGCGCTTCGCACCATGATGCAGGCCTCCTATTCCCCCAAAAACGACGGGCACTTTGGCCTGGCCTCCACCTGCTACTGCCACTTCACCTCGCCCATTCGCCGCTACGCCGATCTGGTGGTCCACCGCTCCATGAAAACCGCCATCGCCGGCAAACCGGCCTCGCAAAAGCTCGTGGCCAAACTGCCCAAGGTGGCCGAGCACATCAGCCGCCGCGAACGGGTGGCCATGGAAGCCGAACGCGAAATCCTAAAACGCGTCACGGTGCTCTTTTTGTCCGACAAGGTGGGCCGCAACTTCACCGGCGTCATCGGCTCCATCGCCGATTTCGGCTTCTGGGTGGAGCTTAAAGAGGTCATGGCCGAGGGCATGGTACGCTTATCCAGCCTGTCCGACGACTATTACCAGTTCATTCCCGAGCGCCACGAGTTGCTCGGCGAACGCACCGGCCGGCGGCTGCGGCTGGGCCAGCCCGTGGATGTGGAACTGTCCGGCGTGGATCTTGGCCGGCTGGCCGTGGATCTCAATCTGATCGAAGGCGGGCAGACCCAAGAGGCCGCGCCTGCGCCCAAACGCAAAAGCCGAAGACGGCGGCGATGACCCCCGTTTCCTCGCGCACCCGGCTGGGGCTGGCCCTTGCCCTCGCCTGGCTCCTGGTGGCGGTGGCCGCCGCCGCCAGAGACTGGCCCACCCCGGCCAGACTGGCCGAAGAGCGGTACCGCACGGCCTTGCTGCTGGCCAACGCCGTGGACAAGACTTTTTTGCCAACGGTTGCGGTCAGCGACGACGACTGGCAAGGTCCGTACCACTTGCTGGTCAACGATTTCACGGCCCGTTTCGGCCCGCGCTTTGATGTTGCCGCCATCGAGGCCCGCCATGACCAGGCGTTGCTCAGTTTGACCACCGAGCGGGTCCGCATTGTCGTGTTCACCCTGCTCGCCACAGCCGCCATCTGGTGGCTGCTGGCGACCATCTGCACGGCACTCGGCCAAACACCGCACCGCACCTGACCCGGAGCATACCATGCACCCAGGCCTGTGGAGACGACAGACACTTGGCGTCATCCTGCTCGTCGTTCTCTTGCTGCCGGCCCGACTGCTGGCGGCTGGAGAAGGCGAAGCGGCCGCACCCCTTGTCGTGGCCGGCACCGGGGACAGCCAGGAACTGCTGCGCCTGCTGGCCCAGGCCTTTACGCGGGATAATCCGGGCATCCGGGTGGATGTGCCGGAATCCGTCGGCACAACGGCCGGCATCCGGGCCCTTGTCTCCGGCCAGGCCCAGCTGGCCCGCACAGTCCGGCCCCTGCGGGAAGACGAACGCGCCGCCGGGCTCACGGAAATCGTTTTCGCCAGGGTACCCGTGGTCTTTGCCGTCCATCCGTCCGTGACCGGCGTCACCGGCCTGACAACGGACCAGACCCTGGCCCTGTTTTCGGGAAAAATCAAAAACTGGTCCGAACTCGGCGGTCCCGATCTGCCCATTGCCCGGGTCTGCCGGGAAACCCCGGAAACGAGCCGGGAGCTTTTAAACGCCGCCATCCCCGGCTTTGCAGCCGAGGGCTGTCGCGGCCAGGCCGTGGCCTATACCACCCCCGAGGCCGTGGCCCTGACCGCCGAAAACCCCGGAGCCATAGGCTATTTTTCCCTGTCGGCCATGGCCGGGACCGCCCTTGTTCCCCTGGCTTTTGACGGCGCGCGCCCAATCCCCGGGCAACAACCCGGGCAGGCAGACTATCCGCTGACCATCCCCCTGGCCCTGGTCGGCAAGCCCCCCCTGGCCCCGGACGTCGCCCGGTTCCTGCAATTCCTGGCCACTCCCCAGGCCCAGGCCCTGCTGCTGCGCCAGGGCTGCTTCCCCACCCCGCAACCGCGCGCACCCTGATGTCTCGTTCCATCAAAACCCAGGTGTACGCGGGCCAGTTGGTCCTGGTGGTCCTTTTGACCCTGGTCCTTGGCGGCGGCATGTTCCAACTGGCCGCCGACATTCTGGAACGCAAAGAGCTTGAGATTCTGAGGCTTTTGGCCGACAGTCTGGCCCGGGAAACCGCCATGACCGCCGCCCAGGGCGAAGACCGGCTGCGCCAGATGGCTGCCAGCCCGGCGTTGGAGCAATTCGGCCGCAACCACGACTACCACCTCTTCCAGGCGCTTTTCGACCGCTACAGCGACACCTTTGCCGCCCTGGCCTACATCAATCCCGAAGGTGTCCAGGAATACGCCGGCAGCGGTTCAAACTACACCGACCACCCCGTCTCCGTGCGGCCCGATCCCCTCGTGGCGGCAGCCCTGGCCCAACCCGAGACGGTCGTTTCCGATTTAGAGCCATCCCCGGACGCGAGCGCCCCCCCCCGCCTTATCATGGCCCTGGCCCGCCAAAGTCCATTTGGCCGGTTGCTGGGGGTTTTTCGCGTGGCCTTGCCTGTTGCGGCAATCGCCAGACCGATCACGAACCTGCACCTGGAACACGGCGGCTTTGCCGTGCTGGCCGACGCCAAGGGCCTGCTGCTGTCGCCGGCCTCCCCCACCGACACGCCGCTTGGGCCAGTGGATGCACCGCGCCTTGCAAACGCCCTGGCCACGGGTTCCCCCCAGCTTCTGGACATCGCCTTTGGCGGCGTGCCAAGTCTTATTGCCACCGCCCCGGTGGGGCTGCACGGCCTGTCGGTGCTGGTGGTGCAGCCGCGCGCTTTGGCCATTGACGCCGAGATGGCCCGGCTGCGGCGCTGGGCCTTGGCTGTGGCTGCGGGAGCGGCCTTTGTCGCGTTGTTAAGCGCCCTGGTCTGGGCGCGCGGCGTGGTCCGCCCCCTGGCCCGGCTGGCGGATGCGGCCCGGGCTGTGACCGGCGGCGATCTGACCGTACGCGCCCCCACCACCGGACCGCAGGAAACCCGCGATCTGGCCGTGGCCTTTAACGCCATGACCACCGGGTTGGCTTTTTCCCGCCAGGGCCTGACCCGGGCCAAGGAATCCCTGGAGCGCATCCTGGCCAACGTCAACGAGGCGGTGTGGGTGGTGGACCACCACGGCCGGGTGAGCCTTTGCAACCGGGCCGGCTGCGCCATGCTGGGCTACGACGAGGTTGCCATTCTGGGGCAGCCGGCGACGCGTTTTTTTGCCCCGAATGATCCGCTCGGCGAACTGCTGGAATCCCCTCCCATCCAGCATCTGCTGGCCGACGGCGGCATGACGGGGATGGAAAAGACGCTCTACGGCAAGGACGGCCGCCGCACGGCGGTGCTGCTGTCGCTGGCTCTGCTGCGCGGCCCCCACGAAGCTGATGCGGGCGTGGTCTGTCTGGCCATGGACATCTCCGAACGGCAACGGGCCGAAGCGCTTGTCCGGGCGCGCAAGGCCGCCGAGGCCGTCAGCCGGGCCAAGACCGAATTTCTGGCCGTACTCTCCCACGAACTGCGCACGCCGCTCAACATCATGCTCGGCATGCTCGAGCACGTCCAAAGCCTGCCCCTGCCCGGCCAAACCCAGTCCGGGGTGGGCCAAGCCCTGGCCTCCGGCCAGTCCATGCTCGACGTCATCGCCGCCATGCTCGATTACGCCAGCCTCGAAGCCGACCGGGTGTTTCTGCGCCGCCAGTCGTTTGCCCCGGGGCTGTTGGCCCGGGAGGTGGCCAGCCGTTTTGCCGCAGCGGCCCGGGCCAAAGACGTGGCCCTGGTCGTGGACCTGTCGCCCCGGCTGCCGGCCGCGCTGCTGGGCGATGCCGAGCGGCTGGGGCAAGCGCTTGGCAATCTGCTCGGCAATGCCGTGCGGTTTACCCTGGACGGCGAAGCCCGGCTGTATCTGGGCGGGCAGCCGCACCTGACCGCAGCCGGTCCGGTCTGGCAGCTTCTGGCCATCATCTCGGACACGGGCATAGGGGTGTCGGATGCCAAGCTGGAGTATATTTTCGAGCCGTTCACCCAGGAGGACGGTTCCTCAAGCCGCCGTTTCGGCGGCCTGGGCCTGGGTCTGGCCATCGCCCGCCGCCTGGTGGGGCTTATGGGCGGCTCCATCTGCCTGGACAGCCAACTCGGCCAGGGCACGGCCGTTTACGTGAGCCTGCCGCTGGAGCTGGACGCAGCGGGGTAGGACGGCAAACGGCCCGCCCCAGTCTCCCGGGGCGGGCCGTCGTCACTTGGCCTGCGGCGCGTGGCCGGCTATTTCGACTTGCCGGAGCTGAGAAACAATTCCTTGGCCGTGCCCGGCTCGAACTGGTAGCGGGCTGCCTTTTCCCAAAAATACTTGCCGGTTTCGCTGCGCAGCACCCAGAAATCAAAATCCCAGTCCTCGCGCCGGTCGCCGTGCTCATTCAGGGCCAGCCAGCCCGTCACCCCGTACATGCGCTCGCAGGTCGCAACGAACGCCTGCTTGAACCGGGCGAAATCCGTGGCCCCGCCCGCGGCCTGGGCCGTAAAAAACGCTGCCCAGGCCGCGTCATACGCCACCACACTCTGGGTATCGACAAACATATCAGCCTTATCCTGGATGCGCTTTTCGAGCAGCCCGTACACATTGGCCCCGCCTTCGCCGTAGCGCGGGCTGATCAGCCGGGTCTTTAACGCCGCCGCTGCACTTTCGGGGTCTTTGGCAATGGCGTCGAGCATGGCCGTGCCGCTTGAGCCGTACCAGCCCACGCCGACCAGCTCGGGGCGCTTGGCCGCGGCTTTCAAGATGGGCACGATCTCTTCGCCGCCGGCAAAATAGACGGCCGCCTTGGGGGATTTGCCGCTGCGCCCGGCTTGCGCCAACTGCTTGGCCAGATCGTCGAGGATGGGGCTGAAATCCTTGCGATCCGGGGCGTAGCGGCTACCGGGCAGGGCTTCGCCGCCAAGCTGCTTGAAACGTGCCTTGACATGCACCACCATGTCGTCGCCAAACCGGTCGCCGCGCCACAAAGGCACGATGGCCGTCACCCCTTCCTGGCGCATCAGCCCGGTCACCGCCTCGGCCTGGTAGGTGTCGGACGGTGACAGGCGAAAGAGATTATCGCCCTTTTTGGACAAAAACGGCCCGGAACTGCCCTGGCTTATGAGCACGATGTTGTTCTTCTCGGCAAATTCCAGACAGGCCTCGGCTTCGTCATCGGAAAAGGGGCCAAGGACCACGCGCACGCCGCGCCCGGCCAGGGCTTTGAGCTTTTCCGCAGCCTGCTCGGGGCTGCTGCCGGTATTCTCGATCTGGAAGGTGACCTGGCCGCTCTGGCCGCCGGCGGCCAGATAGGCGTTGATGTCGGCCTGGGCCAGATCCAGGGCGATCTTGGATGTCTTGCCGGACTCGGCCAGGGAGCCGGTCAGCGGCAACAAGACGCCGAAGGTCATGGCTCCGCCCTTCTGGGCCAGGGCCGCCCCGGGCACCAGGGCCAGCAGGAGCAGGCAACCGGCGAGCCAGCGCCGCCCGGACCGCAGACCGTTATTGCGCCAAAAACCGCCCAAACCGTGACCGTTCATATCGGCTCCTTAAGCCCAACCGGTGGCCGGGCATGGTGTACTGGCATATGCGCCCAGCCATACGCGCAATGCGGCCAAAAGGAAACCGCCGGCCGACCGCATCCGAAACAGTTCTTGCGCGGCCCAGGCTCAGCGCCCGCCCGTGCGGGCCAGCACCTTGTCCACATAGGCGCGGGTTTCGGGGATATCGGGTACCGTGCCGCCTTTTTTCACCCGGCCGGGACCGGCGTTGTAGGCGGCCAGGGCCAGACGCACATCACCGTAGGCATCGAGCAGGGCGCGCATGTAGCGGATGCCGGCTTCAAGGTTGTTGGCGCCGTCGAAGGCGTCGGCCAGCCCCAGATCGCGGCCGGTGCCGGGCATGATCTGCATGAGACCGGCCGCGCCCTTGGGCGATACGGCCCGCACGGCAAAGCCCGACTCCACTTCCACCATGGCCCGCACCAGGGCGGGGTCCACGCCGTGGCGGCGGCAGTAGTAGCGGATAAAGGGCACGATCTTGCCCTGATCCGTACCCGCCGGCAGGCGCATGTAGTCGTAGGGCTGAAAATTCTGGTCGAGCTTTCGATTGCTTAGATGGAGGCTGCCCTTGGCGTCGCGGTATTGATAGATAGGCTCGCCAGCCATGGCCGCAACCGGCGGCACAGCGAGCAGCAGGGCGAGAGCGAGGGCGAGGGCGAGACGGACGCTTGGCATGGGGCGATTGTGCTTGGATGCACGGATTTTGGCAACCGCCGGTCAGTGCCTGAAATCCAGCGAGAAGTTGGCTACGGCCACGGTCTGGGTCTGGCCGCCGGTGCCTTCGGTCCAGCCGAAGCGTATGGTCTTTAGGCCGGCATGATCGGCCTCGGACAAGGTGGCGCTGTGGTCGAGCTGGGGGGGCTCGGCGGCATAATCGGCAGTCACATCGCTGTTGCCCAGGCCTTGGGGATCGATCCACGTCTTTACCCGGTAAACGCCGGCACTTGTTCGGTGGATCTCCAGCCGCAAGGCATGGAGTAGTCCGTCTTCCAGTCCGTTGGCACCAACAGCCGTTTTGGGCATCTCGTAGTAGCCGCTGCTGTTTTTACCAGGATTGCCGGGCTTATTGCCTGCGCTATGGGTGTTGTCGTCGTAGGAGTTGGCGTTACCGCCCCAATACAGCACCGCCACGTGATTGGCGTTGCTGGCATCGGCCCGGCTGTTCGCCTCGCTCGGCTTCCCGTTTCCGGTGTTGGGGTAGATGTCCACTTCCACGGCGATCTTTGGCGGCGCTATGCCAACGCCTGCCGGCCCCGGCCCGGCATAGCCGAGGTATTCGCCCCGCGATCCTGAGGCCGGACCGCCGCAGGCCGTGGCTGGATCGTTGGCCGCTGTGACCACGGCAAAGGTGAAACCGTCGGCGCAGCGCGTGGAGTCCGCACTGGCGTCGTAATCGGAAAACGCAAAGCGGAAATAGGCGCGCAGCCCTTGTCCCAGATTGCATGCGCCGTCTTTGCACGCCCCGTCCGGGCACACGCCCTGCGGGCAGAGACCATAATCGCCGCCATACCAAATCGCACCGGTGGAATCGCCCAATCCGCTGCCGAACCGCATCCATCCGCCGGCATAGCGATCCACATTCGTGGCCCACAAGGTGGCCCAGTCGCTTTGGGAAACGCCGGGCGGCGCATCGGTCAGATCGCGGTCAAACACCAGTATGGATCGGGCGTTGTTGGTCGTTTCGCCGACTTTCGGCAGAATGAAATCGTCGATATTGTCTTCAAACGTGATGGGCTTTGCGGATTTGCGCCGTGCGCTGATCGTGTGGTTGGCCTCGCTGGCCTTGCCTGGATCGACGCAGCCAAGGGATGTGACTGTGTAGTAGCCTGAGGCGTCCGGGCCGGTTTGGGACAGTGTGAAGGAACCGTCGGCCAAGGAGTAGGTTCCGGTTGTGCCTGCAGACCAGACATTGAGGCCGGAAAGGGCCATGTAGTAGGCGCGGGTTTCATTGACACCGGCCAGTTTGGTCTGGGCGGCACTGGGAGACATGCGGGCGATGGAGGCGGCCAGGGAAGCAAGAACGGTTATTCCAAAAATAGCAAAGAGGACGCTACTTCCCCCGGAACCAAGAGCGGCATGATGCAAGTATTTTCGCACTACAACGCGAACGATGCAACCATCCACCGCAGACACACCTCGTCTCCACGCACTGGGTTGAACTGAAAACCCATTCAAGTGGGCGAATAGCTATAAATTGCTCCATACACTGTTTCCTGTGAATTGCAATTCAACCAAAGTTAGATCATTATATATTCAAATATTTATCTAAACATGCATTTTTATCTATCAATAAATAGAAAAAGCGCCGCCCGAATACGGACAACGCTTCGTTGTGCTGTTTTTCGGGAGGCGCAAAGGCAGGGAAAGGCTGATATTTCCGAAATCGATTTGCTGGGTAGACACGCCTGAACCACTAGTGATGCCCTATAAATCCTTCACTAGGGCACCTTGAAAGACTTTGATGAAATTACATCTTTGGGTTCATAGCCAACTCATGGTTAAATTTGCTAAGGACTTGCCTTGCAGATTGTCTCCTTGGAATGCGAACCCTTACAGTATTCTGTTCGGGTAGTAGTGAAATATGTTTTAATTTCTGCAGCAGAAAGAGCCCTATTGTAAATTGATAAGTCAGCTACCCCCGGCAAAGCCGGGGGCATGCAAGGCAGTTAACCGCTCAAAGCGGTGAGAACTGGAGCCGCCTGAAGGCGGCAACCGCTACATCAATTTGAGCTGATCGAGTCTACGGTCTTCAT